>CADCDP010000001.1 GCA_902800305.1 uncultured Bacteroidales bacterium
GCTGGCCACCTCCCTTTCCTTTTCTGCGATTTTCTGTTGTCTTGAATAGTTGTACATGCCCACCACCTGACGGGTGGCTTCTTCATGGATGTTCGTCACCAAGGTGTCGAAAGAGGCTTCATAACATTTGGAATAGGAAAGGACGGATTGGGAATCTCCTTTTCTTTGAGCAACTTCCATTAGTCCTCGATAAGCATCGAAAGAGTAACTGTGATGGAGCAACTTTTTGAAATAGTATTCTGCGGAGTCGAGTTGGTTGATGCCAAGGTAATAGAGACCTTTGCAATGGTAGTAGTGTTCCCGTCCTTTACATATATTACCGTCTTTATCGAAAAGTCCAGATATTTTTTCATAAGCATCCATTAAATCTTTTGCTTTATGATGATTACCTCGGGCAATATATACATACATGGAAGTCATATAGGCACTAACCGCAGCTTGTTGATTCCCATTTTTCTCATATAGGTCATGAACCATCTTTTCTGTTGAGAGAATTTTGTCGGTGTCACGCATCAAATTGTAAGGTAACACCTTATACTCTATACTACGAATATATTCATAGTCGTTTTTTGCTTTCAAGGCATATTTTCCATATTGTTCTAAGGCTTCAAGCTCTTCATTAGGCATAATTTGTGTGTCAAAAATGTCAGCCATCTGCCCATAGACTATATATAATGTGTTGTAGTCGCAATCATCGCTCAATGTGTCGGCTTTCTCCACGGCATCGTAATAGCACTGGATGGCTTGGGGAGCTTCCTTCATGTCGCGGTAGATGCAGCCGAGCAGGTAGTGGGCTTTCAGCTGTTGGTTGGGAGTGCCGTGCTGGTCGTAGTAATCGACAACCTCTTGGAAGAGGGTGTCACTCGGCATCTGGAGAAAGAGTTTGTTGGTGGCCTCAGCTTTCAGCATCAAATGGCGCATCTGGGTCTTCTTCGACTGGTCGGCAATGGCACTGTCTGCCTTGCACAGCCACAGATAGGCTGAATCGGTATGTTCCCCCATCATGGCCTCGGCACGGTCGAGGATGGTCAACACGGCCTTGTCGTCCGTGCAGGAGGTCAGGCACAGGAGCAACAGGATGAATATGGATAAAAAGTGCTTCATCGTACATCTCTTTTTTATCGGCAAAGGTAGTGATTTTCTTCGATACAACAAAATTATCGTACCATCGTATATGGTATTCAAACACTTCTGTTACCTTTCCCTCGCCATAACCATGAACAATACCCCTACATACCTATAATATTTGGCTTTATTACACTAATTAATTTAGCATTGTTACACAAATTGATTTAGCTTGATTATAAATTGTTATTTGGCATTGTTATAAAAAGCAATTTAGCTTGATTATAAGATTGTATTATCAAGCTAAATGGGATAGTATAAACAAGGCAATATTGAATCTATAGACAAACTAAATGAAGATGAATACATTAGGTGAAGATGCTAATAGCGAAGGGCAATAAGTGGAAGTGGATGCATTATCTTCGAGTAAAACAGGAAGCATAGTACATAAGAAATACAAAAGAGAATGAATATTTTAGTTTTACGATGTTCCTTATTCCGTTTGAGTCTGTATGTCTAATATTCTTTTCTTTATCAGGTATTCGTACTGAGTTCGTAGTGCATTCTCCGCAGCCGTGACCCATTGCTGACGACTCTGACTGAGGTCGAAGAATGTGGCCATGCCAGCTTCATAGCGTTTGAGGGCATAGCGATAGGACAGAGCACTGGCCGCTTCTGCCTTGGTTTCTGCCGTGAAGCGTTTGTAGGCTGTCATAGCACCTTGTCTCGCCTGCTGGATGTCTTTCTGTAGGTGTTGCCGGGCATCTTCGTAAGCCAGTTTCGCGTCTTCCAGATTCACCTTGGCGGTGCGGATGAAGGCTCTCGTTTCGAAAGCGTTAAAGATGGGTATGGAGAGTTTCAGTCCCACAATGCCGAGGAGGAAATTCTGCCATCTCCATTTACTTTTGCTGTTGAGATAAAGGTCTGGGATGCCTGATGTGTTCCATTGGCTCAGCAGGGGAACTTGTTCG
Source organism: uncultured Bacteroidales bacterium (assembly GCA_902800305.1). Classification (GTDB taxonomy): domain Bacteria; phylum Bacteroidota; class Bacteroidia; order Bacteroidales; family Bacteroidaceae; genus Minthosoma. Next base: position 2,037 of record CADCDP010000001.1, read on the forward strand.
CTATGCGATAGCTTTGTGTCCATGTTGACCCAGCAGGTGCTGAGTCCTCCGACAAGGGAAAGGGTCGGGAAATGACCGCTGCGAGCCATTTTCACTCCCTGTTCCGCCTCTTGAATGCTGTGCTTCATCGACAATAAAGCGGGGTGACGGGAAGGGGGTTGTGCGTCAAGACAATCGGCCTGTATCAGTGGTGTCACATCCATGGAGTCGCTTGGCTCACAAATGTCGAAAGCCAAGGAGTCGGGCAGGTTCAGCAATTGTTTGAGGTCAAGCGTCGCCAGCGTGATGTCTCCTTCTGCTGCTGTCAGCATCGCTTCGTCGCGACTCACCATGGCTGTTGCCTCCACTACATCGCTTTTGGGTCGTTTCCCCTTGTCGAATAGTGAACTTGCCTGCTTCAACAGTTGCCGGGACACCTCCAGCTGCTCTTGCACAATCTTTGCCTCACCTTTGTTATAGAGCACTTGCAGGTAGGCGGCCGCCACCTGTATTCTGAGGCTTTTCTCTGTCGAGCGCACGTCTTCTGCCGCTGCCATCAGCGCATGTTTGTTGGCTTTGATTTGGCTCGACAAGCGGCCCTTTGTGTAGAGGGGAACTGTCGCTGCCAGTCCCATGCTCAGGAGTGATTCGTCGGCATCGAACCGATTCCTTGAAGAGAGGGATTTGCTGAGAGGCGAGCCTCCGTGGCCCGAGAAGTGGAGAGAACTGACATAACCCCCCATGTCGCCCTCAATCCGTGGCAACCGGGCATCCTTGCTGGCTTGAACATTGATTTCGCGCCGTTTCTGCTCGTTTAGCAGGTGTTTCATCTCTGTGTTATGTGCGATGGCATAATCCATGCATTCATCCAGCGTCCACTGTCGTTGTCCTCTGACTGCAGCAGATGACAAGGCCAGCAGAATGACAAGCACCGGTCTCATGCCCCTGTTCTTTTTTTTATTTTTCATCATTGATTCTCCTGTTTATTTGGGGTTGCCTCGCAGCAGTTCTCCTTCTTTCACTCCGCTTTTCAGCTCGATGGACAGTCCGTCGGACAATCCGATGGTGACGGCACGGCGTTCAAACTGCTGATGAGCATCATCGTTTGGGGAAGAGGTGAGCACATAGACGTATGGTTTGCCATTCTCGAAGACAATGGCTTTTTCGTCGCACGACAGCACGTTGTGCACAGTACCTAATTTAATTTTAGCATTGGCGCTGTAACCGGAACGGATGGACACGTTGTCAGGAATGATTGCAGTGGCCCTCAACTCGAACATCTTTGCTCCGTTCTGCATATCGCCTTCTGGTGCAATATAGTCGAGCTTGGCTGGGATAGGCATCTCCTGCATGGAGCCAAGGTGCAACTCCATGTCCATGCCTATATGCAATTGAGCCACCTCGGTTTCGTCAATGAAGCCGCGGAAAATGATGTCGCTCATGTCGGCAATCTTGGCCACCGTCGTGCCTTCGGTGAAAACGCTGGTGCCTGACACGGAAGCCCCCTCCTTGACAGGCACACTGAGCACCACGCCCGTGATGCTGGAGCGCAGGTCGGTGACGCTGATGCCCCCCGAACGTGATGACTGTCCACGGGTGATGACCTGCACTTGCGACTCGGCGGCGGCAACATTCTCACGTGCCGATGCCAAACGGGTGGTTATCTTCTCGTACACCTCGCGGCTCACCACCCCTTCCTCATACAGAGCGCGTGTGCGTTCATACTCACTTTCTACCTCGCCAAGACTGATGCGAGCCGACTTCACCCGACTCTGAGCTTCGTCGAGCAGCATCATGTCGGGGATGATTTTCACAGTAGCTATCACCTCTCCCGCTCTCACCTTGTCACCCGGTTCCACCAGCAGACGGCTGATGACCCCTGTGGCCTGAGGCTTGATGTCCACTTGTCGGCGGGCTTCCATGTTGCCAGCCACGGTGGTGCGTTTCACCAAGGTGCGCCGTTCTGGACTGACCAATTCGTAAGTTGTCGTTACGGGCTGTGACTGCTGCCAAAGGTAAAAAAGCGTGTAGCCCACGTATAGAGCCAAGAGGCCCAAACCGATTACTTTAAGTGTTTTCTTCATTATGCTGTTCTCAATAGTCTTTTTATTCTTCTCTAAGTGCATCAATCGGCTGGATGGCGAGTGCACGTCTTGCGGGTATCCAACCTGCCAGCAACCCACCTGCCACGAGAATTATCAAGGCGGCAATAGCTGTCCAGAAGGGGATGGAGGGATGGGCGAACACCGCATCGTCCCCTTGAGGTAGCATGTTGGCCACGATATGCAGTAACCATACAGCCGTACACAATCCTGTCAGTCCTGCTCCTAACGTTAGCACGAGGCTTTCCAGCATGATTTGGATGAGTATGTCGCCAGGCTTTGCGCCGATGGCCCGGCGGATTCCTATCTCCAGAGTCCGTTCCTTTACGGTGACAAGCATGATGTTGGCAATGCCTATCAGTCCTGCCATCAAAGTGCCCAGACCAACAACCCATATCAGGATGTCAATGCCAAGGAACAGGTTGAGGTACATCTTTGTTTGCTCACTTACAGTCGATGCCGTAAGTGCCAGCTGGTCATCGGGGTGGATGGAGTGGTTTTTCTTGATGAGAGCCACAATCCGTTCCTTTTGCTGTTCCATCGGAAAGTCGTCGTCCATGATGACAGAGAATAAATCAATTTCGTCGCCTCGACCGTAGGCCGCCTGTTGGGTGGGCAATGGCATCAGCACACTTTCCGATAGGTCAATGCCTATGTCTATCTGTCGGTTGGTACAGTGGGTGACACCCACCACCGTCAATGTGATGCCATTCACTTCGATGCTGCTGCCAACAGCCTCCTCATGGCTGACAAAAAGCAGATCGGCCACATGCTCACCGATGACACACACCTTGCGGTGCTCGCGCATATCGAGATCATTGATGAAGCGGCCAGCCGTCACCTGTTGAGGCAGTTCATTGACAAACAGGGGCACGACTCCCGTCACCTGATACTGGTAAGTCTGTTCCCCTCGGACAACGTTTTGGTAGCCAGCATAGCAGACCGCACTAAACGATTTCATATCTCGTCCGAAGTGCTGACGAATCAACTCCTCATCATGCGAGTTGAAAAGCCATTTACGGTCACGCCCAAAGCCCCGATAAGCCATTGAAGTTTCATGCGGCGTCATCCACATCTCATTAGGGGGGATGCTTTTCACCTTGTTGATAATGCCTTTGTCAAGCCCCATGCCACTACCTACAAGCAGCGTCAGAATGAGAATGCCCCAGAACACTCCGAAAGCCGTCATCAGACTTTGTCTGCGGCGTGTGCTGATAGTCTGCAAAATTTCATTCCAGAGGTTGGAGTCAAACATACCTTTTTGTTGTTTAGTTTTTCACTTTCAACTTCTCACCGTCATCGCCTCTACAGGTTTTATTCTGACAGCTTGCTTTGCCGGAACATAACCCGCAAAGAGTCCTGCCACCACCATGATGCTGCTCACTACCATCACATATAACGGACTGATTGTCGGGTTAGAAAACACATCGTTGCCGCCAGCCATGGATATCATCTTCGCCACCAATTCCATCAACCATACACCTACGAACAGACCCACATAGCCAAACAGGAGGCAGATGATGACCGACTCGGTCAGCACCAGTGTGACAATCTGATGGGCCTTCGCGCCCAGAGATCGTCGTATTCCTATCTCACGAGTCCGCTCTTTGACAGCAATGAGCATGATGTTCGACACACCGACCGTGCCGGAAATGAGTGTGGCCAGCCCCACCATCATCACAAAGATGTTGATACCTGCCATCGTGTTGCTAATGAGTACAGGCAGGTCATAGATGTTGTTAATCTTGACGGCATGTTTATCGGTTGGTGCAAAGGCCTTACGAGCGGCCAGATGACTGAGCACATGCTCATTGAACCGCCGATTCAGCTCGGCAGTAGTCAGATGGGAAGTCTGCAGATACAGTCGGCTCAGGTGTCCGTCAGGACACCAAATCCGCTTCACCGTGGCCAGCGGGGCTATGATGGCACGGGTGGTATTCATTGACAGCACAGGTTCATAGACACCAACAACCTGAAAATTGATACCACCCAACAGCAGATCTTTCCCTACCACCGACGTGGAGTCATTCTTGAAGAACACCTTCTTCAACCGCTTCGGAATCACACACACCTTGCGAAGTTTGTACATGTCCAGTTCATTGATGTCACGCCCCTCCACAATGCGGGTGTTCGGTGCCACAGCATAGCCAGGAGCATAACCATCCACTACGGTGTTGGAGTACTCCTTGCCACAGCGAGCCTGTACGGCATAGCTCACAACAGGAATGGATCTTGTCACCGTGTCACCCATCAAATAGTCCAATGCGATGGCATCCTCCTCGTAGAGTCGGACAGCTCGCCCCCTGTTGCGCCCTTCGAAAGGTTGCGATGTTTCGCAGGGAGTCAGTGTCACCACTCCGATGTTATGAGCCCTAAAGTTATAGTTCATACCGTTGATGAGTCCACGACCCGAGCTGATGAGCACAATAAAGATGAAGATTCCCCAAGCAATAGAAAACCCTGTCAGCGCGATGCGCATCTTGTTGCCCTTCATCACAGCAAATACTTCAGCCAATACATCTCTCATAAGGCGCTACGCTAAATGATAAATGATAAATGATAAATGATAAATGATAAATGATTGTATCAATTATTGTTGCGTAGTTACTTTGAACTTGCAAAGTTATGAATTATTGAGGATTTATAGCTATATTAGTGCTCATTTTTAATAAAAGTTCTAATCAAAAGCGACAAAAAATGGTTTTTTACCATGCGGAGAATGGCTATAGCCTACTTGCGACACTTAAATATTGGGTGAGTTTGGTGGCCCCGTTGGTGTTGAGGTGGTCGGCATCGTAGAAGTCGGAGTCAGTGAAACGGGGGTCAGCTTCCCAATCGAGATAGATGACTTCGGGAAAGTCGTGCAGGAGTTTGGTGAGCACCACGTGGTTTAAAGCCCGTTGGTGCTCACTTTCGTTGGCCCTGAAGGTGGGGGAGACGGGGGTGTTGAGCAAGAGGACTTTGATGTGGCGGTGGCGACAGAAGGTGAAGATGTCACGCAGGAAGGTGTCGTTGAGAGACAGCAGGGTGGTGTCGCTATAGGTGTTGGCGATGGCTCTCACCTTGCCGTTGTCCCAATCGGCGGGACGGTCGGCGAGGGTGTAGTCAGTCGCCCATCCGAGGCTATCCCACTGGTTCTTCTGAGGCTTGTAAAGGCTTTGTAGCTTCTCGCGCACCAAGGGCATGGACATCACTTCGAAGCCGTACCAGCTGAGACGGGGGTGGATGTCGCAATCCATGTAGATGCGGTAGCGCATGGCTTGGAACTCTTCTCCTGGCTGGCTCTCGAAGTCTTCCCAAAGGGCGCTGTAGTTGAAGGGGAGGATGAGGGTTTGGAGCTGTGGCATGGGGTAGTGCTGTAGGAGATAGCTGTCGTAGCGGTAGGTCTGCGACTGCTGTGCCAAGGAGAAAGCACCTTCATCCAAGAGGTCGGGACGGATGCCATAGAGGGTGTGGCTATGTCCCAAGATGAGGGTTTTCACTTCGGTGGAGTGCTGTAACATCCATTGGTGCTTGTCGCGGGCGATGTTGGGCATCCGTTCGACGTATGCCTCTGCTAATGCCAGCAGCACCAGCCAAGGCAAAGCAAAGAGAAATATTTTCAGCAAAAATTTTTTCATGTTAAAACTGAGCGTAAATAAAGCCGTAAGAGCCACCCACTTTGAGGAGGTAGAGGGCTACGAGGAGGGTATAGGTAGTGTAGCGTAGCCAAGGGCGCCATCCTGTGGCAAGCTGCAAGGCAAATTCCTTCTTCTTCACCATCGCCACCCATTCGGCAGCGAACATCAGGAGGGCGATGAGGAAGGTGGCTTTGGGGAACATCGCTGCCTCTAAGGAGCACTCAACCCCATCACCGTTTCCGACCAACATACCCTGCACAAAATCGACCAAGCCGCCTACGCTGTCGGCACGGAAGAGCACCATGCCAAGGGCGACCAGCAAGTAGGTTTGCATCATCTTCCCCAGATAGGAGAGAGGGGGCTTATAACCCTCGAACTTCACCTTGCGCTTCGAGAGGAACTCCCCATTCAGAATCAGAGGAACAAAAAGCAAGCCGTGGTAGAGGCCAAAGAGGGCATACGTCCAATTAGCTCCATGCCACACGCCCACCACCACCATGTTGATGACACAGGCGAGTATCATGCCCATTTTGTCCCAATCGCGGAAGCGGATGTTGAGCGGCATAAACACGTAATCCGTCAGCCATGAGGTGAGGGAGATATGCCAACGTCGCCAGTAGTCAGCCATGTTGCGGGCAAAGAAAGGGTAGTTGAAGTTCTTCGCCACACGGACGCCCAAGAGCTTGCTCACGCCAATGGCCATATCGGAATAGCCCGAAAAGTCGGTGTAGAGTTGGATGGGATATACCAATGCCACCAACCATAAAGCCGTAGGAGTACTCTCAGCGGTGTGGCTCCATCCGAGGTCAACAAACGTGGCTAACGAATCGGCAATGACCACCTTCTTGAAGAGACCCCAAAGGATTTGCCGCAAACCATCCACTGCCATGTTGTCGGGAGAGGGATAGCAGAATCGGCGCACCGTGCCGAGCTGTGCCAAGAAAGGTTTTGGACGGTCGATGGGGCCAGCGATGAGGGTGGGAAAGAAAGCGACGTAGGTGGCAAAAGCGATGAAGTCACGGCAGGGCTGGATGTGTCCGCGATGCACCTCCACAATGTAGCTGATCAACTTGAAGGTGAAGAAGCTGACTCCCACGGGCATGATGATGTGGAGGGTACACATACTGACCTTGAAGCCGATGGCTGTCACCAGCGAAGAGAAGGAGTCGATGAGGAAGTTGAGGTACTTGAAATACACCAGCACCCCCACTCCCAAGAGCGTCCCCAAGGTAGTGAGCCATGAAGCTTTCCGTTCGTTGACATGGTTGTTCTTCCCTATCAGAATGCCCAGAAGATAGAAGACGACGGTGGCACCCACCAGCAGGGGCAACATCCGTCCATCGGCTATGGCGAAGGAGGCGTAGCTGCACAGAAGTAGCCACAGGTTCTGTCCTCTGACGCTGTTCTTGAGCGGGATGTAGTACACCCCAAAAACGACGAGGAAGAAGAGCAGGAATGCGGTAGAGTTGATGTCCATAAGAGAAGGTAAAGTTTAAAGGTTAGAGTTTAAAGGTTAAAGGTTAAAGACCCTGCGGGATGTAAACCTAAATAACTAACTTGGTGCGTTTTATGCCCCTGCGGGGCGTGGAAAGAAAAAATAGAAAAAAATAGGCAAAAATATATAAAAATTTTTTTTCATGTTTTTATCTGTTTTTCTTTATTTTTCTTTTTAATGCCGCAAAGCGGCAAATCAAACCAAGTAATTTTTTTATGATTACTAAAAAACTCTTTAACCTTTAAACTCTAAACTTTAACCTTTACAACTATTGAATCTATCATCTCCCCCACGTTGTTCCATGAGAGGATTTCGCGACTTGTGAAGCGGATGGAGAAATCTTTCTCGATGGCTTTGATGAGTTGGATGTGGGTGAGGGAATCCCATTCCTCGATGTCGTCGGCAGTACTTTCGTTGGTCAACACAAGGTCGTCGTTGTCTAATATGTCACGAAAGATGTCCTGCACCTTGTCCAAAATGTCTTGTCTGTTCATCTATCTTTTCTTTTTAATATAACACTCTTTGGGTTGGTAAGCCTCAACGTCCAAGGCGAAGAGGGCAGTTGCGGTGTCCTCCATCGACACAAAACCCAGCTGTGGGTAGTGGTCAGCCACCATGCCGTTCTTGGCGGTGGGGAGATATTCGCCGACGATGCGACGGAAACCATGCTGATGGGCGTATGCCACGATGGTGTTGAGCATGAAGTGCTCCATGCCCCGTTTGAGCACTCGACACGACATGAACCACGTATCGACAAACAAGGTCGTCGCATCCTGCCGCTGTAGGATGATGACCCCGATGAGTCCGTTGTCGCCAAACTTGTCTGCCAGCGTAAAGGCAAAGGGGACGTACTCGGGACTTGCTGCGATGGCTTCAATTTGCTGTTCGGTGTAGCGTACTGTGCGGAGGTTGAACTGGTTGCTGCGTTGGGAGAGTTGCGCCACACGCGGCGTGTTGAAGGCGTTGAATCCTGTCACCTCACTCTCCATCTGGAGGCTCTTCAGGAAGTCGGCTTCATTGGTGAAAGCCTGAGCCGCCACCATCCGTTGAGCCGCCACCCGATACTGCTGTGTGCGGTCGCTGTCGGCGGTGCTATAGGAAGCCGTTTCGAAGAGATTCTGTGCATAGAGAAACTCCAGATACAGGCTGGGGTCGTCGGGCAATTCGGGCACCGTGACATCGGGCAACTCGGTTCTGACCATGTTGCGCTCGAAAGGATTGTCGTCGAGAAACACCATCGAGTCGAAACCGATGTTCAGCACCTGCTGGATGGTGCGGATGTTGTCAGCCTTGTTCTTCCAGTTTGCCACAAAGACCGCGATGTCCTCCAACCGCAACACCATTTCGGGGTTCTTCTCAAACGGCTCCTTGGCTTTGTCTTCGTCGTTTTTTGAGCAGACAGCCAAGATGATGCCTCGTTCCTTCAGCTTCTTCACCCATTGCTGCAGCTCGGTGAATGCCTTGCCGATGCCCAAGCCATGCCCCACTTGCAGGTTCTCCCAACCGTCATCGCCCACTACCCCACCCCAGAGCGTGTTGTCGAGGTCGAGGATGAGACACTTCTTCGCCTGTCCTTCGAGGGCACACATCACGTCGAGGGTGCGACTCGCCACCACAGGCAAGGCATCGATGCTGAGCAGAAGTTCGGTGCTGACATAGACAGCAGGGTCGAAAAGACGGTCGCGCCCCATCTTGTGCTGGATGGCTGCCAAATCGCAGATGAAGAGGTTCTTCTGTTCGGCAGACAAACGCATCAGTTCATAGTTCAACTTGCGCACCTGATAGGTGAAGGAGGCTTCGACCTTGTTGGCATACGACCCGAACACCGTGTCTTCTATCTCGGGGTAATTATAATAAATAATGTGTGCTTCCACGCTTTGGCAAAGCTGACGCACGAAAGCCAACCGTTCGTCGGCCAATCGGCGTTGCTCATCGGGAGGAAGCAACGCATGACGTTCCATCAGTTTGTGAGTGGATTGGAAGACCACCACGTATTTTGCTCCCCATTGATATAACTCGCTGGTTCTGTCCAGCACCTGACGTTCCACTTGGTTATACTCAGCCTCATACAAATCGATATGGAATCCTCGTTCCACCCCCTCACCACGCAGGGCGGTGGCCAAGAGCTGCGTGGCACTGTCGCCCAGGAGTGCCACTTTCAGCGAGGGCAAAGAGGACAGGTCTTTCTTCAGATTGCGTTTCAGTTGTTTGAAATCCTTCATCGTAATGTGGCGTAATAGGTGAGTTTATAAAGGGAGAAACAAAGCAGGGAGGGGTTGCGTGAGAGAAGGTTCTTCCGCATAGCTGACCCGAACAGGTGGAAGAACAGCCGCAGCAACCCACCCAACGCTTGATAGTGGTGATAGGTGCGTGTGAGGGCGATGTGTTCGCCTATCTCGCCCCGAAACTGATGGGCAGAACGCAGGGCTTCTTCGGTTTTTCGGAGAAAGAGGTCATTGGTTTCGATGTCTTTATTCTCCAAAGGGTTGTCGATGACACACACCTCAAAACCAGCCGCCCTCAAGTCGTGACCATACTGCACATCCTCGTAGCCATAGTGTCGGTAGCGTTCGTCGAAGCGCACCTTGTCGGCCACCCGTCGGGTAATCAAGAAGCAGAAGGAGCGGAACTGCTCGCTGACGTAGCCATACTTCGCTTCGTAGGCTTTCTCATACTTCCATCGTAGTTTCTTGTGGGGGTCGTGACAGAGGTCGGGGGTCTTGATACCGCCGCACACCACCTCGTGCGCCTGTCCTGCCTCCACATATTTAGCCAAGAAATCGTCCCTCACCACTCGTCCATCGGCATCCATCAGCAGGAGCAGGTCGCCTTGTGCCTCGTCCATCAGGAAGTTGCGGATGGCCGAACGTCCCACATTCTCCTTCCGCAGGATGTGGCGGCAATGGTTCAGTTCCTCGATTTTATGGTTGGCTATGATGTTGACTTGCGAACGGCTACCATCCTCCACCACGATGATTTCGTAGAGCATACCCAACCTTTCCGCCTGTTGGTGGAGGTCAGCAACAAGCTGGTAGCAGGTGTAGTCGTGGGTAGGAATGAGGATGGAAAGCATGGTTACTTTATTATCAGTATTTTTGCTACAGCACCTTTCTTGCCTTCCTCGTCGGTGCAGAGGGCGTAGTAGATGCCGGAAGCCACATGACGACCTGTTTTGTAGCAGCAGTTCCAGGAGTATTCGCCGCCCACGCTGGTGCCTTCGGTGACGAGTTTTCCTGCAGCACTCACAATCTTGACGTTGGAGTTGTACATGAGTCCTGTGATGTGTACATTGCCCTGATACTCGGGACGTACAGGGTTGGGATAGACCTTCAGATGGGAGGACTTCATGGTCGTGGCAGGGTCGGTGGCATCGCCTTGGAAGGAACAGAGTCCTTCGGTGGTGGCGATGAAGACTTCACCCGTCTCGCCGTTGATGGCGATAGAATTGATTTCGTCACTGATGAGGGGGCTATTGGCAGCGGTAAAGTGCTGAAGGGTCTCCATGCCGTCGGCACTCAGCAGATAGACGCCGTTCTTGAGGGTGCCCACCCACTTGCGATTGCCGCCGTCGATGGTGATGCACTTGACAGGCACATCGCTGAGCAGGTAGTCGCCAAGGCCAGAACCGTCGTTGCGTGGCACGATGGGTTGTGTGAAGGTGAAGTTGGTGTCGAAGACCGTTTCTGGAGACGAAGTAGTAAAGACACCTTTCGTACACCCCATCCAGATAGTGCCGTTGAGGTCTTCAGCCACACAGTAGTAGAGGTCGGGGGTATAGCTTTCTCCATTCTGATTGTAGAAGGTGGAGATGAAGCGATGGGTGTCGTCGGAGGTCTTGTCGATGGTTCCGTTGGTATTGATAATGAGAAGACCCGACTGGGAAGCCACTCCTGTGACGGAGTTTCGGTTGGCTGTGCGTCGGCTGTTAATCCATGCCCATCCGCGTGTGTCGAAGACGGTGTTGTCGAAGGTCTCAAAGAAAGCCACTTCATCGTAGTGGTAGCTCTGCCAACTCCCGTCCTTCTTCAAGATGTGGACGATGGTGTCACGCTGGTTGTTGAGCATCCAGAGGTTGCCCTCGGGGTCGTACTGCAATCCCGTAACACGCACATACCACCCTGCATGAGAACTTTCAGGAAGGATGGTGGAGAGGGGTGAGTTGGTGTGGTCGTAGTGGTTGACGAGTTTGTAATCCTTAAACTCGTAGATGCCGCTGCGCTTGGTGCCAAGCCAATGGTGCTCGGAGTCGTTGGGGTCTTGCACGATGTCGGTCACGTTGCGATAACCCCTCTCTTCCACAAGGGCAATGGCTTCCTCTTCGTCGAAGGCTGTCCACTTTCCTCCTTCATACTTCATGGCTGTGCCTGGGTATTCCACCTCGGGGTAGTAGAAATTGCCGCCAGCCACCAAGAGTCGATTGCCCAACAGATTGAGTTTGTAGGAATAGTTGCGGATGGGCGAGTCAGGCACGATATTGGCCACTTGCTCCAACAGCGCTTCCTCGGCGGCTTTCTCTTCTGCAGTTTGCCCGAAGGCGATGGTGCTGGAAGAAAGGGTTTTCCAGTTGCTGAGGTCGAGCAAGTTGAGGGTGCGGTCACCTTCCATCACGCCCGATGCGGTATTGGCGTAAATCTTTCCGCCTTGGATGGTAGCGTTGCTCACCTTCGAACCCAAAGCATAGTAATCCACATAATATTTTTTGTTGATGTCGATGAGCACAAGACCCGACCCAAGGCTGATGAGAGCTTCACCGTCCACCACCTTCAACTCGTTGAGGGTCTTGTCGTCGATGGCCTTGTTCTTCATGTCGGGCATGTTCCAAGTTTCGCCATCCATCCCCAAGAGGTCGATGTTGCCGTTCTCGTAGAGAATGACCAAGGTCTTGCTATAGGAAGAATAGGCGATGTCGTGGATGCCGAAGTCGCTGAGGTAGTTGGTCTTGTCGTAAGTTTCGACAGTTTCATCCTCGGTGTCGTAGCTGTAGAGGTTGCCCGAAGCGAGCACAAAAATACGTGTGTCGGCCTTCACCGCCTTGGTGGCGTTGTGGTAGGAAGCATAGATTTTCCACTCGTTTGCTTTCGCATGAAAACAAGTGAGGGACAAGAAGAAACAGGCCAACCCTGCAATTTTCAATAGCCGTATCATGATTGTTGGTATTTTTAATTTTAATAACGATTTTTAATGCTTTTTATTGCTTTCACCATCCGGTCGTTGCCATACATGTCCTGACGAAGTTCCACGTCACGATAACCCATAGCGGAAAGCATCGCCACAACTGATGGACCAAACCGACGGTTGATTTCGAAGAAAAGCAAGCCATCGTCCTCCAACAACTCGTGTGCCAATTCAGCTATCTTCCGATAGAACAACAGGGGGTCGTTGTCGGGCACGAAGAGAGCTACCCGTGGTTCATGTTCCAACACATTCCGTTCCATCTCGTCGGCTTCGCTTTCACAGATGTAAGGAGGGTTGCTCACCACCACCGAATACTTCTCTTCTGACTCGATGAAAGGGGAAGCCGTTGAGTCGTCCGCTCGACACCCCGAAACCGTACCCGTCGGGTGCGGCACGTCGTACCCGTCGGGTGCGGCACGTCGTACCCGTCGGGTGCGATTATGGGGTGCTTTCGATGCCTCTTCCAACACATCCTTTTTTCGCCACTTCACCTCTACCCCATTCCGCTTTCCATTCTCCTTCGCTATTCTCAAAGCTGCTTCACTCACATCCCACGCTTCCACCTCCGCTTTCGGAAACAGCTTAGCTAAGGCGATGGCGATGCACCCACTTCCTGTACCGATGTCCAACATTCTTCTTCCTTCGTTCGTGGGTTCTTCTTGATGGGTGGTTTTCCGTATTTCGTCAGCGACCCATTCCACCAGTTCTTCTGTCTCGCTTCGTGGAATCAGCACGCCTGGCTCCACATGCAGTTTCAATCCACAGAACTCAGCTTCTCCCAACACATATTGCACAGGTTCTCCTTTTGCCACTCTTGCTACTGCTGCCATCAGCTCTTGTGCCTTACCGTCTCTCGTTTGTTCTTCTCCACCTGTAGCCATCAAAGCTTCTGCCACGCTCCATCCCATCAGCTTTTCCATCAGCAGTAATGTCACAGCTTTCGCTTCGCCGCCATCCATTCCGCTCTCCACCAGTTGATTCTTTATTCTTCTAAACATGATAATAATACTTTCTTTTTTGACACAAAATTAGGCATTTTCGCTATTCTCACAAAACAAAATCCCCCTTTTTAGCCCTCAAACTCAAAAATTAACTCCAAAAATTTTGTCACCTCATTTCTTTTTATTTGTTTTGCACGTTAAATACAACCTCAACTATTAGCTTATGTATGTGTATTCTGGAATTATCGCTGTGTTAGCAATCTTAGGAGTTATCGTGTTGTTCCTTGTTTTAGGTTTTACAATCGATCGCTTCAATAAAAGAAGGAGACTCGCATGAACGTCATATCTTCAGGTACAACCAGAGAGGTGGCAAAATACTCCATGGACGTGAGTAAACTTACTGCAACAGGAGCTTTCATTACTCCATGTTTCTCTTCAACCAGTGTTGACGCTCAAGTAATTGGATGGATGGCTTTTGTTGCAATACTTGCCTTTTTTCTGGGACTAACTACTCATCGTATAGCTGACCACATGGAAGGGAAAGACTAACATTTATTGTTTAACTAATCTTTAATTACTAATATAAAAACCTAAGATGCCCGACATTTACAGATACTTTGGATTTGTGTTCTTCTTTCACTCCAATGAGCACGACCCAATCCATGTCCATGTCCAGCATGACCACCATGAATCTATATTCGAGATTCTCATGCAGAATGGAAAAGTATCTGAAGTTAGGGTAAGAGATAAAAAGGAATACCACCACTTTCGTCCAAAGACAAAAAGCTGGCAGAAGAATTTGTGAGAGAGTACGCTGATAACATCGTAACAAAGTGGGTAAATTTCTTTATAAAGAAAAAGAGAGTCGTATGTACAACTATTAAGAAAAAGCTCAAATGAAACACTTAAAAATAGAGGAAGCGAGGTATGCGGGCGACTTCAAGGTGACGCTGAAGTTCAACGATGGAGTGGTTATCCTTCTTGATGTTGGCTCATGGATTAAAAAGAACCCGCATCCGCAGTATAACCGGTATCTTGACGAGAAGAAATTCAAAAAATTCTTCTTAGATGATATGGGAAACATTGCATGGGGTAAAAACCGCGACCTTTATTTCCCGATAGAACAACTGCATGAAGGATATATTGCATCGTAACCAACTCAAAAATAACTTTATTGTTTAACTAATCTTTAATTACTAACTCATTATGAAGAAAACTTTACTTCTTCTGGCATCGATGTTTATCGGTGTTATGGCATTCGCACAGCGAGTTGCCCCGGTGCCTTCATTCACGGCACTGGTAGATGATGGGGAGACAATCCTGTACTTGTACAATATCGAGTACGGTGGTTTTCTCCTTGGTGCTAACGAATGGGGCACACGTGCCTCCCTCTCGAAAGAAAAAGGCTACAAAATGAAAATCGCACAAATGTACGAGGATGACGAAAAAACCATTCCTCTCGGCACTTGGGCACTTTGTGACTCCTGTGAAGCTGGCGGCAAAGCTGGTAAGTGGAGCGAGTATGACTGTCAGGGATACGACAACATCTGGTGCGACGGCGATGGCCGTGGTGGAGCTGGTATGTGGGTACTTACCGCTCTTGGTGGCAACAAGTATGAAATCACCAACACAAACGTTCCTGGCCTCAATTTCGGTTGGGCACCATACGTAGGCGATGCCACTAACAACCGTGTATGGATGCTTGACTACGAACAAGAAGAATCTGAGGGTATGGCTTTCTTGCCAGAGCAGGCAGGTACAGAATGGGCTTTCGTTACTCCAGAGGCTTACGAAGCTTGGCAGGTTGAGGCTGTTGTCTATGTGGCAGCTGAGAACCTGAAAGCTCAGATTGAGTATGCTAAGGGTAATGGCATTTCCGCTGCTGACCTTGCAGAGTATCAAGCTGTTTACGACAATCCAAACAGTACAGTAGAAGAACTGAACGCTGCTGCCGAGGCTGCTTACGACAAGGGTCGCTGGGTAGAAATCGAAGAGTACTTCAAGGATATCGTACAGGGTGAGAAGAACGACGTTTCTGGTGTATTCGTGAACAATGACTTCAGCGCAGGCAATGCTGAAGGTTGGGATATTACCTATCAGGCTAACTCAGATGAAGCATCTAACATCGGTTATCAAGGTGCTTCTTATTCCAATGGTGATGTAAGGATTAGTGGTTTCATTGAGGCTTGGAAGAATGGTAACTCTCCAAACTATCTTGGTGATGGTTCTGTCACACAAACGATTCCCGCTCTTCCTGCTGGTAAGTATATGCTTGCTGTAGATGTAATTGCCAGCAATCAGGGTCGTATCTCTGATGCCAATAATCCTAATGGTTATCCAGATGACGTTGAACTCTTTGCTCAAGCTTCTTTGGATGGACAAACCTACAAGACTAACTTGTACACCAAAGATGGTGCTCCAGAGCACTTTGAATTTACTTTCGTTCATACAGGTGGTGCAATGACATTGGGTCTCCGCGTGGTAGGCAGTGCTGAAGCAAGAATGCCAGCCAACTGGATTGCTATGGACAACCTCCAGCTGTTCTACTATGGTCAGGTAACAGAAGATCCTGATAAGGTGCTTCTCGACGCTGCTATCGACAAGGCTCTTGCCGCTTATCCACTTGAAGACGTTGATGGTCTTGTAGCAACTGTAAGTCTGATTGCAGAATATAAGGCACTGATTGCAGAAGCACAAGCCGCTACAGCTGACTATCTGGATTATATTCCAAAGGTAGAGGCTGAAGTTGCAGCACTCGACGCTTCTGTGGCTGCTTACGAGAAACTGGAGCAGAAGAGTGCAGAATGGGCAGAGAATCTGATTACCTTCGACTTCGACTCTGAAGAGTGGATTGCTTATTCTGACTTCGTTCAGAACATGGACGTTCCAGAAGGCTATCCAGCACAAACACCAGAGGAAGCTCTTGCTAACCACACACTCACTACAGAAGAAGTGAACAACTATATCACAACTGTTGATAACTTCTACAAGACAGCTGTGGCAACCAGCCTTACACCAGGTATGGACTGCTCAATGTTGCTTACCAACGCTTCATTTGGTAACGGCTTCGAAGGGTGGACGAACGCACGTGGTACCTTCGGTGGTCTGAAAGACTATCCTTGTGTGGAGGTGTACGAAGGTGCTGTAGATTGCTATCAAGTAGTTGAAGGTGTTCCTGATGGCGTATATTCTCTCTCTTGTCAGGCATTCTATCGTCCTGGTGGCAATGGTTCTTACGATGGCTCAGAGCCTTCCAAGGTATTCCTCTACATGAACGAATTGCAGACTCCTGTTCAAAATATTATGGCAGATGCTCTTCCAGAGGATCAAGCAGAAGACAAGGTGAACTGCTTCATCAGTGGTGGCGACCCAACTGAAGACTTCTATTCTACAGGTGGTACAACTAACGCTGACTATCTGAGTAGTGCTGGTTATGTTCCTAATGGTATGTCTGGTGCATCTTACGCATTCCGTGCAGGTCGTTATGTACAGAAAGTTTACGGTCTTGTAGAAGGTGGTACCATGAAGATTGGTTTGACTTCGAATGGTGAAACAGCTCACTGGGTACTCTGGTCGAAGTTCCAGCTCATCTACGAAGGTAAAGGTTCTGATGCTACAGAAATCATGCTGGAAGAGTTCCTCACCAGCCTCACCAACTATCTGGAAGAGAACTCTGACAATATGACTACTGGTGCTTATAACGCTGCAAGCGCTGTCATTACTAAGGCTGAAGAAGCTATTGCAGATCGCGATTCTGAGGCTATGACGGCTTCCATCACAGAGGTTCAGCAGGCTCTTGAGGATGCAAGAGCTAACGTAGCTGCTGTGACTGAGTTCTTAGAGGTAAGCGAATCACTCATTGCTGCTGTAGAATCTGAAGAAGCTAATCCTGACGGCATCGAAGCTTACAATGCTATCAGCGACGAAATCGACGACTACATGAACCTTACAACGGCAGAGTTGGAAACTCTTATTTCTAAGATGAAGGCCGTTATTTCACAGCTCAATCTTCCTGAAGGTTGGCAGAATGCTTCCGACAGCAATCCTGTTGACTTCACGAAGCTGATTGTCAACTCTACTTTCGACACTATCGGTGACTTCACTGGTTGGTCAGCTGGCTTCGGTGCTGGTGGTACTACTTCTACCAACGCTGAGTGCTACGAAAAGACATTCGATGTTTATCAGGACATCGTTGGTTTGCCAGCTGGTACTTACAAGGTAGGTGTTCAGGGCTACTATCGTCAGGGTTCTGCAGCAGACGACTATAAGAACACTCGGACAGAGGAAGGTACTCCTGCTTACAACGCTGTTATCTACGCTACAGGCGAAAATGGCGAAACTTCTTCTAATCCTATCATGAGCATTTGTGCCGTATTGTTGGAGAATGGTCTTGGCGGTGGCACTGTTACTGTAGGTGGAGAAGGTGGTGCAGCATCTTACGTTGTTCCTAACACAATGGAAGCTGCTACTTACTGGTTCGACGCTACTGACGAAGAGGGTAATTCTCTGGGTTACTACGCTCCAAACGACCAGTTCAACTTTGCTGTTGTGAAGGTTGGCGAGGACGGTAATCTCCGCATTGGTGTGAAGAAGGATGTGACTATCTCTACTGACTGGGCAATCTTCGATAACTTCACTCTCACTTACTACGGCAAGAACGGTCTTACTGCTATCTCTGAAGTGGAGAAGGGTGCTATCTCTTCTGCTGCTACTGGCATCTATACTGTTGCTGGTGCACGTGTTGCTACTCTCAAGAAGGGCATCAACATCATCAAGATGGCTGACGGCTCTGTTCGCAAGGTTTACGTGAAGTAAAAGTCATAAATATACAAGAAGTGGAGAATCCTGCTGAGGGTTCTCCACTTTTTTTTGTTATCTAAGGAGGAATATTTTGAATAATATCCTTAGATTTGCAAAGGAAGGTACTTCTCCAGTTTGTTTCCAAAGGAAGTGATGGGTGTATCTGTTAGATAGGCTTTTCCACGCAAGGATGGAGCAAGTACTGAGCCTTGAATGGGTTGTGTGCCTGTTTCCACATAGCACTCATCCCAAAGCCCGCTGTCGATGAAGGATTGAAGAAGTTGGGCACCTCCCTCGACAAGAAGAGTTTGTACTTGCTGATGGTAGAGATGAGCCAAAATGTCAGAGACTTCGGCAGATGGGATGACGTTCCATCCTTCAGGACACACAAAATCGTTGGAAGCTACCACGTATCGCTGTGGGGACTTTCCCACCCATTGACGAACCGTCAACGAAGGGTTATCGACTTCGAATGTGCGCCTTCCCACCAAAATAGCTTGATGCTCCGAACGACGTTTGTGGCAGAGCATCTGGGTGTAAGGGTTAGATATATGTCCATCGATGTAGCCATCTGCCGACTGTGCCCATTTCAAAGTGACAAAAGGTCGATGCTTACCGTGATAAGTCATAAAACGCTTGTTCAGCGCCTTACATTCCTCTTCCAACACTCCTACAGTCACTTCGATGCCAGCATCCTTGAGTTTTTGGATTCCCCTACCCTGCACTTGCGCAAAGGGGTCTTGACAGCCAATGACACAACGCTTAAAACCTTTCCTGATTAACAAGTCAGCACAAGGAGGGGTTTTGCCATAATGACTACAAGGTTCTAAACTCACATAGATGGTGCTTTCTTTCAACAGGTGTTCGTCCTCCTTCTTCACCGATGCACAAGCATTCACCTCAGCATGACCTTCTCCACAACGCACATGATAGCCTTCTCCGATGATGTTGCCGTTGTGAACTATCACGGCTCCCACCATAGGGTTCGGCTGTGCATTCTTTTGGCCATTCTGAGCCAACTGGATGCAGCGACGCATGTAAATCTCGTCGTCTATCAACATAGCTTTCATAACTTATCTACTTCGTTATTAACACGTGCAAAATTAGTGATTCCTTTGCTGAAAACAAAGATAATCCATCATTTTCATTCCCAAATGTTTGCCATGTTGAGAAAAACACGTATATTTGTCACTTGTCAACCAGTTGTCAAGAGGGTTGTCCACAGTTTATCCACAAATAGTTTCAACATACTTATCGACATATCATCATGAGCGACGGAAATTTTAACAGACAGTTACTTCCCAAGACTGAACTATCGTCAGGACTTCGTGCTGGACGGGCACAGATGCGTACCAAGGCCGAAAAAGCTTTCGACGAAGTGGTCAACGAATTCATTATGAACGAGACAGAGGAACGTAAGGAAGCCATGAAACGCAGATTCATGGAACTGCTCAGGCAATAGGAGGAAGCACTTATCAACAATGCTATGTTACTAACTCTGTCAACAATCGTTTGAAAAGTCAACAACAACTCTCAACAACTTTTCTTGCAATTCTCTCTTCTATTTTTATACCCAAATCCATTCCAAAAGTCCAAAAAAACTTATTCTTTTTTTTCATCTTTTTTTCAATAGAACTCCCCCACTCTTTTCAACAAGCCAACTCGTTGAGCCACAACTCTCTCTCCACCTTTATCCACAACATCAACAGGCTATCAACATCAACATAAAAGTTTTTTAAAATTAAAAGAAATAAAGAGTATATATTGATGATGGCTGACTTTTTTTGAGGGCTTGGTTCATTATGTCATTTCTTTATGACAGTTTGTCATTCTGTCAGTTTCTTCGATTGGCTGGCACGGTATTTGTAGGGGGAAGAGCTAAGAAGACTAGGATTGCCTAGATATTCTAGAAAATCTGGATTCTCTAGAAGACCTAGACAATCTAGGAAAAAAAAGAAAATACATTATTTAATAATAAACAACTAAAAAAATCAAAGAACTATGAACATTCAACCATTGGCAGACAGGGTGCTGGTGCTCCCAAAACCTGCTGAAGAAAAGACAATCGGTGGTATCATTATCCCCGATACAGCAAAGGAAAAGCCCCTACAGGGCGAAGTTGTTGCTTGTGGCAACGGTACGAAGGATGAGGAAATGGTGGTCAAGGTAGGCGACCAGGTTCTCTATGGTAAGTATTCGGGTACGGAACTGGAGTACGAAGGTACAAAGTATCTCATCATGAGACAAAGTGACGTATTGGCTATTCTCAAATAAATTGTATATTGTAAATAGTTAAATTGTAAATAAGATTATGGCTAAAGATTTAAAATTCAATATTGAGGCTCGTGAGCAGCTGAAGCAGGGTGTTGACCAGTTGGCTAACGCCGTGAAAGTGACTCTTGGTCCTAAGGGTCGTAACGTGATTATCGAAAAGAAGTTTGGCGCACCACAGATTACGAAGGATGGTGTGACGGTGGCTAAGGAAATCGAGCTGGCTGATGCTTTCCAGAATACGGGTGCTCAGTTGGTAAAGAGTGTGGCATCGAAGACAGGTGATGACGCTGGCGACGGTACTACTACAGCTACTGTGTTGGCTCAGAGCATCATCACCACAGGTCTGAAGAATGTGGCTGCAGGTGCTAATCCTATGGACTTGAAGCGTGGTATCGACAAGGCTGTCGCAAAGGTTGTGGAGCACATCAAGGCTCAGAGCGAGCAGGTGGGCGACAACTACGACAAGATTGAGCAGGTGGCTACTGTTTCTGCTAACAACGATGAGGAAATCGGTAAGCTGATTGCTGATGCCATGAAGAAGGTCAGCAAGGATGGTGTCATCACGATTGAAGAGGCTAAGAGCCGTGAAACTACCATTGGTGTGGTGGAAGGTATGCAGTTCGACCGTGGTTATCTGTCTCCTTACTTCGTTACCAACACAGAGAAGATGGAGTGTGAGATGGAGAACCCACTCATTCTTATCTATGACAAGAAGATTTCCAGCTTGCAGGAGTTCCTGCCTATCCTCAATCCTGCTGCACAGACGAACCGTCCTATCCTCGTGATTGCAGAAGATGTGGAGTCAGAGGCTTTGACTACCTTGGTAGTGAACCGTCTGCGTGCTCAGTTGAGAATTTGTGCTGTGAAGGCTCCTGGCTTTGGCGACCGTCGCAAGGCCATGTTGGAAGACATCGCCGTATTGACGGGTGGTGTGGTTATCTCTGAGGAGAAGGGTCTGAAGTTGGAACAGGCTACCATCGAGATGTTGGGTTCTGCTGAGAAGGTGACCATCACAAAGGATAACACCACTATCGTAGGCGGTAAGGGTGAAAAGCAGAACATCCAAGACCGTGTGAACCAAATCAAGAACGAAATCAAGAACACGACTTCTGACTATGACAAGGAGAAGCTTCAGGAGCGTTTGGCTAAGCTCTCTGGTGGTGTGGCTGTGCTTTATGTAGGTGCTGCATCGGAGGTAGAGATGAAGGAAAAGAAAGACCGTGTAGATGACGCTTTGTGTGCTACTCGTGCAGCCATCGAAGAAGGTATTGTGCCTGGTGGTGGTGTAGCTCTGATTCGTTCACTCGAAAGTCTCGAAGGTCTCGAAGGTGAGAACGCTGACGAAACTACAGGTATCAAGATCATCAAGCGTGCCATCGAGGAACCTCTCCGTCAGATTGTAGAGAACGCTGGTCTGGAAGGTTCTGTAGTGGTTGAGAAGGTACGTAACCAGAAAGGTGACTTCGGTTACAACGCCCGTAAGGACAGCTACGAAAATCTCCGTGAATCAGGTATCATCGATCCAGCCAAGGTATGTCGTGTAGCCCTCGAAAACGCAGCTTCTATCGCTGGTATGTTCCTCACTACTGAGTGCGTTATCTGCGATGCTAAGGAGGACAAGCCTGAAATGCCAATGGGTAACCCAGGAATGGGCGGAATGATGTAATGTAATTTCATACATCTATATATATATACACGAAAAGGCTCCAGTACGGTCAAACGTATTGAAGCCTTTTCTCTTTTGTGTGTAGGAAGCAGTAGTGTGTGTGGAAGGGTAATCACTCCTGCACACTCAAGTTCTCGCTGGCAGAAGTGATGCTCAGGTCGTTGAGCATATTCTTGAAAGCCTTTCCTGGATAGAAGTTGATCTTTTTCTTGCGGATGGTATCCTCGGTAGCCTCTTCCAAAGTCTTAGCCACCTTCACCGTGAAGGTAGGTTTGAAGGAACCGAAATCTCCCATGCGGACACCGTGTCCAATCTCCATGTAGTGAACCAAACGATTCACCAACGCGTCAATTACAGCCTTGGTCTGAGCTGTGTTCACCCCACAAGAGTTGCTGCATTCGTTCACAAGTTGTGCAAATGTCACTTGTGGAAAAGTAAGTTGCTGAAGTTTATACACCTCTGGTTTTTCCTCCAGATAGTTCAGCTTCATTTTCGTCTTTCTAAATTGAAGTCCCATAGTCGTGTGTGTTTGTTAATTCATTCTTTATCTCTAATCTCATCTCTTCCTCCTGTGCGTAAGCGTGATAGACATATTGCTGAAACGCCTCAAAGGTATCTGTGCTGTCGGTTATCTCTCGTTCTTCGGGTGGAATATTCCTGTCAGCCATTCCGAGCACCACCGAGTTCATCCGTGTCTGGTGTATCACATCGTAAACAAATCGGCAACTCCTATGTCCAGCTGCCTTCATCACGGTAAGTGCCATCGGACTCTGTTCCGTAGCCATTGGTTTACACAGAAACTCCCCCACGGGCAGGCAGTATTGCGAACAACCCGGAAAGGACGCTGTGTAGTCTTTGAAACTGGGTTCACGGGCTTCGCAACTGAAATCAGTGCCATCTATCTCTACCACCGATTTCGTCACTTTCCCATCGCCATAATATCGTGTCATCCTGATTTTCATACAACAAGTATAGACATCTTTTCCTGCCATCCCAAATCATTACCGATGTTTTTTTGGGGGGGTGGTAAAAAAGTTGTTTCTCACAACACCACCCCTTCCCCTTGGGCAAACATGATGAGCGTACCGATACCCACTTCCCCACGACTGTCTCGCAACAGAATTCTGTATTTTTCGTTCACTTCCTTGGGGTCATACCCTGGGTAGAATGAGGAAACACGCTGATAAAGTTCTTCCCCTGCCCATCCCTTGATGTTGGCGATGACGAACCCGATGTAAATCCAGTGGTCGTAATTGCTGGTCAAGTCCACCTGCTTCTCACAAATCTGTTCCACCAGCCATTCCAGCAGTTTCTCATCCTCTTCGCCATGGGGAACAGGTTGAGCGTTCACTCTCCGCTGTCCTACCTGCTGCCGATGTATCTCCATCTGTTGTTCCTTCCATTCGTCCATCCTCTTCCTGTCTTCCTCACTCAACGGGAGCGGTTCGGGTTTCCCGTCCTCATAATACAGAGGGTCTTCGTAGAGAACATATTCGTTAGGAACCAGAAAACAAGCTCTCGCCAAGTCCTTGCAGCTGTGGTCAAACTCCAGACCCGTTCGGAGTTCAAACAACTGTATGTTCTCCTCGATGGTCAGTCCCTCTGTTCTCACAACCGTCAGGTGTGCTCCTCCACTGATGGACTTCTCGAAATGAACTACCCCCCATTCCTTGAAATAGCCTTTCATCTCTTCCCACACCTTTTTCCATCCCCCATTTCCAGGTTTGACATCATAGTCGAGCAGAAAGAAACCCGACTCCACCAGCCATTCATTGTTTCTCCATCCCTCGGTTTTCCCTTCTGTTGGCCGTCCGTTCACCAATCTGTAGTAATTATTTTTCTTCATCTTCTTAATGTTCCTGATGCTGTAGTTCACCTCATAGGAATCTCTCAGCTTCTTTTCCTCCTCCTCATTTCTGCCCACCACCAACGAACAGGTGATGTTGTTATATAAAGAAATAAATGTCATACAATTTCATACGTGTAATACCTTTTGCCAAAATCATCTGTCCTGTGATGCCTCACCATCCTGTAGCCATAGAGTTTCTCCAGCTGCGTCCGCACTGCCGACTTCTTCACGCCCAATTCCTGATAGACCTTCCCCAAGAGCCTTTTCCATTCGTCTGATGTCTTTTCGTCTCCACGACGTATTACCTTGTCGAGAGCTATACGGATGCGTGTGTCAGCCTTCTTCACATTCAGTTCCTCCTGCAAGTTCTTTTCCTTATATCCCAAGGCACGGATGCGTTCGGGACCCAGCGCGTCATAATATACCTTCAGTCGGGGGTCGTTACGTTCCATCTGAGTGGTCAGATAGTCAATCAAGAAGATGTTGCCTTCCTCACGCTGACGTTCGTTGCAGTAAGCCTCCATCTTCTCAGCAAACGTGGTCTTCAAAACCATGTTCTTCACGTGTTCAGCCACCGCCAAGTTACCCCTGTCACACACCGCAAACGTCTGTTCTTTCTGCAGATTCCTCATCACATAAGTTCCGTCGTGGTAGATGCTGTACTGCACTCTGGCTTCATACTCATCGCTCAAGATGGAAAGCTCATTGATGCGGAACCGCTGGGAGGATTCATCCCAATACGTGTAGTTCAGACGGTCGCCAGCAGCCTTCTTTTCCCTCTTGACGAGATTGACCAGATACTCTCTCGTTTCCTTGCTCAAGTCAGGCTGGTTGAACAGCTCCATGGTCTCTACACTCATCCTGTTCTTTCTCACCACCGCTGAGAGCTTCTCCTCCAGGTCAATGTCCCCGTTCCAGTCGTTATGAATGAAAATCACCGTCTTGCGGAAGAGATTCTCTTTCAGCCGTTCCCTGCCACAAATCTGTACCAGTTCCGTTCGGATGTCAACAGCCGTGTTTACCTGCTTGCAGTCGGCAAAGACAAACGTACAGGTGTCCTCTCCGTAGAAATCCATCCCCATGTAGGCAGTGCTAGTACACAGGGTAAACATCTTCCTCTTCTCACCCCTGAGCGGAATCCTCCCAATCCGGAAACCCATGTTCTTGAGCGCTTCCACATTCTCATCCGTTTCGGCACAGATGATGTCGGTGTCGGCAGGAGTCAATCCACAATGACGAACCACATTCAGAATGCCGTTCACACTCGAAAACATACCGTTCATCGTTCGGCTCTTCATCACCCTGTCCCCATCCGTGACTACAGGGTAAGACCCGTTCTGATACATCCTCACTACCCTGCAAAGTGCATCCATCGGCTTAGGGCAACAGATGTTCTGAATCTCCACCTTCTCCTTATCTTCCCAGTCCAGCTCATAGAAAGGAAGATCCTTCAGATGGGGCATCCGCTCGATGAACTCATCCAGACAGGGAGTGGCAGAAAGCCAAGTCTGATGTTCAGCATCACGCACTGAATCAATCAAACTCATCTCCACATAACTCTTGAACCCTGCATCCGAGAGCAACACGTGGAACTCATCCACATACAGATGATAACCCTCCCACGTATCGCCCAGCAGACATCTCAATCTGCCAGCCGAATCATACGTGCAGATAAACACTTTCCTTCTCCCCTCGTGACCATCCAGGTAAGCCATAATCTCATCATTCGTAATATCTCCATAGACCATCTGTACATCAGGCGTCTGTTCAGCCTTGTTGCGCAACAAAGTCTTGCGCGGAACCAGCAGTACCACATTCATCTCGTCATCTCTCAGTGCAAATGTCGTTGCCCCGCAACCTGTCAATCCTTTTGCGTAGATGCCTCTCTCAAACCTGAAATCCGGCATCCTGCGCTTCATCTCTTCATCACCAATATACTGGATTCCGCTTGGAATCCTAATGACATTCTTTTTCATCATATTATACTTAAATTTTGGTCAACCATTTGACCGTTCAACCCAAAAACATCTCTCAATTCACGATTATCTCTTTCTGTACACAAGATACCAAAAAAAACGCCCTTCTCTAAGGGGGTCAGGAATAAAATACGTACCTTCGGATTTCTCATTTCCGAAATCCCATTTCCCGGAATCTCACATCACAAGTATAAACATCTTTCCCCAACTTTCAAAATGACGGACAGAAAAAATTTCTTGTTCCGAAGAAAAACCACATAAAGTGATGATTTTTAACCTATTTTTCTATTCACCTTCCATCGAATCGGATTCTTCGGGCAAACCGAAATCAACTCTCCGAGTCCAAGGTAAAACCCCTGTCAAGTCAGTGAAAACAAATCTGCTGACTCTTCCATTCCCCCTTTTCAGCCCCATTTCCTTAACATTTCACCCCTCTCAACCCCTTTTTTTAACAAATCATGGCTTATTAAAGGAAAAAGCAGTATCTTTGTGGACTGGAAAACAAATAAGGAGAAGTATTAACCTTTATTAGAAAGACGATGGAAATACCGAAATTGCGACCAGCAGCAGAAGAGGGATACAATGACCCCCTCTTGAACTATGTGTGGGGAGTGTCAAATGAGTTTTGGCCAGCGTTCGACGGAAAAGACTTTTCTGACTCCCTCAACCCTGGCGTGTTTGTCGAGAGAATGGAAAAAGGAGAAATCGAGTGCAGGGACGAGTGGTGGCAATCCTATCTGCAAGACGAGGAACTGCAGCAGTCGCTCAACCTCTTCGGCATCGACACCGATGAGAAAAAAGCAGCCTTCTTCTATCTGTGCCTCATGGTGAAAGATTATGCCGTCAGCAGAACAGCAGATGCAATGAAAAAGGACAATACCCCTCGTGAGAACATCAGGCAGCTGATAGAGGCACTTGAAAAAATGAACCCCGAAAGAGTATATCCAGACTCAGACTTGCATTGGACATTTGAAAACGTGGGAACGCTGACTTATAAATATAAGAAATGTGAGAAAGAGGAAAAGACAAGAGCCAGCAGTTTCATCATCGATGATGGCGACACACTCAACTTCATCCGAATAGCACTCACTAATTATCTTAAAATCAACCCGATGAACAACCACAGCCAGCTCGATTGTGTGCATATCGGAAGTTTTGACAGAATCGAACATATTAAACTGGGGCAAAAACATCTCCTCTTCCTCTTCCACCAATACATCTACTGGTGGTTGAAGCAGCAAAAGAAAGTGCCTGGAGTGTATGCCAATGCCGACCGATGGCTGATGGTGTCGAAAATGGTCTATCATGTAGGCATATCAAGCGACAAGCGTTTCCTGGGAGAAAAGGAAGAAAAAAAATTGGGAAAAGGCAACGAATTCATCTATCCCATCAAGGCAAAACATCTGAAAGGTATCATCAGCAAAGTGAAAGAAGAAGACATCAAGACACTCAGCAATATATATTGGTGATGTTGACGGCAGAAAGCACCGCTCGTTCTCAAAAAGGCTATAAAATAAGTATTATTAAACCTAATAGACCAAAAGTAGGTCGGTTATCTTCGGATGCCGGCCTACCTTTTTTTGTAGGTCGTTTTCATGCCTTATTTAAACTACTTAACGTATTGAGTATCAAATGATTAAATTCTTTATTAAAAATTTGCAGGAATGAAAAATACTCTCTACCTTTGCACCCGAAAACAACAAGATGGTTCGGCTGACGAGCCGAATAAACCATCAGGCTTGGATGCGCAACAAGCGGTTTTCCCCAGCTTTAGGATTTGAGCAAATTTATATTAATTAAGGGTCTCGCCACTCCCCTCAAAAAGAGAAAAACAAATCCCATGGCAAAGGGTGAAATGAATGAAGAGGATTATTTGCTTCACAAAGGACCTCAGAGAGGAGGTCGCAAAGGTCGCAAATGCAGACCAAACAGTTTATGCAGAGATGACCTTCGGGTCATTCACAGCTCTGCAGGCCATCGTGAAGAAACTTTACGATGAGGCAGCATCCAAAAAAGAGGATGCCGTGGCAACCTTCCAGTTCTACACAGAGCTGATGAAGGCAGTGAAAACCTACTACTCTGTTGAGCCTGATGTGGAGCAGATGGCAGAGGATGCAGCTCTCTCTGAAGTGGAGCTGTAAAGTAAGTAACCCAAAAGATTCATAAGTTAGTTATGAAAACAAGACCTCCCCCACTGGTGACAACTATCTAAGTCACCTACCAGCCCGAAAAGGCTTAATAAACTATAATCAACGCCTCCGAGCCTTTGTAAGGCTCAAAACAAAAAGAAATTAGCTAAGCAAGACCCGGAAGCACATTTATTTAATTAAAACCTCACGATGTATAGGCCAATCGTTATAATATTATGTGTACATCACATACAATGTGTTCATCACATACAAGAACTAACAAGCCGTTTGAAACGGCAGCATCCACATTTCGTTCAGATGTGGCTGTGGAGAAGAAATTAAATGTAGTTGATAACCAGCAGATGATGTATCAGCATTGTCTCAAACGAGCCATCGCAAAAACGGCTCTTAAGGAGGACAACAAGTACCGCGAAGCAGACTTCCTCAAAGATGCTGCGACAAGAGTAAATCTCCTCTTGAATGCACACCACTTCATAGAGTGGTGCAAAGAGAACAATCAAGATTCCTTTGCTGTAGCCACCCATGTGGTCATGCAGGGAATCACCGTCCTGAGAAAAACCCTCTGTGATGACCTCATTACTGGGGGTGAAATAACCCTCACTTCCAGCAAGGACTGGAACATCCCCATCTTCACCCGTGAAGAACTGGGCATACCACAGGACACATCACCCGTTGGTGAAGCCTGAACTGACATTTTCACTTAAACAAACAGAGAGGAGTCTGCCCGCAAGGACAATCCCCTCTCCGTTTTTTGTATGTATGTTTAACTTCCTTCTCCAGTATACCACCACTCCTTAAGATTTGCTCCTGTTCCTACTGCTATCGTTAAACCTTCTGGAATGTTCTATGCGCCTAAGGTATTATAAACAGTATCCGCTCCTGTTGTTAAGTCAGAATAAGGTCCATATAAAGCATTTACTTCTGGTTTAATAACAGCAATTCCATTTTCTATTTCTCTATGAAGTATTCCCTCTTTAAATCGTATTCCTGCCATTATTTAGACACTATAATTGTAAATATATTAGCAACTTCTGCATTTGCTGCAGAATCCCAATAACAAATCTTATATTGCCCATCGGAACAATTAATAGTTTGTAAAGAATTTTTCCATTCATCTCTATCGTCATCTACAAATGAAACTATTCTCCAATTTATAGGAATGGCAACCCATGTACAATAAGTTGCTGGATGAAAATTACTTATAGTGTAACTACTAACGACTTCTTGAGACCCAGATTTATTATTGATGTAGTCAAAGTTAGCAGGAATAAGTGTATGAGAGGCTCCTCCATAATCATTAGTTCCGCCCCAATAAATAGTAGTTGTTTCTATTTGTGGAGTCGTTCCATCATCTTTTGTTGTAAACGACGCAATTGTACCCCAATACAATTCATCATCCACATTAAGGTATGGCTGGTAATAATAAGTTGTATTTTGTTCAAGTTCTTTAAGAGTAGTTTGAATATAGTTGATTGAATTGGATCTAATAGCGCCTGCACTCTTATAAGTTACAGAACCAGAAAGAGATGGTGATTTACCATAAACAAATCCATAGGAGAAATTTTTGGAGAACAGCTTCCTGTAACAATTTATTTTAGCCAAGATGGTAGCAGTGTTTACATCTGTATAACAATATTCATCCACAGGTTCTAACTGAACAAAACAAGCATTACCCGTGGGTGTTATACTACTGGCTGTTTCTTTACCTAAAATGATATTCACCAAAGTGGTTACATCGCTAATATCAATCACACCATCACCATTCGCATCACCTCTCAAATAAGTTTCCGTCTGTGCATTTACACATACGCTTGATAGCAGTACGTTCAGCACCATCATCAGTTTAAGAATTGTTCTTTTCATGGTTGAAATATTTTTGAGTTAATAATTGATTGTTTCTGAATAAAAACGTGGACAAATTCGTTCTATTTGATTCCGAGGTCTTCGACTACCTATCACTCAAATACAGGAATAAAGGCCACGCCAATTGGCATGATATCTGACTATAGGCAGTTTGGTTTTGAGTTTACGTTTGCAAATATACGACTTTCTCCATGTTAAATCAAAATTTTTGTTCTAAAAAGAAGGGTAGGTTCTGTGTCGTCACCCCATAATTCATCCCTACCCCCACTTTTTCCTTTCATTATTGTGATTATTACGTTCATAATAATTATATTTGCAATGAAAATTGCGATGAAGCGAGAACAAAAGAAAACTCGTCTTCATTTTGTAGAGCGTGAGCAATTTATGTAAAATAGTTGGAGACAGAAAAAACTGACCGATATGAAAAAGACCTGTTTATTGATTATTTCCTTGGTGTTGGCTACCTCGATGTACGCAGCCGACCGTGTGACTCTCACTGTATCTAATTCCATCTCATCCGCTCGACTGGAAATGGTGGAGGCGGACTTGAAACCGATTCAGCAAAAGCTGGGTGAGGAGAAGAATATCATCGTGACGGACGCTGATGGGAAGGAGATTCCTTCGCAGCTGACTTGGGACGGGAAGCTCATCTTCCAAGCAGGAGTGGGCAGTAAGGGAAAATCTGTTTATTACGTTCAAGCAGGCACTCCAAAGCAGTATGAGGTACGTGCCAAAGGTCGTTTGTTTGTAGAGAGACAGGATGAGTTTGGATGGGAAAACGATTGTGTAGCTTATCGTGTCTATGGACATGGAGGAGCTGTGGGTTACGACCTCTTTAACAAGAGCACATCTAAACTAATGCTTGACTATTGGTATGCTTCTGAACAGAATCAGGAAATGCGTTCAGTAAGCAAGCAGCTTCACGACCGAGGTTATCACGACTTGGCTGACCAAGTGTATAACGCTTTCTGCTACCACATCGACCATGGGAGGGGGATGGATTGCTATACGGTAGGTCCTACCCTTGGAGGTGGAGCTAATGCTTTGCTGAATGATGATGGCAGTCTCTTCATGCCCCAATGCTATAAAACTTTTGAGATTCTCGACCAAGGACCTCTTCGTTTTACTGTTCGTTTCACATATCCAGAGCAAGAGTTTAATGGAGAGAAAGTGACGGAACAGCGTCTTATTAGCCTTGATGCTGGTAGCCATTTCAATCGGGTAAATGTTTCTTATCAAGGATTGACCAAACCCACCCAGATGGCAGCAGGAACGGTTGTTCACAAGAGCAATCCTACGGCATACGTGCTCTCTTCCGAAAATGGTTATATAGGTTACGAAGACTTGGGAGATGCCTCTGTTTATAACGCTAAATACAGGGATGAATTAGCTAAGCAGATGGGGCATATCTACATCGGCTTACTTTTCCCTCAAAAGACCCTCAAAACATCTTATTCAGCTCGTGAGAATGGTATTGCTACAGGTCATGTCCTTGCCACTTCTACCTATCAACCAAAAGCTACCTTCACTTACTATTTTGGCTCTGGATGGGATAAGAACCCCAACACTTCCTTCCATTCTCTGACCGACTGGGAAGCTTTCCTACATCAGAAAGCATCAGAGGTGCGCACTCCATTGAAAGTGAGTGTCAAATGAATAAAATTCATTCTCTTTTGGTTACTTTTCACTTTATTTCCGTAACTTTGCACTGATTTTTAATAGCGTATAATCAGAAAAAGAAGTAAATATGGCTTTGAAAGCAGGTATAGTCGGTCTGCCCAACGTAGGTAAATCGACACTTTTTAATTGTCTGTCGAGTGCTAAGGCTCAGGCAGCTAACTTTCCCTTTTGTACGATTGATGCACAGCTTGGACAAGTGAGTGTGCCTGATGAACGACTGACAAAACTGGCAGAGTTGGTGCATCCAGGACGTATCGTTCCAGCAGTATGCGATATTGTGGATATTGCAGGATTGGTGAAGGGAGCCAGTCAGGGTGAAGGTTTGGGTAATCAGTTCTTGGGTAACATCCGTGAGTGTGATGCCATCATCCATGTGCTGCGCTGTTTCGACAATGGAAATATCGTTCATGTGGATGGAAGCGTTGACCCTGTTCGTGACAAGGAAATCATCGATACGGAGTTGCAGTTGAAGGATTTGGAAACGGTTGAGATGCGTCTGAAGAAGACGGAGAAGCTGGCTAATGTAGGGCATGACAAGACAGCTAAAGTGGAGTATGGCTTGTTGCTCCGTTACAAGGAGGCTTTGGAGAAAGGACTTTCAGCTCGTACTGTAGAACCCGAAAACGATGAAGAGGTGCTGGCTGCTAAAAATATGTTCCTGCTCACTACGAAGCCTGTGCTTTATGTCTGCAATGTGGATGATGCCAGTGCTAAAACAGGTAATGCTTACGTGGAGCGTGTTCGTGAAGCCATCAAGGGTGAGGATGCTCAACTCATCGTTATTAGTGCTCAAACCGAGGCTGACATCGCTGAACTGGAAAGCTATGAGGAAAAGCAGATGTTCCTCGAAGACATGGGATTGGAGGAAAGTGGTTGTAATCGTCTCATCAAAGCCATCTATGCTTTGCTGAACCTACAGACCTTCATCACAGCAGGTGAAATGGAGGTGAAAGCTTGGACATTCCGTAGAGGTTGGAAAGCTCCCCAATGTGCAGGAGTCATCCACACCGATTTCGAGAAAGGTTTCATCCGTGCAGAGGTCATCAAGTATGAGGATTACATCAAGTATGGCAGTGAAGCCGCTGTTCGTGAAGCAGGAAAACTGGCTGTCGAAGGAAAAGACTACGTGGTGCAGGACGGCGACATCATGCACTTTAGGTTTAATGTTTAATAAAGGCTAGACCACCTAGAAAGTCTAGATAATCTAGGAAATCTAGACCATCTAGAAAATCTAGAAAAACTAGAGAGAAAAAAATGAATAGCATCATTGCGTCAGCTCTTCCCCTTTTTGGGTCGGGGGGCTTCCTCTTCATCGATTGGCAACCCTCCATTGAGGCTTTTTCGATAGGTTCATTCAGTGTCCGCTGGTATGGCCTGTGCTGGTGTATGGGCTTTCTTGTGGCCTATCTCATTGTGCAGCGGCTTTACAAGCAACAGAAAATCGAAGACGAAAAGTTTGAGCCACTCTTCTTCTATTGCTTCCTCAGTGTGCTCATCGGTGCAAGACTGGGTCACTGCATCTTCTATGAGCCAGGCTACTATCTCACCAGTTTCAAAGGGTTCATAGAGATGCTGATTCCCTTTCATCAACTGGCAGATGGTTCGTGGAAATACACGGGTTACGAAGGTCTTGCCTCACATGGAGGCACTATCGGACTCATCATCGGTATGGCACTCTATTGTCGTAAGACGAAAGTGAAACCTTGGGTAGTGATGGACAATGTGGCTATTGCTGTTCCTGCTATGGCAGCCCTCATCCGTTTGGGTAATTTGATGAACTCTGAGATTATCGGCAATCCCACCGATATGCCTTGGGCATTCATTTTCCACACCCACGAAGCTATGGTGGATGGTTCACTTGTTCCTCGTCATCCAGCACAACTCTACGAAGCCCTTGCCTACCTTGTTATTTTCGTTGCTGAGACGATTATTTACAGGAGGTGGTATGCAGTACAGCAGATGCCCCAAAAGTCGCCCATAGCGGCAGGAACAGGCTTTTATTTCGGTTTCTGTCTTGCCACCATCTTCATCTTCCGTTTCTTCATCGAGTTTCTCAAAAAAGAGCAGGTAGATTTTGAGCAAGATATGCCCCTCGACATGGGACAACTCCTCAGCATCCCGTTTGTGGTATTAGGAGTTTGGTGTATGTGGAATGCAAAGAAAAAGGCTGCAAGCTGACTAGATATTCAGAAGGGGTAAGCACCATAAGTCATGGATAGAAAGATAAATTCATCATATTGTTGAACATGAAATCTCATGCCTATGGGATACTACGGCTGACAATGATTGATAATCTTTTTCAGCTTTACGAAAAACTCCCGATGAGTCTTCATCGTAGAGTCATGTGGGGCAACGTCGTTGCCTATAGGGAAAGTGTTGGCAAATAGTGCCCTCGTTGCCTCAAATGCGGTGTGATTCAGACCGGCACCCTCGGTGTGAGTCACACCGTTTTTAGGGTGACGAGCTAAGGGGACAAGAAGAGGGGACTGCATCGCTTGACACTGTCCCCTCAAAACTCTTTAGTCTCTCTTCTATGGAGAAAATAAAACTTATTTACCCTCGATGATGACACAGCGGTTCTTGTCGTTCTCTGGGAATGGCTGAACGGTGTCACCGTAGGACTTGATGGTCATCTGGCTGGCAGGAACACCTTTCTCTTGGAGAGCGGCTGCCACCTTTTCGGCACGCTTCTGTGCATAGCCTACATTGAGCTTTGGATTGCCTGTGCCCTTGTCAGCATAACCATCTACGGTAATCTTCTTGTTAGGATATTTCTTGCACCAAGCAACTACTCGGTTGATGATGCTTTGGGTATCTACGTCACTCTCGCGGATGGCATAGAAAATGGTTTCTTTGATAGGCTCTTCTATCACGACAGGCTTGGGTGTCTCCACGGGAGCAGGAGCCACTTCCTCGACTGGTGCTGGCTTCGCAGTTTCTTTCATCACGACGGGAGCTGGGGTGGGGACTGGTACTGGCTTGGTCACAGGCTTGAAACCAAACTTATAGGTGACGGAAACTTGAGCTGTCATCATCCAGTCATCGGCATCCTTGTACCTGCTGTTGAAACGGTCGTCGAGCGAATTGAAGTCCACCTCGATGCCCGTGCTCCAATTCTTAGCGATGTTGATGTCAGCCAAGAGACCCAGTCGGAGGTTGTGGCTGAGGAGCTTGTGACGCGGTGTCTGGTGTCTGCCCCACGCATTGGAGATGTCGCCACCCACGTAGTAGTTTTGGATGATGCGCTCGAAGTCCTTGTTGTGCCAAGCATAGTTGAGACCGACACCTGCAATGAGGTAGAGGTCGAGAGGATGATGCACCTTCTCGGAGAAGATGTTGATGACATTCATCATGAAGTCAACATTGGCGTTAAGGTAATTGTACTTGTACTTCATGGGACTTCCCAGCAACTCCCAACCGTCTTCCGCCTGGTTGAAGGCAGTCATTCCTGCATAATACTGTCCCATCATATCGAAAGCACCTTTGGCTTTCCAACCGTTCACATGCACACGAGCTCCCATGATAGGGCTGAACATATAACCCGCTGCCACGCTAACGGTAGGCTCAAAGAGCTTCCAGCAACTCACATCTGTGAAGGTGGTTCCCATACCACCCTGCACCTGAACAAATCCATAAGGATAAGGCTTGTAACCGAGTTCTTGAGCTTCGGCACATACGCCACTTCCGCAACACTCTTCTGTTTGAGCCATTGCATTGACGCTGGACAACATCAGTGCTGCCACAGCGATAAAAGAATGAAGGATACGCATAATTTTATAAACTTTAAACTTTACTTTCCGGTGTTATTTTTCTATCACCAAGTAACGGGTTAGGCTCCAGAAGGCTACCTCGTCCAGAATCGTAATGACAGAAGACTTGTTCGCCTTGTCAACACGGATGCTGTAAGAATTGCTGGGGTGCGAAGAAAGAATCTTTGCATTCTTGCTATCCACCTGTATTTGGGTCACTTGGCGTATGTCTATCTTCTTAAAGGCACTCACATCAACATCACTGTTCATTTGAGCCTTACCCAAAAACTTCTTCGAGAGGACACCCTGCTTCTTCAGTTCCTTATTCGTTCCGACGATGTAATAAGCCTCATTCAGCATCTCCTGTGCCACAGTAATGGCTTCGTCTTGCTGCTTCACTGTGTTAGTTAAATCGGCATTCGTGACATTAAGACGACCCACTTCCTCCTTCAACTTGTTGATATCAAAGTTCTTCTGGTCGAGCTGCTCATTCAAGCTCTTGATGGTAGCATCTTTCTCAGCAATCTGCTTGTTGAGATAAGCAAGAAGCTGTTTCATCTTACTCAACTCACGTTTGTTCCCGCTCAACTCATTCTCCAGATTCTGGATGCGTTCGTGCTGCCGAGCCAACATATCCGCGTATGCCGCAAGATTCTCCCTGATGCTCTCCTTGCTGATGGTGCCCTCCTTATTGCCAGTCACCATCATCAAACTGCTGTCAGCGGCTGCAATGCTGTCAAGCCCATCTGACACGATGTCCAAACAATCCTGATAATAACTCAAATCCTCAGCTTGCTCTTCAAGCTTGGTTGTGAGAGAATCCACCTGCATTTTCAGCGAACTCTTAGATTCTCCGTCACACGACATGAACCCAACGGCAGCCATCAACGTGGATGCCAAAGTAAGACTTAAAGTAATTTTTTTCATAGATAAGAACCTTTATAAAGTATAAAATAAATTGCGTTGGCGATACAAAGATACAGATTTTGCCCAATAACTTTAGATAAATTGAGTTATTTTTACATTTTTTTCGGAAAAAAGTGGGCAATAAAAATAAAATCGTATATCTTTGCAATAAAATAAGATGCAAATCGAATGCAAAGCCAAGCTCGCTTGGGCTATGCTGAGACGCAGCTCTTATTATGTAAAAGATGTTACAAAAAGACTAAACATTCCTAACCTTAATCCATCAAAATATGAATAAAATTAAAACTTATACATTGGGAGCACTCTTTTGTTCGCTGCCAATCGTCATGAACGGACAGGAGATTTCCGACAATGCGAGTTTCCATTCGCATGGCTTCGTTCAATTGCAAGGAGGCTTGCATTTGCCGTTTAGTCCTGGCAAACGTACAGACCTGATTCAACCCAACTTTGGTGTGGGCGTCGGTGCATGGTTCGCTCCGACACTTGGAGCGCGTATCAATGCTGAAGGCTTAAAGTCTAAAGTATTATACAACAATCGATACCAGTCGTTCAACTACATCACCATTGGAGTGGATGCCATGTTCAACCTATCGCCCCTTTTTGTCAGCAATAATAACCCGAGGGGTAACCTCTATGTGCTGGGTGGTCTTGGATTGACACGACGTGGCAATCTGGACTTTACCGAATATTATTACTATGATGAGCCTTATTGGGATGAACCTTATTGGGATGAGCCCAATCACCAAGACCATCACCCTGACGAAGAATATTATAGAGAGGGGGTTTCGAAGACTCATTTTGATCACAAACTCATGCACAATCTCCGATTGGGCATAGGATTTGAATACAAAATCGCCAAGCCATTAAGCGTATCGCTGGAGTATCGCCTCAACAACACTTCAGACGAATTCAATGGCCGATTGAATAACAAAAACGATTGGAATTCGTCCTTGCTTCTGGGTGTGTCCTATAACTTCTATTATTCGAAAACTCCGTATTACACCCCAGAGTCATCATCCATCAGACCTTTGTCGCTCTTTGAACAAATGCAACAAAGCGTGAAAGCACGTATGAACACGTGGATGAAGCGTTTGAAGGGTGAAAGCAAGGAAGACTATCTCACTCGCACCACAGAAGAAGCGATGGAAGCACAACGCTTGCAATTCACGAGGGACGTGTCCACCGAAATGGCAGGCAACCGAATCAACACCAATGCCAATTCCTTAACGTATAATTTGGGTTCCGAAACGTTGGGTGTCGGTTTCACCGATATGCCTTCCATCGCCTTAAAGGTTCCTCGTTCTGATGTCAAGAGCTTCAAAAACGCCAAAGACCTTCAGTTCAGCAATACTGTTTACAATCTGAATCCTGACGACAAATTTGAGGTGCTCTACACGGACGTCATTAACCCCGCTACAGGCAAAAAATACACGTATATCAAGGAACGGGATGCTCAGTTCGTTTCGGCTGATGGATATGTCCCCCTCGAAGCCGCACAGCAAGACATACTCAACAACGAACGCTTGCAGCAAATTAAGGCTGGAGTCATTACCAGCATGAAGCAGGAAACTCAGGACTACACGTTGGACAACACCGTCATCAACGTAACGACAGCATTGATTCCAACAGCCAAGGGAGCCGATTATAAGATTACTTATACTTATAATGTGAAAGAAGGCTTTAGTGCCAAGGACGATTTCGCTCCAGGCAGATACGAAGCAGACAAGAATCCAGCTTCAAAGGCCATGCTCCAAATCATCAACCAGTCATTGAAAGACGAGCAATTTGCCAAGTACATCAACAAGGACAAGACCCTCAACATCAGTTATACTGGTTCTGCCGATGCTAAACCTATCCATGGAAAGATTCCTTACAATGGCAGATATGGCAACATCAAGGATCAAGAAGTCAAGATAAACGGCCAAAAACAACTGATGACCATCACGCCAGCCACAGGCATCACCTCCAACGAGCAACTGTCATTGGTTCGTGCCATTGGTGTGAAGGACTACATCAAGAAAAACATCACTTCGCTCCAAGACATGAAGGTGACTGAAGATTTCAACGTGGAGGTTTCATCCAACGAGGGTTCTCAGTTCCGCCGCGTAGCTGTCGATTTACTCTTCCATGATGTTTATTAAAACAATATAATAAAAAAGGGAAGCGTGAAGTGACCAAAAAGTTTCTTCACGCTTCTCACACTTTACATAACAAGACCAATATATGAAGCACATTCTTCTGACTTTCGGACTATTCCTCCTAACTACACTCTCTTTTGCGCAAGACAACGTTGCTTCCAGCACAGAAGAGGGAGCGTTGAATTACGACTCGCTGTTTACCGCAGCCGAGAATGCCTACGCTAAGTATTTCACGTTGAAAGCGAATCCTGCAGCCACCCGAAATGAACTGTATGACACACTGCTCTGTTGCTGCACAGACTATATGAAATGTGTGGAGAAATTGGATAAGGCTCAACAAAATGGGCTGAAAGATAAGTTTAGGAAACTCCGTCCCGAACTGGAAGAAGCTGGAGTATATTACAACGGTGTTGGCAACAACCCCAAAGCCTACAAATACTTAAAATATTATCTCGACATCCCTCGGATGCCTCTCTTCGATGGTGAACAGTTTCCACGCAATGACAATTATGCCGCCTACGTCTTTAATGTAGCCGCCGAATCGCACAATGTACGCGACTACGAAAGTGCTGTGTCATACCTTCAAGAATACATAGAACTTGGGGCAAAACATCATCAGCAAACAGCCTACAAGTTTTTAGCAAAAGACCTTGATGTGCTTGACCGTCTTGACGAAGAGGAACACGTGCTGGAAGAGGGCATTATGAACTATTCTAACGACATCGATATGCTGAAGCAAGCTATTGCGCTCCACTACCGACGCAACAACAACGAGAAGGCCATGAACTTGCTACAAAAGGCTTTATCGCTGGCACCCAACGACACAAGCCTCAAGTTACATCAGGCTTTCATTGACGACAGAAATGGTAAATTTGCTGAAGCGTTGCCTGTCTATCGTGCATTCTATGAACAACATCCAGAAGATACAAATCTCAAGAAACAACTCGCATTTTGCTACTACAACTTGGCTGGTTCTCTCATCAATCAGAGCAACACAGCAAGTGATGCCGAGCAATTCAAAGCCCTACGCAATAGTGCCACTGAAAACTTCAATCAAGCCATTATCCTCTTGGAGGAACTCAATCGTAGTCAAACAGATGACCAGCGCATCCCATACGCCCTTTCTGATGCTTACACCCAAGTAGGACGTACTGATGATGCTACACTCGTTAAACAACAAGCAGAGCAAAGCATGGTGGATTTGGCTTCTAACGCCAACAAAAAAGAAAAGATGCCAAATTTCAACGACTGGTACAAGCCGAAATTGGAAGAAGTGTTAGCCAAGTGGGAAATTCGTGGTGAGTTTGAACCTGCTGAAAAGTACGTAAAGCGCGTCAACCCAGAAACTCGAAAGGAACTGATTGCCAAGACACGCACCAGTCTTGAAGCTGAATACATTCAAGAGTACAGCGACCTATACAATCTACAAGACTTGACCATCAAGCCTTACGACCCCGACCACGAAACCTATCGCATCCAGACTCGTCAGGGTGACATCTATATTAAGGTGCCTATAGCCAATAACGAAGCACAGAAATTCAAAGAGAGTTGGAACGGTGTGAAAGTCACTTCTCCACAGTTCAAGGTGGATAAGTCAGGTAAATTGCTGCTGGAAACAGCTACGTTCGTCACGCCTTACGGAGGTTCCTACCTATACGATGTGAACGTTCCGCTTGAATACGGGAAAATCAAGATTAGCCGACCAGAATGGAACGATGACGATCTGCTGGCAGATGTTGTGGATAACCAAAAACCAGAACAACAAATCGCTCAAAATGCAGAGAAAAAAGAGCAAGTTGATGAACCTATCAATGTGGGCGCATCTACTGTCGATATTAACATTCCAGACAATAAGAAAGGAACGAATACAAAGACATTCGCACTCATTCTGTCTAATGAGAACTACAAGAATGTGGAGAAGGTTCCTTTTGCCCTCAATGATGGAAAATCTTTTATGCGCTATTGTACGAGGGTATTGGGTATCCCAGAAGAAAACATCGTTTCTTCCTTCAACGCTACAGGCAACGAGATGATTGATGCTATCGACCGCATTAAGGACATGGAAAGCATTTATGAGGGCATGAAGCTTTTGGTGTATTATTCTGGACATGGTCTTCCCGATCCCAGCACAGGAGAAGCTTATTTGATGCCTGTCGATGCCTCTCCACGAAACATCCAGACGGGGTATAAGCTGTCCAAGTTCT
This sequence comes from uncultured Bacteroidales bacterium, assembly GCA_902800305.1. Lineage (GTDB taxonomy): Bacteria > Bacteroidota > Bacteroidia > Bacteroidales > Bacteroidaceae > Minthosoma. The sequence goes on from CADCDP010000001.1 coordinate 42,625, forward strand.
ACAAAGAACTAACGGCCAACAACCCTGGTTCTGTCACCGTTTTCCTTGACGCTTGTTTTAGTGGAGCCAAGAAAGACGGACAAATCATGGATGTCAGCGCACGTGGTGTGGTCATCAAAGCACGTGAAGAGATGCCCCAAAGCAATATGGTGGTATTCAGCGCCTGCACAGGCAGCGAAACCGCTTATCCCTATCCCAACCAGAAGCATGGACTTTTCACCTATTTCCTCTTGAAGAAACTCCAAGAAGATAAGGGAAAGACCTCCTATAAAAAACTGGCAGAATACATCGCCACGAATGTGAAACAAAACAGTTTCCGACTGAATGGCAAATTGCAGACCCCTACGACCCAAAGTTCTCTCTCTACTGATGTATGGGGCGAATGGCGACTGGATAAGGAATAACCATCAGCGAGAGGAAAAAATGAAAATTAAGTTAATAAACTGTAAATGAGCAACACGGAATCGAGAAAAGTTGTATCTTTGCCGAAAATTAGTATAAATGATGGTAACAATCAAGAAAGTTGAGACAAAAAAAGAACTGAAACAGTTTATCCGTTTTAACTACGAGCTATATAAGAATAATCCCTATTCAGTGCCTGACCTCTACGAGGATATGCTCAACACGTTTTCAGACAAGAACCCAGCGATGGACTTCTGTGAAGCTGAGTATTTTCTGGCTTACAAGGACGGCAAGTTGGTGGGTCGCGTAGCAGGTATCATCAACAAGAAGGCAAATAAAGCGTGGAATTTGAAGAATGTGCGTTTCGGCTGGATTGACTTTGTGGATGATGAAGAAGTGAGCCAAGCACTACTCGAAGCGGTAGAGAAGTGGGGTAGGGAGAAAGGTATGACCACAATACAAGGGCCTTTGGGCTTCACCGACATGGATGCCGAAGGTATGCTCATTGAAGGTTTCGAAGAGCTATCGACGATGGCCACCATCTACAACTACCCTTACTATCAGCGACATATTGAGCGACTGGGTTTTGAGAAGGATGCCGACTGGATAGAGATGCTGATGACGGTGCCAAAGGAAACAGGACTACCTGAGCGATTGAAGCGTGTGGCAGAGATTGTGATGAAGAAGTATGACCTACGCATCAAGAAATACACCTCTGCGAAGAAAATCGCTAAGGAGTATGGGCAGGAAATCTTCCAAGTTATCAACGAAGCTTTCAAACCGCTCTTCGGATATAGCGAATTGAGCCAAAAGCAGATAGACCATTATGTAAAGATGTATCTGCCTGTGCTCGACTTAAAATTGGTGAGCCTCATTACTGAAGCTAACGGACGATTGGTGGCTGTGGGTATCTCGATGCCTTCGATGTCGAAAGCTCTCCAGAAAGCCAAGGGTAAACTCTTTCCGTTGGGTTGGTGGCATCTGCTGAAGACGCTCAAACTGAAGAAGCCCAAGATACTCGACTTGATGTTAGTGGGTGTATTGCCAGAGTATCAGAGTAAGGGTGTAAATGCCATCCTCTTCTACGACTTGCTGCCTATCTACGTATCAGAGGGCTATGACTATGTGGAAACCAATCCCGAACTGGAGGAGAACTCGAAGGTGCAGCAGCAGTGGATATACTTTGAGCGGAGACAACACAAGCGGAGAAGATGCTACAAGAAAGAAATTAAATGATGGAAGAACAAAACCTAAACAATACCCCTGAAATAGACTATAGCGATGCCAATATCATCACGCTGACGGGTGTGGAGCATATCCGTTTGCGTCCAGGTATGTATATCGGTCGTCTGGGTGATGGAAGCCATGCTGAGGATGGTATTTATGTGTTGCTGAAAGAGATTGTCGATAACAGTATCGACGAGTTCAAGATGCAGGCAGGTAAACGCATTGAGGTGGAGGTGATAGACCATCATGCCATCACGGTACGTGATTATGGTCGTGGCATCCCTCAAGGCAAGATGATTGAAGCTGTGAGCATTTTGAATACAGGTGGTAAATACGACTCAAAGGCTTTCCAGAAGTCTATCGGTCTGAACGGTGTAGGTACGAAGGCTGTAAATGCGCTGTCCAATCGTTTTGAAGTGAGAAGCTATCGCGATGGGGTAGTACGTTCGGCTGTGTTTGAGAAAGGTAAGTTGGTGGATGATAAGACCGAAGACACTACTGAGGAGAATGGCACTTACATCTATTTTCAGCCTGACGATACGCTCTTTCTCAACTACCAGTTCCAAGATGAGTTTGTCAGCAATATGCTGCGCAACTACACCTACCTGAACACTGGACTTGAGATTTACTACAACGGCAGCCGCATCGTGAGCCGTAACGGATTGAAAGACCTCCTGAAGGACACGATGGATGCGAAGCCACTCTACGACATCATCCATCTGAAAGGTGACGACATCGAGATAGCGTTCACACACACCAATCAGCAATATGGCGAGGAGTATCATTCGTTTGTGAATGGTCAGCACACCATCCAAGGAGGTACTCACCAAAGTGCCTTTAAGGAGCACATTGCCCGTACCATCAAGGAGTTCTTTGGTAAGAACTACGAGTACAGCGATATCCGTTCGGGCATCATTGCTGCCATAGCCATCAATGTGCAGGAACCGCAATTTGAGTCACAGACAAAGATTAAGTTGGGTTCGCTTACGATGGAACCTAATGGTGGCATCAGCGTGAACAAGTTTGTGGGCGACTTCATCAAGACCGAGGTCGATAACTACCTACACAAGAACCTCGATGTAGCTGAGATTATTGAGGAGAAAATCAAGGATAACGAAAGAGACAGAAAGGCGATTGCAGGTGTAACAAAGCTGGCTCGTGAACGTGCCAAGAAAGCCAATCTGCACAACCGTAAATTGCGTGACTGCAAGATACATCTCAACGACCCAAAAGGTGAACTAAAAGAGGAAAGTTCCATCTTCATCACTGAGGGCGATTCAGCCAGTGGAAGCATCACCAAGAGTCGTGACGTGATGACCCAAGCTGTTTTCTCTTTACGAGGTAAACCGCTCAATTCTTACGGCTTGACCAAGAAGGTGGTATATGAGAATGAGGAGTTCAATCTGCTGCAAGCTGCCCTTAATATAGAGGATGGTATCGACGGATTGCGCTACAACAAAGTGATTGTGGCTACCGATGCTGATGTTGATGGTATGCACATTCGTCTGCTGATGATAACCTTCTTCCTCCAGTTCTTCCCAGAGCTGGTCAGGACAGGTCACGTCTATATCCTACAGACACCACTCTTCCGTGTGCGCAACCGAAAGAAACGCATCAAGAAGGCAGCTCTCGATAAGTATATGGCAGAGCATCCTAACAACAAAAGCGACTTCATCACGATGTACTGCTATAGCGAAGAGGAACGTCAGAAAGCCATCGAAATGTTGAGTCCAGAACCCGAAATCACCCGTTTCAAAGGTTTGGGTGAGATTTCTCCCGACGAGTTTAAGAACTTCATCGGTGAAGATATGCGACTGGAGTCTGTCACCCTGCGTAAGCATGACCAAGTGAAGGAATTGCTGGAGTATTACATGGGCAAAAACACCATGCAGCGACAGAACTTTATCATCAACAATCTGGTTATCGAGGAGGATAAGCCAGAAGAAGAACAGACCCCCTCCTCACTCCCCCTGGAGGGGGAGAGTAGTATCTCTGCTAATGAATAAACGACAAAAGAAGAGATATGAAGAATGACGAACTAATGAACAAACATTCTACTCCTCCCATTCAGGGGAGGCGGGGGAGGGGTCTGGCTCTATTTGCAGGCAGTTTTGACCCTTTCACCAAAGGACACCAAAACATCGTGAATCGCGCTTTGGCAAGTGTGGCAGATGAAGTTATCATCGCTATTGGTGTGAACGAACAAAAGAAATATATGTTTTCCTTGGAGGAAAGGTTGGAAGCCATACGTTCCCTCTATCAAGATGAACAACGAGTGCGTGTGGAGGCTTACAAAGGTCTCACCACCGATTATGCCAAGAGGGTAGGGGCAAGCTTCCTGCTACGAGGTGTGAGAAGTGTGAAAGACTTCGAGTTTGAACGTGATATAGCAGAAATGAACCGTCACCTGACTGGCATTGAGACGGTGTTGCTGTTCACCGACCCAGCATTGGCATACGTTAGTTCCAGCGTAGTGCGCGAACTGCTTTCCTACCATCAAGACGTAACAGAATTTTTACCATAATGCGCTTCGCTAAATGATAAATGATAAATGATAAAGTAAAATTGAAAAATGAAAATAAAATCCATTATCACATTGATGTTGCTCGCCATGAGCATACCACTGATGGCGCAACGTAAAGATAATTCGACACTGGATATGCAGATACGTAAACTTATCTTTGCACACAGTGCCATCTATCAACTTTATGTAGATACCGTCGATTTGAACAAAACAACGGAGGATGCCATTCGTGGTGTCTTGAAAGAGCTTGACCCACATTCCACCTACACGTCAGCTAAAGATGTGGAGACACAGAACGAGTCACTCAATGGTTCCTTCGAGGGTATCGGTGTGCAGTTCAACATGAATGAAGACACGTTGGTAGTTATCCAACCCGTCAGTGGAGGTCCTTCTGAGAAAGTAGGCATCATGGCTGGCGATAAGATTGTCACTGTAAACGATACAGCCATCGCTGGTGTGAAGATGAGTCGTGAAAACATTATGAAGCGTCTGCGTGGCCCCAAAAACACCAAGGTGAAGTTAGGTATCATCCGTCAGGGTGTGAAGGGCATACAAACCTTCACTGTTACCCGCGACAAGATTCCTGTCTATACCATCGATGCTTACTACATGATAGATGCCACCACAGGTTACATTCACATCAGCAGTTTCGGCTCCACCACCAACGAGGAGTTCACCAAAGCAGCTACGTTCCTGTTGGCTTCGGGTATGAAAGACATCGTTATCGACTTGCAAGGCAATGGTGGTGGTTATCTGCAAGCTGCCGTTGACCTCGCTAACCAATTCCTTGACAACGGAGAAATGATTGTCTATACCGAAGGACGTTCTACAGGTCGCCATGAGTATCATGCAGAACCAGGCAAGATGCACATCGGCAAGATTGTCATTTTGGTGGATGGCTATACTGCCTCAGCTTCCGAAATCGTCTCAGGAGCTATCCAAGACAACGACCGTGGCATCATTGTAGGTCGTCGTACCTTTGGTAAAGGACTGGTGCAACGTCCCATCGATTTGCCTGATGGTTCTCAGATTCGTCTGACCATTGCTCACTACTACAGTCCTGTAGGTCGCTGTGTGCAGAAACCCTACGTGAAGGGTGATAAGAAGAAATACGACATGGATATGCTCGACCGTCTCAACAGTGGAGAACTGATGAGTGCCGACAGCATCCACTTCCCAGATTCTCTCAAATATACCACTCGTGGAGGACGTATCGTCTATGGAGGTGGAGGTATCATGCCTGATGTTTATGTGCCTATCGATACTACCTATTACACCCGTCTGCACCGCGAACTGAATGCCAAGAGCTGTGTCAACTCTACCACCTTAAAATGGCTTAATCTCAACAGAAAGAGCCTTGTCAAAGAGTATGCCATCGATAACTACAGAAAGGCAAATGCACGGCGACTCGACAACAAATCGTTTGAGATGGAAGACCTACGTGCAGGATACAACCGTTTCAAGCAGGAGTTCACCGTTCCACAAGACATGATGGATATGCTCATTGCCAAAGCCAAGGAGGAGAAAATCGAATATACCGACTCCGCTTTCCAAGCCACATTGCCATTGCTCCGTTTACAGATGAAGGCACTTGTGGCACGTGACCTTTGGGATATGTCAGAATACTACGAACTGATGAACCCCACCAACGAGATTTACAAGAAAGGTCTCGAAGCCCTGAAGGACGACGACCTCTTCAAAGACATCCAAAACAAATAAAAATATGAACGATGATTGATGAACGATGTACGATGTTGGCTAACGCGATACAAGCAAGCCGCATGGTTCATCGTACATCGTACATCGTAAATTGTAAATATGATTACTTACCAAGTAGATGGGGTAAAGATGCCCGACATACGTCGTCGAGACATCACCACATGGATTAAGGCAGTAGCTGCCACATACGGAAAGAGGGTAGGGGAGATAGCCTACATCTTCTGCGACGACGTAAAGATACTGGAAGTGAATCAGCAGTATCTGCAGCACGACTACTACACCGACATCATCACCTTCGATTATTGTGAAGATGAAGCCTTGAGAGGACGGAGAGATACCATCTCAGGCGACATCTTCATCAGCCTTGACACCGTTCGTTCCAATGCTGAGCAACAAGGCACCACCTACGATGAAGAGCTGCACCGTGTCATCATCCACGGCATCCTACACCTCTGTGGCATCAACGACAAAGGTCCTGGAGAAAGAGAAATCATGGAAGCTGCCGAAAACAAAGCACTCGCCATGCGATAATAACCCAAAATACAACTCACAATGAAAATCTTTCAACACGTATCTGACCTTGGTGACCTTCGCCAAGCACTCAACGAAGCCTTCGACATCAAGGCCAACCGCTATAAATACCAGGAGTTAGGCAAGAACAAGACTGCCATGCTCATCTTCTTCAACAACTCCCTACGTACCCGTCTTTCCACCCAAAAAGCTGCTCTCAACCTCGGTATGAACGTCATTGTGCTCGATGTCAACCAAGGAGCATGGAAACTGGAGACAGAACGGGGTGTTATCATGGAAGGAGATAAGAGTGAACACCTGCTCGAAGCCATTCCTGTGATGGGTTGCTATTGCGACATCATCGGAGTGCGTTCCTTTGCCCGATTTGAGTCACGCAAGGATGATTACGAAGAGAAAATCCTCCAGCAGTTCATCCAATACAGCGGTCGTCCTGTCTTCTTCATGGAGAGTGCTACGGTACACCCATTGCAGGCTTTTGCCGACCTCATCACCATCGAGGAATACAAAGATAAGACCCTCATCGAGCCTAATCCTCTCTTCGGAGGTAATGCCATCCAACGTACTCCCAACAAACGTCCCAAGGTGGTGCTTTCGTGGGCACCTCATCCCAGAGCACTTCCACAAGCTGTTCCCAACTCCTTTGCTGAGTGGATGAACGCTGCCGATGTAGATTTTGTGGTGACTCATCCAGAAGGTTACGAACTCGACCCCCAGTTTGTCGGTAATGCCCCTATAGAGTACGACCAAATGAAAGCTTTTGAGGGAGCTGATTTCATCTATGCTAAAAACTGGAGCTGTCCTGGTGTAACACGTCCCAACGACTACGGTAAAGTGTTAGGTGATTACCACGACTATGCTGATTGGACGGTTTCCGACCGTCAGATGGCCATCACCAACCATGCTTTCTTCATGCACTGCCTTCCTGTGCGTCGCAACATGATTGTCACTGATGATGTCATCGAGGCTCCCACTTCCATTGTTATTCCCGAAGCTGCCAACCGCGAAATTTCTGCTACGGTAGTGCTCAAAAGGATGCTGGAGGCGTTGTAATCAAAAAAAAGGGATGGCTTCAGTGCCTTCTTCAAATTCTCAGCCGCTTGCGGAATTCTTTTCCCTAGCCGCATGGCCTTCTTCTAATTCTTAAAATTCTCTGACTTAAAAACACTTCAACTATTTCATCACCCCAATTACCTCACGCCCTGCAAGCAAATTACGTTGTGCGGCGTGGGGTAAATATGTGGGTGGGGGTGGTCAATTGACCCTTTTCCATGCCCGAATCGTTAATCAAGTGTGCCATTTAGACACAAATCTCCTTCCTTTTTTCTTGACCATATACATGAAGTCAGGACTATACGAATCGTTGGTTATTGTAGGAATGGCGATACTCTTATGAGGAATCTTACCAAACACTATGACCTCATCTATATCAGACGTCCTAAGGTTTTTCTGCTCCAAATCGCTATCGTAGGTATAGGCATCATAAAGATACCTATCAGCTACTCGTGCACTATCCAGATGGTTGCCAATATAACTCTGAACAATATCATCATACAACTTGCCATTCTCGTCAGTCAGACGGGTACGCTTCACGTCGTAGGCTGTCTGCTTATATTTGAATTGGCTCATCGAGTGCTCTATCTTCCAATTGGTGATGTTATTGATAATACGAGCCAACGACTGGTCATTTATCATCTCTTGTTTGAAAGCCGCCTTTGTACCTATTCCTATACACATCGCTTGATGCAGAGTAAGGATGGGCACACTGATAGCCCTGTTAATACGCTGCAAGAACTCATTGTATGGAATACGGTTCCCACTCGTTTGATACTGAACGCCCGTTTCCTGTACATAGGCCATTCTTCCTGCATCTGTTTCAACAACCTCCCTTTGGCTTGTGATGACACTGTAGTTAAACACACTTCCACCCCCGACCACTCACTTCCGAGTGGTCGGGGGTGCTGTTAGTAGGTCTTTCTTCCACTTTTCGTTTATAAAACAGTAAAAATCTGGGAAGAAATAGATGTTTTTTAAGGGGAATAGGGAATGAAATAGAAATATAATGCGTATCTTTACACCCCTAAAGAAGATATTGCAACAACTATGAGAAAGCTATTCCATTGGGTGCTCGCCGCCATCCTCATTTGCGGCGTAATATGGTACGTATTTTGTATGTCGAATAACGGCAATACCTCGGTTGTTGAGGCCGAGTTTATCCCCAAGGCACCAGACTACGATGACCCAATGATGTGGGTGACGGCTGACGGCGACAGCGACAGCACGGGAGCCGACATCTTCTACGTGGTCTCTACATGGGAAGAGGACTGGATGACCGACGATGGCCGCACAAGTCACTATGCTGACGTATGGAATCCCAAACATCGCAAGCGCATGGGCGACAAGGAAATCAGGAAGGTGGCGGCGTATATGTCGCCCGGCAACCGCTTTTTCGCTCCGTACTACCGTCATACGACCATGGAGACGTTCTTGACGCAGAATGCGGATACCATCTATAACCGTACCCGTCTTGCGATGGCTGATGTCTGCACAGCCTTCGACCATTTTCAGGCTCAGCGCGACACATCACGTCCGCTCATCATCGCAGGCTTCAGCCAGGGTGGTTTGGCCGTCGTGGAACTGCTGAAACATATCGACGACGAGACGTACAAACAGTTGGCTGCTGCCTACGTGCTGGGCTACAAGGTGACACCGGAGGACACCGTCGTGTGCAAACGTATCAAGGCGGCGCAGGGCGAGTCCGATACGGGTGTCACCATCTGCTACAACACGGTGAAGGACGTGAAGTACATCCAGCCCGTTATCGCTGCCACCTGCATGGGCATCAACCCCGTGAACTGGCGTACCGATGCCACACCTGCCACGCTCCACGACACCATCACCGTCACGCTCTCACCAGAATACCACGTCCTCGTGGTCAGCGGCTACAGTGGTTCGGAATACCCTCCCTACAAGGACTTCCTCAACGTTGGCGACATCCACAGCTGCGAGCCTTGGCTTTACAGCGAGTGCCTGGCGAAGAACATTACCGTGCGGGCCAAGAAGTGGCGTGAAACTGCACCATCACAGGCAGGTGGTCGCTGATGCCACCTTTATAGACAGGGCCGAGATAGGTGCGGAGGGGACGAGTGTCGCCGTGAATTTCGTCTTTTTCGACCAAAAAAGGAAGGTGGAGAATGCGTGAAAGAGTGGGGGAGAGGGTAGTGGTGTAAGTGAGAATGTGGTCAAGGGTTGACCACTCGCCTTGATACTTGTAGGTGCCAGGACGAAGGTGGGCGATTTGGTCTTTTAGAGGTGTTTTTCGAGTGAGCAATTTGAGTTGAGATGAACGGGTGTCGGCATTGAAGTCTCCCATGACGACAAGGTTGGGATGGTGGCGAAGTGCCAAGACAGAATCGATGTTTTCTTTAAGCAGACGAGTTACGGTCATGCTGCGACGGAAAGCCTCGCTACCACCTCGTTTAGAGGGAAGATGAAGCACATACACATCCACGGTGTCACCTCCTGCAATCGTGCCTGCCACATGCAGAATATCTCGCACAGGATGTTCTGGGATGAATGTCCTAATATACCGAGTATCAACTGGATGGAAGGTATAAGGAGAGTAGAGTAGGGCGACATCGATGCCACGTTCATCGGGCGATTGTGTCATGATATATCGGTAACCAAGATTGACCAAAGGAGTGCGCCGTGTGAGGTACTCCATCACGGTGTCGTTCTCCACTTCGCAAAGCCCAACAAGGTCGATGGGGCGTTCCTCGTCGGCTGCCACAATCACCTTGCCCACGCCTCTTAGCTTCTGGAAGAGTTGCCACTTACTCCAATTCCTTTCGCCTCCAGCACAATACTCCAGGTCATCCTTGCCCTCGTCGTGGATGGTGTCGAAAGCGTTCTCGATGTTGTAGGACATGACTGTGAACGTTAGCCCTCCAACCCCCAAAGGGGGAGAGCTAACGCGTTGTGCCCTCAATGGACATGCCCACATCATTAATAATATGAGAAAGAGAAAAGGCATTAGTGTGCTTCGAGCCAATTCTTGCCCCATCCGCAGTCAGCAAAGAGTGGGACGGAGAGTTGGATGGCATTCTGCATCTCGTTGATAACCAGTTCTTGAAGTTGTTCCTTTTCTTCGGGTACGACCGAGAAGTTAAGTTCGTCGTGTACTTGAAGAATCATCTTCGAACGAAGTCCTTCCTCACGCATCCGTTGGTCGATGCGTATCATGGCTACCTTGATGATGTCGGCAGCCGTACCTTGAATGGGGGCGTTGATGGCGTTTCGTTCGGCATATCCGCGCACCACAGCGTTGCGAGAGTTGATTTCGGGCAGTTGGCAACGGCGACCCAGCAATGTCTCTGTGTAGCCTAATTGACGGGCTTTCTCGATGCTTTTATCCATGTACTGCTTCACGCCTGGATAAGTGGCAAAATAGTCGTCGATAAGCTGTCTGGCTTCCCCACGGCTCACTTCCATCCGCTCAGCTAAACCAAAGGCTGAGATGCCGTAGATGATGCCGAAATTAGCTGTTTTGGCCTTTCTTCTCATCGTAGAAGTCACCTCGTTGATGGGTACTTTGAAGATTTTGGCGGCTGTTGCCTGATGGATGTCGTGGCCGCTGTTGAAGTCTTCCACCATGTTGTGGTCTTGGCTCAGATGTGCCATCAAGCGCAGTTCTATTTGGCTGTAGTCGGCAGAGAAGAATAGCTCTCCCTCATCGGGGATGAAGGCTTTACGAACCTCCTTTCCGTTCTCGTCACGAATGGGGATGTTCTGCAAATTGGGGTTGCTCGAAGAAAGTCTTCCTGTGGCTGTAACCGCTTGATTATAGGAAGTGTGTATGTGCCCTGTACGAGGATTGACCAGTTGAGGTAGGGCATCGATGTAAGTGCTTAACAGCTTCTTATAACCACGATAGTCGAGTATCTTCTCCACTACGGGATGCCTACTTTTCAGCGTGAGCAGAGTGGCTTCGTCCGTCACGTATTGCCCCGTCTTGGTTTTCTTGGGTTTCGAGTCGATTTTCAGTTTATCGAAGAGAAGTTCTCCAATCTGTTTGGGCGAACTGATGTTCAGTGCCTCGCCAGCCACTTCGCGGATTTCCTTCTCGATGGCATCCATCCGTTCGGTGAACACCTTCGACGTTTCGGCCAACGATGCTTCGTCGATTCTGGCACCGTTCATCTCCATGCGAGCCAACACTGGTACCAACGGCATCTCCACCTCGTCGAAGAGTTTCCACAGATTCTTTTCGTGCAGTTCCTTCTCCAAGATGTTTTTTAGTTTCAGCGTCACGTCGGCATCTTCTGCTGCATACTCATATACCTCTTTCGGATCGAGTTCGCGCATGGAACGTTGCTTCTTTCCCGAACCGATGAGTTCATCAATGTGGATGGTCTTATACTTCAGATAGACTTCTGCCAGATAATCCATGTTGTGTCGGAGTTCGGGAGCGATGATGTAGTGGGCAATCATTGTGTCGATCATCTTCCCTTCGAGGTGGATGCCGTAGTTGGCAAGCACCATCATATCGTACTTGATGTTTTGACCTATTTTCAGAATAGTGTCCGACTCATAGATGTTCTTGAACCTATTAACAACATTTAACGCTTTCTCAAAGTCTTCCCCTTCCCATCCTTCGTGAGCAGGCACTGGCACATAAAAAGCCTCACCTTCCTCGACTGAGAAGCTCAAACCGACCAATTTAGCCGATACAGCGTCCACCGAAGTAGTTTCTGTGTCTAAACTTACAAAACCCTTTGTCAAGATTTTTGCAGCTAAATTCTCCATTTCTTCCTCCGAATCAACAAGTTGGTAGTTATGGTGGGTACTGCTCAAGTCGCTGAGATTCGAAAAAAACAAATCGTCTGTCCCTTCGGTCGCAAATTTCGCCTCTTTTTGAGGCTTAGAAGAGGGGGTTGGAACTGTTGGCGCATCTCCTCCGAAGAGGTCACCACTGAAGAGGTCGCCCATCTTGTCTTTAGATGCTTTGGCCGATGGGGTAGGGGAGGGCGCTCCTGCTTCACCACCAAATTTCTTTCGGCTGAGTGTGCGGAACTCCAATCGCTCGAAAATATCTTTCAGTGCCACCTCGTCGATGGGTTCACGTTTCAAGCTGTCGAGGTCGAGCGTGATGGGTACGTCGGTCTTGATGGCTGCGAGGAACTTCGACATCTTGATGTCCTCCACGTGTTCCTCCACTTTCTTCTTTATGGCTCCTTTCAGTTGGTCGATGTTGGCAAGAAGTCCTTCGATGCTACCAAACTCGTTGATGAGTTTCACGGCGGTCTTCTCTCCCACACCTGGACAGCCAGGATAGTTGTCCGACGTATCGCCCATCAGTCCTAATAGGTCAATCACCTGTTTCACGTCGTTGATGCCATACTTTGCCTTCACTTCTTCCTCACCCAAGATGTCGAATCCACCATCAAAACGTGGCTTATACATCCTCACGTTCCGTGCCACCAGTTGCCCATAGTCCTTGTCTGGAGTCATCATATAGGTGTCAATTTCGCCGATGGATTCGCTCTGTTTGGCCAAAGTACCTATCACATCGTCGGCCTCATAACCCTGCACTTCGAGTACTGGGATGCGGTAAGCTTTCAACACATCTTTAATAATAGGGACAGCGAAGCGTATGCCTTCAGGTGTTTCTTCGCGTTGTGCCTTATAGTCAGGGAAGGCCTCATGCCGGAATGTGGGGCCATGAGGGTCGAAGGCCACCCCGATGTAGTCGGGATTCTCTTTCGTGAGAATCTCTTCCAATGTATTGACGAATCCCAGCACAGCCGACGTGTTTTCGCCCTTGCTGTTGATGCGAGGACTTTTGATGAAGCCATAATAAGCCCGATATATCAATGCGTATGCATCGAGAAGGAACAGTTTTTTCATGTCTTTTTGGATTTTGTGTGTAAACTTACAAATAATTTTTGAAAAAAGCAGTAACTTTGTACCCGAAATTTCAAAATATGGACGCTTTACAACAGATACGACAGCCGATTGATGCCGAAATGAGTCGATACAAGCAAGTGTTCGACTCTTATTTAGTGCATTCCAACCCCATCCTTCAGGAGGTGTTGGGCAAAATTTCTCGTCGTCAGGGTAAGATGATGCGTCCGATGCTCACGTTGCTCTGTGCTAAGGTGTTGGGTGGTGAAGCGAATGACGACACCATCTATACTGCAGCCACCTTCGAGTTTTTCCATACCGCCAGCCTTGTCCACGATGATATTGTGGATGAGAGTGAGGAACGACGTGGTCAGAAGTCGGTCAACAATGCATACGGAAACCAAGTGGCGGTGTTGGTGGGTGACTTTATTTTGGCTAATGCCCTTCTTTGTGCCGCTAAAACGAGGTCTTCCCGATTGATTGAGATTGTCTCAACGGCTGCTCAGAATCTTGCCAGTGGTGAACTTTTGCAGTTGAATAATGTACAGAATACTGCCATTGGCTATGAGGTCTATTTTGACATCATTAAGAACAAAACTGCCGCACTCTTCTCTGCTTGTGCCGAAGGGGGCGCTTTATCGGTTTCATCGGATGAAATGGACATTTCTGCCATGCGAGAATTTGGAGAAAGTGTAGGTATCTGTTTCCAAATTCGCGACGATATTTTTGACTACTATCACGACTCCCAAATTGGCAAACCAACGGGTAACGACATGAAGGAAGGCAAACTCACGCTGCCTGTTATCCATGCTTTGCTTGCTACGGGAAACGAAGAGATGCTTTCCCTCGCACGAAAGGTGAAGACACGCAACGTTTCTCAGGAGGAAATCAATCTTTTGGTCGATTTCACCAAGAAAAATGGCGGTATTGAGTATGCCATCGAAGTGATGAACGACTATGCGGATAAAGCCAAGAGCTTGCTCGATCGCTTCCCTGATTCGGCAGCCAAGCAAGCTTTATACACTTTTGTTGATTACGTCATCAATCGTTCCCTCTAATCCCATTTTATAAGTGAAAGGTAAGCCCCCAATAGCTGCCCTCGTCACCTCAAAAACGGTGTGAGTCACACCGTGGGTGCCGGTGTGAGTCACACCGACCTATGCGGTCTGACTCACACCGTTTTTAAGGTACACAAAAAGCCCCTTTTCTGATGTATGGGAAGGGGCTTTCTTATCGTGTCCGTTTAGGGATGATGGTTGTGTTTTTTCTCTCAGAAGAACTTCACTTCTTTGCCTTCAATATCAGACAGCAGTTTGTTGGCCAACGAACTGGTGCCGAGTCGTAACCATTGGTTGGTGAGCCACTTTTCACCCAGCACTTCCTTCACGATGGTATAATAGGTGAGGGCGTCTTCCACAGTCTTCATACCACCAGCGGGTTTGAAGCCAATCTGGATGCCTGTTTTATCGTAGTATTCCTTGATGGCTTGACACATCACGAAAGCGGCTTCTGGCGTGGCAGCTGGTTCGAGTTTCCCAGTAGAGGTCTTGATGTAGTCAGCTCCAGCATACATGGCCAAGATGCTGGCTTTCTTGATGTTGGAAGCGTTCTTCAAGCATCCTGTTTCAAGGATGGTTTTAAGCTTCTTCTCTCCGCAAACAGCTTTGATTTCAGCGATTTCGTCACACATACCCTCGTAATCGCCAGCCAAGAACTTGCCCACTGGAATCACGATGTCAATCTCTGTAGCGCCATCCTTCAGGGCAAGGGCGGTTTCTGCGATTTTTACCTCTATGAAAGATTGGCTCGAAGGGAAGCATCCTGAAACGCAAGCAATCTCGATTTCATCGCTTTCCAAGGTATCGTGACAAATCTTCGCAAAGTTCGGGTAAACGCATACGGTGGCTACGTGACCCAGTTCTGGATAAACGTCATCGAACTTGTTTACCTTCTCCACGAACTTGAGCACACTATCTTCGCTATCCGTCGTTTTTAAGGTCGTAAGTTCCACGCTGTTAAGGAGGAACTTTTTAACTTCTACATTATTATTCTCTTGTAGGTGTTCTTTCAGCAGGATTTCCACTTGGCGAGCCACCTGTTCGTCGTTCAGTTCCAAGTCGTATTGACTTAGAATCTTTTCATACTTGTTCTCTTCCATCATGATTTGTTGATTTATTCTTTGTTTTTGGTGTCCATACAGATGGTCACAGGACCGTCGTTCAGTAGCTCCACTTTCATATAAGCTCCGAACTCTCCTGTGGCGACTTTCTTGCCCATATTGTCCGATAAAACCGTACAAAATCGTTTGTAAAGCGGTATGGTTATCTCATGGCTTCCCGCCCTTAAATAGGAAGGACGATTCCCTTTTTTGTAACTGGCCCATAGGGTGAACTGGCTGACCACAAGAATGTCTCCGCCTACATCCATGATGGATTTGTTCATAACACCATTTTCGTCGTCGAAGACACGCAAGCCACATATCTTCTTGGCCAGCCATTGTATGTCTTCTTCTGTATCAGCGTTTTCGCATCCTAACAGGACTAAATAGCCTTCGCCAATACTGGACTTTACTTCACCATCGATGCTGACTGATGCGTGCGACACTCTTTGTATAACCGTTCTCATAGATATAAGTAATGTGTAGATATTATTCTTCGTTGAAGGCTTCTTTTATGAGTCTTGCCTTCGATGCGCCAATAGCTTCGGCAAGTTCTTCATAATCAGCCTCTTTAATGCGCTTTAAGCTTTTAAACTTCGTCAGAAGTTGTGTTTTAGTTGCTAAACCGATGCCTTTGATGTGGTCAAGTTCCGATTCAGTCGTATGCTTAGCTCGTTTCTGTTTGTGGAAGGTAATGGCAAAGCGATGAACTTCGTCTTGAATCTGTGTAAGCAGTTTGAATAGAGGACTGTCCATCTCGATGCCCACTACTTGTGCAGGGAAACCAAAGAGCAGTTCGTTGGTGCGGTGGTGGCTGTCTTTCGCGAGTCCTGCAATTGGGATGTTGAGGTGTAGTTGGTCTTCGATGACTTTCCGCACCACCTCCATTTGTCCTTTACCACCGTCGGTAATGATGAGGTCGGGTAGGGGAGTCTCTTCGGCGATTGCTCGGCTGTATTTCCGATAGACGACTTCGTTCATCGATGCGTAATCGTCAGGGCCGATGACCGTCTTGATGTTGTACTTTCGATAGTCGTTTTTCGACTTCTTTCCACCGATGAAAACGACACACCCAGCCACCGCATCCTGCCCCATGATGTTGGAGTTGTCGAAACACTCGATGCGCATGGGTATCTTGGAGAGTTTAAGCTTTCGCTGCAATTCCTTCAAGATATTCACATTTCGTTGGTCGGGGTTCAATCGTTCGGCTTGCTTTAGTGCATCGATTCTGTATTGCCGCACATTTGCCTCTGACAAGAAGAGCAGCTTCTTCTTATCCCCTGCTTTGGGCACGATGAATTGGGCATCTTTCAACTGGAAGTCTAACTCGAAGGGTACCACGATTTCCTTTGACTCGTTACCGTATTGTTCTCTCATGTCAACAATGGCCAACGAAAGAATTTCTTCTGGTGTTTCCTCCAAGCGTTTCTTGTATTCGTTGGTAAAGACTCGTGTGATGCAGCCGTTCACTACGTGCATATAGTTGACGTATGCCTTGTTCTCGTCGTCCTCTATATTGAACACATCGATGTTTTGGTTCGTGCTGGTGATGACGCGGCTTCGGCTATCGAAATCTTTTGCCATCAGATACTTTTGTTTCACCTTTTCTGCTTCGAGGAATTGTTCTTGTTCAGCCAAAGCCTGCATTTCTTCCTGTAGCCTCATGCATAATAGGCGTGTGTTCCCACTCAGAATCTCTCGTACTTCTTCTATCTGTTGGAGATATTCTTCGTGCGACTGAAGGCCAATACAGGGTGCTTTGCATTTACCTATATCGTAATAAAGGCACTTTCTAAGCTTTCCTTGTTCGATTTTATCGGGGGTAATGGTGGTATGGCACAGACGCACTTGATAGAGTTTTCCAATAAGCTCCATCATCGCGTTCAGAGTTCCAGCATGGCTGAATGGGCCATAGTAGGTACCCGTCTTCTTGTCGATGTTTCGGGTTTTAATGACACGTGGGAATGGCTCGTTGGTGATACAGACGGAAGGGTAGGTCTTCCCGTCTTTCAGAAGAATGTTGTAAAACGGTTGGTGCTCCTTGATGAGGTTGTTCTCTTGGATAAGCGCATCTTCATCCGTGGGTACGACCACATATTTAATATCCTCTATCTTGCTAACTAATATCTGTGTCTTGCGATTCTTGAACGAGTTGTTGAAGTAGGAACTAACACGACGTTTGAGGTTCTTAGCCTTACCCACATAAATCACCTTGCCATCCTTATCGAGATATTGATAGCATCCTGGTTCTTCGGTAAGGCTGTTGACGATTACCTTTAGTCGTTGGAGTCTTTCTTCGTCTTTGGTCATTTTTCTTGGAGCATTACTTTAACGCTACTTAATGTTCCACGTGAAACAAAACGGGGCTAACCCTCCTATTTTCAAGAGGAAACAAACGTGTGTTCAATGAGTGCTTGGCGTGTGTTTAACGTAAAACCATTTAGATTTTAAGTAACGTGGTGATTTCGATACCGTCGCCGATAAACTCTCGTCCGTGGAGACCTTCGTCGCGAATTTCCACCACGAAGTTCATGTAGCACTTCTTGGGGTTGAACTTCTTGACGAGGTTCCAAGCTGCTTTAATCGTGCCGCCTGTGGCAAGTAGGTCGTCGTGGATGAGGATAACATCGTTTTCGTCGATGGCATCAATGTGAATCTCGATTGTGTCGCTCCCATACTCTTTCGTATAGGATTCCTGCATGGTCTTGTAGGGGAGTTTGCCTGGCTTGCGAGCCATCACGAAACCGGCATTAAGGCGACGTGCGAGAATGGCCCCCATGATGTAGCCGCGTGTTTCGAGGCCGACAATCTTGGTGATGCCTTTGTCTTTGTAAAGTTCGTAAAGTTCCTCTTCCATAATCCGCAGAGCTTTGGCATCCTTGAAGAGGGTCGTCACGTCGCGGAAGTTGATGCCAGGACGTGGAAAGTCTGGGATGCTACGCAGATGGTCTAATAAATACTGATTGTTCATGGTTGTTGTTGAATGATTATATGTTTTGTTTATTGTTCTTTTGTAAGTCTTTGGTTTTGCATCACATACGTCCGTTTTGTTCCACGTGGAACAAAAGTGCTGCTTTAACGACCCATCAGCACGAGCATGATGTTGATGTCGGACGGCGAGACTCCTGGGATGCGTGATGCCTGTGCCAGCGTGACGGGTTGGATGGCTTGCAGCTTCTGGCGAGCCTCGATGGATATTTGGGTCATGTTGGGGTAGTCGAACTTTCCCTGAATCTTGATGTTCTCCAAGCGAATCATCTTTTCTGCCATCTGTTGCTCGCGGTAGATGTAACCTTTGTACTTGATGAGAATCTCTGCCGCTTCGATGATTTCCTCCCGTCGTGGGTCGTTGGCGAGAATGCGGTTCAGCTCCTTGCGGAAGGTGTCGATGTGGGGCGCGATGTTGTTGATGTTGATTTGTGGACGTCCCAGAAGTTCCTCTAGCTTGCAACCTTGGCGGAGTGGGGTGGTGCCGAGTGCTTCGAGCGTGGGGTTAATGAGTGAAGGCTTGAGTGAGAAGTTGGAAACAAAATCGATGATAGCGTCTCGCTTTTCCTTCTTCGAGACCATAAGGTCGTAGCGTTCTTGGGAAGCCAAACCGAGTTGATAGCTGCGTTCGGTGAGACGCATATCGGCATCGTCTTGGCGGAGCAGGATGCGGTATTCGGCTCGCGAGGTGAACATACGGTAAGGTTCATCCACGCCTTTTGTGACGAGGTCGTCGATGAGGACGCCGATGTAGGCTTCGTTACGACCGAGGGTGAAGGGGAGGCCGTTGTTGAGAGTGGCGACGGAGTCACCACCTACTGAACTTGACGGCTGGGCGATGCTGCAGTTAATGGCAGCATTGATGCCGGCGATAATGCCTTGACCGGCGGCTTCCTCGTACCCCGTGGTGCCGTTCACTTGTCCGGCCATGAAGAGGTTCTTCACCACTTTCGATTCGAGTGAGTGAGTCAGCTGGGTCGGGTCGAAGTAGTCGTACTCGATGGCATAGCCAGGACGATAAATCTCCAAATTGCGGAACGCAGGAATCTGTCGGAGTGCCGAGAGTTGTATGTCCATCGGAAGCGACGAAGAGAAGCCGTTCAGGTACATCTCGTTCGTGTTCTCTCCTTCGGGTTCGAGGAAGAGCATGTGTTCGTCGCGGTCGGGGAATGTGTGTAGCTTTGTCTCGATACTCGGACAGTAGCGAGGACCGATGCTCTGTATCTGCCCGTTGTAAAGAGGAGAGTCTGCAAAGCCCGAACGCAACACATCATGCACGGCTGTGTTCGTGTAGCAGATCCAGCATGGCAGATTGTTTCTCGACGACACCGCTGTATGTTCCGTCGGGAGGTAAGAGAATTTGTGGAAATCGTGGTCGCCATCCTGCATCTCCATCAGTGAGAAATCTACGCTTCGTTTATCGATGCGGACAGGCGTACCCGTCTTCATTCGACCAGCGCGGATACCATGCTGTGTGATGGACTCCGTCAACTCCAACGATGCCGCTTCGGCACATCGTCCACCAGGAATCTTCACCCGACCAATGTGCATGAGGCCGTTTAGGAACGTGCCTGCCGTGATGATGACGCACGTTGCCCTAAACTCTGCTCCATAGAAAGTCTTAACACCACGAACAACTTGATTTTCAACGATTAAGGAGCGTACTTGGTCTTGCCAAATGTTTAGATTCGGTGTGTTTTCCAGTATCTCTCGCCAAGTCCAAATAAACTTCGCGCGGTCGCATTGGGAGCGGGGACTCCATACGGCAGGCCCTTTCGAAAGGTTTAACATCCTGAATTGCAGACTACAACGGTCTGTTACGATGCCCGTCTGTCCTCCCAAGGCATCCACTTCACGTACGATTTGTCCTTTGGCGATACCACCAATGGCAGGATTGCACGACATCTGCGCAATCTTGTTCATGTCCATCGTGATGAGACATGTTTTTACACCTAAACGAGCAGCAGCGGCAGCCGCCTCGCATCCTGCGTGCCCTGCCCCCACCACTACGACATCATAGTTGAAAATCATCAGTTTCTGAAACTAAATTTGTGCAAAGATAGCGAAAAAGGGGGATTTCGTACAATAAAAAGCGGAAAAGTTTGTTAAGATTGTGAAAATATTCCTACCTTTGCATACGTTGACCTAAAAAGACTTGACCTAATTGAGTTCTGACAACAATCTATACAAACTCATCTTTATCTATTAACTAAAACTTTATCCAACATGAACAAATTTGCTTTATTAGTGGCATCTCTGTTTGTAAGTTTGGCTTCTTTTGCCCAGTGGACCAAGCCGACAGCTCCCGCTGTTGCGCCGATGGCTATAGGCGAAGAGCTTTATCTTTACAACAAAGAAGCCGATGGTTTCCTCGTGGGAGCCAACGATTGGGGTACCCGTGCCAGCGTCAGTCCGACATTGGGGCACAAGGTGTACATTGAGAATGGTACAGCTGATGGTTCTTACTACATCACGAACTATGTGCTTCAAGGAGGCATGGCCAACCAGATTGGCTACATGTTCATCGAAGGGGTGGATGCTATCTGGGTGGACAACACCAAGGATGGTAAAGCCAACAACCAGTACACCTTCGAAGCTCAAGGCGGGGGAACCTACAAGATTGGTTTGTCGGAAAAGAATGCCGAGTACAACCCCAACGACTATGTTGGTGCCTATCTTGGTCTCATCCCTTCCAAGGGTGACACTCGTATTTACATCTGCGATCCCGAAAATTCGGCTGGCTACACGATGGATGAGTGCCAGCTCATTTGGTATTTTGTTGCTCCTGCTGCCTACGCCACTTATTCAGAGGCCATGAAGCAGTATCTCGCAGCTGTGGCCTTGGGCGAATCCATCGATGAAGCTGTGGCTTTGGGTGGCGTGAATGCTGATGTACTCTCAGCAGCCCAGGCTGCCTACGCCAACACTTCCAGCACTCCTGAAGATATGGAGGCACAGAAGAAGGCACTCGATGCTGCCATCTTCGAGGCTAAGTTGGCCATCGCCACGGTCGATAACCCCGTAGATGTGCTGTTGCCGCTTGGCATCGCTTCCGACTTCAACGACAGCGATTTCACCGGTTGGAAATCCACCACAGGAGCCAGCAACAAGCAAGCCTCCAATGGCAACAACGCTAAAGACTACTCCGTGACGGGTAACCACTACGAGAACTGGAACTGGGATGCCTTCTCCATCGGTAAGGTTTCTGCCACAGCTACAGGACTCCCCACAGGCATTTACCATCTGAACACTTTGGCCTATACCACCACTGTGGGTGGCACATTCCTTTATGCTGGTGGCAACCAGAAGATGGTCACTGCCACACAGATAGACATCGAGAAGCCCATGGACATATATGCCGTTGTGACGGATGGAACCTTGGAGTTCGGTCTTGACGTACAGGAGAAGGGCACCAACTGGATTGGTCTCGACAACGTACATTTATATTATTTAGGGAATGCAGCCGAGGCATACGAAGTCTTAGTTTCCGAAACCCTCGGTGCCGAACCTGACTACGAAACTCAGTTGAGTAAGGAGGCCATTTATTGTCAAGTTTCGGTTTACGAAAGCTATAAGACTGCCGTTGATGCGCTTCGTTCAGCCAAGACCGCCGACGAGGTGGCTCAGGCACTCTCTACGTTCAATGCTGCTTCGAAGGCGATGGCACAGAGCGTTGCTGCATATCAGGCATTTGCCAACAAGTTCAACGAAGCTGACGCTTGGCTCAACTCCACCACCAGCGAGAGCGACGAGGTCAATCTTCTTGCCGACTACCTCATGGATGAGTCTGCTGCCGAAGGTGACTACAACGGTCATGGCGGTGCCCTCTATGTGCTTGCCGAAGGTCTGCTCGACAACGCCCAGATTGCCGATGAAACGGCCTATCTCGATAGAATCATGAAAGATGCGATGGCCAATGCGATGTCCGATGGCGACGACTGCACAGGTCTTCTTAAGAACCCCAAATTTGCCGAGCAAGGTGGTTGGACATCAGCCGTAGGTCCCACTTGGCCCGAGGGTGACACCGAGAAGTTCCCCGTGATGCAAGCTTCCAACATGGTTTGCGATGTTTACCAGGAGTTGAACAACCTGCAAAATGGTCTCTATGAGTTCGGCCTCTCCGCAGCTTTCCGTCCTGGCGATAGCTACACCGAGGAGAATGAGGCTGTGGCTCAGGCATACGCCTACATCAATTCCTTCGAAACCAAGATTCCATCGGGCAAAATCGAGGATGACGTGACCCTCAACGAACCCGCCGAGGCTTCCGTTGCTTTCGCCGATGGCAAGTTCTCCATGAAGGTTTATGGTCTTGTGACCGACGGTACCATGAAGCTGGGCATCACCAACAAGGTGCGCTCGGTAGAAGGTTGCCGACTTTGGGCTGGTGGTGCATCGCTCATCTTCCGTGGAAAGAACGCCGATGTGCTTGCCCAAGTGATTGCACAGACCACTCCTGCTGCTCAGGCACTGCTCAGCAATTATGCCGGTCGCCCCGAACTGGATGCACTTTCTGCCGCCATCGCCGATGCCCAAAACACCGACGATGCCTATGCTTCATTCATCGAGCTGAAGAAGGCTATGGAGGCTGTGGAAGAAGGTACAACCCTCT
Organism: uncultured Bacteroidales bacterium; assembly: GCA_902800305.1. Taxonomy (GTDB): domain Bacteria; phylum Bacteroidota; class Bacteroidia; order Bacteroidales; family Bacteroidaceae; genus Minthosoma. Next base: position 65,683 of record CADCDP010000001.1, read on the forward strand.
ACGTGAATTTCTCTGTAGCCCTCAAGTCGCTCTCCGACGCTATCGCCAATGCCTCTTCGGCCAGTGCATCCACTATCAGCAAGGCTAAAGAGGTGCTTGCCACGGCTCAGAACGCATACGACTCGCAGGCGTACAATAATACAGAAGTGGAGCAAGCCATCTCCGACCTCAACGCTACGGTAGTTTCCATCAAGATGGGTGGTAGTGGAGCCTCTGAGGACAATCCCGTTGACTACTCCGACATGATTGTCAACAACAACTTCGACCCCGCTCGTGGCGACAAAAACGCCGGAACCATCGAAGGGTGGACGACTACAGCCATGAACGGCTACAAGGAATATACCGTCAGCTACAACCGTGCAGCCTTCGAACTGAACCAGAAGTTGTCGGGTCTGCCCAAGGGTAAGTATAAGGTGACCGTTCACACTTACTACCGTGCTGGCTATTACGACGAGGAAGAACAGCGCATCGCTGCTGGTACCGAAACTCACCTCACTACGCTCTACGCCAAGACTTCTGCCGACAACTTCACCACTCCAGTGATGAACCTCTGCGAAGGTGCTACGACCGAGGTGCCAGAAGGTGCTTCCAAGTACTACACCCTCTCCGATGGCAAATTTGCTCCTGACGGCACATCGCCAACCGCTGCTTGGTTTGCTGCTGGCTACTACCTCAACGAACTTGTCTTTACGGTTCCCGAGGATGGTGAAGTGACTATTGGCCTCTCCAAGACTGAGGTGTTCGCCAACGACTACGAAGTGGTCGGCGAGTGGAACCTCTGGTACATGGGCGACCCAGAAGAGGCTCAGGAAGACGTCATCGATATGTCCGACATTATCGTCAATCCGAACTTCGACCCAGCTCGTGGCGACAAGAACGAAAGTCGCATCGAGGGTTGGACGACCACAGCGTTGAACGGCTACAAGGAGTACACTTGCAGCTACAACCGTGCGCCTTTCGAACTGTATCAAGACTTGTCGGGTCTCCCAGCAGGTAAGTACAGAGCTACTGTCCACACTTATTATCGTGCTGGCTACTGGGACGAGGAAGAACAGCGCATTGCTGCTGGTACCGATACGCACCTCACCACACTCTACGCTGAGACTGCTGTCGATAAGTTCACCACACCTGTGATGAACCTGACCGAGGGAGCTGTGGCTGCATCCGACGCACCAGAAGGAGTGAATGTTTACACCCTCTCCAATGGTCTTGTGGCTCCCGATGGAACCACCCCAACGGCTGCCTTCTTCAAGGCTGGCTACTACCTCAACACCATCGAGTTCGAGGTGGGTGCTGACGGTAAGGCTCGCATCGGCCTCTCCAAGACAGAAGTCTTCGCCAACGACTACGAAGTGGTGGGTGAGTGGAAGCTCTACTTCATCAAGAACGGTGGTGAGCCTGTTGCCATCGAGGGTCTCCAGACAGCCGACGCTGCTCAAGACACTCCTGTGGCATTCTATACCCTCTCGGGCGCACGTCTCGCTGCTCCACAGAAGGGCGTGAACATCGTGAAGATGAAGAATGGCCAGGTGAAGAAAGTTTTTATTAAGTAAAATGAACGTAGAAATGGGATGCTCCGATTCGCGAGCATCCCATTTTTTTCATAAAGTCTTGACAAAGCCACAAAAATTTTGTAACTTTGCAACGGCTTTGGGAGAGACCTTTCCCCTGTCAGGCTCTTCCGTCTCGCTTTATCAAGGGGAACTCACATCGACTTACAAATATTTGTAGGATTTGTATAAATCGTTCTTAGATTTGTACAAATCCTTCTTGTATTTGTGTAAATCCTACTTATATTCGAAAGTTGTCTGCGGCTTCCCTCAAGACCCGTTATGGGCATACGGAAACACCCTTAACGAACACGAATCGCACGAATCGACACAGATAGAAGAGAGGGCTTTGTCTTTACAAGTTTTCCATTCGTGTTCATTCGTGCGATTCGTGTTCGCCATACAACTCGCTGCTTCCATCGAGCATAACCGTAGATTTTTCCTTAGAAATTGTTGATGGCTACAAGCACTTTTCTCCGCTTGTAGCCATCAATCACTTCTGAGAGTGTATCATGGTTAAAGCCAATGCTGATTGTGTTTTTGAAAAGAAGTCTATAGCCAACGCCTCCTCCGTATTAAGTTTTTCCGAAAAGTATTTGGAGAATCCGAAGAAAGGTGTTATCTTTGCAAAAAAATGGGATATGAGAATTATAGCGAAAAGCACGTTGGTCGCTTATTACACCAAGAACCCAAAGGCTAAAGTGGCGTTGGAGGATTGGTATGAGAAAACCAAAGAGGCAAAATGGACTTGCTTCGCCGATATCAAACGTACGTTCAATAGTGTGGATAGCGTTGGGAACAAACGGTATGTCTTCAATATCAAGGGGAATGATTACCGTTTAATAGTTTTGATAAAGTTCACCGTAAGTCACGTACTGATTCGTTTTGTTGGCACCCATGCAGAATATGATAAAATTACAGATATTCAAAATATTTAGGCTATGGCACAGATAAAGAATGAGGCAGCTTATAGGGCTGCACTGAAAAGAGTGGAGCAGTTGGAAGAACTGGTTGATGATGACACTTCCCCAATGGACGATAATGCTTTGGAACTTGACATGCTGATAGACATGATAGAGGAATATGAAGATATTTACTATCCTATAGGCAAGCCTTCTTTGGTGGATACTATCAAGTTGCGTTTGTACGAATTGGGCATTACACAGAATAAATTGGCGGAAATGCTGGGGCTGAGCGCTGCTCGTGTCAGCGAGATTATGACAGGAAAATGTGAGCCGACACTGAAAGTGGGGCGTGATCTGAGTATGAAGTTGGGCATTAGCCCGTCTATCGTATTGGGGGTAAATTGACCATCTACATCTTTTATACAGTAGGATGACTTGGACACCCGAATTGCGCGACTTTATTCAGGCACACATCAATGACGATACGGCAGAGCTGCTGTTGGCGGCGAAGCGGTATCAAGGGATTGATGTGGCATTTGCCGTAGAGCAGATTGAGGCGAGAAAGCGGCTGAAGGGGAAGTTGCCGGAGTGGTATGCGAATGCGGAGCTGGTGATGGGCGGTAGGGTGTCCGCTGAACAATGCAGCTCCGAGGTGACAGCACGTTATAAGCGGAGTATTATCGGGGGGCTTACCCTTTGCGACATGACGGGGGGCATGGGTGTGGACTTTTGGTATATGTCGGAGGGAATGGAAAGGGCTATTTATACGGAGCGGAATGAACAGCTCTGCGAGGCGGCACGGCACAACTTTCTGGCTTTGGCCGACGGGAGGCATCCTGTTGTAGAAGTGAGAGAGGGTGATGGTCGAAAATTGCCCATTCCATCGGTGGATATCATCTATCTCGACCCTGCCCGACGTGCTGGCGATGGGAGTCGTGTGTATGCCATTGAAGACTGCGAACCGAATGTGGTGGAGTGGCAGGACGAACTGTTGTGCCATGCCAAGATGGTGCTGGTGAAACTCTCGCCGATGGTGGATTTGACGGATGTGTTGCGGAAGTTGAAAGGCGTGACCGATATTTATGTTGTAGGGGTACGGAACGAGTGCAAGGAGGTGTTGGTGAAGCAGATGGCCCCCCAACCCCCAAAGGGGGAGGGCATCCGCAACGGTGATGTACAGCTTCATTGTGTGGATTTCCTCCCTTCGGGAAAGATGGAATATACCGTGAGTTTCCCCGATGAAATGGAGGTGCCCGTCACAGCTAATGGTGTGGGAACATTCCTCTATGAACCCGATGTCACCCTCATGAAGGCACAAGCATTCGGCAGTCTCTGTGTACGCTTCCCTGTCCTCCAACTCGACTACGACACCCATTTGTTTACTTCCAATACGCTGATTCCCGATTTTCCTGGTCGCATTTTTGAGGTGGAAGAGCGGATTCCCTTCTCTTCGAAAGTGCTCAAACGTCTGAAACGAGACATCCCCCAAGCCAACATCACCACTCGCAATTTTCCGATCACAGCGGACGAACTACGTCAACGTACAGGCATCAAAGATGGCGGCGATGTCTATTTGTTGGGGGCAAAAGTGAAAGATGAGGGCGATTTATTGCTGAAGTGCAGAAAAAAAGTTGTAACTTCGCACCCATGAAACGTACTGACTTTGAAATTATGGCACCTGTGGGGAGTCGTGAAAGCTTAGCGGCGGCCATCCATGCAGGGGCTAATTCCATTTATTTTGGCATAGGGAAGCTGAACATGCGGAGCCATAGTGCTAATGCGTTCACGATTGACGACTTGAAGGAAATCGCGGCCATCTGCCATGCGCATGGGGTGCAGTCTTACCTGACGGTGAACACGATTATTTATGGGGAAGACCTCCCCACGATGCGTGAAATCGTCGATGCGGCTAAGGAGGCAGAGATTTCGGCGGTAATCGCGAGCGATGTGGCGGTGATGACGTATTGCCGACAAGTGGGTGTGGAAGTGCATTTGAGTACACAGCTGAACATCTCGAACATCGAGGCATTGAAGTTCTATGCGCAGTTTGCCGACGTGGTGGTGCTGGCGAGGGAACTGAACATGTGGCAGGTGAGGGACATCTACCAGCAGATTGTGGAGCAAGATGTGCGTGGTCCCAAGGGAAATCTGGTGCGGATCGAGATGTTCTGCCATGGTGCGTTGTGCATGGCCATCAGCGGAAAGTGCTACCTATCGTTGCAGAATGCTGGCAGGAGTGCGAACAGGGGAGAGTGCGTGCAGATTTGCCGACGTGGCTATGAAGTGACGGATGTGGAGACAGGCACGAAGTTGGCTATTGACAATAAGTATATCATGTCGCCCCGTGACCTCAAGACCATCCGCTTCATCGACGTGATGATGAATGCGGGTGTGAGGGTGTTCAAGATAGAAGGAAGAGCACGAGGACCAGAGTATGTGCAGACGGTGGTGAAGGCATACGATGAAGCTATCTGTGCTGTGCTTGAAGGTAGTTTCACGGACGAGAAGAAGGATGAATGGGACAAGGAGCTTAGCACGGTGTTCAACCGTGGTTTCTGGGATGGGTATTACCAAGGACAAAAGTTGGGCGAATGGTGTGAGATATATGGCAGCAAGGCGACGGAGAAGAAGGTGTATGTGGGTAAGTGCATGAAGTACTTCTCGAAGATTGGTGTGGCAGAGTTTCTGATAGAGAACGAAGACCTCCATGTGGGCGACAAGATACTCGTGACAGGCACGACGACGGGTGCGCTCATCCAGCCTTGCGACGAGATACGCTTTGATTTGGAGCCGGTCGAGACAGCGACCCGTGGGCAACACATTAGCATCAAGGTGAAGGAGCGTGTGCGAGTGAACGACAAACTCTATGTGCTTCAACCTGCAGACAGATTAACACAACAATAAAAATATGGCACGGCAGATAACAATCTTTTTCCTTTTTCTCTTCTCTTTCTTGGGGCTACAAGCCCAAGAGAGCGACCTTGTTGGCATTGTCTCCTACATGAAACGTACCATGAACTTTGCGCAGGTGATGCCTCAAGAGAAGGTGTATCTCCACTTCGACAACACGGGTTATTTCAAGGGAGAGACCATCTGGTTCAAGGGGTATGTGGTCAGAGCCGATACTGGTAAACCGACGGACTTGAGTGGGGTGCTCTACGTGGAGCTGGTCAATCCTTCGGGCGATGTGGTGGAAACACGCAAATTGCCTATTCAGGAGGGCACGGCATACGGCGACATCAAGCTCGATAGCATCTACACCACAGGGTTTTACGAAGTGAGGGCATATACTCGCTACATGACCAACTGGGGCAGTGGTGGCATCTTTTCACGGGTGTTCCCCGTTTTTAAAGCTCCCGAGAGCGATGGTGATTACTCCAAGATGGTGATGGATGACCTTGGTTATCGGAAACGTCTGCCCAATGTGCGTATGGATGATGCCCTCAACGACAAGGAGAACGGCCTGCAAGTGCGTTTCTTCCCCGAGGGAGGTAAGCTGGTAAAAGGGTTGACGAATTGTGTCGCGTTTCAGGTGAGCGACAAGACTGGGGCGCATCTGATGACGGGTGGCGCACTCCTTGACGAGAAGAAGCAGGTGGTGGCTGCCGTCAACACCATTCGCGAAGGACGTGGATTCTTCGAGGTGAAGCCTGAAGGCCGACCCATGTATCTGCGTCTGGCCGACCGCAAGGGTAAACAGCACGACTTTCCGCTCCCCGAAGCAGAAGAAGAGGGGCTAACTCTGCGGATGAACACGTTGAAGGATGAAGAAGTGGAGGTGACCGTCTGCGCCACTCCTTCCATGGTGGGAAAACTGTTAGGCTTCACGTTGATACACGATGGTAAGGTACTTCAGGCAGACACGGTATATGCCGAGTCAGCCATGATGATTCCTTTCGAACGTGCATCCCTTCCAGCAGGGGTGAGCCAACTTACATTCTTCACGTCCGATGGACACATCCAAGCGGAACGCCAGTTCTTCATCTGTCCGAAATCCCAAGAGGCTGATACCATCCGCATCGCATCTCCGCAAGCCTTCCCGAAGCCTTGCAAGAAAGTGACGGTCAACATCAAGGCACAACCTAACAGCCTCCTTTCTTTCTCGGCGATGGATGCTGCCACCATGACCAACGGACGTGAAGGAAACGCCCTCACGTGGCTCTTGCTGTCCAGCGACATCAAAGGGTATGTCGAAGACCCTGACTATTATTTTGAGCGCGACGACCGCGACCACCGTTTGGCAGCCGACCTGCTGATGATGGTGCAGGGGTGGCGACGCTACGACTGGGCACTCATGGCCAATGCCATCCCCCAGAATGAGGGCTATACACTTTTCGATGACAGCACTGCCAATTTTGTCCAACCCATCGAAGACAAGCTTTACGTTTTTGGCCAACTGGGTCAGAAACGGAAGAAGAACACGGTGGAAGGTGTTGACCTCTTCATGTACTTTTACAACCGGCAGGGACAGCACGTGGAAGGACATACAATCACCGATTCCATCGGCGGATATGCCTTTGCCCTGCCCAATATGGACGGTGAATGGAAACTGATTATCAACACGCAGAAGGACGAGAAAAACACCAATTATTATGTGGGTATCGACCGTCACTTCTCGCCTCGGAGACGTTGGTTTTCCCCCGATGAAACCAAGACCATTGACCTGCTTCGGGCAAACCTTTTTAGTGATGATGCCTCCAAGAAGGCGGCAGAGGACGAACATGAGTACATCCCCCTCCAGAAGCGCGAACACGTACTCCCCACCGTGGTGGTCAAGGCCAGAAGACGCATCTTCGAAGGGGCAAAAGCTGCATGGGAATCGGAGACACAAGGACAATACTTCGCTTCGATGTACTATAATGCCGATGTTGATGCTGACATCTTCGCTGATCGAGGAATGGAAGTGCCGACACTCAATGCGTGGCTGCACCTTCGCAACCCATTCTTCGGCAGTGGCGAAAAGGACGAATATATGTCGGAAGACAGCCATGTGGCGGACGATGTGATAGCCGCTATAGCCGAAGACCGCACCGCCACCTTGGGCGATATGGACCATGATATGGTGGATGAGGACAACATCGCTCAGATGGATGTCATTACTTCTACGGGTGGAGAGGGGCTTGACGGGGTCAACCTTAACGAAGGTATCTTTACGTCAACCGACAAAACACCGCGCATCAACACTTACGGCTTGGGGTATAAGAACCGTCCCATCGTCTGGATTCTCGACAACACTTACGGGGCCATCACCAACTTGGGGGTACATTCCAAATTTGAAACTTTCCAAGTGTTTAGACCTTGTATTATGGACATGCCCATCTTCATCGACGAGGTGAAGTCGGTGTATGTGAGTGAAGACCCATACGCCTTCAAGTCCTATCTCTTTTGTCCCGACTTGATGGGCATGAACCCTGTTACCGTGTTTGTCTATACCCACGACTTCCTCCCTTTGAAGAAGAAAGGATTGCGTGTCACCCACTTCCAGGGCTACAACAAGCCCTCCACTTTCGAGATGGACGACTACTCTACGTTTCCTCCGATGGAAGACTTCCGTCGAACTCTCTTCTGGGAGCCTAACGTAAAGACCGATGCTCAGGGCAACGCGACGGTGGAGTTTTGGAACAATTCTTCCTGCCACGAGATGTACATCTCCTGCGAAGGCATGACGAAAGAAGGAAAATTTATGATTAATGAATAACCCAATAAATGTTAAATGTCAAATGTTAAATATAAAATGAACAACATGCGTTTTCGCCTCATCGTGATGAACTTTCTGGAGTTCGCCGCTTGGGGTGCTTATCTTACTTCGATGGGTGCTTACCTTGCCAATGCAGGTTTGGGCACCGACATCGGTAATTATTATGCCATGCAAGGCATCGTGTCGATATTTATGCCAGCACTCATGGGCATTGTGGCCGACCGTTGGGTGCAAGCCCAGCGACTGCTCTCGTTCTGCCACTTGATGGCAGCCATCTTCATGGGGTTGAGTGCTTGGGTGGGAATTTCCGCTTTACAGACAGACACTTTTGTCGATGGTCGAATGCTTTTCCTGTTCTATTCGCTCAGCGTAGCATTCTACATGCCGACATTGGGACTCTCCTATTCCACAGCTTATACCGCTCTCGACAAGGTGGGGCTTGACACCATCAAGGCTTTTCCTCCCATCCGCGTGTTTGGTACCGTCGGCTTTATCTGTGCCATGGTGTTTGTTGACTTGATGGGTTACCAGAACACTCCTGTGCAGTTCATTGTCTCGGCGGTGGTTAGCCTTTCCTTGGCGGTTTATGCCCTTACACTTCCATCCTGTCCTGTCGGACGAAGTGGTGCTGGATGTTCGCTCACCGAAGCTTTCGGCCTCAAGGCTTTCACGCTGTTCAAAGACAAGAAGATGGCTTACTTCTTCGTCTTCTCCTTCATGCTGGGTGTGTCGCTGCAAATCACCAACGGGTATGCCAATCCCTTCATCCAGTCGTTTGGCGATAACCCTGCCTACATGGGTATGTTCTTCGTGAAGCACAGCAACCTGCTCGTGTCGCTCTCCCAAGTGTCAGAGACGCTCTGCATCCTCTTGATACCTTACTTCTTGAAACGCTTTGGCATCAAGATTGTCATGCTCATTGCCATGTTGGCGTGGGTGGGTCGTTTCGCCTTCTTCGGGATGGGCAATCCTGGTTCGGGCGTTTGGCTCTTTATCCTTAGTTGCATCGTCTATGGTGTGGCGTTCGACTTCTTCAACGTCTCTGGCTCGCTCTTCGTGAACAAGGAGACCGACATCTCCATGCGCTCCAGTGCTCAGGGTCTCTTCATCTTGATGACTAACGGTTTGGGTTCCACGCTCGGTTCGCTCGCGGCCAAGACCATCATCAACCATTATGTCTTTGCGGAGGGCTTGACCGTGATGGAACAGGCCGCTGGTTGGCAGACTTCGTGGTACATCTTTGCTGGCTATGCGATGGTCGTTGCCATTGCTTTCGCCATCTTGTTTCCATATAAACACGTGAGGGAGGATTGACATGGCAGAGAATTTCGACATCCGTGAGCAGCGGAACACCAAGGACAAGGATTTCGAGAACGCCCTTCGTCCATTGCGGTTCGACGATTTTAGCGGACAAACCAAGGTGGTGGAGAACCTGAGCGTTTTCGTTGAGGCTGCTCGTTTCCGAGGCGAACCACTCGACCACACCCTCCTGCATGGTCCTCCGGGATTGGGCAAGACCACCCTTTCCAACATCATCGCCAACGAACTTGGCGTAGGCTTTAAGGTTACCTCTGGTCCTGTGCTCGACAAGCCCGGTGACTTGGCGGGCATCCTCACTTCGCTCGAAGAGAACGATGTGCTCTTCATCGACGAGATTCACCGCCTTTCGCCTGTAGTGGAGGAGTATCTGTATTCGGCGATGGAGGACTATCGTATCGACATTATGATAGACAAAGGCCCATCGGCACGTTCTATCCAGATAGACCTCAGTCCTTTCACCCTTGTCGGTGCCACCACCCGTAGCGGACTTCTCACTGCTCCTCTCCGTGCCCGTTTCGGCATCAACCTCCACTTGGAGTACTACGATGCCGAAGTGCTCACGAAGATTATCCTCCGCTCCGCCCATCTGCTGGGTGTTCCTTGCGACTATGATGCCGCTGGCGAGATAGCCAGTCGTTCACGCGGTACACCTCGTATCGCCAACGCCCTCTTGCGCCGAGTGCGCGACTTCGCCCAAGTGCGTGGCAACGGAACGGTCAACCTTGCCATTGCCCACACCGCTCTCGAAGCCCTCAACATCGACAAGTTCGGTCTCGACGAGATAGACAACAAGATACTTACCACCATCATCGACAAGTTTAAGGGTGGTCCTGTTGGCCTTGGTACCATCGCTACAGCCATTGGCGAAGACACCGGGACCGTCGAAGAAGTTTACGAACCCTTCTTGATTAAGGAAGGCTTCATCAAGCGCACCCCCCGAGGTCGCGAAGTCACCGAGCTTGCCTATCGCCACTTGGGTCGCAACCCGTGGGTTAACCCCCACGACAATACAGGTATGGGTAGCCTCTTCGACTAAGCTGAGCAATCTTTTCGCTTAGGCTGGGCAGCCTTTTCGCTTAAGCCGGGCAGCCCTTTCGATGAAGCATTCTTTTTATTCCTTTTTTGTCGTCCCCGATTCCGTTTCCTCGGAGTCGGGGACTGTGCTGTATTGGAGTCCTTAGCGATGTTTTGATGCTTTTTTGGAAAAATTCACACATTATATAAATAAGGAGAACTTTTTTTTATTTACCTTTGCACCCGATTTTCGTGAAGCGAAGAAGAACAAAAGAAAGATATATGCAGAAAAACTTAGTGATTGTAGAGTCTCCTGCCAAGGCGAAGACGCTGGAGCGATTCCTCGGTAAAGACTACAAGGTGATGTCCTCGTATGGGCATATCCGCGACCTGAAGAAGAAGGAGATGAGCGTAAATCTCGACGATTTCTCTCCCGAATATGAGATACCGTCGGACAAGGAAACAGTGGTGAAGGAACTCCGAAAGGAGGCCAAGAAGGCCGAAACGGTTTGGTTGGCTTCCGATGAAGACCGCGAGGGAGAAGCCATCTCTTGGCACTTGAGTCAGGTGCTGGGACTGGACCCCAAGGCGGCTAAACGAATAGTGTTCCATGAGATTACGAAATCGGCCATCTTAAACGCCATCGAGCATCCACGCACCATCGACATGGGATTGGTGAACGCGCAACAAGCACGTCGTGTGCTCGACCGCATCGTGGGTTTCAAACTTTCTCCCGTGTTGTGGCGCAAGCTGAAGCCGAGCCTTTCGGCTGGACGTGTACAGAGTGTGGCCGTGCGGTTGATTGTAGAGCGTGAGAAGGAGATAGAGGACTTTAAGAGCGAGTCGAGCTATCGTGTCAGTGCCGTGTTCACGGTGGACGGTCAGCCCATCAAGGCAACATTGGCGCATGGCTTCAAGACCGAGGCAGAGGCAGAGGCGTTCCTGCTTTCGTGCAAGGACAAGCAGTTCACCATCACCGACATCGAGAAGAAACCTGTGAAGAAGAGTCCTGCTCCGCCATTCACCACTTCGACCCTCCAGCAGGAGGCCGCTCGAAAGCTGGGCTTCACGGTGAGCCAGACGATGATGGTGGCACAGCACCTCTACGAGTCCGGACACATTACCTACATGCGAACCGACTCCGTCAACCTTTCGTCGCTCTGCATCAACACGACGAAAGAGGAAATCGTGAAAATGCACGGAGAGCGGTATTCGCGTCCTCGGCAGTTCCACACCAATTCGAAGGGAGCGCAGGAGGCACACGAAGCCATCCGCCCGACGTACATCTCGGAAACCGAGATTACGGGCAACGCTCAGGAAAAGCGGCTTTATGACTTAATCTGGAAACGCACCTTAGCTTCCCAGATGGCCGATGCCGAAGCTGAAAAGACCACCATCACGATAGAGGCAAAAGGCACTGATGGCGTGTTCACGGCCACAGGCGAGGTCATCACGTTCGATGGTTTCTTGCGTGTTTACCGTGAGTCCTACGATGACGATACACCGACCGAGGAAACAGAGGGATTGCTTCCTACGGTGAAAGTGGGCGAGTCTCTGAACATGGAGGAATTGGTGGCCATCCAGCGTTTCTCGCAGCACCCTCTTCGTTACACCGAGGCCAGCTTGGTGAAGAAGCTGGAAGAATTAGGTATCGGTCGTCCTTCCACCTACGCTCCCACCATTTCGACCATCCAACAGCGTGAATACGTGGAGAAGGGCGATAAGAAGGGCGAAGAACGTACCTACGGCATCTTGAAATTGTCGGGTGGAAAACTGAAGAAATCGACCAAGAAGGAAGTGTTTGGCAACGAGAAAGGCAAGCTCCTACCCACCGACATCGGCACCGTGGTGAACGATTTCCTTATCCAATATTTTCCAGAGATTGTCGATTACAACTTCACTGCCAATGTGGAGAAAGAGTTCGACGAGATAGCCGATGGCCGCGAGAATTGGCACGAGATGATGAAAGACTTCTACGGGAAGTTGGAACCCCTGATTGAATCGACGCTTCAAGAGAAGAACGAGCATAAAGTGGGCGAACGCATCTTGGGGAAGGAACCAGGAACAGGGAAGCCCATTAGTGTGAAGATTGGTCGGTTTGGCCCGATGGTGCAGGTGGGTATTGCCGATGAACATGAGAAGCCCAAGTTCGCTCAGTTGAAAAAAGGACAGAGCATTGCTACCATCACGCTGGAAGAGGCACTCGATTTGTTTAAGCTGCCTCGCACATTGGGTGAATACGAAGGGGATGCAGTGACCGTCGGAACAGGTCGCTTCGGCCCCTACGTGCAACATCAGAAGAAATACGTGTCCATCCCCAAGGAGGTGGATCCCATGAGCATCGAGTTGGAGGATGCCATCAAAATGATTGAGGAACGCCGGAAGAGCGAGGCTTCATCCCATCTGAAATCGTTCGAGGAAGATGCGGAACTGGAAGTGATGAGTGGTCGTTTTGGCCCATACTTGAAATACAAGGGGGCGAACTACAAGTTGCCCAAGTCGGTGAAAGACCCAACGGAACTTACCTACGAGGCATGTATGGAAATCGTCAACGCTCCTAAGCCAGAAGGGAAGAAAAAAGGGAAAAAAGCATGATACGCATCATCCTGATAGGTTATATGGGGGCAGGAAAGACCACCATCGGTAAGGTGCTGGCTCGCGAGATGGGGCTGGAATTTTACGACCTCGACAACTACATCGAAGACCGTTTCCACCAAACCATCCCCGACATCTTCGCCCAGAAGGGAGAGGAAGGCTTCCGTGAGGTGGAGCGGAAAATGCTGCACGAGGTGGCAGAATTTGAGAATGTCATCATCTCCTGTGGCGGTGGAACGCCCTGCTTCTTCGACAACATGGATTACATGAATGCACAGGGTGAAACCATCTTCCTCGATGCGCCACCCCCCGTGCTGAAGGAGCATTTGCAAATGGGCAAGACCGTCCGTCCGCTCATTCAGGGCAAGAGCTCCGAAGAACTTATCGCCTACATCGAGACCTCTCTCCAGAAACGGCTTCCCTACTACCAGCAGGCAAAGCACACGCTCCAGATAGAGGTGATTCACACCAAAGAACAAATCAAGAACTACGTCGAACAAATCATCGGTTTAATATGAGAAAATGGCGCATCGAAGACTCCAACGAGCTGTACGGCATCAATGGTTGGGGCGTAAACTATTTCCGTATCAATGAGAAAGGGAATGTGGCTGTGACCCCCAAGAAGGATGGGGTGGAAGTGGACCTCAAGGAAGTCATGGATGACCTCGCCTTGCGTGATGTGTCGGCACCCGTGCTGGTGCGTTTCCCTGACATCATCGACAACCGTATCGAGAAGACCTCCACCTGTTTCGACAAGGCAGCCAAGGAGTATGGCTACACTGCCGAGAACTTCATCATCTACCCCATTAAGGTCAACCAAATCAGCCCAGTGGTGGAGGAAGTCATCAAGCATGGCAAGAAGTTCAACCTCGGTTTGGAAGCGGGTTCGAAACCTGAGCTTCATGCGGTGTTGGCGGTCAACATGAACAGCGACTCGCTCATTATCTGCAATGGCTATAAGGATCAGGACTACATTGAATTGGCTCTTCTCGCCCAGAAGATGGGAAAGCGCATCTTCATCGTGGTGGAGAAGTTCAACGAACTGGAAATCATTACCCGAACAGCTAAGAAACTCGGTGTGCGCCCCAACATGGGCATCCGCATCAAGTTAGCTGCATCAGGCGCAGGCAAGTGGGAAGAGAGTGGGGGAGATGCCAGTAAATTCGGCCTTACTTCGGGCGAGTTGCTCACCGCACTCCAGTACATCGATGAGAACGACATGAAGGACTGCCTGAAACTTATCCACTTCCATATCGGCAGTCAGATTACCAAGATTCGCCGCATTCAGAATGCCCTCCGCGAAGCCAGCATGTTCTACGTGCAGCTCCATCAGATGGGTTATGGTGTGGAGTTTGTCGATTGTGGTGGTGGACTTGGTGTCGATTACGATGGCAGCCGTTCCAGCAGTAGCGAGAGTTCGGTCAATTACTCCATTCAGGAATATGTGAACAACTGTGTTTACACTTTCGTGGAGGCAGCTAAAGCCAGCGAGATTCCCCAGCCCAACATCATCACTGAGGGTGGACGTTCCTTGGCAGCCCACCATTCGGTGCTCATCATGGAAGTGCTCGAAACCACCGAAGTGCCCGCCATGCCCGATGAGTTTGAGGTAAAGGAAGATGACCATGCTTTGGCCAAAGACCTTTACGACATCTGGTGTAACATCAATGTGCGCAACATGTTGGAGAACTGGCACGACGCACAGCAAATCCGCGAAGAAGCCCTCGACCTCTTCTCCCATGGAATGCTCGACCTCCGCACCCGTGCCGAAATAGAGCGGATGTATTGGGCTGTGGCACGCGAAATCAACACGCTGGTTCACACGATGAAGCACGTGCCCGAAGAGTTCCATTCGCTCGACAAGCTCTTGGCCGACAAGTACTTCTGCAACTTCTCCCTCTTCCATTCGTTGCCCGATGCGTGGGCCATCGACCAGATTTTCCCCATCATGCCTATCCAGCGGCTCAACGAGCGTCCCGAGCGCAATGCGACCTTGCAGGACATCACCTGTGACTCCGATGGTAAGATTGCACAGTTCGCTACCGAGACAGGTGTAAGCCACTTTATCCCACTCCATGCGCTCGACAAGAAGAAGGGTTCCTACTATATCGGTGTCTTCCTTGTGGGTGCCTACCAAGAGATTTTGGGCGATATGCACAACCTCTTCGGCGACACCAACGCCATCCACGTCACTACCGACAAAGATGGCTACCACATCAAGAACATTATCGATGGTGAGACCGTGGCCGACGTGCTCAGTTACGTGCAGTACGAGCCGAAGAAGCTTGTGCGCGGCCTTGAAGTCTGGGCCAAGCAAGCCATCAAGGAGGGTAAGATTACGCTCGAAGAAGGCAAGGAGTTCCTCGATACCTACCGTTCTGGTCTTTATGGATACACGTATTTGGAATAATTACTATGTCCAATCTCAAAGGTTTAGCAAAAGACACGGCCATTTATGGCTTGAGCAGCATCGTGGGCAGGTTCTTGAACTACCTGCTTGTGCCGCTCTACACCCACGTCATCTCCGCCGCCAGCGGAGGGTATGGCGTGGTGACCAACATCTACGCCTATACCGCACTCATCCTTGTGCTTCTCACCTTTGGCATGGAGACCACGTTCTTCCGTTTTGCCAACAAGGAAGAGGAGAACCCCGACACGGTGTTCTCCACCACCATGGGGATGGTGTGTACTTTGTCTGTGCTGTTCTTGGCTGCCGTATTCCTCTTCATCGACCCTATCGCTGAGGCGATGGGCTATGCCGACCACCACAGCTACATTCAGATGATGGCCGTCTGTGTGACACTCGATGCCATCCAGGCCATTCCCTTCTCCCTCCTTCGTTATCGGAAGAGACCCATCAAGTTCGCCGCACTGAAACTGTTCTTCATCATTGTGAACATCGGTCTGAATCTGCTCTATTTTGTCGTTCTCGGCAAGACAGATGTATTCTATGTGTTCAGCCTCAATCTCGCTTGCACGGCCCTCATCACTTTCTTCTTCATCCCCGAACTGCTGTCCGTCCGTTGGACGTTCGATAGGAACCTGTTGAGGCGTATGTTCAAGTATTCGTGGCCCATCCTCGTGTTGGGCATAGCTGGTGTCCTTAACCAGACGCTCGACAAGATGCTTTTTCCTTGGGCATACACCCATACGGGTCTTCACACCGTGGCTGAGGCCAAGGTGCAGCTGGGCATCTACGGTGCCTGTGTGAAGGTGGCGATGATTATGGCGATGATTACCCAGGCGTTCCGTTACGCCTACGAGCCTATCGTCTTCTCGAAGGCGAAGGACAAGGATAGCAAGGAGTACTATGCGGTGGCGATGAAGTTCTTCATCATCTTCACCCTCTTTGCCTTCCTCTGTGTGATGGGCTACATCGACATCCTCAAGCACATCATCCGTGACGACTACTACGGTGGGTTGGACACCATCCCCATCGTGATGGCCGCCGAAATCATGATGGGCATCTATTTCAACCTCTCTTTCTGGTATAAGTTGGTCGATAAGACCATTTGGGGTGCATGGTTCTCCTTCGCAGGATGTGCCGTGCTTGTGGCGGTCAATGTCCTGTTCGTCCCTCAGTACGGCTACATGGCCTGTGCGTGGGGCGGCTTTGCGGGTTATGCCACCGCCATGGTGCTCAGTTATATCGTGGGTCAGCGGCTCAACCCTATCCAATACGACCTTCGTGGCATCTTACGCTACACCTTCCTCACCCTTGTCCTCTTCCTCGTCATGCAGTACCTGCCACAGTCGTGGCCTGTATGGCTTCGTCTCATCCTCAACACCATCCTCATCTTCCTTTTCCTCCTGGAGGTTGTCCACAGAGACCTTCCTCTGCACTCTCTCCCTGTTATCGGCAAGAAATTTAAAAAGAAGGAGCATGAGATGCCGCAAGCGGCAGAGAAAGAAAAATAAATAAAAACAAATAAAAATAAATAAAAAGCATGCAAATTAAAGTGTTGGACGATGAAAACTTAAGAGAAAAACTGAAAGCATTTGTCTATGATATTGTCGGGTGTTGTCAGGAGGTACACACAGAGAAAGGCCCAGAGCTGACAGAGTATGTGTATCAGGAGTGTTTGGGGATTGCTTTCGATGATGCTCATGTGAAATATATCAGAGAGTATCTTTTTCATCCAACTTTTCGTGGACATAAGGTGGAGTCTCCTCTTAAGGTGGATTTTTTTTGCAAAGGGGCAGTTTTTGTTGAGTGTAAAGCCATTGAAAAACTTTCTTTTCATGAGAGGCTTCAATTAACCAACTATATGCGAAATGCTGGTGTGAAAATAGGGATACTATACAACTTTTCCCCTTTAGTAGCACAGTGTGAGAAGTTCTATCTTGATACTGATAGCAATACTCTTTATTACTTTTGATTTTTTTCTATTTTTAGTTATTTTTATTTATTTTTCTTTTTCTCCGCCCCGAAGGGGCATTACCTAAAGTTATTTCTTATATGATGAAAAAAATTACCTTATTCCTTTTTGCCCTGATGACCCTGTCGGCACACGCCGATGAAGGCATGTGGGTAATGGGAAACATTTCGGAGAAGACCGATTCCATCCTGCACAGCATGGGATTGGAGTTGACCGCCGAAGAGTTGTACAGTACCGAACACCCGTCGCTGAACAACGCCATTGTGCAGTTGGGTGGCTTCTGCTCAGGCGTTGTCGTGTCCAACGATGGTCTGATGTTCACCAACCACCATTGTGGTTTCGGTTCCATTCAGGACCACTCCACCACCAAGCACGACTACCTCAAGTATGGCTTCTACGCCAAGTCGTTCGAGGACGAGCTTCCCAACGAGGGGCTTTACGTCCTTTTCCACATCAAGACCGTCGATGTGACCGACCTCATCCTGGGTTCTGTGCCCAAGGACGCTTCGCCCGAACAGGCCGATTCCATCGTCAATGCCGTATCTACCCAGCTCATGGAGATGGTGGATTACAGCGGCAAAGGCGTCCAGAGCGAAGTCAATCCCTTCTATAAGGGCAGCAAGTACTTCCTCTCCGTCTATCAGCGTTACGACGATGTGCGTCTGGTCTATGCCCCCCCACAGTGCCTCGGTAAATACGGTGGCGATACCGACAACTGGATGTGGCCTCGCCAGACTTGCGACTTCAGCGTGTTCCGCATCTATGCCGACAAGAACAACGCCCCTGCCGAATACAGCAAGGACAACGTGCCCTTCCATCCCCAGTGGTACGCCCATGTGAGTACCCAAGGCTATCACGATGGCTCCTACGCCATGACCCTTGGCTATCCAGGCAGCACCGACCGCTACCTTTCCTCCTACGGCATCGAGAGCACCATGCGCACCGAGAACGACGTGCGTTACCAAGTGCGTGGCGTGAAGCTCGACATCCTCAACGAAGCCATGCGCCAGAGCGATGCCCTCCGCATCATGTACGCCTCCAAGCATGCCAGTTCGTCCAACTACTGGAAGTTCTCCCTTGGACAGAACACCGCACTCGACAACCTGAAAGTCGTTGACGAAAAGCGTCAGTTAGAGAAGGAGCTGATGGATTGGGCTGCCGAAGACACCGTGGCAAGAGGCCGCTATCTGGGCATCACCGATTCGCTGAAAGTCATCTACCAGCGGGAGCGCGATGCCCTCTATGGCTACAACCTCTGGGTGGAATCGTTCTATAGCGGTAGCGACATCCTGAGTTTTGTGATAAAGAACATGATGAGAGCGGTGCAGGGCGGCGAAGACGACTTCCATAAGAAGGTGCAAAAAGCCTACCGCGACATCGACGTGGCTACCGACAAGAAGGTCTTCCTTGCCCTCCTTCAGAACTACATCCAGCATGTGCCTAACCCAGATTTCCTTCCCCAAGGCATCCAGCATGAGGTCGATTCCATCTGGAACGGCAACTACCAGCTCTATGTAGATAACCTCTATGCCAACTCCATCTTCGCTCGTCCCGACGAACTGGAGGAAGTACACGATTTTTCCGAGTTGATGGAAGACCCGATGGTGGAGGTGGCTCTTCAGACGGTGGCGACTCTCTACTCCATGATGGGAAAAGTCGGTGGTACGGGAGAGTACGAGCGTCTTTTGGGCGATGGCATCCGTGAGATGAACCACGACCACGAATACTATCCCGATGCCAACTTCACCATGCGACTCAGCTACGGCCTGTGCAAGCCCATCGACTTCGCTCCAGGCACCACGGGTTTGAAAGAAGAGGCCACCAACTTGATTACCTCGCCCCGTTCTTTCCTCAACAAGCATGACCAGAACCCCGACAACCTCGACTTCGAGTTGATTCCACAGGTCTATAAGTGGATGAAGAGTGGCAAGTTCTCCAAGCAGTACATCGACCCACGCACAGGCCAACTGCCCCTCTGTTTCCTCACCACCAACGACATCACGGGTGGCAACTCTGGTTCTGGTATGTTCGATGGCAAGGGCCGCCTCATTGGTCTTGCCTTCGATGGCAACTGGGAAGCCATGTCGGGCGACCTCAAGTTCGACAATGCCCTGCAGCGTTGCATCGGCGTGGACATCCGCTACGTCCTCTCTGTTATGGACGACTACAGCCACGCCAAGCGACTCATCAAGGAACTGACGATAGAATAAAGCATAGCACTATTGTCCATTTGTGACACAATCGTCCAAAATGTGCGGTGCGACCGAAAAAACTTCGGTCGCACCGCTTTTTTTTCGTCCGAAACTTGTACCTTTGCCGCATCAATCGTGTACTAACTAACTCATTATTACCCTATGAAGAAAAGCTTACTTACATTCCTTTTTGTCGGGTGCGCCGCTTTGAGCCATGCAGGTTCGAAGGTGACCTACACCACCGACATCGTCCGTGACGTCCACAAGACCACCGACCAACCCACCAACGTCAGGGTGAGCACCAACGTACTCGCCGAGACCTTCGGCCTCGTCTCCAACGCCGCCGTCGAGCGTGCCTTGGAAGCGGGCGACATTCAGTTTCTCGCCAAGCAGGGCAGTAGCGACAAGACCTACAGCACCAAGTCCTACGGCTCCTACGGCTATTGGTTCACCAAGAGTGGCGTGGCTTGCGAGTCCACCAACACCAACCGCCGCATGGCCTGTCAGTACAAGGACGGCTATTTCCAGGTGGTTCACAACACCAACGTGAAGAACGACAAGCCATACGTGAACGAGGGCGACTCCTTCTCCTTCACCGAGATGTTTGTGCTGGGTGCCGACACCGTGCAATACACCTTCCACGTCACGATGGGCACCCCAGAGTCCATCGAGACCGACCAGCCCGCCTACGTGGAACTGCTCGACCACCGCACCGACGAAATTGACCTTTGGCAGCTGACTCCACAGGTGCGTCAGAACGACGGAGAGTGGCTCACGCAGAACTACATCCAGGTGCGTGAGGGCGACAAAATCACCTTCAGCTGCCTCGACAAGGGCGAGAACACCGTCTATCGGGTGCGCTACCTCGACCGCAATGAGAATCAGTTGCGCGGCTACCGTGCCGATGCCGAGTTTGTGTTGACGGAGAGTGCCACCTCCGACGATGCCGGCTACTACTACTGTCATTATATGTATAAGGATGCCAACGGCGTGACCCACACCCAGAAAGACCTCCGCCTCTATGTGGACGTGCAGACGAAACCCTTTGGCTCGTTCTGGGATTGGACGGGTGAGGTGCCGCAGTTGACCTACGACTTCCACAACGAGTACGGCGACATCCCTGCCCCCACCAAGGTGCATGACATCCGCAAGAAGAATGGCCAGAAAGCCAATCAGGAAGTGGGCGAATGGTGGTCGGTCTTCTGGGGTGACGACCTCAACAGCGAGGTGGGCGGTCAGGAGAAAGCTCGTGAAGCAGCTAAGAACATGGTGCAGAAGTACGACGAAGACTTCAAGTATATCTATGACAACATCGGTTGGCCGCCCAACCTGAGTGCCCGCAACGGCTACCGCTCCATGATTTACATCTTTGGTTCTGGTTTGAACAACGATAGCGAGTCAAAAACGACACAAGGCGGCTACCAGAGTTCCACCTACGCCGATGGCGGCAACTATGCCTGTGTGTGGGCGAGCTACTACCCCTTCTCTCGCTTCCGTTCCGATGCCGACCAGAAGTGGGGCGATGGCAACTACCAGCGCGAGGCGATGGTGCATGAGGGCATCCACACGCTCTTTGCCGACTTGGGAGCTTGTCGCGGCTCTTCCTGGTTCCATGAGGGCGGCAACGTGTGGTTGCAGCAGGAGCTTCACGTGCGTCGCGAGGGCGACTACGAAGCCACCACGCCTGGCTGGTTGGGTGCTGGCAATGTGCTCTGTCCCTTCATGCCCATCGAGTGCTATTCGGGTTGGCTGCAAGACGGTTCCTTCGGAGGTCCGGCTGCAGAAGGTGTGAATATGTATGGAGCCAATGGGCAGATATGCACGTGGCGCAACCTCATCGGCGGCACTCAATATGGCGATGTCTTCCCCGTCGTGTTCAGCGCCGTGTGTGGCCCGAAGTCGGTGGCGTGGATTTGGAGATACTGTAAGAACCGTGTGCTCGAAACCATCGGCGACTCCATCGGCGACACCGCCATGCGCAACTTCATCACCCAGTATCGTGCTCGCTTGGCACTCTACGACCTCGGTGGATGGGACAAGGGCTACCGCCAGCTGGCAGACAACTACTTCAAGACCACCGTGAAGCCCGAATGGGAGCCTTACTGGATTAACGTCGCCCCCTTCCAGCTCACTCCCTATCAGTCGGTGAAGCGCAACTCCACCGATGGCTGGATGGCTCCCGACACGCTGACCAATCCCGGGTGGTCAGGCTCCAACATCATCCCCATCCATGTGAAGACAGGTGCCGACTATGCCGAAGTGGAGTTCCGTCCCGAGGACACGTCGGAACGCGCCCTGCTCTGCTACCGCACCAAGAGCGGCGAATGTTACTACAGTCAGCCCGTCAGCTGTGGCAAGATGCGTATCGACCTGACCCATCAACCCGCCAACGGTGTCATTTTCTGCGTGGTGGTCAACACCGAATACGAGTTCAAGGGCGGCAGTTACGGAGAAGCCCTGCGCAAGCACCATTGGGACTACCGCCTCCGTCTGGGCGAGAATGCGCTGGCCATCGCCGACACTTACCAGAAGTGGTACTTCTACGAGAAGGACATCAAGGATGAAGGCTACAACGAAGAAGAAGCCGTAGGCATCGAAAGCCTCAAGCAATCGGCCTCGGTGGTAGATAGCGACGTGCCCCAAGTGAAGATGCTCACCAGCGTCATCCGCTCTGGCTATAACATCCAGCTCCAGCTCGACGGTGTGGAGGCATCCGACGTGCAGGTACATATCGTGGGGCTTTCGGGCATCATCGTCGATGCCGCTCCGCTCAACCGCGATGGTTCCTACACCATCCCTTCCACCCTCTCCCACGGTCTCTACTTCATCACCTTCTCCCACGGCACCAAAGCCGACACCTACAAGGTGATTGTGAAGTAAAAACTCCCTCCCTTTTTCCTGGTGCTCGTCACCCCAAAATCGGTCTGAGTCACACCGCCACCCTCGGTGTGACTCAGACCGCCTATACCGGTGTGAGTCACACCGGTTCCAGGGTGCCCTGCGTGGGGCAAAAGAGCAAAGGGGTTAAGGATTTTTTAGTAATCGGGAAAAAATAACTTGGTACGTTTCATGCCCCTGCGGGGCGTGTAAAGAAAAAATAGAAAAAAATAGGCAAAAATATATAAAAAATTTTTTTTCCATGTTTTTATCTGTTTTTCTTTATTTTTCTTTTAAATGCCGCTAAGCGGCAAATCATACCAAGTTATTTTTAATGGTTCTTAGAATTCTCCGCCGCTTGCGGAATTCTTTTCCCAGCCGCATGGTCTTCTTCTAATTCTTAAAATTCTCTGACCCCAAAATTCAGCGTTTTTGACACTTTCCCCTATACAAATCGTGCCAAAAGCCTTTATTTTCGTTAAAAAACGTTAACTGGGGGGGGTAAAAAGGTACGATTATATACCCCATTTAATTAAAAAATACTAACTTTGTAGATTATTAAGGGCGCTAAGACTATAAAAAGAGCTATGTGGTATCAGGCTTATAAGATCATTCAGAGGGTCGTTCTGCTGTTTTTAGTCTTAACTATTAGTTATAAAGCAACCGCGCAAAGCCCTGTTGCCGTGCGCAATAATTTGATTTACGACCTGACAGGCACCCCCAATCTGGGCGCCGACTTCCGTGTGTCCTCACATTGGACGCTCGGCATGACCGCTGGTTATCGCCCGTGGCCCACCGACGACAACGCAACACGCAAGTTGCGGCATCTGCTCATAGCACCCGAACTGCGCTACTGGAACGACAGTACTTTCTACAAATCATACTGGGGACTGAACCCCATCTACAGCCACTACAATGTGAGTCATGTGAAGTTCCCCTTTGGCTTATATAAAGATGTACGCGACCACCGTATGGAGGGCGACCTCTTTGCCATAGGCGTGTTCTATGGCCGCACGTGGCGACTGAACCGCTTCTTCCGTCTGGAGGGAGAATTGGGCGTGGCCTTGGGCTATGCGTGGGCGAAGAAATATGACTGCACCCACTGCGGCACCTATTACGGCAAGGACAACAAGCCTTTTGCCATCCCCAAGCTCACCCTCAACCTCGTCTATCAGAAAGCGGCGAAACCCGTGCCCCCTGTGAAGCCACCTGTGGTGGAGCCTGTGGTACCGCAACTCGTTAGCCACCCTGTGGAGGACAACACGGGTAAGGCGGGCATCCTCCAAACCGACAACCCTGTGCTGGAGCACATCTCGCATTATCGGCCTTACGACCGCACCCGCATCCTGCGCAAGGAGAAGGGGGCGCTTTACGTGCATTTCCCCCTCAACCAGGACGTGCTCATCCACGACTTCCGCAACAATGCCGATGTGCTCGACCGCATCGTGAGCATCACGCGTCAGGTCATGGCCGACACGACCAGCACGGTGAGCCGCATCCAGATTATCGGTTTGGCTTCCATCGAGGGTCCTGTGGATCGCAACGAACGCTTGGCCGAGGGACGTGCTGAGGCACTCAAGCGATACATCCAGCAGCATGTGCCGACGCCCGACGCTCTCTACGACATGGCTTACGGCGGAGAGGCATGGACGGAGCTGCGCGACCAGATTAACGACATCGTGATAGCTGGCACGGTTTCCAGCGACACCATCGCTGCCCTGCGTCAGGCGCTCAACGTCATCGACACCGAAAACGACCTCAACCGTCGCGAACAGCGGTTGCGCCAACTGGCAGGAGGTCGCACCTACGCATACATCCAGCAGCATCTCTTGGCTGACCAGCGCAATTCGGGCTACCTGCGCATCTACTACGACTACGTGCCCGACACTCGCGCTGCCACCATCAACCGCGCTTCCGAACTCATGCAGCATGAACGTTATGCCGAGGCCTTGCAGTTGCTCCAAGGGGTGAAGGACGACCCACGTGCATGGAACGCCCTCGGTGTCGCTCTCTGGCACACTGGTTCACAAAACGCTGCTCTCGACCTCTTCCGTCGTGCTGCCGAACAGGGCAATGCCGACGCTCGCGAAAACTTGCGGCAACTGAACAAATGAAGAATAAACAGCAAGTATATGAAGAAGAAACAACTCATAACCTACGACGATGTCCGCGACAAAATAGTGGAAATAAGGGGTCAGCAATGTATCCTCGACTTTGCCGTTGCTGAGTTGTATGGTGTTGAAACCAGAGACATAAACAAGGCTGTCAAGAATAATCCGCGCAAGTTCCCCCAAGGATGGGTTTTTGAACTCGAAAAACAAGAACTAGAGGGTTTGCGGTGGAAAAATTCCACCACAAATCTCCCCAATTCGAAGAGCAGAGTTCTACCAAAGGATAAATAAGAACAACATATTATTAACTTTTAAAATTAGAAGCTTATGAAAAAGAACTTCAAGTATGCTTTGCTGGGTGCGATAGCACTCACAGGCGCAATGGGATTCACCGCATGCTCCACCGACAGCGATGTGGCAGAAGACATTAATCCCTCCTATGATGCAGCCACTGGACTTGTAAAGTCACAGTTCGTGCTGAACATTGCTAGTAACGCCCAGACTCGTTCTGGATCCACCACCGTACAGGCTGGCGGTGAGAATTTCCGAGGTATTGACAACACTCTGCTGTTTGCCTATGCGACAAATGGCCAACGCTTTGTTGATGCAACTATTGCAGGTACAGCAGCAGCCAATCGCTATGACTTGGGAACAGTGGCCGCCGCAAATTCGCTTGACAATAGCGGAAGCAAATCTCACCGTATTCTGGAACTTGCTATGCCAACAGGTACAGATGCTATGCTGTTCTACGGTAAAGCTATCAAGGCTACTGACGCTGACGCTAATGAGGTCGGCAAGGTTACCTATTCCGTATCGGGTTCAACACCGACTGGCTTCCACTTTGATCTCAACACACGTATAGCAGAAAATACTTCGAGATACGAGCATACAGCTCAAGTCTTGGCTGCCATCATGACAAAGATCGTCAATGTCACTGGTACCTATACTGTTGTTAAAAACGATTATCCATCTTGGCCCGGTAATAATGGAGATGTTTTAACCTCTACGTGGAAAGACTTGAACCCAACAACTCAAGAACGTGATCTTTCACCACTGGAGGAAATTCTCTATAAAGCTTTCCATACCCTGACATCTTATGGTACTAACGAACTGCGCGGTGGTTCTTCAAATGCTATTCATACTACAGTGAAAGATTTGTATTCTGTAACCATTAAAGTAGCAAATGCCACGCCTACCTCTCCATACGAAGAGTTGGCAAAACATCTCGCACAGCAAATCAATACTCAGATAACCAATTACTTTACTTCTTCCGACACAGAGCCTATTAATGGCTTTAAGGGTGCCGATGGTGTCAAAAGCGCAATGGGTACAAGTTGGAATAACGATTGGAATGATGTTATTTCTACAGAACTTTCCAACTTCCCTATTACTACTTTTACCTTGCCCGAGGGTGCAGCACAGCTCGAATATACTTCTTCAACAAACACGTTTACCCATAAGCATCCGGGAACCAGTCTGCTTGACAAATCAACATCAACAAACCCCAATGCTTATACGTTACCTGCAGAATTGATGTATCGTTGCAACAGCGGCGTTCGTACCTCTAACAAGGAGAAGTCTTCTTCAGGTTATCCTAACGGTGTTGCTAATTGGGATGACACCGATAGTTGGGACAGCGATTGGTCAGGAACATCGGTTACGTCTGCGACTCGTGCAACAGCCATGACACAGAATGTGAACTATGGTGTGGCTCTGCTGAACGCCACAGTAAGCATCAAGGAAGGTGTTTCTTCACTTGAAGACAACAGAAAAGCACTTAACCAAGGTGAAACCAACAAATCATTCTCTCCTGCAAATCTCCATTTTACATGGACAGGCATTATTATTGGTGGTCAGCCTGCAAGTGTTGACTGGCAGTTCTTGCCTACTGAATCCTCTACTTTCGACAAACTGGTTTATGACAACCGCGTGGCAGGTAATACTTTAGGAACCGCTGTTCCAAACACAGCCGGATCTGTATCATCTCCTAACTATACTATTCTGTTTGACAACTATAATGCCAACCAAGCTGCACAGAACAAAGTACGCGTTGCCCTTCAGTTCGTCAACGACGGTGACGACTTCTGGGGACGTGACAACCTGATTCGCAAAGGCCAGACATTCTACCTCGTTGCAGAACTCGATCCTACAAGTAATACAATTCCTGCTGCCAACTGGGATACCTATTACCAGGTTCCACCTCTTGACGCAAGTGGTTTTTCAACCAAGACCACCCGTGTCTTTGTTCAGGACTACATGACTACAGCGAACTTCATTTTTACTGCAAACGAAACCGAACACACATCGAGCCTGCAGGACGCCTATGTCACTATACCTGACCTGCGTTCCAGCCAGTTGTCTTTCGGTTTGTCTGTTGACCTCAATTGGAGACCAGGCCTTACCTTCAACGACGTGACCCTCGGCGGTAACTAATCCTTAAGTACTTACAAGTTGGGAGTGCACCCTTGTGGCGCATTCCCAACTATACATTATTTATATATAACGGTACGTGATGCCATCAGCAAGCATATATCAACAAATGGAAAAAGGGAAACGAGAACGAGGATGGGCCATCGTGCCTGTCTGGGGGCGTTGTGTGTCCGTTTGTCTTGTTGCCTTGTTGCTGATGACGGCTTGCAACACGATTGACGACGACCTCTCCGACTGCGGCACCGAATTTGAAATCGTGTACGAACTACGATTGGTGACGAACATCGAAACCGAAATCCAGACACAGCTGACTACACAGACGGAAAAACGTGTGGGTGATGCCTTGCGTGGACATCTGGCGAATATCTTCACCGACTTTGCCCACGACATCGACCTCTCGTTCTATGATGTAAGTAAAGACCACGACCTCCTTCACCACGAGGAGCACGTGATGAACAATAACGAACGAAGCTACACCATCTACCTGCCCATGCGGGAGTATCGCCACTTGGCACTCGCCAACCTGAAGAACAACACTTGGGTGAAGGCGGAAGGCAGGGAGCTGAGCCATACGCTGAACCTCATGCAGGAGGTACGCGACACGGTGGCTTCGCATGAGACGGGACTTTTCACGGCTCGCACCGATATGGACGTGCTGGCAGACGTGAACCAGACTTTCTACGTGAAACTCTATATGGCCAATAGCGCCGTCGCGCTGGTGCTCGACCCTCGTGGCCAAGACGTTCGCAACGTGCGTGTGTTCACCACGGGTTTTGCGACGGGCTTCAACGTGAACGACAGCACCTACACCTTTGCCCAGCGGTCGCCCATTGTGCGCACGGAGTCGATAGACACGGGTACGGACTTATTCTGCTTCTGCTCGGTCAACTTCCCTTCGGGGAAAGTCTCCACGCGAGATGTTGCCGAGGGTGATGGCGCATGTTGGAAACTCAATATTTATGTAACCAAGGCTGACGGTACCATTACCGAGACGGTGCTCTCTGTGATGGAACCATTGGATGCTGAACAACTGAAAATCATTAAAGCATATTTAGACGAAGATGGTGTGGCACATCCTGCGGATGCCACTGTGGGTGTGAGCGTTACCCTCGACTGGAATCAGGGAGGCGAGCACGACGTTGAGTTATGACAAAAGGTCAAATTTACATAGTTGTTTTCTTGGTTCTTGCCACTTTCGTAGGTTGCAAGAACGAGGAAGATGCCGCTGTCCAAGAAGTGACAGCGGAGTTGGCTTTTTCTGTATCTGCCTCAGCCGAACAGCACACCCGCATGACGGCCAATGTGGTGCAAGCTAATAACAACTACCGTGGCATCACGGACTTGCGCATTGTGCCTTTTGCGGCGAGAGGCCGTAAGATTCAGTTGGGCGACATGGCTAAACGTGAACGAGTGAACGACTTAGGCCAGCCCTATGAACGCACCAATTCTTGGTTCTACTACTACCAGCACTGCTCCTTTATGGAGGGAGTGTCCTCCTTTCTTGTCTATGGGAGAGCTATCCCAACGTATGGTTCAGGTACTCCCACCATGGCGGACAAGCGGATGAACGGTTCTTTGGATGCCGTCTTCCCGCTGGATATGCAGCTGAATGGTGTCTCCTTCACTCCGACCCCCATCTATGGATCCTCCACGGCAGATGCCAAGGCTACGGCACTTGCGGCCTATTTGACTGCCATTGCCAACACGTCGGTCACGGTGTCTGGAACGACCACGACGTGGAAGAACGTCACTCATTCTGCCCTGAAGGCGCTATATCAGAACTTTATCGGTCAGAAGAACACGGAAACTGCCGATTTGGCGGGGTCGAGTACGAATGTGCTGGTGTTTGTCCAAGAACTGTACAATCAGGTGCATGGCCAAGTTTCTTCATACCCAGAGAACTCGGTGGAACGTGAGCTGTGTCTGGCGATACTCAACACCATCACCACCTATCAAGGCATCACCACCACTTCGGAGGGGAAGGTGTCGGGTTTGGGGACAGCGATGAGCGGCTTTCCTGCTTCCATCGGTCTGCCTGACGGGGCTGCCGTGGTGCGCTGGACGGGTACGAAGTTTGAGCCTCAGACCCAAACCACCACGATGGACAACATCACGGGTATTGCCCGTTATGCCTATCCAGCCGAACTCTACTACTACGCCAACAGCCTCATACGGACATCGAGCATTGATGACCGTTCCTCTACTTACACGGGGGGAGCGGCAAGTCAGACGTGGGAGAACGTGTTGGAAGCTTACGAACAAAACCCTGGCTACGTGACTCGTCATACAAAGGCCGTGGCCATCGAGGATCCTGTGCAGTATGGGGTGGCGCACTTGCAGATGAAGCTGAAGAGCGTGACATCCACTTTGCCGGATGCAGCGGGAACCTCTATTTCTGTCGGCACGAATACTTTTCCGTTGACGGCGGTCATTGTGGGCAACCAGCATCCTGTCGGCTTCGACTTCAAGCCGTCAGACACGGAGGATGATGAGTATTTCATCTACGATACCCAAGTGCAGAAGAGTGGTGGTGCCAATTTATATTTGAGTGCAACGGTGGCAGAGTCCGACCTAATCCATACGTTGGTGTTGCAAAGCAAAGATGAGGAAGAGGTGGCTGTGGTGCTGGAGTTCTTGAACAACGGCACACAGACTTTCGAAGGTGTGGACGGTTTGGTTTATCCTGGCACCAAATTCTACTTGGTGGCAAAGGTGAAGCCAGAAACGGTAGGCGCGAATGCCGAAGACTACGAGAAGCGCGTGTTCACGCAAGACTGTGTGACAACGATGAGCATGAAGGTGGAGTCGTTGGAGAAGGCTTACAACGTGTTGCCCAACCTGCTCTCGCCTCGCCTCGAAATCGGCGTGGAAGTCATCACCGACTGGATGCAGGCGGAACCGACGAACGTGATGTTAGAGTGATTGATAGTTGAAAATTGAAACGGATAGTTGACATATTATGTGGATGGGTGCTCATGTTGCTGATGGCATGTAGTAGCAACGATGGCAGCGGAATGGGTGAGCTGGACAATCAGCCTACCACGTTGAGCATCTATGTCTATGCGCCAGACCACATGCTGTTCACTCGCGCCAGCACCGATTGGGTGGAGGGGTTGTCAGCCGAGAGCAACATCCATTCTCTGCAGGTATGGGTGTTCGAACATGGTACTGATAATCTGGTGGGCTACTTCACTCCCCACACGACCGATGACCTGAATACCGCTGGTACTGCTGTTTACCAGATGACCGTGACCCCACAGTTTGTGGAGAACAGACCCAATGTGGATGTCTATGTGCTGGCAAACGTGACTATGGCGAACTGCAAATGTGCATTTGATGCGAATACGACGCGTACACAACTGGAGGCTGCTGTGCTGAAGCATGAGGGAGAGAACGATCCCTTTGGACTGACAACTCCTGTGACGGCGGTGCCAACTGATGATGGCTTGCCCATGACGGGTGTACTCCGAGACCAGATGGTGACGGGGGAGAGTCCGGTGTTGCGAGTTGGCGATGGCTCTTTGGCTACGGTACAGTTGGTCAGAGCCGTATCGAAGGTACGTTTCATCTTCTCGCAGATGGAAAACAATGAGAATGTGATGAGGGTCAAGAGCGTGTCGCTGACGGGAGATATACTGCCCAAGCAGGAATACCTGTTCTTGGAAAACGGATATACAGGGAGCGAGTATCATGTCAAGACGGATGGCGACTACGATGCCGGCCCTGTACAGATGGTGGGAGAAATCAACGATGTGGCATCGACCACCGACCCTCTGTATTATACTTACACTGCTGGCATGGGAGCGCAGGAGTATGAAACGCTCATTACCACAGGACTGACCAAAGAGACACCAGAGCTGTCCTTGGGTGGATTGTTCTACCTGCGTGAAAGCGACAAGAAACTGACTGGCGAGATACAATATACGGTGACCGATGCTGAAGACAAAACGGTGGAACGCACCGCGACCTTCTCCATGCACGATGCTGGTGACTTCTCGCGCAACCATAGCTGGGTGGTCTATGCCTTTTACGGCTCTACTACCCTCGACATCTTGGTGGTGAGGATTAAGGACTGGGTGATTGTTCAGAACGTGGATCATACGGTTTATAACTGGTAGAATTAGGAGTTGAATGTTGAAACGATTAGCTGACATATTAAGTGGATTGGTGCTGGTGCTGCTGATGGCGGCATGTACGAGCGACGGAGACACAGCTTCGCAGGATGCTGACAGCGACTTGCTGCAGTTGGTACCCTTTATGCGCCCGTCGGAGGAGATGGACACTCGTGCAGCGGTGATACCAGAGGGTTATAAGCCGTTTACCGAGGTTTATAAAGTTCCAGACGGGAACGCACCGCTCTCGTTTGGCATCTTTATGACCGAAGAAGGGAGTTCATCGCCCACCCAAATGGGGCAGATTAAGTATCAGGGTGTAGATGCCAATGGCAAAGACAAGTGGCGCAGCTATGTGGAGGTGAAGCAGAAGCAGTACTATGTCTATGGCTTCCTGCCGTCGGAGGCTGCTACGGGCGGGGCTACAGTGACAGCCTATAATGATGACTTCAAGAATGGTGCTGTGCTGACCATCAAGGACCTGCCTGCTTCATCGGCATACGATGTCTGTGTGATTACGGGTGTGCAGGATGCTTCCAGTGCCAATGCCGAGATAGACTTGCACTTGGGATGCTTTGCGTATCTTGGCAAGCCGAAGGGCCAGAACTATGTTGGTGTGCTGATTGACCACCTGTTTTCAGAGATAGACTTCCTCTTCAAGGTTGATGCAGAATACCACGCCCTGAGACATATCAAGCTGAAGAAGCTGACGCTGAAGTCGATAGGGCGTGACAAGGTAACGGCAACTGTACGTTTAGTGGCCAATAATGAGAACACTAACCCGATTGACAACCTTTCGTGGACCGATACGGGCGGCTCCAGCGATGCCGTACTCTTCGAGAATGCGGATGGAAAGGAAATAACCACTGAGGCATCAACCTTTGGCGAATTGCGGGGTTTCTCTGCACCGTCAGCCTCCAACTCGTTAGGCATCGTCTGCGAATACGACGTGTATGACTTGAAGGGCAATCTTGTACGACCGAACTGTAAGGCAGAGAACAATTTAAGTTGGAAGGTACAAACCTTGAAGCCGGGAGAGAAATCGGTGGTGACGATAACTATTCGCCCCACCTATCTGTACGCGCTGTCAGACCAGGATCTGGACAACCCGGGGATTGTGTTGAATTGAAAGTTGACAAGTAAAAAAGTTGAAAATTGAAAGCTAAATATCACATATTAATCCTGATGATGCTCCTGAACGCTGTGATGGCTCAGGCGCAGATTAGCATAGGCGGCAATGTCTATGGCGGTGGCAATGCGGGTAAAACAGGCCGCAGCACTTCTGTCACCGTGCATGCCGGTGACATCAATGCTGTCTTCGGCGGTGCCCGTATGGCGAATGTCGATGGTTCGGCCTTTGTCCATATTGACGGTGAACATGCCTCTAACTATATAGTTGTCAACAAAGTCTATGGAGGTAACGATATCGCCGGAACTATTGGTTCTTCTACAACAATCCCAACGAAACTGACCGAAGTAGGCACTGAAAAAGGAAAGAATAATATCGATAATACTTGGAATGCTTTCGTGCGGATCTCTACCAAGACAACAACTACAGGTACTGGAGACGAAGCCATTACTACAGAGGCTGCAGATGCCCAAAAGATTTATATCGGACAACTCTTTGGGGGTGGCAACGGTGATTATTACTACTACAATAACGACGACACACATGAGATTTATGAGTCTGAACAGGCTTATAAGGATCATGAAGCCCCCATCGCCACCAACACCACTGCCTTCATCTCGCCAGATTTGGGTAAAACCTATCTCGAAATCTTGGGCGGTTCCATCGTCTATGCCTACGGCGGCGGTAACAATGCGACTATTACAAATAGAACCGTTATCGCCTTGAAGAATCCAAGTAAGGTGGTCACCAGTATCGTTGATGCAACTAATCCTAATGCAGACGACACTGGCGAGTTGCTGACCAACGCCCGCTTCGAGGATAAGATGGGTATCAACACCACCTTCTCCTACCCCAACAGTGATGCCTTCCAGATTGGGCGTTTGTTTGGGGGCAACAACAAGGCTGATATGGCTATCCGTCCTCGATGGAATCTGCAAGAAGGTAAGGTTCGTAACCTCTATGGTGGAGGTAATGAGGGACGTATGACCAGTCCTGAAGGTCTGTTGCTGCAAGTAGAAGGTGCGGGAATGGTAGTCGATAATGTCTATGGTGGTTGTCGCAAGGCTGATGTGATACCTTTGTATGAGAATGGTACAGCGGTGCCATATCCCCTAGTACAACTGCCTAAAGCAGATAATCCTAACCACATTCCTGATGGCTACGCTGCTCGCGTCAGAGTGTTGGCGGGTCACGTCAACAACGTATATGGCGGTAACGACATCTCAGGTAACGTCTATGCAGGTAATACCGTGGGTATCATGACTCACATCTATGGCGACGTGTATGGCGGTGGTAACGGCTCGTATGCCTACACAGATAACAAAAAGCTGAAGGACGATCCACGTTGGAGCGATCTTTATTATGATCCAAATCAGGTACTGACGTCAGCAGAAAAAGCTGCTATAACAGATAATAAGCTTTTGTCTGTTACAGCCCTCAACAAAGTACGTCCTAATGCAGAGAAGGTGTCTATCCTCGTTAGAGGAACAGCTGACCAGCCTACCATCGTAGATGGTGGTCTCTATGTGGGTGGTAACAGTGCTTCGCTGCGAGAACATGTTGCAGGCGCAAGTTCTGGCGACCAAACGCACATCAAGATTGGTTCACACGTCATCATCGACAATGTTTTCCTCGGCAACAACGGCGAGAACATGATTAAATACAATGAGGCTGAAGATCCAGTTTCTTTAAGAGGAGAAGGTGTGCTACGCACATTTAAACGTACTGATATCGCTTCTGATGGTTCCAGGTTTAACTCGATGGATTTGACAGACAAAGATGTCTTTGCCAAATACATGGAGGGCTGCGCCATGAAGGTAAAATCTACCGTTGTCTTTGAGAGCCAAGCAAATCGTGACGCTGTCGATTACATTCCTTATTCTACCCACTTTGGTTCGTTCTACTGCGGCGGTAACGTAGGTAGTATGATTACTGATGGTATGAGTACCATCAACTTTAACTACCCGGTAATTATCTACGATAAGCTGGTGGGTGGTTGTAACAATGCCGTTGTACTTGCCAGTGGCTATAATGCCAGATACGAAGGTGGTGTCATAGGTGATCCTGACCCCGCAGAAGTAGGCAAGATAGGCAATAAGTTGACTCTGAATCTCAGTGGTTTGTCGATTGAACCCAGACGATGGAGAGATGAGAACGACAAATCTCATGTCAATGACTTGATATGGAATGTGGTCGATAAGGATGGCAATCCTGTCAATCCTGAAGATGTTCCCTCTATTCCTTCCGATGGAAAATCTGTTGCTGAGGATTTGGAACGCCGTCTTGTGGGTGGCAATATCTATGGAGGATGTTGCACCAGCGGTGTTGTCAATGGTAATGTGATTATCAATGTCAATGCCACACTGATGGATAGGGATAAGCTCTTCGATGAGGTGGAAGCTGTTGGTGAGGGTCTCTACGGTGATGACGTGTTGGACCATGATACACAGCGATACACCATCAAAACACGGCAGTCAGGTGTTATCCTCGACGAGCAGGGCATGGATGTGCTTGGTTCAGCACTCTGTCTGTTCGGTGGTGGCAAGGGTCGCGAGACCGAGATTTGGGGCTCTACTACTGTCAATCTGAATAAGGGTTTCGTGTTCCAGGTGTTTGGTGGTAGTGAGGAAGGTATCATAGGTAAGGCTGTTACTACGGGTGGCACCTATACCTTCAAGGGAAAGTCGTTCAAACAGGATGACAAGTACTCGTGTACCATCAACCTGAGGAGTCCCAGCGATGCCAATGCCGAGGCAGAGTTTATCTATGGTGGTGGTTTCTTGGGTCCTGTCTGCGGTAATACGATACTGAACTTGGGTAAGGGCCGCGTGTTCAACACCTTTGCTGGAGCTTGTAACGCTGATATCCTTGGCCATACGGAGACCTACATGGGGCGTCAGGTAAAGGACGACGGCACCTTGGGCGAAGGTTTCCCATACATTGAAGACTATATCTATGGTGGTAACGACCTTGGCGGACGTATTTTGGGTACAGCGGACTTTACAAGTCGTGTACGTGATGCGGTGGCCTCGAAGATTCACAATGCTTACGCTCCTAAGAACGTGTCAGCCTACGTAGAGTATCAACAAGGTCATGCCCTGGGTATCTTTGGCGGTTGCTATGGTACATACGACTATACGGATCCGGAATATAAGGACTTCTTCTATACGACTGGTTCTGAAGGTCAGACAAGTGCTAATCTCGGTACTGCCCGCCCCGGCTACACCAAGCCCCGTATGGACAAGGCATTTGTGAACTTCCGCCCGTTGAATGATGACAGGCTGAAGGTGAATGAGGATAATGTCATTGGTGAGATTTACGGTGCTGGACAAGGAAGCCCTGGTGACGGTGACCGTGACATTATGCAACAGGGTAGCTATATCCTTGTCGATATTCCTGACGATATGACCAACTTCGACAAGGATCATGGAAATCTTCAGGTGTGGGGTGCAGGTGCCTGGAGCGGACTGGGTATGAGGGAGTATGTGGACCCCGCTACAAGGAATCAGGCGAAACTTGACGGTGTTTCTGCTATCATCGACCTGCCACGTGGCCAGCTGAGTGCAGTCTATGGCGGCAGCTATAAGGAGGGCTTCACCCGTCGTACGGTGGTCAATGTGCCAACGGGTTCCACCGTGAAACTTAACAGTATCTTCGGTGGTGCCTACGGCATCGATAACGAAGAAATCTGCGATGTCTATGAAGGCAATGTGAACTGGAACAGTGTGAATGCGCTTGTCGGCAATCTCTATGGTGGTAACAACAACGCCCGTCGTACTCTCTACGGTCGGGTGAATGTCAATGCCCCCGTTTGGTCGGACAAGACTACTGGCTATATGGCAACGGTATATGGTGCTGGCTATGGTGAGAACACTTGGTCGCAATATACAGAAGTGAACCTGAACAAAGGTTCGCATGTTTATATGGTCTATGGTGGTGGTCATAATGGCCGAGTGTCTAATGTGGCAACAACCAAAGTTGATTATGGCGACGAGGACCTTGCAGGACTGAAAATAGCCGACCCATACGAAAACGATGCATACGTCGAGAACGGACTCAACAACCCGTTGGCCAAGGCACGTCACGATGGCAAGAAATACAATACCAATGTGATTATCAACAAAGGTGCCATTGTGGGTTCGTATGCCCTTGGCTCTACGCCTGGATTCGTTGTCACTGGTGGTTATGCATACGGTGGAGGCATGGGTTCGCCCGACAAGAGTAGGAGCGGCGATGTGAACGGAACGACCTATATTGCCTTGCTGGGTGGCACGGTGGAGAAGGATCTCGTGGCAGCTGGTTCTGTGGGTTCAGTGTTCGACCGCTATGGCGGACTAACTGACGATTTCGGCCAGCCCTTCGTGGCCTCAGCGACTGCTTATTTAGGAGGCGGTGTGGTGCGTAACGTGTTCGGTGGTGGCTACATGGGTAGTGTCGGTAAGCATAAGACCACTGGACAATTGAAGAACAAGGATGGCGATCCTGTCACAGATAAAGATGGCAACCCAGTTATTGGTGAGATAGATGCTGACATCAGTGCTTCTACCGAAGGTGATATACCTGCCGAGGCATACGTTATCATCGGCATTCGCGAAGACCAGACATCAGAGGATCGTGCTGCAGCCTTGAACTATGCAAAGAGTGAATCGGCTGACAATGATGATACATATGGTTTCTACAATGGTATTCCTGCCGTCCAGCGTAACGTCTATGGTGGTGGCGAAGGTGAAGATAAGGCTGGTGGCCGTGGCGGTGCTGTCTTCGGAAGAACCAATGTGATACTCAACAATGGTCGCATCGGTTATGACTGGCTGAATGGGAATTTCGTAGAGAAGCTCAACGACGAGACGTGGATTGCGGAGAACCCTAACGACAGTATCGGTCGTCTGAGAGACTATGGCAATATCTTCGGTGGTGGCTATAGTGACCGGAGTAATGTGGATGAGACCAACGTGGTGATGTATGGCGGTATCCTTCGTGGCAGTCTGCATGGTGGAGCCGAGTTGGCTGCTATCGGTCGCGGCTCTACGAGAGAGAGTGGAGTGGCCAATCATAAGCGCGATTTCCAAGCTATATACAAGGCTGGTAAGACACATGTGGAGATGTATAACGGTCACGTCAAGCGCAATATTTTCGGTGGTGGTAAAGGTTACAACGTGCTGGGATTCGGTGGTAAGAATGAACTTTACACCGACGGTTATGTGTTTGGACAGACTGAGGTGTATATTCATGGCGGTGAGGTAGGTACGGAAGAGGGACTTGCCAGCAACAATGGCAATGTATTCGGTGGTGGCGACGTGGGCTATGTTTATAGTAAGGGATATAGTAATCCGAACTCACGTAAGACGGGCACGGGTTCGCCCAATCACTATTACTATTATTATAATGATGGAACGGGTGACAAGCTGACGGAAGACTGTAAGGTGGTCGTGTCGCCTTACTTGCAGGTGAAGCCCGGAGAGAGTATCACATATAATGACAAGACCTACAATGCATACGACTATGTACCTACGGAGTATCTGAACACCCTGCCGAAGAAGAACCCAACAACAAAGCACTTTGATGGCGACTGGCTGAAACTCTACACAGGTGTGAACAATGGTGTGGAGGGTGAAACAGAGGATACCGAAGAGCGCGGTATTCACATCCGTAATGCTGTGTTTGCCGGAGGCAATGTGTCGTCGAACAATGATAAGACCTACGCCAATGCCACGACCGTGTTCGGCAACACCACGGCAGCGCTCTTAGATGTCTATCATCGTGACTTTATCACCGTTGGTACCGAGCATATCGGTGGAATCTATGGTGGTGGCAACCTCTCTGTGGTGGATGGCTACCGTGAGCTGAACATCACCAACTATGGCACCGACTACTATGGACTGGATTCTCAGATTACGCTGGACGAGTATAAGAGCCTCAGCAACCGCGAGCGTGCATACTTCCAGTTGCAATATATCTGTAGTGTCGATGAAGTCAAATTTGGTGATATCACCTACGTGAAGGACCAAATCCTCAAGGAAGATGAATACTTGAAATTGCTTGAGAAATATCCATTAGCTAAGAACGCCTTTACTCCCTATGGTTTCTGTTCTATCTATGCCGGTCGTCTTTTGAACACCATCCAGCGTGCTGACTTCTGTGGTGTGTTCGGCTCACGTATGGTGCTGCAAGGTGCTAAAGACCGTGTGGCCGATGTAGGCGAGGATATTGACTACACTATCAACCGTATAGGCGAGGTATCGCTCAACCAGCAGCGTTCGATTATCTCCGAAGATTTAGCGTTAAACGATAATCCTGCTCACGGGGAAGATTACAAAGATATAGACAATGCTTTGCATGGCAACTACTTCGGCATCTACAGTGTTGTGAACTATATGGGCAACCTGACCAGTGATGTACACTTTGGGGATTTCTATCGTGGTACTGATGGCAAAGTTGATGTAAATCAGACGTACTATGGCTATAAGAAAGCCCAGCCCACCAGCAGTAAACGTAACTACGGTTCCAGTTACAATCAGGTGGCACTGGCCTCGGGCGTTTTCCTTGAACTGACCACTGAGAACAGTACTTCTGACCATAAGGACTACGGCTATGTGACGGGTGTGATTGAGCTTGACTTGATTAATGTGAAGAGAGATGAGGTTGGTGGCGGTTTCGTCTATGCCAAGAATGAGCACCGTATACCGCGCCGTTATCCCCAAAAAGAGAATGTCGTCTTGTCGGAATACAATAAAAAGATTGGTAACGAGGCAATTACCTATAAGCAGTTCAGATACTATTCTAATCAAGAAGGACCTTGGCCGGAACAAGATGCTGAAAACGTCGGTGATGAGTCTGATGATGATCTCTATAAATATGTGGTCTATGAGACCAGTGGAAACTTCATTCACCCGAAGAAAAGGATTGTGGATGACTGCTACCCAATCAACAATGCTTATATTGAAGGCCACACTCCTTATTCAGAGGCTCACTACTGGTATGTAAAGGGTGATGTGTATATCTACGACCAAAAGGTGTCGGCCTATACAGGAAGTGCTAATGCCTACTCGAAGGAGGTGCACCTGCCGCTGACCATCACAGCCGCTTCCCACGGACGTTTGCAGTTGCTCAATGTGAAGCCCAACCTCTATGCCTACTACATGCCTACCGAAGAAACGGGTGTGGACAAAGTGAAGATTGGCAGTAGGGAAGATCCCGCCACCCACGAACCTATCGACAAGGTTTGGGTGAACAATGATGCGGACAGTTACGAGTTGAACGATGTCATCACCTGGTGGGACTGGCATCAACTGTCGGCAACGGAGCGCACCTACTTTGTCACGCAGACCTACGTGAACTGCATCACCTGCACCATTGACGGCAAAGAGTATGAGGCAGGTACCTACGTCATGGACGATAAGGACTTCACGACATTCAAGGAGACTGACCACACCATTATCAATGCTGCCGGCGATGCAACCACTGTCGATTTCGTTTTCCGTCCGTCGAACAACATTGGTCATGATACGGGTTACGTTCTGACGCTCGACATGAACTCGCCCAAGGTATGGGATGACTATTACACGGCCATAGATAACAGTAGCACCACCACGACGATAACAAAAGCGGCATACACCACACTTACTAAGGAAGATCCGGCGGAACAGTATAACTACCGTGAAGGTCCCACCTTCCGTCCGTTGGAGACGGGTGTGTATGGTCAGCGACAGTATGAGGAAGGTGCTGTCATTACTAAAGAGACGTATGATAACAGTACGCCTGGTTCTGGTGACCAGGCTACGATGGAAAAGGCATACGTTGCCTTTAAGACGGTGACTTATACCTACAATGACCAACAGAAGACAGCCCATCCGGGCACGCCTATTCCAGAGTCGGAATATAATGCCATCGATGCAACGGCAAAGGCTTCATTCGGCTCGGCCCTCATGTGTACCAGCACAGTCAAGCTTTCCAGCGAGAATTATATGCTCTATGGTGACCTGAAGACACAAGAGGAAATCGACAAGATGAAGGATGATTTCGCTGGCATAACAAATGATGCCGGCACCATTACCAGTTATACATCTCTTGCCGACGAAATTCAATCATCCATGACACCAGCCTATATCTGTAGTAAGGCTGGTGGCTGGGGCGGTATTAAGCTGGATAACGACAAGAACTACAATGCCATCATGGCATGGTGTTCATTGTCGAAGAGTGACCGCATTGACTTAGAAGGACATGATAGGTTCACCTTCAACTACGATGGTCTTGACCTGATAAACGATGCTGATTATCTGAAGGTGAATGTGAATGATGTTGAGTCGCCAGATCATGGACGAACTGTTCAGGCCTTCCATTCGCCATACACCGACTTGGTGCCTGTAGAGTACAGTGCTGTTTATGATCAGGAGGAAGACAAGACCGTGGAGTTCATTGATGGTACGCCATCAAAGACATTCTCCAAAAACGCTGACGATGCAAACAAACGCATTACCAATAAGCAGTTTGAGGCGGTACGTAATGACCAGCGCCACTACACCCGTATATCGGTGAAATCAGGTGGTGAGACAATCTATATAGCCACGGAGAATTTCGTTTACAACGGTATTCCTTACGGTATGGGACAGGTGGTAGAGGAAAGCGTGGCAACGTTGAATCAGGATGAGGTCGAAGAGGTATGGTTTACGAATACTGAAAGCACTGCCATTATCAAGTATTATTGCTATGAAGATTATGGTAGTGTTAAAAAAGGAACGATTATTGATGAGTCTGCCTATGCTGCCCTTCCCAACCACCAGAAGTACTTTGTCATTCAGGGTCAGGAGCCTACGGAGACCACTACCTTATATGTATCGCGCGAGAGTGACATCTATGACTTGACAAAGAAGAAGGTCATCACGGTGGTGTATCAGTACACCTACTATGAGGATGAAGACGACGGCAGTGTGAAACTGACCAATGAACTGCATGTGGTAAACATCCATCTGGAACTGGAGAGTGGTGTGCCGCAGATTGGTCAGCTGAATCCGCCTTCCATCGTGCTGCCTGGCGATGCCGTGGGCTTGAGGGCACCAGATGTGAAACCAGGTTTGTATGAGATTCTTACTAACGGTTGGGAGTTGTACGACAACTACGACTCTGCCGTCAAGCATCAGAACGGTACATCCTTTGTCAATAACAGCACGCCCGTATATTGGTATCAGAACCAAAAGGCGTACGTGGCCTTCTACTCGAAGACCTACATGGGCTATACCTACTCAAATCCTGTGCCTGTCTCAGTGGCTAACTACCACGACCTTGATGCTGTGATGCAGGATAAGGAGCACCACATGTATGTGGATCATCCAGCTGTAGAGCGCGATAGTAAAATCTATATCGATAGTCGTTACTGCAAGTCGGATGCAACGAAGAGTGAACTCGACCTGCTGAAGGACTTCTTCGACCTCAGCGTGCTCAACACGACACCTGCTGCTGGTTCGGCTTTGGAAGGTCATGCCCTGCTCAATAGTCGAGTCTCTGGAGCTAACAATCTGGAGTTCTTCCTCCGCAGCAATGTCAGTCCGAAGGCATACATCACGTGGAACTCTATTGGTGGCGGTACGAATGATCCTTGCTTCGCGGGTACGTTGCATGGCGATGGCTATACCATCAGTGGACTGAGTTCGTCGCTGTTTGAAAAACTCTGCGGTGATGTCTATAACCTCGGTGTGACGGGTTCGTTCACGGGTGCAGGTGTTGCAGAGACTGGTGAGGGTTATGTGGAGAACTGCTGGGTCAAGACCACAGGCACGCCCGTGAAGGGTGAGGGCCACTATGCAGTATTCGGTAATCCTACTAGAGACACGAATCCAGACACGAATCCACGCGGACCGATTCAGGTGGAGAACTGCTATTATCCTGAGAGCAATGACTATCAGACACCACCTACAGGAGATGGCTACAAGCATGGCAGACCCACTCAGATGCCCGACAAGGACTTCTACAACGGTGAGGTGGCTTATAACTTGAATGGCTTCTACCTGAAGAAGCGTTACTACGACCATGAGGTGCCCGGCGGTGACGATGCTAAAGAATATCTTTACCTCAAGTCGGAAAGCAACACCACACTGCCTACAGACATGAGTACCGCAATGTATCCTGCCACTTATGCTGTCTATCAGCCTGGAGTCAAGGTGCCGGAGGGCGAGCAGAAACCTTGGCTTGGCTATGTGGAGAATCGCTTCTATGATGGTGACTACCGCTATGCCAACGGTGAGATTCCTACTACGGTTGATATCCGTGTCAGGACTGTAACAACTGGTGAGGGCGATGAAGCCGTGACCACGACCCACTTCACACCAATTTGGCCAGACGACTACCTCTTCTTCGGTCAGGCACTCACTTACGGTCATGTAGGTAACCGTGAGCATCAGGAGACGCCGTCCCGCATCAATAAGAGTCAGGAACGCATACTGACCACAGCCGATGGCAACCGCGTTTATCGTGCACCGGCATACTTCCGTTCGAAGGACGTTGGTGTGGCTCACTTCAATCCGTATGCCATCTTTGCTCAGACCAAGAAGGATGAACCCACTGTCATCGTATACAAGGACATGACTGCTATCGACTTCTCGGGTGGTAAGGCCAATGATGTTCATAATCAGTATAAGTATGGATGGAGCAACGACAACAAGCACTTCTTCTATCCACTCCTCGATGATGACGGCTTGACGCTCTTCCAGAACATGGACTTGACCCGCAACCTCTTGGTATATACTGGCGCTGCTGGTGGTACAGGAGAGGGTGAGACACCGACCGCTTCGCAGAAGACGGCCAACGTGGTGGGTACCTATCTGCACGATGAGGCATACGAGGAGAGTAACTCCACCTACCACACCGTTGCCCCATGGGACAGCGAGAGTGATGCTGTACGTGGACACTGGGTACAGAAGATGGGCGAAGACAACTATGTGGCATCGTTAGACCATCTGCTGGTTGACCTCTACGACTTCAATGCACCTATCGCTTATAGCTTTGCTGATGGCAAACGTATGTGGTATCAGCGTAAGCCCGACAACTACGTGGGCATGAAGAAGGACGATGGCACCTTCACCGATAGTCGCTCAGGATGGGAGGGAGTTAGCCTGCCATTCAAGGCTGACATTGTCACCACCAACAAGAAGGGTGAGATTACGCACTTCTACAGCGGCAGCAAGGAGAGTGCCAACGGCACACAGACCAAGGTAGGACATGAGTACTGGTTGAGAGAGTTGAAAGAAGGTGGTAAGCCCTCAACATCCGATGCTAACGTCTATGAAGCTATCTTTAGCTATCCCGATGCTAAGACCTCTGATGGCGACAAGAACTATACCAACACGTTCCTGTGGGATTACTATTACTCTTTGAACAACCGTGATGACCTGAACCGTGATGACTATCAGCAGGGTGACGATAACGGCAAGTACTATAGCGAGGCTCGCACGCATAAGGACTATCCACGTCTGGCTGCGGCTACGCCTTACATCATGGGATTTCCTGGCGAACGCTACTACGAGTTCGACCTCAGCGGCAACTTCAAGGCTGAGACCACATACAGTCCGAATCCTGAACAGCTGGGTGCTCAGACCATCACCTTCGCATCGGCTATGGGTGCTAACATCGGCGTGAGTGACGATGAGATTGCTGGAGTGACGACAGATGGATATACCTTCATGCCCACCTATCTGAACAACCCGGCTATAGCTTCCGACAACAACCTGTATATGCTCAGCGCCACAGGAAGCAGTTACGATAAGACTGCTGACGTCTCTGCTGTCAGCATCAACGCCTTCCGCCCATACTTCGTGGCGAAGACTGCTGGCCAAGGTGCCAAGAAGAGGGTGGCAGAACGTATAGTGTTCAGTATGAATGAAGAAACATCCTTCACGTTCGAGGATAACGACCCATCGAAGGAAGAAGCCGACGGAGAACTGCGCTTCTATACCAAGAAGCACCTTGTCGGTGTGGAGTCCTCG
Source organism: uncultured Bacteroidales bacterium (assembly GCA_902800305.1). Classification (GTDB taxonomy): domain Bacteria; phylum Bacteroidota; class Bacteroidia; order Bacteroidales; family Bacteroidaceae; genus Minthosoma. Next base: position 109,970 of record CADCDP010000001.1, read on the forward strand.
CTTAATAAGGAGACGGATGTGTATATCGTCAACACCAGTGGTCTGACTATCGCCAACTTCACCATCCAGCCGGGTGAGACCATCGAGACTCCTGTGCCAATGTCTGGCGTCTATATCCTCCGTGCAGCCAAAGGCAGGTACAACAAGAAGGTATCAGTAAAGTAAGATATGATAAGCAAGAATAATACATATTGCCATAAGTTTCTAACGGTGTTGCATCGCCTTACCCACTTCATAGGGGGGCAGAGCCCGTGTGCGATGTTACGCCTCGTCGCAACTTTGCTTCTGATGATGGGCATTGGTGATGTGTGGGGACAGGTGGACGGCATTTACTATATAGCAAATTATCATGATAAAGATCCTCACTACAGTCCTGAAACAGTGAACACCAATTACTATTTGGTGCCAGCTTATGATGGAGGAGAAGCAAATATTGATATTAATAGATGGGCATGGAAGGATGACGCTGCTACTCCCTTTGTGACAACTTATAAAACGAAAAGGGACAATAATTCAGTTTGGGTGATTAAAGAATCGGATACTACAGGTGATTATTACCTCATACATCTCCTCACAGGTAAGTATATGACACTCAATGACGGTGTGGGAACAAATAGTAATCGTCGCACCTTTCACATGGAAGAAACCTCAAACTTGGGTAATGATCATTTGTTTAATTTTACTTCTTATTCTGACGCTCTAACATATTATAGCATCAAACCTAAAACCCTCTCTTCTGGACATCGCTTTGTAAACCCCTCAAAAGCCAATCAGGACAAATATTATGGAACAGGAACTGAGGAGGGTGGTTTTTATGTTGCTGGACTCATAGGTTTGTACAATAAAAATGCTACACAAGATAGTGGATCGAAATGGTTTTTGGAGACGGCCTCTGTGTTGCCCGCTCCAACCATCAGCGATGTTAACCAAACGAATAATAAGGTAACAATAACAGAGAATAATAGTTTACCAACAGGGTACAAGGTTCACTATACCTTTAGTGCCGAGGGGGAACCAGAGGATCCTACGGCAACAAGTGCAGAGATGACGAATGGAGAATATCAAGTAACTGTTGCGGGTACCCTTAAAGTGGTGGTAGAACGTTATGACATAGTGCTGACTGAAGTCGCTACTAAGTATGTAGAGCCATACAGTTGTGCAAATCCGGTAATTACCTATTCCACTGAAACAGGTAAAGTGACGATTACTTCTGCGACTGATGGTGCAAGTATATACTATACACTGGATGGAACAACGCCATCGGCCAGTAGTACGCTATATGGAGAGCCTTTCAGTGTGGCGGATGAAACTACCATTCAGGCTATCGCTACTAAATCGGGCTTTGCCGATTCGGAAAAAGCATCGTCAAAATTGCTTTTGAATCCGACGATTACTCTTGCAACAACCGAATACTCATATAGTGGTTCTGCCATAGAACCTGCAGTGAGCAGCGTGCAGGATGGTGGAAAAACCATTGGAACGGATGAATATGATGTCGGTTATGAATACAACACCGATGCAGGTACAGCAACTGTTAACATCACTGACAAGGAAGGTGGTAACTATATCATATACGGTTCTGCAACATTCACTATCAACCCCAAGGCACTGGTCATCACGGCTGAAGCCAAGTCAAAAGCTTATGGCGATGCTGACCCTGCGTTGACATATACCTCAGAAGGACTGGTGGGTAGCGATGCCATAACAGGAGCTTTGAACCGTGAAGTTGGTGAGAATGTAGGAACATACGCCATCAATCAAAACACATTGACTGCTGGCAGTAACTATAGCATATCATACACAGGAGCAAACTTGACCATCACTCCAAAGGCGCTGACTGTCACCGCGAAGTCCAAGACTATCACTTATGGCGATGAGCCAGCCAATGATGGTGTGACTTATAGCGGCTTTGTGGGCGAAGAAAATGCAAGTAATCTCATTGGCACCATCACCTACGCCTGTAATTATGAAAAATATGGTGATGTGGGTAATTACACCATCACTCCTAGTGGATTGACGAGTAATAACTATGATATTACCTATAATAACGGTACGTTGATTGTCAACCCGAAGGAGGTGAGTCTCACTTGGAGTGAAACCACATCATTCCCCTATGACGGCACCTGCCATTGTCCTACTGCTACAGCGACAGGAATGGTGAATGGCGATGAAATCGGTGTTACAGTAAAAGGTGGGCAGACCAATGCAGGCAACCATACCGCTACAGCGTCTTCACTTATGGGTGATAAGGCCAACAACTACAAATTGCCTGATGCTAATACACGGGAGTTTTCCATCACTAAAGTTGGATTGACGGTTACTGCCAATGATAACACCATCACTTATGGTAATGCTCCAGTTGGTAATGGTGTAACTTGTGAAGGTTTTGTGAATAGTGAGACAGCAAGTGTGCTTGGCGGTACACTTGACTACGATTACAGCTATACACAGTATAGTGATGTGGGTAACACCTATACCATTACGCCAAAAGGTCTGACAAGTAACAACTACGACATCTCTTTCGTTGCAGGAACCTTGACCGTTGCTCAGAAGGAAGTGGGCATCACTTGGGGTGAAACGACATCTTTCGTTTATGACGGGTCTGCTCATGCTCCCACTGCTACTGCTACAGGTTTGGTAAATAGTGATGCTGTTACTGTCGTTGTAACAGGCGCTCAAATCAATGTAGGAGGGTATACAGCTACAGTGTCTTCACTTACAGGTGATAAGGCTGGCAACTACATATTACTTGATGCTAATACGCAGTCATTTACCATTTCACCCAAAAGTATAGGTGAAGGCACTCTTGCTGAAGGATACACTCTCGACTTTGGTGAGGGTAACACCATTCTTCTAAAGGATGATATTATTGGTAATGCACTAATGGTTTCCGCAGATTATAGTGTCAGCGATGATCGGGATGCCAGTGCAAAATACTCCGAAAGAACTGTCACAGGCATTGGTAACTATACGGGTTCTTTTGATGTTAGGAATGTTGTTGTTTCCCTCACCACTGATACCGACCAAGAAGAGTGGTCTGCTACCTTCGCAGCAGAGAAAGCGGATGAATCGGATATAGGACATGCTTTACCAGAAGGTATTAGTGCTTTTATCATTTCAGGAATTCAAGGAGAATGGGTCATACCAGAGCCTCTGAACTATATACCAGAAGGTGTACCAGTATTGCTGGTTGCACATAAACAAATCAACGGATTTGTGGTGACGAGAGCCGAAAGTGGAGATGTAATTCCGATTCCAATCACTGACGTCCAGAAAACGAAAAATATGTTGGAGGAAGTGACGGAGGATACCCCTGGCTATGACTCCGGATCAGAATCTGTTCATTTCGAGACAAAACAAATATACGTACTCTATAAGAACGAGTTTGTTTTCAACAAGGCTGGAAACATGAAAATAGGTAAGGTCTATCTCAACCCGAACCATACCGCTCCATCCCCAGGGTCTGCACCAGCTCGTCTGAAAATTGCATGGAATCATACGACTGGTATTCAGATTATTAAGGATGAAAGTGTAGTGAAAATGCAGGATGATATTTGGTACACCATCGATGGCCGCCGTCTGAGTGGTAAGCCAAACGCAAAGGGACTATATATCGTTGATGGGAAAAAGATAGTAATAAAGTGAAACCGTAGGTAAGAAGATAATATATATGAAGAACTACATACGTATTCTGATCATAATGGTGGCCCTAATGTGGGGCGCAGTGAGTGGGACATGGGCTCAACTTGGTGTTAGCGATGTGGAGATAGACGTGAAACCAGGTGCTTCAGCGGGGACTGCTACTGCCAGTGTCAATGCAGAAACACGGGAGGTTACCCTTACCGTAACTCCTGCTTCTGGTTATTACATCAAGGCATCGGACATCATCGTAGAGAAACTGATTGATCCAGGAAAAGCCAATACTCCGAAACGACGTACACCGGCAATTACTGATGTTATTACGGGAAAGATGTATTCTGGTTCAGAACGAACGGATGAAGATATAATCAGCAGTGTTGAATATCCCAATTCTGCCCAGTATGTCTTCACTGTTCCTGCTGATTATGACGGTGCTTATGTTACGGCAACCTTTCATCTACTGACAGAGGACAATATCATCAGAATTACTGCCAGCACCAACTTGGGCAATTCTCCCGACATGACCAAACATTACATCCTGGTAGAGGATGTCAGTGCTACCGTGGTGGAGAATCTTTATTCTACGACAGCATTTACGGGCACTTTTGAAGGCGAAGCCCAGGCAGATGGTAGCTTCCCAAAGATTACAGGTCTCCAGCATGCTCTCTTCCAAACAGTCAATGGCGGTACGGTGAAGAACATCGTGCTGGATAATGTATCGATTGGTGGTAGCACTACTATTACAGGAGATACTAAAACTGCAACAGGAGCCATTGCCAATATTGCAACGGGTTCATCGCGTATATATAATTGTGGAGTACAAGCGACGACAAGCACAGTGAAAACAGATGAGGATGGCTATACCCATATTGACGTGTGCAGCAGTAAAGTTGGCGCCAATAGTGATTATGTGGGAGGTATTGTAGGCTTCCTAGATGGAACATCTCGTGTTATCAACTGCTATAGCTATGCCAATATTACTGGTGGTACCAATGTGGGTGGTATCGTGGGTTATAATAACGTAGCTACCACAGCCAGCAACCTCCAGACCATGGTGATGAACTGTATGTTCTATGGAGATATCACGGGTGGAACAAATAAAGCGCCTATATATAATGGTCTGATAATTTCTAATGTTGGAAACACTGGCGTAGGCAATTACAACTACTTCAATGGTGAAGCTTCTTATGTGGTGAATCAGGACATACAGACATCTAACTGTGCTCTGATGGCAGAGATACGCTTTTTGCAACGCTTTGAGTTCTTCCGTCATTTGCAGAACAGCCATCGTAAACTTGCTGCTTGGTGGGCCACGGGAAATTACTCTGATAAGGACGAGATGGCTAAGTGGGTATTATTACCTTCACAGATAGGTTCATCTATTCCTTACCCTGTGCTGAAGGCTCCAGGTTATTACCCTTCGGTTGTGAATATTGATGCGAAAAATGCAACTCATGCTACAGAACGTAACAAGGGTGGTAAAATGGGGACATTGTCTGTAAATATACAAATGGGTAGCGGTGGAGCTGTTTTCGGTGCTCCTACCGGCGCCACCATTACTAAGCCGTACCTAACACTCAATATCACAGATAAGGATTTCGATCATTTCAACTTCAATTACTATAAGGTTCAGTTGCCTTATTATAATGATGTAGGTACCAAGAACTATACTGGCAACCGCGTAGTAACGGGTTGGAAGATCGTGAGCATCACGGGTGGCACTCCTGGTACATATACAGAAAGTGACAGCTGGGGTGGCTATAACTTTGCCGACCGTAACTGCACCAACAAGGATTTGTACTCCACCAGTCATCGTGTATTCAACCAAGGTGCTTACTGGGATGTACCAGAAGGCGTAACTGCTATCACTATTGAGCCTTACTGGGCTAAAGCTGCGTATTTGGCTGATGAAAATGCCGATATGGTATACAATACAGACATGAGCACATCCTACAAAGTTCCTGATGTTGGTGGTGGTAAAATATATAATAATGGTAGTAGTTATTCAATAGTGGGTAATAGTCAAAAAGTCTATACATCCTTAGGAAATGCGGTTAATAATGGTCTTTCTTGTGATGACACATATACGGTTAATGACTATGCAGTGGTATTGGTTGGTAATTATCATCATGTTGTTAGTACTAATAATGGGTCTGTCAGTGCAAGTCATCCATACACTGTTACTTCGGTTGATTTAGATGGTGATGATGAACCTGACTATTCTCTTACAATGCGTAATAATGGACGAAATCCATGGCATCCTGTTAAATGGGATTTTATAAATATTCCAGGTTTGGGTATGGCACAGAAATCTACAGGTACTAGTGCCGAAGGTTCTTATAATTTAGGTATCGTAGTTCCTACAAATTGGTTTGAAACAACTAACACCGCGCTGTTCCGAGTTACTCAGTTTGAATACGAAAGGAGTCAGAATCATACTACTCCAGCCCCATATATCTTGCAGGGTGGTGTAATGGAGCAATGGGTGACAGGACAGCAAAATGCATCTCCTAATAATATTACATATTTCCTTGTGGGGGGCAACGTATGGTTCAAGGAATTCCATAGAGGAGTGCATCAAGATAATACGGCATCTTCTAATCATCCTCCAGTGTCAGTAACAGGTGGTGACTTTGATAAGTTCTATCTAACGGGTTTGTATCGTGCCGACGTAACCAGTTATGGTGATAATGCCGAATGTTATATCAATGGTGGTCGCTTTGGTGAAGTCGCTGGTGCGGCTATGGAGGGTATAGGAAAAGCAAAAGGTGCTGATAATACTGGTAATGTTACATGGCAGATACAGAATGCTGACATCAAAGAGTTCTATGGAGGTGGCCTCAATGCAGACAGGCCTGTGACGGGTAATATTAGCACGACAATTATTGGTGGTAAAATAGACTTGTTCTGTGGTGGCCCAAAGTTCGGTGATATGAGTACGGGTAAGACCGTTGTGACCAATGCTACAGGTTGTGAATTTGGTACTTTCTTTGGTGCTGGCTATGGTGGTAGTTCTTATAGCCGTCGTGCACCATCCAATATAGCCAAAATGATAAATATGCCTGGAACAACTAATGATAAAAAAACATATAATACATGGAATGCATGGGTAACTACAGAGTATAAGCAAGAATCCGCAGGCACAAAATTCCCAGGAATTTCTACCCAGTTTAGCTATCAGTTTATTCCAAACTCAAATAATAGTGATAATGTTGGTCGTCTATTCGTAGAACATGTATTATTCTCACTTGCTACGACCCGCGATGTAACTTCTACACTTACAAATTGCATCATAACTGGTAACTTCTATGGTGGTGGTAGTTTGGGTAAGGTTGATGGTCCAGTCACTTCTACTTTGACGGATTGCATTATCAAGGGCAATGTATTCGGAGCAGGATACTCAGCCTCGCTTCCTACAGTAGAGGTTGACAGTATCGGTTTCAGAGTTGAACCTGTGTACTATACCGATTATGGAACATACCGTAAGGGTGTGAAGGGTAAAACCACAACATATCAGTGGCAGCATGGTAACGCAGTCGGTATTGACACAGACAAGAAGATACTCTATACAACGGAAGATCTGGATGGACTTGGCGTTGTAACAGGAAAGGCAACTTTAACCATCAATGGCACCACAACCGTTGGTGAGAGTATCTATGGTGGTGGAGAAGAATCGGCTGTTGGAGGTGATACCCATGTTACTGTCAATAGCGGACGCATCGGTGTGGAGAACACGGGTAGGTTCGGTTATAGATGGGGTAATGTTTATGGTGGTGGAAAAGGAAAAATAAAAATAAAGAGCGATGGTAATTCTGAACTCGCTGTGGAAAACAACGATGACTTGAATGCAGGACTTGTAAGGGGTAACACCAATGTCACAATCAATGGTACGGAGACAACGACCCAAATTCTTCACAATGTCTATGGTGGCGGGGCTATTGGCTCTGTGGGAACGTTCACTCGCGGTGATGATGGAATGCCTACTGCATGTGCAGCGAATACGGGTCTGGCTACGGTAACCATTAACGGTGGCAAGATTGGTCATGACCATCAAGATACGGGTATGGTGAATGGCTCGTCGCGTGGTTGGGAAGGCGATCCGAAAGGAGAGGGTGCTTTTGCTTTCCTCGACCAGTTGGCATGGGTCAATAACACCAATGTTATTATTGGTGATCCTGATAGCGATGAAGAAGATAAAGGTCCTTCTATATGGGGTTCCGTTTTTGGTGGTGGTGAGAATGGTCATAACTTCGAAAATGGTGTGGTCACCGTTAATAAAGGAACAATAGGCGATGAGGAAGGTACATGGGACTGCGGTAACATTTATGGTGCCGGCTGTGGTACGGACACATATACTATAGGCGAGGATCCAACAAAGCATCATAATCCCATGGCGGGTCTTGTTCGTGGAACAACTTCGATAACTATCAATGGCGGTCATGTGTTACGCAACGTCTATGGAGGCGGTTCTATGGGTTCCGTAGGAACGTACACCTATGATGGAAACGGCTTGCCAACTACATGCGCAGCAGGAACTGGTAATACGACCATTAACATCAATGGTGGTACAATTGGTGCCGACGATAGTGAGTACGGCAATGTATATGGTGGTCCTAAGGGCAATCTTAATGAAAGGGAATTTTTTGCAAGCGTTAGGGAAACGGAAGTGAATATCAATCCACATCCTACTGATACTTCCAAGCCGGGAGCCAATGTCAAGGGCAGCGTCTTTGGTGGTGGCGAGGCTGGTATAGTCAAAGAAAAGGTTGTGGTCAACATGCTCGGAGGCACAGTCGAACGAGATGTTTATGGCGGTGGCGCTTTGGCGAACACCAATACTAATGTGAGTGACGACGCCTCTGCCAAGACTCTTAACACGACGGTCAATCTGCATGGAGGCACTATCAACCGTAACGTCTATGGTGGCGGACTGGGTCGCCAGGCACGGGCGGGCAAGGATGCCGTTGGGACAGAAGGACAGGAAGACTACGAACCGGCTGTCGAGCCACTTTCAGCAGTGGAAGCCAAGGTCAAGGGCGATGTGCTGGTGGAACTGAACGGTAAGAAGGTGATTGGTGAGGGAGGTACGGAAGAATGGCCCGATAACTGTGTGGTGAAGGGCGATATCTTTGGCTGTAACAATCTCAACGGCAGTCCGCAACATGCGGTCACCGTCCACATCTTTAAGACGGTGGGGTATGAAGGCCATGAAGGAACTGCAAGCGATAAGTTGGATAGCAGCAACAAGGCTGATCACAGCTACCACGTGTCTGCGGTCTATGGCGGTGGTAATCTTGCCGCTTTTATGCCTGATGTGAAATCCGTAGTCGATACTGTTCAGGCTCGTGTCATTATTGACGGCTGTGATATGACCAGCATCCGCCAGGTCTATGGCGGAGGTAATGCTGCTTCTGCGCCAGCCACCAACATCACCGTCAACGGCACATACGAGATAGAAGAGGTGTTTGGCGGTGGTAATGGATTGGACGATATCACCATCAACAATGTCACGATGGCCAATCCTGGTGCCAACGTTGGTTACAAGAATTATTCTACGTATGATTCGGAGAAGAATGTATGGAATGATAACACAGATGCTGACACCAAAGAAGAGAGACAAGCCCAAAATTCACCATACGTATATGGTACAGGCATTGCTTCTATAAACATCTATGATGGTAGGATTCACCGTGTCTTTGGCGGTTCCAACACGAAGGGCAATGTGCGTAAGACAGCTGTAACGCTGCTTGACGATATGGGCGGCTGTCATTTCTGCATCGACGAGGCATACGGTGGTGGCAAGAGTGCATCTATGGATGCCGAGGCTCAGTTGCTGATGGCTTGTATTCCTGGTCTTAACGCTGTCTATGGCGGTGCTGAGGAAGCTGACATCAACGACAACGTGACGCTGAATATCACCAACGGCACGTTCAAGCGTGTCTTCGGCGGCAATAACTTGAGTGGAACCATTCGTGGCTCTATCACCGTGAATGTCGAAGAAACGGGTTGCCGACCTGTCGTTATTGGCGAACTTTATGGGGGCGGCAACCAGGCGGGCTACTCCGTATATGGTTACAAAGAAGTGGAGGTAAATGATGAAAAGGTCTGGATGCCACGTGAGTCTGCTAATGACGATGGCACAGGCCCCGCAACTCCTTATGCCGACCCCCAAGTCAATGCCAAGTCGTTTACCAGCATCGGTGCAATCTATGGTGGTGGTTATGGTGACGGTGCTACGATGGTTGGCAATCCAACGGTGAACATCAACGAGGTAGTGGGTAAATTCGCCACCACTGGAGAGAACAGCTCCGATTATGACGAGGATGGCAACTATAAGGGTAAAACGATTACAGTCGATGACCATGAGGTTGACTTGCCGCCTCATTCTAAGGGTAAGATAGGTGCCATTGGCAAGGTGTTCGGTGGCGGTAATGCTGCTATGGTCATGGGCAACACACATGTCAATGTGGCAACTCAAGGCACTATCGACTTTGTGACCAAAGACAGGGACGATACTACCGGCACTCAGCCACAAACTGGTGTGACAGTGCAGGGTGCCGACATCCGAGGCAATGTCTATGGAGGTGGCAATGCTGCTGAAGTGACGGGCGACGCGAATGTGGTCATCGGCAAGTCGGAGCCAACGCCGTCTCCTAATCCTGCACCCACTCCAACCCCCGAACCCACTCCTGAACCGTGAGCATCAGACGGGCTTTCTATATGACGTTGTTCCTCCTCGGTACGCTTGCCGTCAAGGCACAGGAGGTGTTATTCCCCTATCCCGACATACCCGACGAGGTGGAGGTACCAGAGGCACGTTTGGCTTATATGCTCAACCATTTTTGGCAGCACTACGTCTTTGCCGATACTACGGCGACCCATCGGCAGGTGGGCGAGCAGGGGATGGTGGACTTCCTCAACCTCATGCAGCATGCCGACTCGTTGACGGCGGCGAAAAGTGCGGCTGCGTGGGCCGATTCGCTGGCTGCCAACACTTCGGCGACTCCCTTTTTTACAGACCTGATGGAACGCTATTTGGCTGACCCCGAATCGCCCGTACACAATGACCTTGTGTATGCTCATTTGCTTCGTGCGCTGCCACAGACACCGCAGCGCATCTGGCTCTTGCAGCAAGTGGAAAAGAACCAAGTGGGTAGCCGTGCGGCAGACATCATAGTAACTTTCAACGATGGGCATCGGTGTCCCCTCCGCAAGGTGGAGGCGGCACTGACGCTCATCGTTTTTTTTGACCCCGATTGTGAGCGTTGCCATGCATTGGATGTCCTGTTGTCGCAAGAGCCACGCATCCAACAGAATCCCCGTCTCACAGTTGTGCGCGTGAAGGCCGACGACCTTCATGGCGAGTATTACATCCCCCACATTCCATCCCTTTATCTTCTCGACCCAGAGAAGCGTGTGTTGCTCAAAGATGCAACGCTCGCAGACGTGCTTCGTCACCTCTAAAACGGTGTGAGTCACACCGAGGGTGCCGGTCTGAGTCACACCGGTAGTGGCGGTGTGACTCACACCGTTTTTGGGCTTACGGGCGCACCTCCCAAGAGGGTGCTGGCGGAAACGGAAAGAGGGTAGCGAGAGAAACGGAAAGAGGGTAGCGAGAGAAACGGAAAGAGGGTAGCGAGAGAAACGGAAAGAGGGTGGTGAAGCACAAAAACCGTGAGAAATTTGGTCGTTTCGTAACTTCTTACTAACTTTGCAGCCGATTAAACATGTGGACAGATTTGGGCTGCTTGCAACCACGGTAAAAAATGCTAAAACGACAAAGGATGAACCTCCTTGGAGGGTAACGGTTTGTCGGTGCATCTTTCCCTAATCTTTCCCCATACATTTTAAATTATTATCATTAAAAATTCTAAATGGTTATGGGTTATTTATTTACATCTGAATCAGTGTCGGAGGGACACCCCGACAAGGTAGCTGACCAAATCAGCGATGCGGTGCTGGACAATCTGCTGGCATACGATGCTGAGTCGAAGGTGGCTTGTGAAACGTTGGTCACGACGGGACAAGTCGTTGTGGCTGGCGAAGTGAAAAGTAATACGTATGTTGACCTTCAAGAGGTGGTACGTGAGACGATTAACAGGATTGGCTACACGAAGTCTTCCTATAAGTTCGATGGCGAGAGCTGTGGTGTGCTGAATGCCATCCACGAGCAGAGTGGCGACATCAATCGAGGTGTGGAGCGTGAAAAACCTGAAGAACAGGGTGCTGGCGACCAAGGGATGATGTTTGGCTATGCAACGAACGAGACGGAAAACTATATGCCGCTTTCGCTCGACCTTTCACACCGCATCCTGCGCGTGCTGGCCGACATCCGTCGTGAGGGGAAAGTGATGACTTACACTCGCGCGAATGGCAAGGAGGTAACGTATCTGCGTCCCGATGCCAAAAGTCAGGTGACCATTGAGTATGGCGACGACAATAAGCCGTTGCGTGTCCATACGATTGTGGTGAGCACTCAGCATGACGAATTTATCGTGCCGACTGCCGAGAACGGTCTTACTCAGGAGGAGGCAGATAAGCAGATGCTTAGTCGCATCCAGCATGACGTTACGCAAATCTTGATTCCGAGGGTGATTGCGGAGATGGATGACGAGCGGGTGAAGGCACTCTTTGGAAAGGACATCAAGTATTTCGTGAATCCCACGGGTAAGTTTGTGATTGGCGGTCCTCATGGCGACACGGGTTTGACCGGACGGAAAATCATCGTGGACACCTACGGAGGAAAAGGTGCTCACGGAGGTGGTGCTTTCTCGGGCAAAGACCCCAGCAAAGTGGATCGTTCGGCTGCCTACGCTGCTCGCCACATTGCCAAGAACTTGGTGGCGGCTGGTGTGGCCGACGAGATGCTGGTGCAGCTTAGCTATGCCATTGGTGTGGCAGAACCCGTGAGTGTCTATGTCAATACCTACGGAACCAGCCATGTGGCAATGGCTGACGGGCAGATTGCTGAAAAAATAAGGAAACTTTTCGACCTTCGTCCAAAGGCGATTGAGGAACGTTTCGACCTCCGCAAGCCTATCTATCTGGAAACGGCTGCCTACGGTCACTTTGGCCGCAAGACGGAAACGGTGAAGAAGAAGTTCACCAACCGTTATCAAGGCGATAAGGTGATGGAAGTGACGCTTTTCCCTTGGGAGGAAACGGAGCAATATCAGGAGGAAATCAAGAAGGCGTTTTTCTAATGGATAGGGCTTATAGGTCTAATAGGGCCTATAAGTCTTATCGGTTCTATTTTAACGATGAACTACGACAGCATACTTGTTGCACTCGATTCGACGGTGATTAACCGCACAGAGCAGTATAAGCAAGGTGTCGTTCTGCCCGACCGCACGGTGCCGGTGGCAGAGCGCACCTACGCTTTGGGTGGCGATGACTATGTGGTGGCTGGCATGATGGTCATGTTCTGTGTCTTGGCTGCAGTGTTCTACCATAACAGGTGGTTGCTGTTTTATCGCATAAAGGATTTCTTCACCACCAAGCGGCAGTATAGCGAAGAGCATGTGAACGATAATTCCAGCTGGTCGATGGATAGTTTCTTGCTCATTTCAATTAGTGCGTTGAGCCTGTCGATTGTTTTCTTCGACGATGTTGTTGACATCTACTGCTTCAGCCCTGATTTGGGTGTGCCCTATTGGGTCTTGGCGGTGGGTTATGTGTTCTGCATGGCTATCATCTATCTTAAAGCATGGATTTACGCCTTGGTCAATTGGGTGTTTTTCGACAGCGAATCGAGCAAGAGATGGCAGGTGGGGTACTTCCTGATGACTTCGCTGACAGCCTTCTTTTTCTACCCCATTGCCTTGGTGGATGTCTTCTTCGATGAAGGGCAGACGATGGTCACTATATGTGCCATTTTGGTAGGTGTTTTGTATGAGATACTGCTGTTTTACAAGCTTCTTTCTAACTTTAAGACTAAAAAATATGGCTATTTGCTAATTTTTTTGTACTTTTGCACCGTCGAACTAATGCCAGCACTGGTTTTGTGGAATGTGGTTGGTGGATTAAGCGACAATTTTATCATCAAAGAAGTGTTATATTGAGTTTGTAATTGATTGATGGCAACAAGAATCTTGGTATCTCAACCAAAACCTCAAACGGAGAAGTCTCCATATTTTGAAGTAGCGAGTAAGTACAACATAGACTTGGTTTTCCACCCCTTCATCAAGGTCGAGCCAATGTCTGCGAAAGATTTTCGTCAACAGAAAGTGTCAATACCAGGGCATACGGCAATCGTTTTCACCTCACGTCATGCCATCGACCACTTTTTTGCCTTGTGCAAGGAGCTTCGTGTTAGCATTCCCGACGACATGAAGTATTTTTGTGTATCGGAACAGGTGTCGCTTTACATCCAAAAGTATGTGCAGTATCGCAAGCGTAAGAACTTCTTTCCTGAAAGCGGACGGATGGTTGACCTTATCCCCCTGATGGTGAAGCATAAGGTGGAGAAATACTTTGTACCTCAGTCGTCGGCGCATAACGATGACATGAAGAATATGCTTGATGAAGCAGAGCTGGATCATGACGAGGCGGTGATGTACTATACGGTGCCCAACGACTTTGCCCCCGATGAGAAGTTTGACTATAATATGCTCGTGTTCTTCTCGCCCGAAGGAATCCATTCGTTGGTGAAGAACTTCCCTAAATTCAAGCAGGGTAAAATCAAGGTGGCTTGTCTGGGAACGAAGACGATTAAGGCGGCAGAGGAAGTGGGCTTGCATGTAGATTATCAACCTACACCCGAGCTTCGTTCTGTGCCTGCCATTATAGAGGCATACGCAAAAACGCTCAAGAAGTAGTTCACGATGAATTGCTGATGGACAATACGTTGACCAAATCGGAGCGACTGACCAGTAAGCTCCAGATAGATAAACTTTTTGCAGGAGGAAATGCGTCGATGGCGGCTTTCCCCCTGCGAGTTGTTTATATGAAGAATACGGAACGGAAGGTTGCGGAGGACGGGCAACGGACAGCCGGTGAGGAACAAGGCATGAAGGACACCACGCAACGCCCTCCCGTGTCCATCCTTGTGTCCGTTCCGAAGAAACGCTTTCGCCATGCAGTTGACCGCAATCGCATGAAGCGTTTGGTGCGAGAGGCTTATCGCCTCAACAAGAAGATGCTTTGGGACGCGCTTGCCGACAAAGACTATTCCCTTGTGATGGCTTTCGTCTGTATCACCGACCAGCTCCCTTCGTTCTATGCTGTCAACAAAAGCATGAAGAAAGCGATTACCCGAATTGCCGAGAGTTTGAACAAACCATGAAAAGACGTGCGTCGGTAGGCTCTCGCATCGTTTCGCTGATAGCTTACCTCTTCCTTCTTCCCATCTATTTCTATCGCATGGTCATTTCGCCCATGCTACCACCCACATGCCGCTTCACCCCCACTTGTTCCCAATACGCCATCGAGGCCATTCGGCGACACGGTCCCTTCAAAGGACTCTATCTGGCATGTCGCCGACTGTTGCGATGCCATCCTTGGGGAGGAAGTGGATATGACCCTGTCCCAGAAACGTTCCATTGGTAGTCGCCATGTTCAATTTCCATACACATAACGTGGACGATGTTCCGTGCATCCTGAACGTCCGTCTTGACGGTGGTGTCGCACAGGATGCTGCTTGTTCTGCCCCTCAGAAGAGCGGAGTGGCCTTGTCGGTAGGGCTGCATCCTTGGAATGTCGCCTCCGATTGGCAAGAACGAGTGGAGAAAGTGCGCTCTATGGCTGCGTCCGACAGGGTGTGGACAATCGGCGAATGCGGCTTGGATAAGGTTCGTGGTGGGGCTTTCTCGCAACAAATGGAGGCTTTTCGTGCTCAAGTGGCTCTTGCGGAAGAGCTGGAGAAGCCGATGGTCATCCATTGTGTCAAGGCATTCGACGAACTATTGGCCTTGCGCCGCGAACTGTTGGAGCAGCATCGACGAGAGGGTAGGGGAGTGCAGCCTTGGGTTGTTCATGGTTTCCGTGGAAAGCCAGAACAGGCAAAACAACTGATGGCCAAAGGATTGTTGCTGTCCTTCGGCCATCACTACCACGTTGAAACGTTACGTTTCGTTTTTACTACTTCTTGTCCTTTTTATCTCGAAACGGACGATTCTCCCTTTTCTGTCCGTCAAATTTACGGTCAGGTCGCTCGCCATCTCGACGTGGACGTCGCTCGTCTCGAAACTCTCTGCGACCCTCGTCAAACGCTTTTTCGCCACGCGATTTCTTGAATCCGCCTTGACCAGCGAAAAACTCTTTGCGAGCAGCTTGACGTGACTCCCGATTATCGGAATCTCGCCTCTCGGAGTGCTCGAAACGGTCGCCCTTCCTGTCTCTGAAGTCATTTCTTCGTTCGTCCCTGAAGTCGTTTCTCCGTTCGCCTCGATCCCATCTGCGTTCATCTCGTTCATCCCAATCTTTCTTCACGTGAATCTTTCGGTCACCCCACTTTCCTAAATGGCGGTTGATAATCTCAGCTTCTTCTTCATCGGCTGCCTCAAACATCCGCATGTGTCTTTCCCCACGCTTTTCCTTCCATTCGTGTTCGTCGCTTGAGGCTCGTCGTTCGTTGTCCTTAAAGGGCTTCGACTTGAAGTAGTGGCTCTCGTCATCCGTCTTTTGTTCACCACCCCATTCGCCATCCTCGTTTCTCTTGTGCGGCTTGAATTTTAGGTTACGCTGACGGTCTTCGTCCGACTTGATGTCAAGCCCTTCCTCGCGGCGCTCACGCAGCGAACCATCGAAAATCTGGTACTTACGGAACTCACATTCGAGTGAGCCGTTGAACAGGGCAAACTTTGTGGATGGACGGAAGCCTATCTTGTCGAATAGCTCCTCATGGTGGCTGATAATCCAAGCATCATTGCCCACAAAGTTGCGTTTCAGAATCCGTCCGATGGTCTCGTACAGCTCGAAGATGTCGTCCGTCGTGATGCGGTCTCCGTATGGCGGATTAGTCACCATAATGGCCTTGTCGAGTGGCTTCTCAAACTCGTAGAAGTCGCGCTGTTCCACACTCACCACGTCCTTCACGCCAGCGTTCAGCACATTGTCGGTGGCTATCTGTACCGCCTGACGGTTGATGTCGTAGCCGTAGATTTTATGCTC
The DNA here is from genome assembly GCA_902800305.1 of uncultured Bacteroidales bacterium. Lineage (GTDB taxonomy): Bacteria > Bacteroidota > Bacteroidia > Bacteroidales > Bacteroidaceae > Minthosoma. Next base: position 126,719 of record CADCDP010000001.1, read on the forward strand.
AAATTCCCGTTCTTGGCTATCGTCGTTGTAGATGCGGTCGAAGAGGGCGCTATCGAAGTCCTTCCACTTCTCGAAAGCATACTCCTTGCGGAACACACCCGGATAGACATTCTGAGCGATGAGTGCCGCCTCGATGAGGATGGTGCCCGAACCGCAGAAGGGGTCGATGAGGTCGCACTCTCCGTCCCATCCCGTCAGCAGGATGAGGCCAGCAGCCAGCACTTCGTTGATGGGGGCGGGCACTGTGGCTGTCTTATAACCACGCTGATGCAGACTTTCACCCGACGAATCGAGCGAAATCGTCACCTCTTCTTCTGCAATGTGTACGTTGATGCGCAGGTCGGGGTTGCTGATGCCCACGTTGGGACGGTCGCCGCCTGTCTTCTCACGCCAGTAGTCGGCTATGGCATCCTTCACACGGTATGCCACAAACTTCGAGTGTCGGAAGTTCTCGCTGAAGACGACAGAATCTACCAAAAACGTGTTGTGTACGTCCATGTACTTCGACCAGTCGATTTTCTTTGCCGCTTCATACACTTCATCGGCATCGGTTGCCTTAAACACCTTGATGGGCTTCAGAATCTTCACGGCCGTGCGTGTACAGAAATTCGCCTTGTAGAGCATTTCCTGGTCACCCGTGAAGGCCACCATGCGACGGCCAATCTCTACATTGTTGGCTCCGAGGTTGATAAGTTCCTTCGCAAGGACTTCCTCCAGTCCTTGGAACGTTTTAGCTATGATTCGAAATTCTTGCATATTCTTGTTGATATCTATAAGAAGCGTGTGTGTTACCTCTTTTGGGTCAAGCTGGCTCCAGCAGGCACATCCTGCGTCACCCAGATGTTGCCGCCTATCACGGCACCCTTGCCAATCGTGATGCGTCCCAAGATGGAGGCATTGGAATAGACAATCACGTCGTCCTCCAAGATGGGGTGGCGCGGAATGCCTTTGATGGGGTTGCCGTCCTTGTCCAAGGGGAAGCTCTTTGCTCCCAGCGTCACGCCTTGGTAGAGCTTGACATTGTTGCCGATGATGCAGGTCTCGCCAATCACCACACCCGTGCCGTGGTCGATGGTGAAATACTCACCGATGGTGGCTCCAGGATGGATGTCGATACCTGTTTCCGAGTGTGCCATCTCCGTCAGCATTCGTGGAATGAGCGGCACCTCGAGCATCCACAGTTCGTGGGCGATGCGGTAGACCGTCAGTTCCTTGATGACAGGGTAGCAACTGATGATTTCCCCATAGTTCTTTGCTGCCGGGTCGCCGTTGAAGGCTGCCACCACATCGGTGGCGAGCACACGGCGCAATTCGGGCAGATGACTGATGAATTTCTCTGCTCGTTCCTCCGCCATGCGGCGCATCTCAGTGTTGATGGTGTTTTGGTTGTAGGCAGCAAAGACCGCTGTTCTCTCCTCGAAATTGGAGAACGAAAGTCCCGCTTGTATCTGCTTGACCAAAAGGGAGTGAAGTAGCTCGATATCTACACCGAGGTGATACTTCAGCGTGTTTGTGTTGATGCAGGGCTGACCGTAATACCCCGGAAAGATAATGCCTCGCACAAGGTCAATGATTTGCCTTAGCACATCGCTTGATGGCAATGGCACACCGTCGCTGTGTTCGTGATAGAGGTCTTTGTAAGATGCCGGACATGCCAACTCGTCAACCGTTTTGGACAATGTCTTCGTGAAAGTTTTGATGCTCATTTTCTCCAGTTATCTATGCATTTCTCGCTGATAGCATTCGCGGCACAAAGGTTCATATTCGTTTGTCGCACCCAGCTGAACCTGTTGGTCGCCAGCCACTTTGCGGTGACTGATGTAGGCAAGGCTGCCGCAGCGCACACAGATGGCATGGACTTTCATCACCTCGTCGGCAATGGCACACAGATTCGGCATTGGGCCAAAAGGCTTACCCATATAGTCCACATCAAGTCCTGCCACAATCACGCGGATGCCCTTCTCTGCCAGCCGGTTGCAGATACTGGGAAGATTCTCGTCGAAGAACTGCGCCTCGTCGATGCCGATGACATCGCTGTTGCTGCCCAAGAGCAGGATGCTGGCAGAGTTCTCCACAGGTGTCGATGGAATCGCCACACCCTCGTGGGTCACCACATCGTCGTCGCTGTAGCGCGTGTCGATGGCTGGCTTAAAGATTTCCACCTTCTGATGGGCAAACTGAGCTCGTTTCATGCGGCGTATCAGCTCTTCCGTCTTGCCCGAAAACATGCTGCCGCAAATCACTTCCACTCTGCCTCGGTGGCTCATCTCTCCACCTCGGTATGACAATGTTGACATGATGCTTGGAATGAAATTTTCGGCAAAGGTAGTTAGTAAAATTCGAACTACAAAATTTTAGAGGAACAAAATAGGGTGGGGGTGGCATCAAAATAGATTGCTGAGCCATTTTTTTCTTTTCCTTTACTACAAAAAAGTCTCATTACGTACCGCAAAAAACACGCCCTCTTCACCCCCAACCCCACTCTCTTTTCATCCCCACCTCCCCTCGGCTCGTCACCCTAAAAACGGTCTGAGTCACACCGCCACCCTCGGTGTGACTCAGACCGGCACCCTCGGTGTGACTCACACCGTTTTTGAAGTGACGAGCGTAAGGTTTAGGGGCTTCTTTCTGAAGGACAGAAGGGGTGAAAGAGAAAGGTGGACGGAAGATAGCAAAAATGGGGCATAAATGTCTAATGCAGTTATCAGAACACGAAAAAAGCTTGGAAAAATGCCGTATGGCATCAGATTTTGTTCGTTTTTTTGGGCAGTTTGAACGAAAAGCTTTAATTTTGTATTGATGATATCATGGGAAGGGCATCTTGTGCCCGTGTGAGTTGTGGCATAAAATGACAAAGAGAAAAAAGACACATCGATTGTCAGGCAGAATATTGATGCTTTTGTTGGCCATAGTGGGGGGAGTATCGTGTACACAGACGGAAGTGGTGACAGGTGACTCCATCGATAGCGCCCCTGCTGAGGTCTCATTCAGTGTGTCCACCGTTGCTGACCCATTGCCAACCCGTGCAGGAGCGATGGGCTTCATCTCTTCCACCGATATGCTGAAAGGTGCAGATTACGGATTTGGCGTTTTCGCGTTTTATACTGACGGGAATGTGTGGGACTACTTCGATGGCACATCGGGGAAGGAGCTGCCACCTCCCAACTTCATGTATAACCAGCCCGTCGAGTGGACTGACATGGAAGGAGAGGAGGGCGCTTGGCTCTATAACCCCGTGAAATACTGGCCTAATGACAACACACCAGCTGACGACGAGGGTGCCACGGGTTCGCAGGAGCATAGTTATGTGAGTTTCTTTGCTTACGCCCCTTACGTGGCAGAGGCATCATTGGTAGGGACGGAAACAGGCATTTATGCCCTGTCTGGTAATGCGGAGGTGGGTTCTCCCTTTCTTTGTTATCGCTTAGATACGAAGGGGGGCAATCTCTTGAAAACGGGAGAAGAGCAAGTGGACCTGCTGTGGGGGCTTCGTGGCAAATACACCTATCAGGAGGCTGATGGAACCGACAATACCATCCCCACATTGGGAAATGCCTACAACACCGATTTGACCAAGCAGACGGTGAACGAACAGGTGAAATTCCTCTTCAAACACGCCCTGTCGAGGTTCACCATCACGGTGCAGGGGCTTTTCGACCACATCAACAACGAGGACGAATCGCCCAACTATCCTATCGATGTGAATGAGAACACAAAGATTTTGATTGAAAGCGTCGATTTCGATGGGTCACCCCTGTTTAAAGAAGGAAAACTTTACATCGCCCCTCGTGTGGGGAGTACGGATGTACCTGAATGGGATGTGACGGGATCGGCCAATTTGAACATGAAGGTGGAAGGGACGGACATCAATCCTGAGATGAGCGACACCTACGAGGTCGAAGGGGGTGGAGCAACAGAAACATACCATAGCGATGCGCTCATCGACCGAACTGATGCAGCCGATGCCTTGACCGACTTTGAGGCCCTGCCTACGGGTGTGACACATACGGAACGGTCGCTTTTCATTTCGGAGGATACCTATTATCTGGTGATTCCCAACAAGGGACAGGTGACAACCGACACACCCATGAAGATTCGGATGGTTTACTACGTCATCACCTACGACCCTCAGCTGAAACTGAACACCCCGAAATACTACTCCATCGTGAAGAACGACGTGACTGCCACCTTCTCCACCGCCTTCGCCTTCGAAGCCAACAAGTCCTACAAACTGCGCTTGCAGCCAGGCTTGACCACGGTGAAGTTTGAGGTTGTGGAAATCGACGAATGGGGCAGAAGCGTAGTGCTGGATGCCGTGGTGAAGGATTGGGTGGTGGAGACACACGAATATAATGTGGAATAATGGTTATGCGGTTTTACGGAAAGCAATGCTTACATATTATCCTGCTACTGACCCTCCTGCTGCTTGGGGTGGGTTGCACCGACGATGCGCCATCGGCAGAAAGTGACGTGCAGCAAGCCATCACGTTTGAAGTGACCGAGGAAGCGTGGAAAGATGAGAGGGTGCAAATCACACGGAGCGATGCCACGATGCTGGAAGGGTTAAAAGCCGCAGACTTTGGACTTTACTGTTCAGAGTTCCATCTGAAAGACAGGGTTGTCAGGTGGAATGGTTCAAAATGGGACTATGGTAATACGTTTTTGTTGCCTGTCGGGAAAAACCTTACCATCAGCGTCTATGCCTACGCTCCCTTTTATTGGGGTGGATATGACCCTATGGATATGGGTTCTGTGGAAGACAAGACCATCGAATTTCCTTGTGGAGCAGGCAACTGGGTAGACCTCCTGTGGGCAAACCAAGAAAACGTGGTATGCACAGGTGAGGTCACGCTCAATTTCCAACATGCCTTAGGAAAACTAACCCTTGGCACCATCACTAATAACTATGGACGCTCCGTCACCTTGACCAACATATCGCTATCTGGATTCCACGACAAAGGAAATTTGTCATTGGTCAATGGAAATTGGACGAACAAAACAGGCACTCACGCCATCACACATTCACTTGGCTTAACGGTAGCCGATGGAGAAGCCAAGAACATCGGTGTCTTTAGTGTCATGCAGATACCTTGCGATGCTGTTGCGGTTGTGCTCAACTTCACCTGTGATGACTTCGGCACAGAAACGGTCACCTTCAATACTACCTTGGAACAAGGAAAGAATAAAACGCTCAACATCACCATCACTAACAATTTCGAAGTGGTCATTGCCCCGTAAAGACGTAAAAACATGAAGCATATTCATTCCTACATATTATCTCTTGTGGTTGCTGCTTCAGTACTGATGGTCAGTTGTTCGAACGACGATGTCTCGTCGGAGGGAACGAACACCTCCATCACATTCGGTGCACAGGTGGAGGGGCTTTCCACTCGTGCAGGACAGACGGGAGTGATGGACAACACGACGTTAGCAACAACGGGCTTCGGTGTGTTCTCCTATTCTACATCCAGCGACTACGACCAATGGCTGACTAACGCGACTGAGATTTCCTACACTCAGTCAGGTTCAGACCTTACCGACGTACACCTTCACCCCAGCAACTGGACGTATGGCACTCAAAAGGAATGGACGAAAAACACAAAGATTTCCTTCTTGGCATACGCTCCGTATGTAGCGGCAGGTGCAAGTGGAGCTGGTATTACGAGCGTGAGTGGAACCTCTCTCGGCGAAACCACCATTGGCTATCAAGTCGCCACCAAGCCCAGTGAGAGCGTTGACTTGTTGTGGGGTATCAACGGAACAACTGGAAAGCCATGGATAGATGCCACAGCCGAAAAGACAGGAGGTCTTATACTTTTCACCTTCCACCACGCCCTTGCCGCCATAGGTTTCCATGTACAAGCGATGGTGGACAGCGAAAACAACCTCGTTGACTTAGGCGACGAATCGAAGACAGGTTTGTTGGGTACCGACTGCAAGGTGACCCTCAAAAGCATCACGCTAAAACCCAATTCAGGAGGTTTTTATGGGAGTGGAGTGTTGAATCTGAACAACAATGTGGATTATTCGCCTTACTGGACAACGAAATCAGGAACAATCGCAGAATTGAAGGTGGACAATGTGGAAGGGGGGGATTATGAAGATATAGATGAAGCATTGAGTGATCAAGGAGATAAAAAACCGTCTGGAGAAGGAGGAATGACGAACTCGGGCATCACCGAAATTGCTAATTTCCAAACCGTTATTGCTAAAAAGGATGACAAGGAGCAATTCTTCATGCTGATTCCCGATGTGGCCAAGGACTACACAGCCACTATCGAGTATTATGTCACCTATAAAACCTCGAACGATACCTACAAACGGCTCGACTATACAGGAATTAATGCTGGTACTGCCAATATCACAGGACTCGCCCTCCAAGCTGGCATCAAATACTACCTCAACTTCGTCATTGGCCTTACCACCATCAAACTCGATGTCACCGCCACCGACTGGACTAACACCCCCGTTAATCTCAATGTCACCATTGAACGAGGCACCAGTGCCAACTCCTCGTTGGTAAAGGAACGTCCATGACTCAAACTCCAATACTGATATGAACGAGAAGAACAACATCATAACTCCAAAGGCACTCCGCCTCACTCTGCTCCTGCTGCTGATGGTGGGAGTGAGTGGAGCATGGGCTGGTATCCCTTTCGAAGCAAAAAGCCGAATCATAAATAATGGTGATGGGACATATACAACGGCTTCTAATGCAGGCAATGGGTATGCGTTAGCCATCGCTGACTTGAGCGAAATAGCAGGGATAACTGATGCAAACGCTCTGGTGAAGGTGGAGTTCGACTGCAAAATATCGCAAGGTAGTCGTTGGATAATAGGTGTGGGCAACAAGAGCATTCGAGGCGAGAATGCAAAAAACTCTTCGGGCAATACCTACGAGACAGATGGTATTATGCACATGTTTGGCTGTGGTTCAAGTGGCGGTGCTTACTACCAATCCAAACAAGGAAGTGGCAATAACTATGACAATGGAACCAACAACAGTACTGCTTATAATGATGCTTTTGATAAGGTCGTTCATGCAACCTTCACTTTCGACAAATCGACGCTCAAATATAGCTATTCATTGACTAATGGGGAAACCACCTATTTTTCTGTTACAGACCGTACAACTACAGTGGACAACTTAACCATTATTGAGGTGTATTCATGGCAAGGTAATTCTACCATCTCTTTGAGCGATATAAAAGTCAACGACGGTTTCTACTTCCCAAAAGGTACCGACGTGATGTATATAGAAGACTTGGAATACAACTCCCCATTGGTGAACGAAACAGGGCAAGGAGTCTCCTATACTGTCTCTGACTATGATGAATCTGGTGGACGGTTTCGTTGTGGTGATGGTTGGACATTCCCCTATTATCCTATCAAAACATCGGGTAATGATCCTGCTGATCTCACAGAAGGAACCGCTATGACGGTTACGGCAACCACGACAGGTAGTCCAACATACACTACTTCGATGCAACTGCGTATCAAGACCCGTAATTTCATTACTGCCCCATCACTGGTGAAGGGAGATAACTTCAACGTAGGGTCAAGCGTTGGACTTATCAATGAAGAGAGTGTGAATATCAATGGATTAACGATGGTCTTTGGTGCTAATTACATTAATAATGGTAAAGATGAACAACAGGTAATACGCAGTATTAACGGTGGCTACGGAACAACTTGTATTGATGTTAATGGCTATACGTTCGGCAATGTCGTAAACTTTGCTGATAATGGGGAATATTGGGGAACTTATTATAACCTTCAGACAGGTGGGGATCTAAAGGATATTGTTATTACAGGATATTTCGGTGGGAATGGCGGTTTATATGATACGAGTGGAAATAACATTTTCCCGTTCAATTCTTCTAATGGTAATTTAGCCGTGGTTCGAATCCCAAGGGATAATCTTTCGGAAAATACTTCGTATGTTCTTTACTGCCCGATGAACTTATTGGCTATCAAGTCGCTGGCCTATACCAATATCGAAGTGGATTTCCGTTATGGCACACGTGATGAGGCTGTTGCTTTTATAGGTGAGACATTGGCTGCTCCCACCTTTACCATTACCACCACAGAAGGCACAGATATAACTTCTCACTATACCAAAGGAGGTTTTTCTTCCTCCAATACAAGCATTGCTACTGTCAACACTACGACTGGTGAAGTTACCACAGGCTCTACGAAAGGTAAGACCGTTATTTCATGTACGTTGACTTCGGACGATGCAACCAAGGCTACTTACCCGGATATCACGGTTACTTTTAATCTTTATGTGACAGATGGTGTGTGGGATATTAAGAACCAATCCACTTATACAAGTATGGATAATGGTCTGGACGACAGCCAATGGAGCACCAGAGGGGGAAGCCACATCCGAAATAAACTCTACACTAATACAGACTTTGAGTATATTTACAATAAAAACAGTGATTTATACAATGTTTCTTATGGTTTGCAAACTAAAGGACATACTCGTTTCTATTCCAATGGATTCTATGAGAATTCTTGCAATGCCTCATTCACGATGTTTGCCACAGGCGATAATGCCGCATTGCGCATTCCTGCTCGTAAAGGAATGTTGATAGAGATTACAGCAACAGCCTCCGACGAGGAGACTTCGCTCGAAATAGAAGGTGTGAAAAATCTTGATGGTACCCCCACCAATAGTTACACAACAGGAAAGGAGGAAAGCACTACACAGTATTTGTGCAATACCGATGAAGGTTATGTCACACTCTATAATAGAAACGCATCATTATCTGTTGACATTAGGAAAATTACGGCTACCTTCCAAATTGTGTTACACGATGGTAATAAGGGGGAAACGATTTATGTGGAAAAAGGCACAGCATACCAAAATGAGATACTGAATGCCACAGACTTAGGCGGTCCTTTCACTTATAACATAACTGCGGGTAATGGCCTTGTCACTCAAGATGTTGGTTTTAGTAATAATGGGAAATTGACTAGTGTTAATGATTTCGGAACCGTCACCATCCAAGTTTCGGCTTCTGGAGTTCCAACCAAAACATATACATTGCAGATTGTAGAGATGGTATTAGTTCATACATCTGCACGAATAAGAGTCATCAATGGTACAACAGATATAGACGAACATTATTGGGCGAACGATTTGAAACAATATATTAGGGTTTATACAACGCAAGAAGAAAAGGATAATCCAGAGATAGAGACAAATGTCGAGTTACAAAGTCAAGTGGTATTTTCTCTGAAGAGTTGTTCTTATCCCACGACTACAGCCATTGTCTCCAAAAATAGCAGTGGGGTGTATTCTTTTTCAGCTAATGGCATAGGTGATGCTGTGCTTAATGTAAGTTTGGGAACTATAAAGAAGGAATTTACATATCACATACGGGGCGTGGAATTCTCGACGATGAATCCTGTTATTCCTAATACCTTGGAATCTTATAGCTTAACCCTCACGCAGTTGGGTAGCACCATCAACTCGACTAAGGCCCCTGAAATCGTAGCTACTTATGGGAATCTGAATACTCCTACCGTTGACAAAGTAGAAAGTGGAGGAACTATTACGCTCAATATCTCAGGCATTACTATACAGTCTGACACATACGGAGCATCCGACATCCCTTCAAGTAAAGGTGGGGCATTTGTTGTAAAGATTCCTGTTAATTATACTGACGAAGCAGGCGAAAATCACAATGTAGAGGTAAAAACGGTAGTTACCGTAGCATATTCACAGCATGTATGGAACTTTCAAGGCGGAGATGCTGGATTGTCGCCTGATGGTATAAGCGAAACAATGTATGATTATGAATCTACTCCTAATAGTTACAATGCTCGCCCCTTGCCTATAGATGAGCATGACTACTATGTTGCTCGCAACACTTCTTGGGAATACCAAAAGAAATTCCGTTCACCAGACTCCAATGGCGGTTATGTGTATGCATATTTAAAGACGGTGGATGGCAATAATGCTACTGTTATAGAGCAGTCGGCTGGCCTACAGATTTATGCTACTGGAACAATGGGGGTTTCGTCGTATGCCACCTACACAGAAAATGGGTTCACAAGAAATGGTGCCACACTTACCGACGTAACCTATACTGACCCTCAAGGTAAAAAATATTCTTCCACCGATACGAAGCGGGAACTCGATTTCAAAAATGGATGTCGTATCATTATTCCACAAGTGAAGCCAGGGCAGCAAATAGATTGTTATTGGCATAGGCACGACCCTGACCATGGTGAACGTTTACGTATGAACAATCTGCTGGATGCCAGTGGTGAGGAAATTACCGACATCTATAAAATAGCCTTTACGGGATTGGGGCACGATGTGCCAAAAGCCTCTACGGGTGCAGGCTCTTATAGCTTTATTGTGGCTGGAGAGGGTGACACTCCTGTTGACGTAGTGATTTGGAGCGTTGACGAAACTTGGACTCGTATTCATGAGATTGTGCTTTGGGATAAACCCAACAACAATTACGACGAAACGCAATCTACTTATAAGTCAACGATGACAAGTATGGATGCCAGTCGTTATCTGCATGTGGACTACGATGAATCGTTCACTATCAATATGAACGATGCCGCTTGGCAGTTGAACGTTCACAACGGAGGTTCACCTACATACACCGTCGAACAGGATGAAACTTTGGGTGCTACGGTTGATATGAGCAGTGGGCATCCTATCTTCCATTATAATAGTGGAGGATGGGGAAAATTTTACGTTACGTTAAGCAATTGTACCCAAGATGGCAAGTACATTTCTACGTGGAAGAGTTACACGATTACCGTAGGTAAGAAGCCTGGTCAGACTTACCCCTACACATGGGACTTCTCCAAATATAAGACAAACACCAAGATTAATATTGCAGACAATGATCGTGAAGAGAATACGATCACTATTAAAGTTCGTAATGATAAATCCAAAACCGTTACACGATCGACACAGACATGGGGAATCAGTAACAATGATTGTACAGCTCAAACCACTTACTATGGTGGTAGTAATTATGAGTCTTATTTTGTCGATGGTGCCCAATTGGTGTCACGTGCTTTGGATGCGCCTCTTCCTGAAACAGATGGTTTGGGTTTCTCCATCACCAACAAATCAACTGGTGGACTGACCCTTGATATGCAAAGTACTGTGGCTGCTACTGGAAGTGGAGCATCGAATGGAGGAACATGGAAGTCTGGTAAATTGACCATTACAGGGGGAGGTACAATTATTGTGCCCAAACCAGGCGATGGCTTTACTAACTTCTACCTTTATGTGCGTGCCAATGTCGAACCTACAGTTGATGTTACAATCGTGGAGAAGCAGACAACCGATGTTGATGAGTCTGGCACTATGAAACAATTCCGCTACCATTTTCTACAGAATGCCGATGCAATCCTTACTTTCAGCGGTGATGCTAACATCTACGCCATAGGTGTGACCAACATCTTCAAAGGTCTGACCCCTTTGAGTGGCACGGCATGGGCAACGGAAAGTCGCGATGTGGCTATCGACCACTCACTGACTGGTTATCTAACTAAAAATCCAGTGAAGGCATACGCCATTATCGAAACGGAAGATAATCCTATTTATTCAGTAGATAAGAGGAAAACATCGGTGGCTATTAATGACCAACGTTACGTGGTGCCAGAGAATATAGGGTTAGTACTGAAACAGACAGGAGTTCCCATGGATGCTACCGCTTATAGTGTACCGCTTTTCTATCCAGCAGTCACCACAAAGACCGACGATAGTCATGACTTCGATGACAACTTAATGCAGCCAAGTATTAGCCCTACCATTTTTAATTCCGAAACCGAGACCTTCAATGGTAAAGAATACGCTCGTTTCATCCTTGGCCAACGCTATATGACATGGAAAAGAGAAGATGGTATAGTAACAAATCCCACTCAATTTGAAACAAGAAATGTGGCTGCTTTCTATAGGATGCATATTTATGGTAGTGCTGAGAACCTGAAAGAGTCAGATGGAACATTCCTTACTGCCCACAAAGAAGATGCAAATGCTACAAAACTCAATACTCTTGGAGCCAACAAAGCTTACCTTCTGTTAGAAACCGCCAAGATTGAGCCAGCCATTTGGAATACAAATTCTCCTTCTCCTCGCCGTTACATCGCCATCGAAGGTGTTAGCGATATGGAGGAGTTGGAGTTGCTGGAGGAGGCTGAGCGTGAGGCGAATCGGGGGGATGGTCGCATCTTCAACCTGAACGGACAGGTGGTGGGTGGTGACGAGAAGACGCTACCGGCAGGTATTTATATCAGAAATGGAAAGAAACTCATGTTAAGGTGAGTGGTAAAGTTTAAAGGTTAGAGGTTAAAGTTTAAAGACCATGCAGCTTGTAAAGTTTACTGTGTAGAGTTTAATGTTTAAAGACAGTAAAAACCAAACAAAGATGAAGAAACTACACATATATATATTATACGCATGTGCGTGGATGCTAATGGCTTGTTCCGACCATGAGAGGAGCGATGTGCTGCTTCTTGATGGCGACGTGCCCATCCAGTTCACGACGGATGTGGAATGGCTTGACACACGTGCCTCTGCCAGCAACATTGCCAATACAGACGCGCTGAAGAATTTAGGTGAAGGTTTTGGCGTGTTTGCTTACAAGACAGGTTCCGACAACATCGACGATGCCAACTTTAGCCGTAAATGGGAAGAGGCTACCACTGGACTTTCAAGTAACGAGCTTGCCTATCCCACTCCCGACTTCATGTACAACCAGCAAGTCACATGGGGCATTCAGTATGTCAAGGACACCTCCGACCCTGACCATCCCGTCGTGGAGCGCAACTGGGTGTATGAACCTCCCAAGTATTGGCCCAACAGTTCAGCGAATGCCACTCCGCGCTACATCAGTTTCTTCGCATACGCCCCCTACACGGCAGAGGGAGCCACGACGGGGGTGACAGGCTTCCCTACCGAGGTTAACAAAAGCCCCCATATTGACTATACGATGGGAGAGCCAGGTAACTCTATCGATTTGCTTTGGGCAAACTGCATAGATGCCACTCGCAATGGAAACGGACTCATTGAGGTGAACGAAGATGGCACCATTCGGAAGTATCAGGATGTACCACTACGTTTCCATCACGCCCTTGCCCGTGCTGATGTCTATGTGCAGCGCATCTACGACGAACCCACCTATTCGGGTAAGAAGCCCGACTCGGAGGAACACACCAAGCTCTTTGTTAGTCAGTTGGTGCTTGATTCTGGCACTGATGCCAGTAAAGCTTTCTCTGGTTCTGGCACTTTGAATCTGGAGACAGGCGTGTGGACAGAACAATCTGCCATTGCTGCCACCGAAGGCAAATACCTTCGTACATACGGGGAGACAATTCTCAACGATACCATTGGTGGAACCCTTCAACCCACGCTTTCTTACATCCGTGCCCGTGAGTTGGACAAGTGGGGACTCATCTATGACAGCCAGACGAAAGAGTGGGTAGAGCGTAGCACCATTACGGCAGAAGAATGGGATAATCCTGCCAATAAAGACCGTTGGAGTGATTCATACGGAGTGACAGATGTGGAGCATCTTCTTTTTGCCGACGACTCCCCCCTCATCCTTCTGCCGCAAACACTCACGCTCACGCCTACTCTCACCTATTCTATGGTGACGCGCGATAACGAGTTGCTTCTAAGCGACCTTACTGATACGGAAGGCAACAAGTACAGCCGCATTGTCAACACCATCACGGGCAATCCCGTCACCCTCACTTTCGAGGCGGGCAAACGGTACAAGTTGCTCATCCATATCGGGGTAGAGCACATCGAGTTTGAGGTGGTTAGCGTGGTCGATTGGGATTTCCCCATGCGCTTCAGCCCTTCCGTGCTCGAAGACTTCAAAGGTGAAGAAAAACCCAAAACGGTGAATGAAGAGTAAGAGAATGTAAAGTTTAAAGTTTAGAGTTTACAGTTTGAAGACCATGCGGCACGTAACGTTTATAGTTTACTGCTTAGCGTTTAAAGTTTAAAGACCATGCGGATTGTAAAGTATATTTCCTTTTTGTCGCTCCTTCTGCTCACCGCTTCGTGCAGCGACCATCTTTTCGAAGACCTTATCATTACCAACGAAGAGGACTCCGATGGTATGTCCTTTACTGTCAGCACCGTCGAGATGGCCGACCAGATAGTCAACATGGGCGGTACAAGAGCGAATAGGTCGGAGAACTCCGAAGGCACAGTGTGTTCCGATGCCTTTGCTTCCCATCCTCTTACAGGCGATGCCTCCTACGGGTTGCAAGTGCATCGAATGCCCCTGCCTTATGTGGGTATTCACCGAAAAGCCGTGAATGTGCCATGCGTAGAGCCGTCTGAAAGTGCCGATCACTCCACCCGTGCTCCTGTAGCTGCTATCGTTGATGCCAGTGCCACCAACTTCCACGATTCCCTATCCATCTGGGGGTACACCAATGCTGTCTATAAAGACACAGGTGAGGGCGTTGAAGCAAACAAGACCATCTTCAAACAAACCCTACTGAAGAAGGTGAACAACTGGCGCTCCTCCGCCCACTGGCCTTACGGCACCGATTCCGACAAGCCCACCAAGATGCGCTTCTATGCCATTGCGCCAGCCGTCGAGAACCTTGACGTACAGATGACAGGCTCTGAACCTAACTTCACCACTTCCCCTACGTTCACCTACACCCTGCCCGAAACAGCAGGCGAGATGCGCGACTTGCTCTATGGCGAATCGGAAGAAATCGCGGTGCAGCCAGGCCCTACAGGTTCCACCAATGGTGACCCCAAGGCTGAGAACCTTGGCAAGGACAACAAGTTAGTAGGACTCACCTTCCAGCACATTCTCACCTGCATCCGCTTTGCCATGGGTACCATCCCCAATGGTATCACCATTCAGCAAATCGCCATCGAAGGAGTCGGCACTTCTGCCACCTTCACCCCCTCCGCTACTGATGCCTCCACCGCCACCTCTGGCGCATGGTCTGCTTCCAGTGGCTCTGCCACCTACACCCTTTGGCCCCAAGGTGTCACTTCCACATCTGGCAGTAATGTCTATATCGACGGCGATTCGTGTTTCTTCATGATTCCCCAAACCCTGTCTTCGTCAGCCAAACTCACCGTCACTCTCAGTTCTCCACAGCACTATGAGGTCGATGATAACGGTGTTTACACACCTAACGATGGTGAGCGTACCTCTGCATCTTCTGGCAATTCCCGCACCCATACCCTTTCCTGTTCCCTTTCTGGCGACATCTGGAAGAAGGGTTACACCGTCACTTACAAACTCACTGTCGGGGAAGTGGAGGATGGCTATTACCTTATTGCCGAAAATCCTGAAGCCCACGAGCACAGCAACGCCTCTATCAACGGCGCTTTCCCTGTGCATAGCTACCGCAGTTATTTCGACTATTCCAACCCTGCCTATTCCGACGGAAAGGAGGTAGAGACCCATGCGGTTAATTGGAATGTGGTGGGCTATTCCACTACGGGCGAAGAAGATTCTTTTACGGTCGATAAACCTGATGCTGTTAGTTGGCTGACAGACATACATGGTACAAGTACAACCTCTGCTACATCCTACGAAGGTGGCTATGGTGCTATAGCTAACTATTCTATCGATGCTCAGTCATACACGAAAAGAGGAAATCATCAAACGATTTTAAATGGCAATTCTTCTTCTGAATTACCCTCGAACTTATCATCTACTAATGGAACAGCGAATAGTTATATAGTCAATCGGATTGGTAGTTTTGAGTTTCCTTTGATTTATGGAAACGGTAATGTGAACACCTCCTCTCCAGACCCTATTTTCAAAGATCATGTAGGAGCCACTATTACTTCTCCTTCTATCAAAACACAAATCAAGGCGAAAAATACAGGTGAAATCACGGCAGACCCATCTGACCCTACCAGTGGAACACGTCGCGAATACGATTGGAGTACCAGCAACCTAAGAGCTACCGTCCTGTGGCAGGATACGCCCGAACTCATCTCATTGCTTAGTGTCGCCCCTTCCAGTGGTGATAATGGTGCGATTTCTTTTACGGTTAGTAAGTCCACCCCAGCCAATGCCGTGATAGCATTACAAGGGAGAAAAGTCATAGTTACCTACACTAGGACAGACAATGGAGAAGGTAATTACACAGACTGGTCTTCAACTGGAGGAAGCCCGACATTGGTGGATGGAGGAAACAATTGGGAAACCTTCTGGACATGGCACATCTGGATGACTGATGAAGTCTATAAAAATGAAGGTTCGGAGAATGGTGTTGATTTCGACAAAATGTACCTGAATTGGGATTGGGATGGAACAAACCATCTTGTTTCGCTTCAAAACAAAGCTAATAACCAGAATACAATTCTTCCCGTCAACCTCGGCTGGGTGCCCGATGACAACGATTTTGGCTTCTACGACCACCGTGAAGTGTGGGTAAAACTTGAACAAGAAGAACCCGCTATCGTGGGAGCCTCTAAGCAATCTACCATCGTGAAGATAGAGCAACATGCCCGTCAGCCGCTCGTTACAGGCACCAGCACCATTTATCAGTGGGGTCGTCCCACAGCGTTGCCCATGCTGAAGAAAGTGGATGGTACCTTACGCCCTATCTACGGAGCTTCAGGCAACACCGACATCAGCGCCAACTTCACAGGAAAGAAAGTGACTAACTATTGGGAGTTCATCGAGTCGCCTTACAATCTTTTGAAAGATAACAGCAACTCCAAAGGTTGGTGGCCTAATGGCACAGAATACGCCTTTTGGAGTGCAGCCAGTGGCGAAAAGACTATCTACGACCCCTGTCCTCCGGGTTTTCAGATGCCATCTTATGGAGTTTTCACAGGTACCTCGCGTCATCCCTCGGCTGATGTAGCCACGAAGGGACTCTACCTCAATATATGGCCAGATGCTACTAACGATGAAGGACAGACCGTGAAGAGCGGTGAACAGCGCAAGGGTGCCTACCTCTATACTAAATATCACGAAGCGACCACTGAAACGACAACGATTCCAACAGATCATCGTTATGACCAGCTTTTCTATCTGCCAACCACAGGTCGCTGGTCGGGCGACGCAACCGAGGGCGAAAGTTATGCCAACAAGCAAAGTGACACCTCTACGGGCATCTATTGGTGTGCCGAACATGATGGCACTACAGGTGGTAAAGCCCTTTGGTTGAAGCCCGAATGGAGTGAAGAGTACACTTATTCTGGCACAGGTGAAGACAAATCGCCCGTACAGCGTCAAAAGACGCTCAACTACAATATAGCTCTCCCCATCCGTCCTGTTCAGCCATAATCCACTTTGGGGAGCTACGGCACAAAAAAAGCGGTGTGAGTCACACCGCTTTGTCGATGTGAGTCACACCGAGGGTATCGGTGTGACTCAGACCGTTTTTGAGGCATCGAGTGGGGGGATGCGTTGGGTAGCGTGCCCCGTTTTTTCACCATTGGTCTGTCCAGCTACGAGGGTCGAATACAACGGTGATGCTTTCGGGGCCTTTCACCTTGTCGTCGCCTGGCATCAGTTCGTCGAGGAAAGCGTAGCAATAGATGAAACCGCTTTCCCATTTTAACTGCATGTTGAGCATGTTGATGGTCACACGGGCAGAGACATCGTTGTTGTTTGTGTCCTTGCCTTTGGCGGTGATGACGATGTGTGGCACGTCTTCGTCCTTGAGCACCTGTGGCACTGCCATGATGATGTTGCCAGGGAAGTAGTTGTAGTGCTTCGTGTCGTTGTCGGGGTCTTCTGTCTCTTCTGTTAGCTGATAGCCCAACGTGTTATCGCCTTCTCCAAAGGAACCATTCTTATTGTCGTCGTTCACATTTTCAAAGAAGCCGTACATGTATTGATCGTTCAGCATCACTCGCTCACCGTCTTGGAAAGTGAACCAATAGGGATTCATGATGTAGTGATTCACGGTGGCAGAACCGAGTGTCTCGGCATTGGTGTAGTTGAGGGTGGCATTACCGCTTGCGTCATATTCGGGTGTAAAGGTGCATTCCGTCTTGATGTTATTGAACGACATTGAATAGGTGATGTCGGCCATTAACGTCTCATCCACATCAGTAATGGTGGTGCGTGACCAGCGGACAGTCTCACCTTTCTTTTCATAGCTGTCCAACCATTCCGTGTCATCAGGAATAGGTTCGCCTTCCACAGCATCATGAGCTACTCCCCATGCATCCACAATCTGCTTCGTTTCATCTGCAGCTTCTTCCGCTGTTACTCTGCGAATCTTGTCGTCTGCAGCATTATCTACAGCATACACAATCTTGTCAGTTCCTCGGATAAACGCATACAGCCTCACTTGTGCCAGTAAATGGTGGAAGACGAAAGGCACGGGTTTAGGGGAATAGGTGTTCACAGCCGTGCCCACCAATGGATAGGCATCGCGGTTGCAGTCGGTCACGATGTCGCTTATCATGAAGTCGCTCTGTTGTGCTGCATCGGGGTGCATGGTGAACTTCATGCTATCCATACCTTTGCCCTTGCCCTGACTTGCTGCCGAGATGCTGATGCCGTAAGCACCTGGGTCTGCCGTCTCGTTATAGGGGTAGTAAGCCCAGAAAGTGCAGTACTCATGTTGTGTAGCATCACTTTCCAGCAGGTTGTTGGGCCAGAAGCGGAGTGGCGTATATTCCAAAGTATTCGTTCCACGGGAAGAAGGTTCAAGAATCTTGGCTTTCTGGTTGTAAAGCAGATTAGCGGAGTAGTAGTCTTGTAGCGTGGCTGTTTCCTCATCGGTAGGTGATGCCTTCTCAGACAAGTCCACAAGTTCATTCCACTTGTTTTGCCCAGTGTAGCATCCAAACACCCCCACATAATACTCTTTGGTGGTTTTCTCCACTGTACCTTCTTCATTGGCACGCCAATAATCACGCATTTTAGTTTCGGGTAGCGTGTACTCATTCAGGTTCACGATGGAACCATCGGCACGGGTGTCTTGCACCATC
The DNA here is from genome assembly GCA_902800305.1 of uncultured Bacteroidales bacterium. GTDB lineage: Bacteria > Bacteroidota > Bacteroidia > Bacteroidales > Bacteroidaceae > Minthosoma. The sequence continues at coordinate 145,659 of CADCDP010000001.1, forward strand.
CGACTACTCGACACCGTAGCTGTGAAGCTGATGCCTTCTGCCTCTTCTTCATGCTTGGGGGTGAAGTCGTCCCAGTGGTCGGCACAGGAGGCGAGTACCAGCAACGCCACGCCCCCACACACATTACCTATTTTTATTCTTATTTTCATTGCTTGGGTTGTTTATTTAGTTTTATTCTAGGCTTTCTAGGTTCTCCTAGGCTATCCTAAATTATTTAAGGTTTTCTCGGCTATTTCACCACCACCTTCTTATGCCCGAAGATATACACACCTTTGGGCAAACCAGGGTTGTTCTGGCGGAGTGTCTGCGGAGTCTCGTGGGTAGCCACTTTGCGGCCGGAAAGGTCATAGACATCGCATGGCCAAGGAGTCCTTTCGGTTATCGTATCTTCAATGTCCTTGTCTTCTTCGAAGTCGTAGTCTTCCTCGTCGAAGATGGCCACGATGTGCGGCTTAGCTCCACCGCCTGGGGCTGTGTAGTTATAGATATAGTATGCTTTGTTGTGGTACACATAGCGGTTGTCGCGCTGAGCATCGGTGGCTGAGCGAGCATCAGCCTCATAAGCATTGTCATTTTCACGTGCCCAATTCTCGTTGGTGTACCAACCGACACGCTTTGTGTAGTCATACTCGTGTGTACCGTGTGGATCAGCGAATGGCAGACCGAATACCATCACACGATTTTCCGTGTTATCAGGCTTTTGTATCAAGTCTGATGGCTCCGAAAGTGTCTTCTCTAGATACTCACCCTTCAGCAGTATCTTCGATTTATCGACGCTCTTGGCTTCGTCGTAAGGTAGGTAGAGGTCCACATAGTGCTTGGTGGCATAGGGGGATTTATCCTGATTCTTCAGCTCGACAGAGCCTGTGTTGTTGGAACGGATAACCACAGGCCAAGTAGCCGGAATGTACTGTGGGTTACCCATGTTATTGAATTGGCTTACGGCTTGCATCGTGACACTCTGATTGCCCGTTTCGCCCTTGGGCATCGTCATGGTGAAGGCCACATCCACGGTCTTACCCAATCGGGTGTCGAAAGGCACATAGAGTGTTCCGTAATAGTAGGAATCATCTGCTCCAGCAGCATTTTTGCCACCCTTCTGTACTTCCACACGCAACGGCATCTGGTTGTAAGGCCAAGCGGTCTTCGTGCCCACAGGCTGGAGCAGCCACTTAGTATCTTGGATGCCGTTCTCACCGTCGGAAACGTAGTGGTCGCCTATTTCCTCCATCTCGTTGTTGGTGTGGTTGGTGATGCGATAGCGGTGGTTCGGGTCGATACAGATGTAGTTTGTCTGTATGTTTTCTGCCACGATGTCATCCCAGCCACTCAACGTTGCCCCCGAACCGTTCGTCTCGCCAATTGCATACTTGCGTGTGCGGATGGTGAAGGCGGTGCCACCGACATCTTCCAGACGGAACTTGTCGTCGAACCCTTCGTTTCCTGATATCGAAGAGAAGTCTGCATTGTCTGAAAGTTCCGTCTTTCCGAAGGTTGCATCGACGCCCTCCGTACCGCCTGCACGTGCCCAAAGCTTCAGCCCTTGGGTGTGGATGCTGTAGCGCGTGTACTTCTCTGTATTAGGTGTGGCATCCACAAACTGGAAGATGCTCGATGGGTCGTATTCGGCGGGCAGAATCTCGATGTTGCCACGCATGGCCTGATGGTCAGTCAAGTCGCGGTTTGTTCCTGCTGCTGCTATCTTATCCCTCAACTGTCCGAAGGTGTGGAGGGTCGAGTGCTCTTGGTCGGTCTCGAAGAAATGGAGCCAGCGGCCTCCATTGTTGTTCGGGTCGAGTGCATCGGTTTTCTCACTCTCGAAGCGATAGCCACTGATATAGCGTGGACCTACGATGCCCTTCTCATTGGTTCCATCACCCTTCAGGTCGTTGCCGTCAATGTCGAGTGCCTTCTGCGAGAACGCACGGATGCGATAATAGCCAGGCTTCATGTTGACGAGGTTGGTGGACTCAAAGGTCATCGGCAAGAGGGATGGTTCAGGACGTGCATCCCCTTCTGCCACTTCAGCACCTGTATTATCCTTAAACGTACCACTATACACTAACTCACGAGCCTGATTCAGCACTCGATATTCGCGTGGCAGCGTTGGGTCGTTCACATACTCTCCCAGACGGTTATACAGTTCCTTGTTGGCGAAGGTGTTAGCTTTCGCGGGGTCGAGACCACCCACATAGCCAGCCCTGTCGAAGTATGGCCACAACTGCTCGGCAGAAGTGAACAATCGCCAGTTGGCATCGGGATTGCCGCGTAGGGTTCTGGCCGATGCGCTGGTGAGCGACGTGGTGTTTCCCGTGGTGTTGTGTACCATGTAGTAGCTCACAAACTCCGTGTCGTCGTTGTCGGTCCAAGCTGAGGTGGGGTGCATGAGGAAGGAACTTGGGTAGTCGCCTGTGAACATCTCATAGACGGCGTTAGTGGCTCCGTCGGTTGCCACGTCGTTACCCTTCAGACTGTGTACCACCTTTTTTCTGTTGAACGAAGTGCCGACAGCAGTGTTGGCTTTGCTCGTGTAGGTCGCTTGATACATGGGCACTTCTCCTGGTACATTGTTAGACTCCATGAAAGTGTTGCCGTTGTTGTCAAGCAAGTCATTATTTGTCTTGTTCTTGCCCTTCGGCAGTTCTCCCTTGGTGGTCATAGCCACATCGTCCCAACCCGTACCGTTGATGGTGGCATAGCGCGAACGGAGCACGAAACCGTAGGGGTCACCTTCGGGAGCCCAAAGGTAGTTATTGGTGTAGTGCTCGGTGTGGTCGAGTCGGGCACCGATACCGTCCTTGTAGGTGAAGTTCAGCAAACCGTCCTGTTTATTGTTGGTCATCATCTGGTACCATGCCGTGGTGTTGCGCCCCTTGTCGGCAAAGCGGAACTGCTCGGGGTTCACCTCATAGACCACATCGATAATGACTTTGCGGTTGTAGTGGCAGTCTTCCAGCTTCTCCAAAATGGTACCCTGTAGTGCCAATGCTCGGTCGTAGCCGCTGGGTTGCTTCTTGTCCACACCATTCACTGTTTCCTTGACATCGGTTTCCTTGGCGGTATCGTCCCAATCAGCCCATTGGTTCTTGTCGAAGATGGACACCCACTTGATGCCGTATGCCTGTTTCGTCACATCATTTTCGATGAAGGTGGTGGGGATGGGATTCGTACCGTCGTTGGACTTGTAGGTCTGTCCAGCGTAGTAGTCGTCGTTGATGGTGATGGTGCCGCCATAGTAGCTGTATGTGTTACCCTCTACGATGGTGCAGGTCAGCCCTGTCCATGTTTCGTCTGCCACTTGGAAAGCTGGGTGTTCCGTGTCGGTCACAGAACGTTGAACGTCGCGCTGATACAGACGGTAGGTGCAGAACTGTCGGCGCATATACCAAGGTACAGCTGGACGGTTGCCGATACCCACACGACTAACGTTGTAGTCTGCCACAGGATAGCTGACGATATCGCGCAACGAGGTTGTTTTCAGCAGGGTCTTGATATCGGTTTCTTTGCTCGTTTCCCATGCTGTTGGTGTTAAGAGACCAGGAACATTGGTTTTGGTACTGTAGGTCGAAATGTAGTAATCCTTGTTGTGCTGGCGGTAAATGCCTTGATACATCAGGTATTCCAGCAGATGGTCTTTAACGATTTGGCGAGCTTCAGCCTTGGTCACATTGTTGAATCCGCTCACCACAGGGTCGTTGCCCGTTACGCCCGAAGGCAGGTCATCACTGCTTAATGTTTGCAAATAGTCCTCCTCTGCATCGAGCGAATGTTGATGGGCAATGATGAGGTGGTATTGCAGGATGTCGGCATATTTGATCAGGTTAGCCAGGAAGAACGGCTTGGCACCGCCCGTGTCGAGCGTGTTGCCCGTTGGGTCGTAAAGTGCAGTACCAGTACCCATGGTCGTGAGGTTCTTATCGGATGTACTTGAGTAGTCGAAGCTGACACACTTGATGACCTCGCCATTCTCATCAACGAGTGAGAGGTAGGTGTTACCGTTCTTGTCGATGGCCAGCGTAAAGTTCTGTGCTTCTTCCTCGATGATGGACGTGGTGACATTCTTGCCCTCCACGATGACCGTTGCGCCTCGGTTCTTCAGGAACTGGGCATAGTTCTTCATGTTGAAGCTGTAAGGGTCTCCGATGAGGCTCCACTTCTGTCGGTCGTTCTCACTCTGCGCACCTTCGTCGGCGTATGTCGGCTTCTGGTCGGTGTGGGTGTTCACGTAGGCAGTCGGATAATAAGGAGTTGGGTCGTTGGAGACAATCTTCGTCTTCTTCTCATACCGATATACTTCATCGATGATGTGACCGTCGGCATTATAGACATAGTGGTCGAACACGGGTTCGTAGTATTCCACCTCCACGTTGGTTCCTTTATAATACTGTGTCCACTGGTAGTAGGTGTTCAACCAAGTGTAGTCCTCCGTCTCGGCATCCAACTCGGTAGTGAAGAACGGCGACACGTTGTCCTGGACGGTATAGACGTAGGTGAGTAGGAGGTTGATGCTCGATTCTTTTTCTAACTCACGGAAAGTTTTTCCATTCTTGATTTTCTCATTGCTGTCGAAATCCGTAATCTCGATGCCTCGGTTATCGTTGTCCACGTAGTCGAGATAGCACTTGTAGGTACAGCCGTAGCGCTTCAGGCTGATGGGCAGCGATTCGGTAGCGTTGCCGTAACGTAGTTCCAGATTCTCCCGCTTGATGCGCAGCACGAATGGACTTTGGTCGGTGACGATTTGTACATCGGCATCGAAGCAGTCATTGTCGGCACCATCGTTGTCTTTCGCCACAGCGGTGCGGATGGTGAGCAGCTGTTGCTTCACGCCCATATCGGCCATGGTTTGCGAATAGTTTACGGCATTGACGTTGTTGCTGTAGGTGTCGAAGTCGTTAAGCGAGTAAGGCACCATCTCAAAGTAGCTGGTGTAGTTGGAAGTTCCATTAGGATAAGCCTTTGACACCAGTCGCCAATAGTTGTTGGTCTGGTTGATGATGCCTGGGCCGGTCTGGTCGTTGCTGTAGTCGCCGATTAGTCCACCTGCGCCATTGTCTGGCGAGGCTTGCTTGAGTGAGGCGGTACGCAGGAAGTAGTTGCTGTCGCTATTACCCATCTGACTGAGGTTGCTGCCCGTCTTGGTCATCTGGAGCGAGAAGTGTGTGTTGATATCGCCTTCGACCAACGCAGCCGTTCCCGTCGAGGTCTTTTCTGTAGCGGCATCATACGTTGTTTGGTCAATCAGGCTGGTAGTCCAAATGACACTGTCGGCAGGTTCGGTTTTATTGTAATCCAGAATGGTTGCCTTCGTGACAGCCAACCACATCGGGTCGGTGTTGGCGGTGCCGTCCTCCGAGCGTCGGCGGTTCAGGATGGTGAAGTCGTAGGGGTCGCCGATGAAGGCCCAGTGCAGACCTTTCAGACCATCGTTCCATCCGTTGGCTTCGTTGTTCCAGCCTGTCTTACCGTTGCTCATGGCACGTCGGTAGTTGCTCACCAGTGTGGTTTGGTTCTCGACGGCAGGCGAACCGCCCACATTGGTCTTGTCATAGTAGAGCCAGTTTCCATTGCCCACCATCATGTCAATCCATTGCGGGCTGCTGGGATCGGTGGTGAAGAGGTGTACCTGCTTGCCCTCCTCGGTGTTGGTGAGGTCGCTGACAGTGTAAGTGACACGGAACTTATACGAGGCGCGATGCTGGGTGCCATCGACAAACACAACGCTGTTGTGCTCTGTGCAGTCCTCCATGTTGTAAGCCGCTACGTCTTTGCTCTTATCGAGCACGAAGGGGAAACTGCCGCTGTTCCATGTGGAATTATTATTTTTCTGATACTCTAGATTACCATATTCCACGAACTTGCGTTGCAGGTGGCGCGGCACTTCGTAGATGGTCTCGCCTACACCGAAATACTCGCTCAACTCCTCTTTCACCACAGGGTTGCCACTATAATTATCCTTATAGGCACTAAAGTAAACCTTTGACGGTTGGATGAGGCGGATGACCGTGGAATCGTTGTTGGCTTCGTGGTAGCCGATGTACTTACCCGAAAGATGACGTTCGTTGTGCGTGCGGTAGTTCAGGTTGATGTCGTAAGTACCACGCCGGTTTTCGTTGGCTTGTCGGTACTCACGCTTCAAACCGTCGTGAGTTAGGTAGTAGTACACGTTGCGGTAGCCTAATATCTGGTTGTCGGCGCGGAAGCGCAGGGCGAAGCCATCCTCCACGTCGGTGGCCGATGGCACCACTTCCCAATAGAAGTCGTCGTAGTAAGGTTTACCGTAGTGGTTGTTGTCGATGGTTCCCAGCTCTTCACCATTCTCGTCGGTAAAGGTTACCTTTTTCCGGTTATCGGTGATGTTTTTGTCGGGCACACGCAGGTGTACGCAGTCCACTACAAACTGGAATTGGCTTTCCGTCGGGTCGAAGCGGGCTAAGTTAGCGGCATTGGTACAGTTGGGCTTATCATTCTCAAACTCGCTGTTGGTGTTGTAAACTTGTACACGATAAGGGTCGCCTACGAAGTACCACTTCAAGTCTTCCGGCACTGATGTCATGCGGTTGGTTGTGGTGCGGTACTGGCAGTTGTTATACACCTTTTTTTCGTCGCCCACGAATTGGTTGGTGCTTTCGTCCCATATCATCTTCTCCGTCACGCCATGTAGGGTACCTACCTGTGGTTGGAAGGTGGCTCTCTCGTCGAAGTAGGCATGATGACCAGTGTTGTAGCCTTCTAATTGGTTGCCCAGCATCTTCGGATTGGGGAAGTCCATAAAATAGACATGGTCGTTGTTGGACTTCATTTGTGCCACCTGTGCCTTTGTGGGTCGCTCCTTCAAGAAGATGTCGCTCGTCACCTCATAGCTGGCATAGACGGTTTGTGGGCTAACTTCCTCGTTATTATCGTTCCAGTAAATATAAACAGGGCGTCCCGTTTCGTCGTAGATGGGTTGTCCATCACTGTCACTGATCTTTTGGTTTCCGCGTGTAGGGCCTTCTATCACCGTGTAGTTTTCATTGGCATGGCGGAAGTCATCATTGTAAAACGTGTAGTTGCAGAAGGCGCGGCGCACTTCAAAGGGGATAGACGACTGGTCTTGGGAATCAATCACGTCGCCAGCCACGAACATACGGTCTTCGGTGGAGAAATACATACGCGAAATGCCTGTGGTCATGGCATTCAGTGCTTCTTCATCCTTCGAATTGTGGTCATGCAGATAAGTGGCCACCTCATCATCGCGTCGTATCATCAATCGCACATCCTCGTACTTCTTTGGCTCGTAGGGTAGCAATTGGATATTGTAATCCAATGCGGTGAAGTTGTCGTTGCGTGGTTGCAACATCACCTCGTTGGCATTATCTCTGTTGCTGCGCTTCATCTGCCAGTATAGCAACTGCCCGTTATCGTCGGTCGGCTCAAAGTTGCCATCTGTGTCGGTTCTTCCAGCCACAAGGCTAAATGTATGGTCGGCATTGCTACCTTTGCCTTCAGCCATGCCCCAGCTGTACTTAGGTGGCGAAGTGTTGGTATAGTCGGGTGTGTAAGCCACCACCTCCGTTGACGATAGTCGGTGCCAACTGGTCAGATGTTCACGGTGTGTAGTGACGGTCGTTTCCTCGGTAATGTTGTTATATTTCTCTTCTATTACAGCACTGGCATTATAGATATAAAGGTCGTAGGGGTCGCCAGCAAAGGCCCACAACCAGCTTTTCTCTTCGAATGCCGCATGGTCATTCTCTCGGTACGCCTCGGCACAACGGCTGTAGTCCCATTTGTTCACGTTGTTATCGCGATTATAGTGAGGTTGCGCCCCATTTTGTAGCCATGCGATACGTCCGTTGTCCTTCCGTTTCAGGAAATATTGCGAACCGGCTGAGAAGTCGTCGTTGGTATTGAGCACCATGAAGTAGAGGAAATCCTTTCGGGCACGGGTGCCATTAGTGAAAATCTTCTCTGTGAGCTTCTCGTAACTCGACAAATTGAAAAAGATGTCTGTCCAACCTCCAGTGTTATTCAACAGCGCATTGACGGTAGCTTTGTCGGTTGCCATGAGGTTGAAGGGGATGCCATCCTCCACGCCGTTGGTTTCATGTCCCTTGGGTAACACTTCGTACTCCACATAGATGTCCACCCACGTATTGGCCTTGTCATCATCGGTCAATGCGTCAATGCCATCGATAAGAGGGTAGAAGAGCAGACCGTTAGCATCTATTGCGTCGGTGATGTCGTAACGGGTGACAGTCTCTGTGTTGTCTTCGTACTGGGCTTGTGTGCGCGGCAGTCCATCCTCTCCTAAATAGTAATAGTAGTGAGGATAGACGCAGTACTTGCGTTTTATGCTTTCCGGAAGTTCAAGCACTGAGTTAACCGCTGTGGTAGGCTTCTCTGTCACATATTCGCGCTCCTCAATGTGGGTAGTCAGGTGGAATCGGTAATTGTGATAAGTGGCGGGGGAGAAAACTAAACGCAGGCCTCCGCCTGGACCTGTGGCAAGGTTATAATGTTTAGGCTCCCATTCTCCATTATTAGTAATAGAGTTGATACCGAAATAAGTGTACTCCTTCGCTCCTGATCCACTACGGGAGTCTCTCCACGTTTCAGGGGTAACACCCAGAATACGGTAGTCACCATCAGTATGCCCCAGTAGCATATAACGCTGTGTAAACCAATACTCTGCGCTTGAATAGTCTTCCTTAGCTAACCCCATAGGGTATGTTTCTATGCCAATATAACGGCGATAAATATTCTGCACCACATAGTCAGGATACTGCACACTTCGAATCTTTACATAATAAGGATCACTATTTTCCAAACGGAACAAGAACTGCGAAGAGGAAACATCAACAGGATTGTCTGTTCGATTTAAAAAATTTCCTGCACCATTATTTCTCATATAGTAACGGTGCTTACCATTAGGATTATAAATTTGGTATTTCACAGTTCCTCCTAAATCCAGTCCGTTGACCTGTGGCACATATTGATAACGTACAAAAACTAATGTACCATCTGTTTCAGGCAGAAGTGTTAGTTGATTATCTACATTAATAGGGGCGAAGACATCTACATACTGACCATCGGCTGTCACATTAACTTGACTCTCATCATAATATATGAAGTTATCTATGCTGATGAGAGGTGTACGTATCTCTTCTGGTATCAGCGGTTTGTCACCAGACTCCTGGGTCACTTTCTGACGGATGGACTCACACAGGCTGTTGTTGATAACCACGTATGTATAGCTATACTTAAATGGCACCAGTTCCACCTTGATGCTGGTCATGTCCTTGGCATAAATGGCACCACGTACTAACTCTGGCTCGGAGAGATTATTTACGTCGCGTCCCAAGTAGGCAAAAATGTTATCCTGAATCACGTCGCCTGTGGCGCACATCAGCTCATAGTTGCCGTCGGTGCGGTCAAGCAGAATAAACGACTGAAACTCGCCCTCACCAGCAGTAGCTGCCATCTTCAATGCGTTCTGGCCAGCAGCACAGCTGACGGCAGTCAGCGACATACCATCATCAAGCGTACGCAAGCGGATGTCGTAGGGATCTATTTGCGGCGAAGTATAAGAGTTGCCTGAGGCTAAGTTGCCATCCACATGCCATTTGCCGTCATTGTCGGTGTAGTTCGTGGTGGTCTGGTTGCTCGCGCCAGTATTGACTTCGGTGACAGTGACCGTCGTGCCTGAGTAGACGGCGTAATACTGGCCACCTATCTTCATGTTGTATTTCTTTTGACCCACCAGATTGGGTTGCATGATTCGACTCTCATCGAAGTCGTAGGTCACATAGACCACGTTCGACCCTTCACCATCGATAACGGGTAGAAGACGCATGGGCATGGTGAAATCTTCGTCCTGCCAATAGTGGAACTCATTCACCATCGGACTGCTGATGATGGCAGGTAGCATAGGAACCTCGCCAGCATGACCAGCAGCCGTAGCTTGGATAGCCAATTGACCTGAGAGATTGTACACTTTGTAGATGTACTCATTGCCAGGTTGCGAGAGGAGCACTTGTACATTGGCACTACCTGTCTGTGTGTCATTGCGGCGTAACAGCGAGGGTTGTGTGTCGCTGTCGTCGAGGGCGGCGTAGGCCAGTATATTGTCGGTAATACTACTGCCCGAAGTGGCCACCAGTTCAAAGGGGCCGCTGGCAGATGTCCCCACAAGAATATAGGTCAGTTGAGCGGTGCTGTTAGAAGAAGCATAGAGTCCCATTGTGCTCTTCGTGGTGCTGGTATAATCGAAGGTAGAACCCACATACTGTGAAGCATCACCCTTGTTCACCAAATGTATGGCGTATGGATCCACATCGTTTGCTCCTACGGCATCAAAACCCCATAGGTAATCGGAACCATTGGCTTGGGCCACGGTTGGTTGGTCGCTACTATTGGCCATAAGGCTTGTGGTACCAGTGTCGGCGTCGGTTTCAAGGGTAAGGTAGTTGCCGCCTATTTGAAGGTTGTAGAAGTTGTTGCTATAGAGGTCAATGGCATCAATCGTGGAGGTGTCATATTGGTAGGTCACGTAGATATCGTCATCATCGTGAGGGATGGAAGTCATCTCATTACTTACAGCACCCGTGGCAGGGTCATAGTCGTGCCAGTAGTGCCAGCCTGTGGCCAACGGACTTTTGATTGCGGCAGGAACTTCAAGCGAAGCTGCTGACAGTTCGTCGCTTGTGGCCTCCCATGTGTACTGAATGGCCTCGCGCCCCGAAAGGTCTATGATGTGGTAGGTCAGCTTTGTTTTCACTGGCAGCAAGCGCACCTGCACCTCAGCCATGCCACTTAAAAAGACTGGATGGTTTGGGGTGCTTCCCGCACCAAGCAATGCTATGCCATTATCATTTCGCCCCAAAAAGAACTGGCGATCGTCTATGGGCTGGCTGTCTGTTCCTAAAGCCGTTTCACCAGTAGCTGCCATCAACTCCAAACGTCCACTCTGACCGTTCATCAAGACAAAGCGATTTACTGTTCCAATACCAGAGCTTAGGGTCAAAGCGTTGGCAACATTATCTTCATGAAATGACAGAGTCTCTATATCCGCCAAGGCAGAAGCACTCATCAACTTCACATCATACGGGTCTGTGGCTGTAATAGTCCATTCAAAAGTGGGAACATTCAAATGATCAGGAGCAGTAACTGCTGTGACACCACCCTCATCCTCTTTTGCATACAGTCCGTTTACCCACAGATTATACTTCTTAGTGCCAGTTATGTCAATGTCAAGGTTAGTGGTATTGGCGATGTAATCACGTACGTAAATTGTCCTATTGTCTGTCATCAATGTCTCTGCATTCAACGACGTAATCTCTGTTCCACCAGTCTTTTCTGTATAATAACTAAAATTTGTTGCGTATGGACTCCGAATGGCATCGGGAATTACAGGAGGTAATCCCACTGCCCCTACTACTGTAGTACGTATCGCCTCTTGTCCCCTCTTGTTGATGACAACATAAGTAAACGTACCGATCTTTTGTTCTGTCAACTTCAACATATTAGGTTCACCGTCAACGCCTCCATTTTCCCAAGCACCAAGAGCAATTTGATTAACACCTCCAGTTGTTGCATCATGTCGATTGTTAGTGGCCATTTCAAAATAGTAAGCATTTCTTGTTGCTTCGCCGCATCCCATCAGTTTGTAGTCATAGTCCGTATAAGTCTTCAGGCTAGGCAGCAGGACAAACGACTTTACGGGGTCTGCATCCGTACCATTGAAAGTGAAAGAACGTTGATAGCCGGATTCATAGTTGATATCGTTAGATACTGTTATGTTCTTTGCAGGATAGGCCACACTATAAACTTTAATGTCATAAGGATCGTTGCCCTTGAACTGCCACAAATACGCATTTGTGGTAAGCACTGAAGCATTGTCAGCAACATTTACGGCAGCCCAAAGATTATTATTACTGAAATATGCCGTCTTTACATAGTTTACATCTTTCGTTCGTGCTGTAATATTATAAGCCTTCTGCCCTGTCAAATCTATTGGCGACGATACACTGGCTTGTGTATAATAGACGTAAATATTGGGAGAGGTGGCATCACGGATGTCAGAGAGTGGCACAGCACCATCCTTTAATACATAAGTGTCACCGCTTACGGTAAAAGCAGAAGCATCGTAATAGCTGAAACCTCCATCCGTGATGGCCTGACTCTTGATGATAGCAGGGATTTCGGGAGGGGTGACACCTGTTGCTGCGCGTGGTTCAATAGCACGAATGGCCACCTTACCGTTTAGATTTATCACATTGTAAATATATGCTGGTTGTATGTGAGTTTGTATGATGGTGGATTTATGCGTATAAGAAGAACCTTGTCCCATTCTTAATCTCACCTTACCTGCACTGTCGCAATAAATATACTGTAACTTAGTTATATCATCGGGCCTTCTCACCGCAATTTCATAAAATCCAGGATTCCCACCCAAAATCATAAAATCACTTAATGGATAATTTGCATTTGGCTCAAATCTGACATCAATGTCTCCATTATCTTTTTTACCTGTCAGCAAATTTCTACTTTCATGAAGATTCCATATTTTCACAGCATAAGGGTCGTATTGTGAATTTGCATTAGTACCAAGCAGTTTGAACATATACCATCGTGCCTGATAGCTGGTTTTGATATTCGCATACAACCAACGCTCACTATTGGATTGTTCACCTAACAAGTGCTGTGTATCACTATTCACGTGGAGTTCATAATACTGAGAGCCGTCAAGTTTGATTTCCGTATCCATCGGATTCTTTGCCGTATAGGTCACGAAAATCTTGCCTGTCACTCCTTCAATTGAGGAGCATGGTATTGTACAGTCAGCATCGGTCCAATAATAATATGTTTCAACCAATGGGCTACGCATATATTCTGGCAAGTCTGGCTGTACACCTGTAGGACTGGACGTCGCACCCTCCAAGGCTGGCACACCAGAGAGATCATAAATAAAATAGGTGTATGGCCCCACAGTCTGTTCTGTCAATGCAATGCGCACGGGATTGGCGGCACCATCCTCATGCTGTGTGTCAGCATCACGCACAAGACAAGCATTGCTACTGCTATCCAACGTAAGATAGCCGAAGGGTTGTTCACCCATCTGGTCGCTGTTTTGTACAAGCAGTTCCAACGGTGAATCATAAGTGCCTTGTCCAGTCAGGATAAAGCCCTGCTTGGCACCTCCTATAGTGAGTAGCTGCCCGTAGTTGGTAGAACCGAGAGGCATTGTGTTGTCGTAGAACGAGTAAAGGCTTACATCGTAGGGGTCGTAGTTATGGGCTACGATACGGAAGAGGTTCTTGAATTGTGTCTCAGTACCTGTGATGCTGGTCTCAGTGCCGAGGGTAGCATTGCTGTTGTTGTAGCTGAGCCATGAGGTGCCAACCAGCTGCACATTGAACAACTTCTCGCCATCGAGTCCTAAAGAACGGAGAGTAGAGATGTTAAGGTCGTACAGTACGTAGATGTCGTTGATTCCATCAGCAGACGATAGAGTGGTAAGCGATGTGTGTACCTCCCCCGTTGTCAGCTTATAAATGCCTATAGCAGCTTTGGTTGCATCAAAATCTGTATATTGATAATATCGGAAATTGGTAGCTCCAAGAGCACGAAGTGAAGCTGGAAGGTTTACTGTATAAGAAGCAGACTTCTCAACCTTGTCTTTGTATGTGAATACATTTTCTCCTTTTTGGTTGATAATATGATAGACGTATCCTTCCTCAATCGGGTGGAATTGAACTTGAAGGTGTGCATGGGTGGGACTATAGTCTGCTCCTCTTAACAATTGCAAGCTGTTTCCGTCCGAATAGCCCATATAGACCAAGTTACCGTCTGCTGTCTCTGCCCCTAATGCTGCGGCAAGAGTATAGCAGCCCTCGCTATTGCCATAGAGAAGTGCAAACGGCGTAACGTTAGAATCGTCATAGAGCTGCAACTGGCTTCCAGATATGGTGGGTGTGGTTGTACCCAGGTAATTGGATGCATTGCCTGACGGATTTAGCAGAATGGCATAGGGGTCGTCATTTGCATGTAACTGCCAAGTATAATGATCTATCTCGTCTCTTGGAGTGGAAGTAGTCGCCACTTGTCCACTAGGATTAATATATGCATACTGGTTGTTGACATTAAGTTGATAATAGGCTGCTCCAGACAAGTCTATTACGTCGGTTTCTGTTATGTAGCGCACATAGATGTCGATAGGAGTGTTTTCGTCGGCAGATGTGGGTAGTAAGGTAATCTGACTGGTCGGAGCATTGCCGTCCGTCCAGCTGCTCCAAAAAGTGTAAGATTCCACAGCAGGTGACTTCAGTATGTTTGGAATCATATCTACGGTGATATCGTCTCCCATACCAAGAGGCGTATTGTTGAGTGCCTGCAACGCCTCATGACCTGCATTATTAATGATATGGAAACGATACTTTCGTTTCGGTAGTTCATCTAACCATGCCTTGCTATTATTGTCATTATATTGGTTGCTGTTATATCGCAATTCCGACAAATAATACAAGAAATAATCCGTGGTGCCATGAACGCGAAGCCTAAACTGACTGTCAGTATAACTATCTCCATCTATCAGTTCATAGTTGATGATTGGATTAGTTGCACGAGCGTAGAACCAAGGCTTCTTTTCGCCAGTTGAGCCACTTGGTACACCAAGGAATAAACCATCGCCAGCTGCCTTATTGATGATTTGTATATCATACGGATCTCCTATGAAAGCAAAATGATAATTGTGGTTGACCGACGAACTCTCCTTCGAAATATGTGACACTTTGCTGCTACCAGCATCACGATACATATACCCATCGTCTTGAAGATGCAAGGCATACCAATGGGCTGTGGCGTAGTCGGTACTGATTTCAAAGGGCAACAGGCTGTTTCCTTCCACATCAGTAGTATAGTACTTCACGTAAAGATCTGTCGCCCCATTGGACTTTGCTCCATTTAAATAAGCCTCGGCATAAGTCGTCACTTTGGAACTAACCGAAAAATCTGCGCTGGTATAGAATTCATATCGGCAGAACTTACGCCATAGATTGCTTAATTCACCTGAATTAGCAATTGCTAAAGCCGTATTGGAGTTAGAAGGTGCGCTAGTAAAGGCCGTCAGTTCTTCATTGTTAATGTGGGTGTTCAGATGGAATCGGAATAGCGTCTGGTCGGTTGGTGTTATTTTCATCAAATACTTTTCATCTGACGCCCTATATGTATTATTACTAATGACAACAAATTCCATCTTAGGGTCATTACTCCACATTGCCCTGACATAGTTTTCTGTGCCAAACACGGCATTGCGTGTCAACGTCAGAATGTTGAACCACCCCTCAACAGGGCTGTTAACTATAATACACGAATAACTGTCGCTTTTCTTCATTTCACATTGATACCAACCATAGGAGGAATAAGTTGTCACATTTCCGCTATATGAAAGGAAATACAGGTCACCATCGTTTTTTGATACAAACGTTCCAAGGTTTGTAATCTTGATATCGTAAGGATCATTATTTGCAGAATAGAATCCCCACATATAGGGAGAGGTGTTGATTTCGCTGGTCGAATTTGTTGCTGAAGTACTTGTGTTATTAGTACCTGAAGTAAAAAAATAGCGGCCATTCTTACCCTTTTCCTCCATCTGATACCATACGGAGGCATCGAGCACGGGCAAATGGCTTGGACGTGAGGCTGGGTCATAATGGTAGCCCACATATACATTCTTATCTTTGTCTGTTACCTGAGAGACAAGGGTGATTGCTGTAGAAGCAGGAGTCTCGCCACGGGAATACTTTGCCGCATCCTCCATTGAATTGAAGAATTGGTAGTTTGTTCCTTCATTGGCAATATAGGGCGAAGTGATGGCTGTAGGCATGGACAGCGAGGTGCCCGTTGGCTCTAAACGGGCTATAGCCTCCCCCCCCTGCTTGTTGACAACATGATAGACAACATTGAAAGGTGTATTACTAAAATTACCTTTGACACTGATGTCATTGATTCCTTGCCCCACCACGCTATTCTCTGTCTGTGTGTCTCCTGTTGCTGTAGTACCATTGTAGTAAGACAGTCCTCCTGCAGGTGATGGAATGTAGTCTGGAAGTGTGTACTTTCGTAACCTAGTTTCGACTGTGTATATTTCTTCATTACTACTATTGAATACGTGAATAGTAAGAGGGTCAATGGCATCAATGAAAATTTGTACTTCCTCATCATCATATTTAAACACCTTGTATGTATTATCTGTATTGTATTTATCATCTGTCTTGGTAACATCTTTTGTCAGATAGAGTCCTGCCTGATTGGCATGACACCCAGCACTGGGATAGAGTCCCCAGACATATTGTGCGCCATGTTGATTAAGCCATGGAAGCATCAGGAGATAATAATCTCCTGTCGTAGCCCCTTCAAGCAGCATCCACGTTTTAACATATCCATTTCCAGTAGATGTGTTGTTTATCTTCCAATACCAGTCATTCTTCATATCAGATTTTGGACTCTGGCTTCTTGACGGTCGCGTGAGAGTAGCCCAGTTTGTGCGATTATTATCGTTACTATTCTCATATTGACTATAGATACTTACATTATAAGGATCATTGCCATAAAAACGGAAAACAGCACTATTGGCGTATTTCCCAGAATACGCTTCTTCCCATGTGTGTTTCAAGTTACTCAAATCATTTTCAGCATTGCTAATGTATCGCCAGCTGTTGGGGTTACTGTTGATGCGCATACGGTAGTTTGTAGTTCCATTAAGGTCAATGTCACTTTGTAGCGGATCGTAGGTATATGTGACCACAATATCCGTCTCTTGAGGGGACAGCGCATGAATGTTCATACTTTCCTCTCCGCTTTTCAAAGTATATGTATAGCCAATATTGTCGATGGCTGTTTTTAGTTCCGTCTTTGTATAATCATTATTGGCCGCAGCCCAGCTGGGCGCGGCAGAAGCCACACGGTCGAATTGATTCAAAGTATAGAACTTGTAGTTGGCATCGGGAATAAGGTTTGACTTTAAATGTGTTTTCTCGAAAGCAACCATAGGTGCTGTACCTCCTTTCACGGATATGGTATCAACCATAGCTATGGTTCCGTCCAAACGTTTTACATAGAATGTGTATTTTGTGTAGATTGGTGGGAAACTGACAAAAAGATTGTTGTCTAGACCTACATAGTCATCAGCGTTACCAGCATACAAGGCAATGTTGCCAACACCGCCGTTAGCATTCCAATACCCTTGACGGGCAATGATGCCTTTGCCTTGCAACTTTAGTTGGAAAGCGTACGTGTGGTCTTTGCCTGTGCGGGCAGTCCATAATGAATTTCCTTCTGAATAATTCTGAATGAGCACCCAACTACCATCATAGGTAGCACACTTGCCTGTTGCCGCTCGGTTGATGACCTTCATCTTGTAGGGGTCACCGATAAAGGCGAACTGGGCATTCTCTGCCGTCTTGTTACTTTCTGCCGTACTGTTATCAAGAGTCTCTATACGACCTGTTGCCAAATAACGAAGATACCGCTTATTGTTGTTCACCATTAGGTTATACCAGCGCGGATTCTCTTCTGTAGAGAAGATTAGTCCCGTTGCATTCTTCAATGCCACAGGGTCGAAGGTGTAGGGAATATAAACATCGGTCATTCCCAGTGTATAGTTTGTTACCTCCAAGGTACATGCCGCATCTGAGTAATATTTTGACGAAAGGGTACACCCGATGCGCTCTAAACGACTACGATTTGGCAAACTGAGCGCCCCTTCCGAATCATACGTCACCTCCACATCTTCCACCGATTCGCCAGAAGAATTTACGATGTGGTAAACAAGAGGGGCTGTTTGGGCCATTATCTGGGTACGTGGAGTCCAAGTCTCGTCATACTGATTTTTATTATGCCCTCCCCAATATGTAGTAAGATTTGAACTATAATTATTTGGACGATTATCCGTTGCCCACGCCCCATTCACTTCTCCCATAAGCATCAGTAAAAGCAGAATGGTGGTGCGGAGGAGTTGGCTGCGTAAGGTTGTTACATTCATCTCTCGGCTTGATTTATTCATCATCTTCTTATCGAAAAAGCAAGTATTCTTTGTTTGTTGAAAAAAACGTGTTGTTTTCATGTTGGAGAAATATATCTTTCGAAGTCTTTCCCTTGGGTTGGTGGTTTCGGAAAAGGCTTGCAATTCTAAGTTAGTGTTATATCGTGGTGTTTCCATTTTCTTTGTCTTCCCGTACGCACATGCGTACAATAAATGTACTAAGATACGGCAAGTTTATTGAAATGGCAAATGTTTGGGCATAAAAATGGAGGAATGTGGTGCGGAGATGCGGTTTCCGTCTGGTTTTGGCATATACAGCTTTCAAAAAAGCGCATTACACAACACACTTACTGCGCAACCTCCCGATGAGTCTTCGTCGTTGAGTCTCGAGGGGCAACGACGTAGAGTCACAAGGGGCAACGACGAAGAGTCATGCGAGGCAACGACGTTGCCTTTAGGGAAAGTGTTGGCAAAATGGAAATAAAAGGGGAAGTTATAAGCTACTGAAAGTCGATAATTTGTTCCATTCACAGAAGTTTTTGATGGGACAGGCTTTTAAATCAATATTTTTATGTACCTTTGCCGCCAAATACTCAAAGGACAAAGAAGATGAAATTACTTTTGCTTGGTAGTGGCGGCCGTGAGCACGCCTTGGCTTGGAAAATTGCACAGAGCCAGAAGATTGAGAAATTGTATATCGCACCAGGAAATGCTGGTACAGCTTCTGTGGGTGAGAACGTGCCTCTGAAGGCTGACGATTTTATTGGCATCAAAGTTTTTGTGCTGGAGAAAGGTGTAGATATGGTGGTGGTGGGGCCAGAAGACCCACTGGTGAAGGGTGTCTATGACTTCTTCAAGGAGGATGAGCAGTTGAAGGACATTCCTGTGATTGGTCCCTCGAAGGCTGGTGCTGTGTTGGAGGGGAGTAAGGATTTTGCCAAGGGTTTCATGGGGCGTCATGGCATCCCAACAGCCGCTTACCGTTCGTTCAATGGTACCAATATTGCCGATGGAATCGCCTTTTTGGAGACATTGCAACCTCCATACGTGTTGAAGGCCGATGGTCTTTGTGCAGGTAAGGGAGTGCTGATTGTGCCGACGTTGGAAGAGGCTAAGAATGAGTTTCGTGGGATGCTCGATGGAATGTTCGGACAGGCCAGTGCCACGGTGGTCGTGGAAGAATTTCTCTCCGGCATCGAGTGTTCCGTCTTCGTATTGACTGATGGCAAGCACTATAAGATTCTTCCTGAAGCGAAAGACTACAAACGCATTGGTGAGGGCGATACGGGCCTGAACACGGGTGGCATGGGAAGCGTGTCGCCTGTGCCATTCGCTGATGCCGCGTGGATGAAGAAAGTGGAGGAGCGCATTGTGAAGCCTACGGTGGAGGGATTGGCTGCTGAAGGTATTGACTATAAGGGATTTATTTTCTTCGGACTCATCAAGGTGGATCGCGACTATGCTTACGCTAAGAAGGGCGATCCTGTTGTGATAGAATATAATGTACGCATGGGCGACCCTGAGACGGAGACGGTGATGCTCCGTATCAAGAGCGACCTGGTTGATTTGTTGGAGGGTGTGGCAGAAGGTAATCTGGACACCAAGACTTTGGAGTTCGATCCACGTTCGGCTGTGTGTGTGATGATGGTGAGTGGTGGCTATCCGCAGGAGTACAAGAAGGGTTTCCCCATCACTGGCATCGATGCGGTCAAGGATTCCGTTGTCTTCCATGCTGGCACGGCAGAAAAGGAGGGCGACATCGTCACGGCTGGTGGTCGTGTCATTGCGGTTAGTTCCTACGGACAGACGCAGAATGAAGCTTTGGTCAAGTCTTTCACGGAGGCCAATAAAATCCAGTTCGAAGGTAAGTACTTCAGACGGGACATTGGTCAGGACTTGCTGAAATAGAAACTTTTAGGTTTACAGAAATAGGGCGAACCTTTAGCCATTGTGCTATAAGTTCGCCCTTTTTTGTTTTCGTCAATTTGTGTGTTTCATCGTGCCAACTCCTGACACACGCGGTCTTGGTAGTCGCGGGCGACTTTGGCCGTAAGCACCCCATTGATGAGGATGGAGAAGGCAAGTTGGTGGCCGTTGGAGGCAGTGACGTAGCCAGAAAGGGCAATGACCCCTTCGAGTGTGCCCGTTTTGGCATGGACATTGCGGTAGGCGTTGCCTGTGCGCATCCGCTCATCGAGTGTCCCGTCCACACCAGCGATGGGGAGGGCAGGGTAGAAGTATTGGTAGATGCTGGGCGTCTTGTAGGCGTAGCGCAACATGGCCACTTGGGCGTCGGGGCTGATGTAGTTGTAGAGCGACACGCCGCTGCCGTCGGCCACTTCTACGTAGCTGGTGGCCACCCCTGCTTTGCGGAGTACATTCTCCACTTGTCTTGCGCCGTCTTTCCATGAGCAATGGCGACCTGTGTTGAGGTTGGCGAGTTGGAAGAAGACGGCCTCGGCATGGAGGTTGTCGGAGTTTTTCAGCATCCGCTGCATCACTTGTTCGATGGTGCGAGTGTTGGTGTAGAAGTTGCGACCATTGTGACCGTACTCCTTCATGCCGTAGTCGATGGCGATTCTGTCGTCGGCAGGATAAATGTTCAGGCTGCTGAGCTCTTGGCTGAGCACATAGGCGAAGTGGGTGGCGGGATGGAAAGAGGCATCTTTCGAGTATCCGCTGAAATTGGGATAGGTCTTGCCGCGTTCCACCATCAATGCACAGAGGTATGGCTCATACTTGCTGGGCACATCGTCCCAGCACCAACCGTTGCCGTAGAGGTCGGAGTTCTTCATGCTAGCATCGGCATAGATTTTGCCGTTGATGCGCTGGATGCCAAGGTCACTAATGGTTTGAGCCAACTCTTTCAGGTCGCTGTAGGTGTACATGGGGTCGAAGTCGCCCACCACGTAGATGTCGCCGTTGAGGGTTCTGTCGGAAGTGATGCTGCCCGTGTAGTAGGCACGGGTCTTGAACTCATGTTGTGCCCCGAGCACACTCAACGCAGAGATGGCAGTGAGCACTTTCTGGGTGGAAGCAGGGCGCATCACTTTCCGGTTGTTGTAGCCCCACAGAAAAGCGTCGGTGGTGAGGTCCCACACGCAGATGCCCGTATGATAGTAGGCATGGTCAGCCTCGCGAGCCAGTTTGTCGAGCTGTATCTTCACCCGTTCTTCCCAAGGCATCTCCACTTCTTCGGGTGGCAGAGATTCGAGATCGGCAGAATTTTTAATGGTCACATCTTCTTGTGCATGGAGTGGCAGGAATAAGAAGAGTAACAAGGCGGTGAGGGAAAGACTCAGTAGCCTTTTCACTCTTCTGAATCCTTTTTCTTTCTTCGTTGTTGAATACATTTTATAAAATCTTCTTCGTTATTAGGGTTGATGTAATATTCTGTGTTGTCTTTTAGCACGATCACCAAGCTTGTTCGCAGAGGTTTTTGTCCTACTCTCCAATGGTTAATGCGGTCGATTTTGGCGATTTCATCGAGGGAAATGACCCGCTTCTTTGCGAATCGCCCTTTGCTGATGATGAGCGTCCGGTCGGTTGTGATGGTGTAGGTCGAGTGTATCATTCTCTCGATGATGATGACCATGGCAAGCAGGTCGATGGTGAGCAGCAAGCCGCTCCCCTGTCGGGTCAGCATGTCGGTATGCCACACGAAATAAATGGCTACTGACAGCAGGGCTGCCAGTAGCACATAGTTTCCAATCGCGATTTTCGTATGGAAGAGCCTGTTCATCATTCAATCGGGCTGGTCATGCCGACCTCAATGTGGTTGCCACTCTTGAAGATTTTGCGTGCCATCTCCTGAATGTCGGCGGCGGTGATGCTGTTGAGGGTTTCCTCGAAAGGAGTCACGTTGTCTTCACCGTAGCGAGCGTAAGTGACCATCTGCCCCATCCAATAGCCGTTGTTCTTCACGCTTTCAGCATGGTGGCGCGTCATATATTCCTTCACCTTTTGGAGGTCTTCTTCCTTCGGACCGTTGTTCATCATGTCTTCCACGCCCTTATAGACGATTTCGGTCATCTTTTCGCGCTTCTCAGGAGCGGTGGGTAACTGAATCTGCACCGTCGCTTCCTCGATGGGGTAGCGGCTGAGACCAGCGCTGACGGGCACACCGTAGGCACCGCCTTCGTCTTCACGCACCGTTTCGGTGTAAGTCATGTCCATGATTTGTTCCAGCATGTCGATGACGAGGCTGTTCTTCAAGTTCACCTTCATAGGTGTGTGGTAAATGAAGAGTACGATGGCATTGGGTGTCTCCTGCTTCTTCTCGAACACATTTTTCACGATTCCATCGGTCATCTTCAGGTCAATGATGTTGTACTTCTCCGAGCCCTTCTTGGTGGGCAGAGCACCGAGATATTTGGCCAACAACGGAGTAATGGTGTCGAGGTCGCAATCTCCTACGATGAAGAACTCAAAGTCGTCGCCATCGGCGAAACGTTCTTTGTACAGTTCGATGATGCGGTCGTAGTTAATCTTGTCGAGGTCTTCGGCCTTGGTGCGAACGGCACGTACATTATTATTATATAGCACTTTGGCGATGGTGTCGCGCAGAGCTGTGGTAGGTTGCATCTCTTGGTTCTGCAGGCTGGCCTTGCTGCGCTGAAGTGCGGAGTTGAAAGCCTCTACATCCTTGCGAGGTGCGGTGAACTTGAGGTAAGTGAGCTGCATGAGGGTCTCGAAGTCCTTCTTGACACACGAACCCGACACACTTTCCCCATCGCTGTTCACGCTGGTGCTCACGCCTGCCTGAATGCCCGCCAGTTTCTTGTTCAGTTCTGTGTTGCTGAAGTTACCCCAGCCACCGTTGCCGACCCAGTCGATGTTGCCCGTCTGGTCGTATTCTTCGTTAGGATAGAGCGATGTGCCACCCCAGCTGACGGCTCGCAACTGAATCTGGTTGGGCGAGAAGTCCGTCTTTTTTACGTGTACCTTCACGCCGTTTTTGAGGGTGATGAGCTTGGCATCAAACTTATCGTCCTCCACCTTCTTCACCTTGCCGGGCTTGGGCATCTTGGCAATGAGAGGTTCGTTGTTCACTTCTTCTTTCAGCGGCTCGATGTTTTCGGCCTCCACCTCTGCCATCCAGTTGAGAATGTCCTCTTTGGAAGGCAGAATGTTGTCTTCCTTGTCGGCAGCGAAGATGGTTGCGGCAAAATTGTCGGATGGCATCTGCTGGAGCATTTGGTTCACCATGTCAACATTCGTCATCGGAACCAGTTGATTGGCTGTAGCGTATGCCCACTCGATGCCAGGCATTGGCTCGTTGTCGATGAAGTGGCGTACACATTCGTTCACGTAGCTGTTGCTATACACCTTGTCGCGGTGCAGGTAGGCACTCTCTATCTGTGAGAGGTATTCTGACTTGAAGCGTTCGTATTCTGCAACCGTGAAGCCATGCTTCTTGGCACGGAGGATTTCGCGGTAGAGTGCCTGAATACCTTTCTTATATTCGTTGTCCTTGCAGATAACGTCGCCACTGAAAGCAGCCTTGGTGTTAGCCACGATATAATCTCCATATCCGAAGTCGGCAGAGATGAACGGTGGATTCTCTTTTTGGAGGATGTCGCTGATACGCTCGCTGAACATACTCGACATGGCGTTGGTCATAAGGTTCACCATGAGGTAGGGGAGGGTGCCCTTCTGTTCGCGTGGGAAAGCTTCGTCTTTCCACATCAGTGAAACGATGTTTCGGGGTTGTTCCTTGTCTTTGTTGATGGACACGAGCGGTTCCGTGGTGTCGGGTACAGGAAAATACTCAAACGGAGCGGCATCGGCTCCAGCTGGCTGGATGTCGGCGAACACCTTCTGAATCTTCTGCTCTATCTCGTCCACGTCAATGTCGCCCACGATGACTACGGATTGCAAATCGGGACGATACCACTTGCGGTAGTAGCTGCGCAGAGCTTCGTAGGGGAAATTCATCACGATGTCCATGGTACCGATGGGCAGACGAACGCCAAACTTACTGTTGGGGTACAGTTCTGGCAGTGCCTTCTCATACATGCGCATCATGGCAGAAGAGCGCATTCGCCATTCCTCGTTGATGACACCACGCTCCTTGTCTATCTCCTTGTCTTCGAGCAGGAGGTCATGGCTCCAGTCGTGCAGGATGAGGAGGCAGGAGTCGATGGCTCCAGCTGTCTCCACGTTCACGTTGTCGATGTTGTAAACGGTTTCAGTGAAGGAGGTGTAGGCATTGAGATTCTCACCAAACTTCACGCCAATAGTTTCCAGATACTTCTTCAGACGGTCGCCGGGGAAGTTCGTGGTGCCGTTGAAACACATGTGCTCCAAGAAGTGTGCCAGTCCTCGCTGGTCTTCTTCTTCCTGCACCGAACCCACTTTCTGGGCGATGTAGAAGAAAGCACGTTTTTCTGGCCACTCATTGTGACGCAAGTAATAAGTCAGTCCGTTGGGCAGTGTGCCTTTACGCACAGCAGGATCCATCGGAATGTTCATGTCTTGTGCAACGGCACTGCCTATTGAAGCAACTGCCATCACTAATGCAAACAAAAACTTTTTCATCTTTGTACTTAATTATGTTCTTTTATTTTTTAACAACGGATTTCACGGATTACACGAATTTTCTTGGAGTGTGTGGATAATCCGTATAATCCGTGCAATCCGTTGTTTTACTTCTTGTCCAATGCGTGTTTTGCATAATCCACCGTATAGTGCAGTCCTCGGCTTTCCTTGCGTTCGAGTGCCTGTCGCGTGATGAGATAGCCCACGTTAATCATGTTGCGAAGCTCACAGATGTCGCGGGTGGGTTTCACACGCTTGAACAGATGCTCCGTCTCTTCGTAGAGCAGGTCGAGACGCTCCCAGGCACGGTGCAGACGGAGGTCACTGCGCACAATGCCTACGTAGGTGGACATAATCTGGCCCACTTCCTTCACGTCCTGAGCGATAAGTACCTTCTCCTCGTTTGACATCGTGCCTTCGTCATTCCAAGCGGGCACCTTGTCATTGAATTCATACTGGTCAACCACTTCGAGCGAATGCTTGGCAGCAGCGTCAGCATACACCACTGCTTCTATCAAAGAGTTGGAAGCCAGACGGTTGCCGCCATGAAGCCCAGTGCAAGAGCATTCTCCTACTGCATAGAGTCGCTTGATGCTCGACTGCCCGTCCAAGTCCACCTTGATGCCGCCACACATATAGTGCGCACTCGGCGCCACAGGAATGTACTCCTTCGTGATGTCGATGCCGATGCTGAGGCACTTCGCGTAGATGTTGGGGAAGTGATGCTTTGTCTCTTCGGGGTCTTTGTGTGTCACGTCCAGACACACGTGGTCGAGCGCATGAATCTTCATCTCATTGTCGATGGCACGTGCCACGATGTCGCGTGGAGCCAGCGAAAGCCGCTCGTCATACTTTTGCATGAACTCTTCGCCGTTGGGCAGTCGCAAGATGCCACCGTAGCCACGCATGGCCTCCGTGATGAGGTAGGCGGGATGCGTCTCGGCAGGGTTGAATAGCACCGTCGGATGGAACTGGACAAACTCCATGTCCTTCACCTTGCCTTTTGCACGATATACCATTGCGATGCCGTCGCCCGTAGCGATGTTGGGGTTCGAAGTTGTCGCATAGATGGCACCTGTTCCACCTGTTGCCATCAGTGTCACCTTCGACAGGTAGGTGTCCACCTTCCCCGTATTCGGGTTCAGCACGTAAGCCCCGTAACATTCGATGTCGGGTGTGCGGCGCGTCACACGGATACCCAGATGATGCTGCGTGATAATCTCCACGGCGAAATGATGCTCCAATACCTCGATGTCGGGGTGGTTGCGCACTGCTTCCATCAAGCCACGCTGAATTTCGGCACCCGTGTCGTCGGCATGGTGCAGGATGCGGAACTCCGAGTGACCACCCTCGCGATGCAAGTCAAACGAACCGTCCTCCTTCTTGTCGAAATTGACACCCCATTTTAAAAGGTCTTTGATGCCGGCAGGACCGCCCATCACCACTTGCTTCACCGCCTCTGGGTCGCTGATCCAGTCGCCCGCAATCATGGTGTCTTCAATGTGCTTTTCGAAGTTATCGACGAGCAGGTTAGTCACTGACGCAATGCCACCTTGCGCCTTTGCCGTATTGGCTTCCTCCAACGAAGTCTTGCAGATGATGGCAATCTTGCCTTTCTTCGCTTCTGCCACCTTCAGGGCATAACTCATCCCAGCTACACCAGAGCCGATGATGAGGAAATCGTATCTCTTAGTCATGGTTAGATAATATTGACGTTGCAAAGGTACAACTATGTGAGAGAAAAACAAAATTTATTTGAGTTTTTCCGAATGTGAGTACTTTCGGCGAAGTCAAATCTACATAAAAAGATTGATTTAGAAGCTTGAAATGATGTTATAGTGTGTTAATGTGGAGAAAAAGAAGAGTTTTTGTGTTACCTTTGCATTGAAATTCTAATTGTATAAAGTTATGATGAGAAACAAGAGAATGTTGTTGTCGTGCTTGATGGCTGGTGTGGCTTTGTGCCTACAGGCGCAGCAGACAGCGGTGAGGGCATTGGCTGATGGCCACTATGAGGGGGCAAAGCAGCAGTTGGAGCGTCTGGTGGACGGAAGAAGTGGGGGTGGAACGGTGTCGGAAGAGGCTGAAGCGCTTATGTTGGTGTGCGACTATGTGACGGACGTGCCAGGCACGGCTGACCGCATGGGGAGCTACGTGGAGGCGCATCCGCTGTCGCAGTATGCAGATGTGTTGTGTGTGTTTCGGCGCAATTTGTTGGTCAAGGAGTCTCGTTTCGACGAAGCGCTGGAGGTATTCTTCGCTGATGAAGCCGAAGGTCGTAGGGTGGCTACTCCTTTGGCTTTTCCGTTGACAGGATTGAGCGACGAGGTGGACAGTTACAATGACGTGGTTTATCGTCTGGCTGGCGAACGTCTGTATGACGAGGGACAGTGGGGACGTGCATTGCCTTATTTGGAGGCAGGCGAGAAGACCCGCACTTCGTTGTATAAGTTGGGTATGTGCCACTATCGTGGGGGCTTGTTCGATAAGGCTCACGACGTGTTGGTGGAGTCGGCTGGAACCGACGAGGATGAGATGGCGCAGAATGCTTGGCTTCATGCTGGCATCGCTGCCTTGCAGACGGGCAGGAAGCAGGATGCGCAGGTGGCTTTCAGGAATGCATCGCAAATGTCGGTCGCTCCCGTGCTTCGTGAACAGGCTTTGTATAACTATGCGTTGACCTTGCATGAGCAGTCATCGCCTACGACTATCACAGTGATGGAGCAGTTTCTGCATGATTTTCCTACGTCACAGTATGCCTTGCCTATCTCGCAATGTCTGACGGAGGTGTATATGACGAAGAAGGACTATTCGAAGGCACTCAGTGCCATCAATAAGGTGCAGACACCGAATGCCGATACACAGGCCGACAAGCAGAAGGTGCTCTATAACTTAGCATTTGAGGAACTGAACAAGAACCATGTGCAGGAGGCACTCACCTACGCTACACAGGCTGTCGCATTGGGTGGACAGGATGTTGAGGCACAAGCGGAATCTTACTACATCAAGGGTGACTGCAACTATCGGTTGGGCAACTATGCGTTGGCTGCCAACGACCTCAACACAGCCATCAATCTGGGAAGGCAGATGGCTGGTGGACAACTGAAGAATCAGGCGTATGCGGTGTATAGCTTGGGTTATGCACAGTTTAAGCAACAGAAGTATAATGCGGCCATCACACAGTTTGGAAAGGTGGCTGAACTGACCGATGCGAGCATGGGGATGAAGGCCGATGCCTACAACCGTATGGGCGACTGCTATTTGAATATGCGCAGCTATGACGAGGCGAACGCTTGCTATGTGAAGGCCAAGGCGACCGACCGCACGTTGGGCGACTATTCGATGTTGCAACAGGCGTACATCGAAGGTTTGCGAGGCAACTATGACAAGAAGGTGCAGATTATCAACCAAATGAATGCCGAGTATGCGGGTTCTTCGCTTGCGGCCAAAGCTCTCTATGAACAGGGCAGGGCTTACGTATTGTCGGGCAGGGAAGACGAAGCGGCCACGACGTTCAGTTCCCTCGCTATGCAATACCCTCAAAGCGAATACGCTCAGAAGGCAAGGGAAGAGTTGCAGACCATGGCGACGAACATTGCCATGCAGGATTCCATCGCGGCGGCGCAGGACTCAATAGAGACAGAGGCGGCCAAAGCTCCCGTGCTGGCAGCTCAGAAGCTGTATGAGGCAGGGCAATATGAACAGGCGGAGCAGCAACTGAACGCTGCCATCGATAAAGGCATCAGCAAACCTTATTGGTTGGCTCGTGCATTTATTTTGCTGAGCGACATCTACAAGGCTGAGGGTCGCGATGTGGAGGCACGGCAGACGCTGGAGTCGCTGAAGGCAAACTACAAGGAGGATGACGACATTAAGGAAATGATACATCAACGAATGAATTGATATGAGACACATAACAACAATATTGGCAACAATGTTTGCTGTGCCCATGATGGCACAGTTGGACAACACGGTGGAGGTGACGAACGAAGTAAAGCCTGTGGTGACTGATGCGCAGAAGGTGGAGGTGAAGACACAGGCGGCAGAGACGAAAGTGAAGCACTACACGATGACGTATGCGGTGCAGGGGCAGCCTTTGAACGAATATACCCCCGAACCGCTGGGCGACTACAGCAGTGAGGCGGTGTGGAAGGGCAACAAGAGGGGTTATATCCACTTGAGTGGTGGCAGTCATGGGAACATCGACGGAGAAGTAGCCTATCGCTTTGACTTGACTGACCACGATGCGTTGGACGTTGACCTTTTTGCCCAAGGATTCAACGGGAAGGTGAAGGACAACGAACACTATGGCATCAAGAAGTGGACGAGCCGCGACTACCGCAATCGTTCGACCTTGAAGTATAACCACCGTTTCGACAATGGAGTGGACTTCTTTGTGAAGGGAGGCTTCGAGAACCGTGTGTTCAACTACATGGGAGGCAATAATGTGACGGACAAGCAGCATGATGTGCTGGGAGATGTGGAGGTGGAAATGACACCTTACAAAGTGGAAAACTTCACGATAGGGGCAACGGCAAACGTGGATTTCTTTAGTCAGAACTATCTCACCAGCCTCAAGGACAAACTGGGCGAGACACTGATTCGATTGGGGGCTGATGCGGCCTATAACTTCACCGATGAGCATAGTGTGGGGCTGGGATTGGGCTTCCTGCATTCGGCCTACGGAAACGATGAACTGAAGGGCATCACTCGTCTGCGCTTCACCCCACATTATATATATAATACGGAACAGATGCAGCTGAAGCTGGGTGTATTTGTCAGTACCAAGGGAAACGTGGCTCCCGATGTGGCCTTCACCTACCACATCAACCCTCGGAGCGACGTGTATGTAGAGGCGAGTGGTTATGAACAAGACAACGACTTTCGCCGTTTCTCCAGTATCCATCCTTACTTTGCGCTGGAAAGTCCCTTCGGTAGCACTTTGGATATGGAGGCAGAGTTCCACCAAATAGACGCTCGGGTGGGGTATCGCTTCAAGACGAACGGATTCACGGGAGACCTCCATACGGGATTCGACCTCTCGAAGAATGCACCCGATACCGATTGGATTTCCAACAGCCTGAACGGCATCTATTATCCTTGGATAGATTTCTCGAAGAGCCGCCGCTTCTATCTGAACGCCGATTTCACATACGCCTACAAGGACATCGTGAAGGTGACGGCTAAGCATCAGGTGAATGTGGAGAGCAACAAGAGTGGCGATAAATGGGTGGATGGGTCGTATGTCGCTCCCGACATTGCCATGCTGTGGAATGTGGATGTGAAGCTGGTGAAGGATTTGTACTTTGGGCTGGATTGGGAATACGCGCACTATAGTATGCCGGACATCGACGTGGTCGGTGGAACACAGTATGAACGCCCCAACACGGTGAATCTCGGTGCAAATCTCCGTTACACCCTGCCAATCAAACTGCCCCTGACGGTGTTTGTGAAGGGAGACAACCTGTTAGACCAGAAGTTTGACCGCTACTTTGGTTATCGCCACATTGGAGCGAACTTTTTGGGTGGTTTTGCCCTTAGCTTCTAAAAAATGCGGAAAAATTTTGCAATATAAAGGAAAATCCGTAACTTTGCATCTGAAAAAGATGTTTAGGGTTCCGACATTTAGCAGATGTCGGGATTCTTTTTGTTTCGTCCGAAAGTAAAACCTTTAGATAGAAATTAGTAAATATCCTAAATAGTAAATTGTAATATCACTATGGCTTATATGTCACAAGAGGGCTACGACAAGCTTCGTGCCCAAATCAAGCATCTGGAAGAGGTGGAACGCCCTGAAGTCATCCGCCAGATTGCTGAGGCTCGCGAGAAAGGCGACCTCTCGGAGAACGCAGAGTATGATGCGGCCAAAGAAGCGCAGGGCAAATTGGAAACGAAGATTGCACAGCTGAAGGCAACGCTTGCCGACACCAAGATTCTTGACCCTTCGAAATTGACAAAGAAAGGTGAGGTGCAGATTCTTTCGAAAGTGGAACTGAAGAACGTGGAGAACGGCATGAAGCTCACCTACACGATTGTGAGCGAGGGAGAGGCCAACCTTCGGGAGAACAAGATTTCCATCAAGACCCCCATCGCACAGGGGCTGTTAGGGAAGAAGGTGGGCGAAATTGCCGAGGTGACCGTGCCACGCGGTGTGATGAAGTTTGAAATTATGAACATTAGCTTCGACTAAATCGTAAATATCCCAAAATCGTACACATCGTACATCAATCATCGTACATATATGAGCATTTTCTCTAAAATTGCAGCAGGCGAGATTCCTTCCTATAAATGCGCTGAGAACGAGGAGTTCTACGCTTTTCTCGACATCAATCCCCTTGTGAAGGGACACACTCTGGTCATTCCCCGTCGAGAGATGGACTACATCTTCGACATGGAGGACGACGAGCTGGCACGTTTCGAAGTGTTTGCCAAAAAAGTGGCTGTTGCCATCAAGAAGGCATTCCCTTGTGTGAAAGTAGGTCAGGCCGTGCTGGGTCTGGAAGTGCCTCACGCACACATCCACCTTATCCCCATGCAGAGCGAGAAGGACATGAACTTTGCCAATCCCAAGCTTAACCTCTCCAGTGAAGAGATGCAAGCCATCGCCGACAAGATTTTTTCAATGTATAATGTATAACATACATTGTCATGTTGACGCAGCAAGAATGTGATTTTCTCCACTCCCGTATGCAGGGAACGATTATCGAAGCCTTGGGCATCCGATTTGTGCCGACGGAAGATGAGTATGCTGTGGCAGAAATGCCTATAAGCCCCACCACACGTCAATATTTAGGAGTGCTGCATGGGGGAGCATCCCTCACCTTGGCAGAGACCATCGCAGGGGTTGGTTCCCTCCATCTGACCAACTATGATGAATCGCTTGCTGTGTGTGGCACAGAAGTGAATGCAAGCCATGTCTCCATGTCGGCCACAGAAGGTAAAGTGTACGGAAAAGCACGTCTTGTCTATGCAGGGAAGAGCACCCACGTTTGGAACGTTGACATTGTAGGCGAAGATGGCACTATCATTTCTGCCGAACGTGTGACTAATCGCATCATCAAGCGAAAGTGAAAGGTGAATAGAAGTAACAAAAAAGGGCATCTCGACGTTGAGATGCCCTTTTTTCGTGCCGAAGCACGAAGTTGTTGTTGAGAGAATTGAACCATTGTTCAATTTTTGCCTGTAGAGAATCCTCTTTCGGCAGAAGGTGGTGGGCTTCACAGCTTCACCCTCAATAGGTTTTTTGGTTTAGTTAAGCATTAATTGTTTATCGTATTGTAAAAGCAAAAGTTCGATGAGTTTTTAAGTTCTTGAGTTATTAAGTAAACTCTTATTGGATTTCATCCTTGGTGGTTCTGCTGATGATGGAGTCGTTGGTTGCTTTTGTTTCAGCTTGACTTACATCCTTCACGCGAATGGCTTGCTGCACATCGCTTGTCTTGATGTATGGGTCAACAGCCACCATATTGTTCTTCTCCTCCGCTTCCTGCTCTCCGATGGCATGTTCGGCGGCACGTCCAATGGTGAGTGCCATGGCCACTACAGCTGCAGCTTTGAAGAATGGTGCAAAATGGCGAGTGGTCATCTTGACGATACGAGCCTTGGGCTTTTCTTCGGTCATCGTAGCCTTTTCTTCAGTAGCTTCGATACGTGCCATCATGCGTTGATCGAAATCCTCACCCAATGTATCCTCCTTCGCTGCTGTTGCATACTGGAAGAGTTCTGCATATTGAACCAGATGCCCAGGTACATCTTCTTGCGAGAAGAACGAACGCAGAATCTGCTCCTCCTGCAACGTGGTGGTGCAAGCGAAGTAGTTCTCCAATAGTTGTTCTATGTACTTGTAATCCATCTTGAGTGAGTTTTTTTAGATGCTTCTAATTATACGACGGGTGAAAGGCGAAAAAGTTACAGAAAAAGTGATTTTTTTTGCAAGATTTTTTCTTTTAGTTGGTTGCGGGCACGAAAGAGCGTTACTTTTACGTCTGATTCTGAAATGCTTAACGTCGTTGCTATTTCCTTATAGTTTTTACCTTCAATGTCTCTCATTTGCAGGATGGTTCGTTGTTTTTCGGGTAGCGCATTGATGATGTCGGCGATGAAACCTTGGGTCTCCCGATGCATCAGGGATGCGTCCGTCCCTCCTTGTCCTTCAGGTTGGTCGTGTACTTCTTCGTCCAGCGACACAAGCTGGTTATCCATCCTTTCTTTCCTGTCAAGGGCAAGATGGCGGGCGGCAGTAAGGGCGAAAGACTCCATGTTGTCCACCTTCTCCAGTTCCTCGCGCCTCTCCCACAGTTTCAGGAGCGTATCTTGCACGATGTCTTCCGCTTCCTCCCTATTCAGGACGATGCGCAACGCAACACGGAAGATAATGTTCTTCAGCGGAAGTATGTCGTGCTTAAAATCCATTCTTAATTGATTCGAGTCCCCTTGCTGCCGTCGATGGCATCGGCCTTGGTGATAACCACTTGTTTCACACCAGCCCTAACCGCCTCCAGCGCATTCTCAATCTTGGGAATCATGCCACCGTTGACGATGCCGTCTGCCTTCAACTTTTCAAAACTTTCGGCGGTAATGTGAGGAATGACAGACGTTTCATCCTCTGGGTCGGTCAGCACACCAGCGTGTTCGAAGCAGTAGATGAGGGTCACGTCGAAGAAGGGAGCCAACGCCTTGGCCGTTTCGCCAGCAATGGTGTCAGCGTTCGTGTTCAGGAGGTTGCCTTGTTTGTCGTGCGTGAGTGGAGCCATCACGGGGACGATGCCCTCGCCGATGAGTGTGGCGAGCATCTGCCCATCGCATTTATCCACATCGCCTACAAAACCAAAATCCACCATTTGCTCCGTTCCGTCCTCCATCTTCATCGCTTTCAAGGGGCGTTTGTGCGACAGCATCACGTTCATGTCGGCACCCGTCAGTCCCAAAGCATTGATGCCACAAGCTTGCAGTCGAGCCACGATGTTCTTGTTCACCAAGCCGCCATACACCATCGTCACCACACGCAGCATCTCCAAGTCCGTCACCCTTCGGCCACCCACCATGGTGCTCTCGATGCCTAATTGTGTTGCCACCTTCGTGGCCGACCTCCCACCGCCATGCACCAGTACCTTGGCACCCTCGATGGCAGAGAAATCCTTCAAAAGTTGTTGCAGGGAGTTTTCGTCTTCCACGATTTTACCTCCCACCTTCACTACAGTCAGTTTCTTCATGTTCTTTTCAATTTTTCCACAAAGGTACGATTAAGTGAGCACAATACAAAAGGGAAAAAGTTTTTTTTCACTTTTATTGTCGAACGTGAGTACCTAAGACGAAGTCAAAGGTACGATTAAGTGAGAGAAAAACCAAATTATTTTGAGTTTTTCCGAACGCAAAGATAAACAATGACAGGTGCGCAAGTACCTAAGACGAGGTCAAAGGTAGCGATGGTTTCCGACACCGTCAAGAGGAGTTGCTGATTTTTTATAACTATCCGCAAACGTACAACCAAATGCTTATTTAAACACTCCAAGATGGAGATTCCCATCTACACTGGCAGCCAGCCGCTCATCCCGCTCTATCAGTTGGGCAACTATCGGTTCACCATTTATTGGAAATAAGATAAATGGCTAAAGTCACCCCAAAACCTGTTTTCAACAACGAATTAAGACGAATTTCACTAATTTGCTACCAAACAACAATGTTTGGCAATCGTCGCTTGCGACGAATGTTTTGTGTAATTCGTTAATAATTAGAGTAATTCGTATAATTTGTATTCATTCGTTGTTGAAAGTAAAGCTAACCCTTTTACCCTTGTGCCGTTGCCACCTGTGACTCTGCGCCGTTGCCTCCTCTGGGTCAACGGGTGTACTAAAACCAATCGCAACCTACGATTGTACTATCGAAGGTTGCGCTCCTTTTCACCTGCAAAGATACAACATTTGTACGAAAAATTATACTTTCGTCGAAAAAAATCCCCCTTCGTGTTTTTTTTGTGTTTATATTTGTCTGAACTCAAATATTTACCTAATTTTGCACGACAAAAGCGCTACGCTAAATGATAGAAGCGCTAACGCTAAATGAAAAATGATAAATGAAAATTGATAAAGGAGAAAAAAATGAGAAAAAAGTTATTTGTTTTAGGTCTGAACCTGCTCTTCTGCTGTATGGCGGCTCTTGCCCAAGGAGCGGCAAAGAGCGATTTACAGAAGCGTGCAGAATCTGAGTATGAGGCAGGCAAGTGGATTTCTGCCCGTGCGTTGTACATCAAAGCTTTTGAGGACTATGTCAACAAGGGACAGATGCGGGAAGGTGTGGAATGTGGCGTGAAAGGTAATGCGCTGTATTACACCAAGGACAATCTCTACAAGGAGGCGTTTGACCTGTTGCGCCGTATTGACCAGACGATAGAGGCGAAGGGACAGGGAAGTGCCAAGGCCGCGATGCACTATCTGACCTCGAAGGAGCGTTTTCAGATGTACATGAAGATGCGGAAGGGTGCCAGCATCACGGAGCAGTTGGGCAATATGGAGCGGTATGCTAATGCTTCGGGCGATGAGGCTGTGAAGAATGATTTTCTTTACAACAAGACGATTTACCACTATACGTTTGGGCAGAATGAGAAGGGCAATGCCACGTTCAAGGAAATGGCGAACCGACTGACTGCCTCGAAGGAGTATGGTAAGGTGGAAGATGTGTACAAGACGCTGATTGCCAGCGGTCGTAAAAGCAACAGTGCGAATATGGTGGCAGAAAGCTACAAGAGTTATGTGGCTTGGAAGGATTCTGCCAATGCCTTGGTGTTGGCTGACACGGTGAAGGTGCTGAAAAAGCAGATTGCGGATAACGAGGCCGAGATAGCCGAGAAAGACAGTTCGCTGACAGCACGTCAGGCGGTCATCGTTGGCTTGAGCATCCTTGCGGCGGTGTTGGCGGCTGCATTGGTGTTGGGCGTATTGGTGCTGGTACGCTACATCTTCTTGACCCGTAAACAGAAGAAGACGATTCGATTATTGAACGAAAATAATGCCTTGAAAGCGAAGTTTATCAGTAATATCTCCGCTCAGTTGTCGCCGACTTTACAGAAATTGGACAGCAGCATCCCAGAGGTGAAGGCATTGCAGGACTTCTCCCATCACATTCAGACGCTCTCGGAACTGGAAAACTCGGTGGATACCCCTGTGGAGCGTGAAGAGGTGCAGGTGTCAGCATTGTGCGAGGGCTTGATGAACCAGATTCGCGACAAAGTGAAGAGCGGTGTCGTTTTGAAGGTGGATGCTCCCAAGATGATGGCGAACATCAATAAGGAATATGTCTCACATATCTTGCTGCATCTGCTGAAGAACGCGGCAGAATATACCCCAGAAGGTGGTCACATCACATTGGGGTACAAGAAGAGGGGTGCGCACAAGCATCAGTTCATCGTGTCCGATACGGGTTGCGGCATTCCCGAAGAACAGCGTGAGGAAGTGTTCAGGGCTTTCCGCGAAATCCGAGACCTCACGAAGGGCGACGGTTTAGGTCTGCCCATTTGCAAGCGGATGGCGTTGAACATGAATGGCGACCTCGATATTGACCCAGCCTTTGCGAAGGGTGTCCACTTTGTGCTGAGCCTACAAGACTGAGATAAAAGGTAAAAGTGAAGAGTGAAAAGTGAAAAATTTGCTACCGCACACTTGCACGTCAACAGGCGGCAAACAGTTGCGGTAGCAAATTTTTCACTTTTCACTTTTACTTTTTCCCTTCTCCTTTACTTTAGATGGTCTTCAAAATAGCGAGTGATGGTGTTGTGGAGGTGGACGCGGTCGGTACCCATCATGTTGTGCCCATCGCCTGGATAGGTGAAGAGGTCGGGGTAAGTGTCGGCATCGATACAGGCTCGCATGAAGGAGAGCGTGTGTTGAGGCACACAGACGGGGTCGTTACCTCCGTAGATGACCATGAGACGGCCACGCAAGTTTTTGGCTTTGTTTAAGAGGGAAGTCTTTTCGTAGCCTTCTGGATTGGTTTGGGGAGTGTCCATGTAGCGTTCGCCATACATGACTTCGTAGAAACGCCAATCGATGACGGGGCCACCGGCTACACCTACCTTGAAGACATCGGGGTAAGTGGTCATCAGGCTGGTGGTCATAAAGCCACCGAAGCTCCATCCGTGTACACCGAGACGGTTGCCATCCACGTAGGGGAGGCTCTTGAGGTATTCCACACCTTTCATCTGGTCTTTCATCTCTTCCACACCCAAATTGCGGAAAGTGACTTGCTCGAAAGCGAGTCCACGATGCTCGCTGCCACGGTTGTCGAGACAGAACATGACGTAGCCTTGCTGTGCCATCCAGATGTCCCAACCCCGTGCGCCCCAATGACGAGAGGCATCGATGTTGTGGGCATGTGGCCCTCCATAAACGTACACCACAGCAGGGTACTTCTTCGTTGGGTCGAAGTCAGTAGGCAGGATGAGACGGTAATAGAGGTCGGTCACACCATCAGCTGCTTTGAGCGTTCCCGTCTTGATTTCTGGCACTTGGAAGTCATCCCACGGGTTGGCAGCCGTTAAGAGACGCTGTGTCTTACCGCTTCGGGTGTCGATGAGGTCGATGTTACGAGCGATGTCGGGCGAGGAGTAGTTGTCGAAGAGATGACTACCCGATGCAGAAAGGGTGGCGGAATGCCAGCCTTTTTTGTCGCCAAGGAGCATTCGCTTACCGTTCATATTCACGCTGTAAACATTTTTTTGTAGGGGGTGTTGCTCGTTTGAAGTATAGAGGATGGTTTTCTGTGCTTTGTTGAAGCCGAGCACCTCAATCACTTCGAAAGTGCCAGTAGTCAGCTGCTTGACGAGTTCTCCCTTTATATTATAGATGTATAGATGATTGTAGCCGTCCTTGCGTGTCTGATAAAGGAACATAGTGTCATCCCACGGAA
Organism: uncultured Bacteroidales bacterium; assembly: GCA_902800305.1. Classification (GTDB taxonomy): domain Bacteria; phylum Bacteroidota; class Bacteroidia; order Bacteroidales; family Bacteroidaceae; genus Minthosoma. The sequence continues at coordinate 183,124 of CADCDP010000001.1, forward strand.
GGAACTGGATGGGAGTGCGAGGCTCAAAATATTTGTCGTTTGTCTCAGTGAAGAGGGTACGAAGTTTTTCTCCTGTCTGGGCATCGTATTCGTCGAGCGAACCATGGTTTTGGTCACGGTTAAGTTCAATGAGATAGAGTTTTTTGCCGTCAGGTGACCATGTGATATTGGTGAAATAGCGGTCGGTGGGGTCGCCTGTGTTCAGGTAAATCGTTTTGTCTGTCTGTGGATTGAAGATGCCCACATACACTTTGTGGGATGTTTCGCCAGCCATGGGGTAGGGGTCGGGGGCTGGTGTGGCACAACGGGAAAGCCCTTCTTTTGTCTCGGAAGGAAGTGTGATGTTTACCTGTGGGTATTTGGACACCATGCTTTGATCCATCTTGTAGAAGGCAAGAAGTGTGCCGTTAGGACTCCAGAACGTGCCTTTGTTGATGCCGAACTCGTCGCGATGCACACTTTCGCCATACACGAGGTCGATGTTTCCATCGGAAGAGACTTGGTGTGTCTTTCCGTCGGTGGTAAGGACAAAGAGGTTGTGGTCGATGGTGTAGGCTGTGGCTTTGGATTGTTTCTCCCAATCCGTGCCGTTACTTCGGGGGTCGAGCGTGACGTGCCACACCACCTTGTTCTCTTTCCAGTCAATCAGGGTTTGGTCGCTATCGTTGGAAAGGAGGATGAGCGACTTCTCCGGATAGGGGAAAGAGGCGTTGTATAAGTGGTGGATGGGCTTCTGGTCGGCTGCCAAAAGGATGTCGTTCAGTTGTTCCGTCGTGACAAGTGTTTGGGCGGTTCCGTCTTTCTTGCTGATGATGCGGCACTCGTGGATGTCCTGTTCTATACATTCGTCGCCCCACCACGTAAGGTATTTGTTGTCTGGAACAGAAGACCGAAAATAAGTGCTGCCACCAGGGATAAGGTCATTGATGCTGAAGAGTGTTTTCTGTGCCATAAGTGGGAGGGGAAGGAGGGTGAGTAGTGTAAGGAGTGTTGCTGTTTTCATTGTATTGTTTCTTTTTGGAGCAAGATTTCTTTGAGTGGAATGAGCACAAAGTCGCGCTCGTACATGAGGGGATGGGGAATGGTGAGTTTTGGGGTATTGATGTGGAGGTCGTCGTAAAGAAGGATGTCGATGTCGATGATGCGGTCGTGATACTTGCCGTCCACTGACTTTTGGGTGCGTCCCATGTCACGCTCTATCTGTTGGGTCTTATTTAGCAAGTCGAAGGGGGACAACGCTGTTTCGACTCGCACGGCGGCATTGAGGAAGGTGTTCTCGCTCTCGAATCCCCACGGCTCAGTGGTAAGAAAGGCGGATTGTGCCCTGACGGGACCAATCCGCCTTTCTATTTCTGTGATGGCGGACACGAGGTTTTGTGTCTTGTCGCCAAGATTGGTGCCGAGGGAGAGATAGACGGTGTGCATCAGTCAATAATCAGCATGGCATCGCCGTAGGTGCCGAACATGTAATCTCCTTTGAGTGCTTCTTTGTAGGCTTCCATGATGAGGTCGTAGCCACCAAAGGCTGTGACGAGCATGAGCATGGTGGAGAGGGGTGGCTGGAAGTTGACAACGAAGGCATCGGCTACGGTGAAGTCGTATGGTGGGAAGATGAACTTGTTGGTCCATCCCTCGAATTCCTTGATGATACCTCCAGGACCAGCGGCTGTCTCGGTGGCACGGAGTGTGGTGGTGCCTACAACACAAATCTTGTGCCCACCTTCCTTTGCCTTGTTCACGATGTCGCAAGCCTCTTTGGTGACGAACATCTGCTCGGAGTCGGTCTTGTGCTTAGTCAGGTCTTCCACATCGATGCTGCGGAAATTGCCCAAACCTGCATGGAGGGTAATGAAAGCTTGTTCGATGCCTTTGATTTCCATGCGCTTCATCAGTTCGCGCGAGAAGTGTAAGCCTGTAACTGGTACTGTGACAGCACCTTCGTTGCGAGCAAAGATGTTCTGAAAACGCTCGTGGTCTTCTGGTTCTGCAGGCCGATGGGAACGGATGTCGTCGGGGATGGGAGCCTCACCAAGGGCATAAAGCATTTCCTTGAACTCGTCATGTGGCCCGTCGTAGAGGAATCGGAGAGTGCGTCCACGGGAGGTCGTGTTGTCGATGACTTCCGCAACAAGCGATTCGTCGTTGCCAAAATATAGTTTGTTGCCAATGCGGATTTTACGCGCTGGGTCAACCAGCACATCCCAAAGGCGCAAATTTTCGTTGAGTTCACGCAGCAGGAAAACTTCAATACGGGCACCTGTCTTTTCTTTGTTGCCGTAGATGCGGGCAGGGAACACTTTTGTGTCGTTGAAGACAAACGCATCACCCTCTTCAAAATAGTCAGCAATGTCTCTGAAAATCTTATGTTCTATTTCTCCCGTTTTCTTGTGGACAACCATGAGTTTGGCTTCGTCGCGGTTATAGAACTTGGTTTGGGGGTTGTAGGTGCGAGGATAGAGGGCTATCTTCTCGTCGGGAAGTTTGAATTTGAATTGTGAAAGCTTCATATATATACGATTTTATTATTCACTTTTACCATTTATATTTTCGTCCTTCTCTAAAGTTTGAGTGTCGAGCCATGCTGGGAACTGCTCGATGTCCAGACAGTCTCGGAGGGTGTATTGGCCAATACGGGTACGGACGAGGTCGGTCAAATAACCTCCAGAGCCAAGTGCTTGACCGATGTCGCGAGCCAACGCACGGATATAGGTGCCTTTGCTGCACACCACACGGATGGTCAGCGAGAGGTGTCTGCCTTGTAGGTTACCATGCTGATACTTAATGCGCTCATACGGGTCGCTGCTCATTTCCTCGGCATAGTTCTCCACCTCGCCAAAATGCAGGATTTCCAGTTCATCGATGACCAGCACTTTGGGCTTTAACTCCACCTCTTCCCCTTGTCTGGCATACTTGAAGGCTCGTTTACCATCGACCTTGACAGCAGAAAAGGTAGGGGGAATTTGTTCGATGCGTCCTAAGAAGTCCTTGAGCTTCTCTTCCACGAATGGTCGGGTTATGTGCGCTGTGGGGTAAGTGGCGTCTTCTGCCGTTTCCATGTCGAAAGAAGGGGTCGTGGCTCCCAACTTGATGGTGGCCACGTATTCTTTCGTGTGGGCTTGAAGCTCGTCAATCTGCTTCGTGCATTTACCTGTACAGACGATAAGCACGCCCGTAGCAAGTGGGTCGAGGGTGCCAGCGTGTCCCACCTTCAGCTTTTTCACACCTAACCAGTGCGAGAGTTCGCCTCGCACTTTTGCCACCAAATTGAATGATGTCCACCGGTAGGGTTTGTTGAAGATGAGTATTTCGCCAGCTTGTGGGTTCATGCCTCGGAGAATAGTTTAGGAGATGGTGAGTTCGTGACCCGTAAAGAGCAAGGCCAGAATGAGGCCTCCCACGATGATTCGGTACCATCCGAAGGCCTGAAAGCCATACTTCTGCACGAAGCTGATAAAGAACTTGATGGCCAGCAAGGCAACGATGAATGCCACCACGTTGCCGATGATGAGCGTGTCGAGATTGTTGAGAATCAGTTCTGAACCTCCGTCCTTGAACAGCTTGTACATCTTATATACCGTAGCACCAAACATGGTCGGCACAGCTAAGAAGAAGGAAAACTCGGCAGCGTCCTTGCGGGTCAGCTTCTGTGCCATACCTCCTACGATGGTGGCCATGGAACGTGATACGCCTGGTATCATGGAGATGCACTGGAAGAGGCCAATCATGAAGGCTCGTTTTTCGGTCAGCTTGGTGTCTTCGCTGCCTTTGTTGAAGATTTTATCGCAGAATAGCATGAAGATACCACCGAGGACGAGCATGATGGCCACGACCTCGACGCGTTCCAGCATAGCATCGATGGCATCGCTGAAGAGAAGACCCAGCACAACGGCAGGGATGAAGGCAATGAGCAGTTTCCAGTAGAAGTCGAACTTGTGGATGAATGACTTGAAGGCAGATGTGCCTTCGGGCAGGGGCGTGTTGTTGAGTCGGAAGAAGCGTCGCCAATAGAGGCACACGACTGAAAGGATGGCACCAAATTGGATAATGAAGGTGAAAGCCTTCACGTATTCGGTGCTCTCCACTCCCAACATATTCTGTGCGATAATCATGTGGCCAGTGGAGGAAACGGGTAAAAACTCCGTGAGTCCTTCGACAATGGCGATGATGACGGTTTGAATCCAATCCATTTTTTAATTTTTAATTTGACGATTTACAATTTATTCAGCATTTGGGTTGGTCTTCTTGGAAGGCCAAAGGATAGCGACAATCTCGAAGAGGAAACCGAAGAGGCACACCATCGGGGCTACCTTGATGCGTCGGTCACTAAAGATTTCGGGGTTGAAAGCTTCTTCGGTGGTAGCATCGCCAGACATCAGCATGAATCCAGCGATAATGATGAGAAATCCCACGACGAGCAGGATGTAGTTCATCTTTGTGAATGCAAAGTTGTTCATTTTCTATGTTGTTTTTAATGTTGTACTTACTTCCGAAGGTTGAGTTTTATCATTTAACATTGAGTCATTTAGCGTCGCACTTTCAGACTCTTCCTCACATTCATCCGTCTGTTCCTGTGTTTCCGCTTGTTCTTGCTTTTTATACCTATGTTTAGCTATAGTCCTCTTGATGTACCATATAACACCAACCACCAACAGGGCAAGCAGCAACACATAAATGAAGATGGCAAACGGGCTGCTCCATATCGGCGGCTCTATGGTGATGCGCAATCTTGCCACATCGCCATCCCACACCTCAGGATTGAAGCTGGCTTGTAGCTCCAGGTCGTAAGTGCCAACAGCCAAGTTAATCAGTTGTAGCATTTCTGCACGGTTAATAACCGTCCAAGGCTCATCCGGATTGAGGCGATACCTGTACCACACGCTCACTCCATGCTGAAAAACAGGTGTGGCGTAGTTGATGGCGAACGTATTCTGGCGGAACTTCAGGGTCAACTCCTTGGTCAAAAAGAGCGTCTGTTTCAGAATATTGGTGCTGTCGCCAGGCAAGACAAACCTGCCATCCATATAGAGATTCAGAATGTATGGAGTCAGACGTGTGTCTGGTATGTCGTAAGCCTTAGGATTGAAGCTTGCCAGACCCTTATATGTGCCCACATACACCCGACCATTCTTACTGAGATATCCCGCGGAATAGTTCAGGTAGTCCGATGGCAGACCGTTGCTGGTAGTGAAGTGGCGCAACTTTCCTAAAATGATGTTGAAACTGTAGAGACCGTTGAACGTGTTTAGCCACAAATTGTGGTTTTCATCTTCAATGATGTTGTTGATAGACTCATGTACCAAATGCTTCGACACCTTCAGCTGTCTCGTCTTCCCACTTTGGGGGTCGTAAACCATCAGACCACGATTGTCTGTACCCACCCAATAGGAGCCCCTTGAGTCCTCATACACCACAGTCGTGCATGGATAGCTGAAGGACGTTCGTTCTGCCTTCCACTCCCCCTGTCGTTGCTGAGTGCTCCACGGTCCCTTCTTCTGATGGATGCGCCATAGACCTCTGTCGAACGTAGCCACCCATACCTCACCATTGCGGTCGGCATGCAGATGGTGCGCATACGTATGAGTCAGTTCTGGAATCAAGTTGAATAAACCCTTCTGCTCGTCAAAGATGAACACACCTTGCGTAGAACCCACAAAAATGGTACCGTTCTGCTGACACATGGTGATGCCGCCCAGTGTGAAGCCCGCTCCCTGTTCGTCTGTCTTCGTATAGTGACGCTTCAACTGGCGGTTCTTCGTATCGACCACATAGATACCGTTGCTGATGGTCAGCACCCACAAGTCGTCACCCACCATCATCAAACTCTGCACATTAAAGGGGGCACGTTCTCCCTTCCAGTTCACATCAGCTACTTTCAATCTGCCCTCAAAGTGGTTCAGTTCATACAATCCACCATCCTCGATACCAACCCAAAAATGACCTTGCGAGTCCTCACACATCTCGCGCACCACGTCCACATCCCCATCCTCGCTTTCGGGCATATACGTACTGAAATTTCTCGGTGAGAAGCTGATGCGGTTGATTCCGCCAAAGAAAGTGCCAGCCCATACGCCACGCTCCACGTCCACAAACAGTGAGTGAACAGCATTGCCAGACAGCGAGTTGACAGATTTAGACGTTTGCCTGAGGCTGGTCATGCGCCCATCATTCGTATGATAAATCAGAATGCCACGCTCCGTACCAATCCAAAGAGCCTCCCCATCTGGGGTGATAGACGTGTGAGCCATGATGGTGGCACCTTCATCGTCTTGCGATAAGAGCAACTTAGACGTGTGTGTCTCCTTACTGAACAAATAAACACCATCAAAGGCTGTCACCAGAGCCAGCGACCCATCACTCATCTCTGTGATGCTCACTATCCTGCCCGACCTATCCTGCTCCTTTGGTACACCCGTATAGGTTTGGATGCTTTTCTTCAGTGGGTCATAGCAGTAAAGCATACCTTGGTTGTCGCCCATCCACAGTTTGTTGTCATACCCCACCGTCAGGCAACATGGCATTATCCGCTCATCACCCACTCTCTTCGCTGTCTTCTTCTCCACATCCACCCTATACACGCGGTTGTCCACCAACGTGAACAGCCGCCCCTTGTAGTCAATCCTAATTTGCTGAATGGTTGGATTCTTCGGCAATCCTTCCACAGGGAACGATTCCAAACTTTCCGTAGTGATATTATAAAGATAGAGGCCACGCCTCGTACCCACCCAAATGGAGTTGTCGGGTGCCACCTGAATGTCCGTCACTCTACAAAAGTAGCCGCCCATCCCGTCTGGGTCTGAAATGGGATATAAGTGAGCATGATAACCATCGAACACAATCACTCCGTTCGATGTACCAATCCACATGAAACCATTCACCTGGGCAAAACACGCCTTGCTGCGCACCCTCAGGTCGTCAGTTTTTCCGAAATTCTTGATGTAGTACTCTTCCTGTGCTGTTGCTCCAATCGCACACAGAACCATCAAAAACAAAAATATAATCTTTTTCATCTTTCCTGTCTTTTTTGCAGATTAAGGTGAAATATAACACACATAAATTCCATTATTATCATTTAGCGTAGCGTTTTAGATGTAATAGAGGTCATTGCTGCTCATTCGAAGGTACTTGTTGAGCGAAAAGAATGTACAGAGGAACGTGATGAGAATGCCAAAAAGAAAGACTGATGCTGAGACAATCAAGATTACTTTAAGGTCTATCACAGCTGTAATTTGTGGCTCAAAAGTGTGCAGCCAATAGAGTCCTCCAATCAAAAGGGCATCGGCAATAGCAGCCGAGACGATGCCTAAAATGAATCCGCGCGTCAAGAATGGTCTGCGGATGAAGTTCCAGCTCGCTCCCACCAACTTCATCGTGTTGATGATAAACCGTTTTGAGAAAATGGTGAGTCGGACGGTGTTGTTGATGAGGGCGAAGGAAATGTAGGTGAAAAGAGCCGCGATGATGAGCAAGATGATGCTGACCTTACGAATGTTGTCGTTTACCGATTTAATTAAGTCTTTCGAATATACCACATCGACAATATCGGTGTTTCCTTTCAGCTGTTTCACGGCCACACCGAGGCTGTCGGGATTGGCATAGTCGGCATTGATTTTGATTTCAAACGAAGCTGTGTAGGGGTTCATTCCGAGAAATTCCGTCGGGTCGATGCCTTGTGCTTTCGTTTCCTCTTCTAAGGCTTGCTCTTTGGAAATGTACTCCACACTTTTAGCGTATGGGGCTTGCTGGAGAGCTTTCTCCAACTTCTTGATTTGTAGGTTGTCGAGTTCGTCGCTGATAAGCACACTTACGTTGATGTTCTCCTTCACATAGTTGGAAAGGTTGCGTGCTGTAAGCACAAACAGTACAATCGTACCCAGCAATACCAACACCAGCGTCGTACTGATGGTGGCAGTAATGAATTGGGTGCCGAGGAATGAAGTTCTTGTCTTACTCATTTACTTCGATGCCTTTAAGGGTTGCTGAACTGGAATCGAGAATCTTTACACGCACAAAATCGCCAATGTGATGGTTGCCACGGTCGAAAACAACGACCTTGTTCTGTTCTGTGCGTCCAAACAGTTGTTCTTTGCTACGTTTCGACACCCCTTCCACCAAAATCTCGAAGGTCTTGCCGATGTCTTTCCTATAGCTTTCGGCTGACAGCAGGTTCTGCAAGGTAATCATCTCGTTGAGGCGGCGTAGCTTCGTTTCTTCAGGCACATCGTCAGGCAGATGCTTTGAGGCGTATGTGCCTGGGCGTTCTGAATATTTGAACATGAAAGCTGAGTCGTAACCGCACTCTCGCATCAGAGAGAGCGACAGTTGGTGATCTTCCTCCGTTTCCGAATGGTAGCCGACAAAGATGTCGGTAGTGAGTCCACAGTCGGGAATGATACGACGAATGGCTGCCACACGGTCAAGATACCATTCGCGAGTATATTTCCGGTTCATCAATTTTAATATGCGATTGGAGCCACTTTGTACAGGCAGATGAATGTGGCGACAAATGTTCTTGTGGTTGGCAATGACCTCCAATGTCTCGTCACTCATGTCTTTGGGATGGGAAGTGGTGAAACGGATACGCGTGTCTGGCACAGTTGTGGCCACCGTTGCCAACAACTGAGGAAAGCCAACGTTTCCACGTTGGTAACTGTTCACATTTTGTCCCAACAACGTCACTTCCTTGAAGCCTCTCTCTTGTAAGTCACGCACTTCGTTGAGAATGCTGTCCACCTCACGGCTTCGTTCCCGTCCACGGGTATAAGGCACAATACAGTAGTGGCAGAAATTGTTACAACCTCGCATGATGCTGACAAATCCGCTGATGCGTCCACCACAGACACGCTCAGGGATGATGTCGCGATAAGTTTCGGTCGTGCTAAGCTCAATATTGATGGCTTTCTCGCCCACCTCTGCAGCAGCAAACAGCTCTGGCAGAGAGAGGTAAGAGTCAGGACCAGCCACAAGGTCAACGTGATGATGGTCAATGAGGTCTTCTTTCACACGTTCAGCCATGCAACCCACGACTCCGATGATGAGTCTTTTTGGGGGCATCCCTCCCAATCCTTGCTCCATCTTTTTTTGCAAGGCATGAAGAGCATCCAGACGGTTGTATATCTTATTTTCGGCATTCTCACGAACAGAGCAAGTATTGAGCAGGATAGCGTCCGAAACTTCAAGGGTGTCGTACACTTCATACCCCGCCATGTTCATGACAGAAGCAATGACCTCACTGTCCGCCACATTCATTTGGCAGCCGTAAGTCTCAATAAAAAGTTTCTTCATGAAGAGTTTTGTACAAAATCGCTGCAAAGGTACGAAATATAATTCATAATTCATCATTCATTATTCAGAATTTACTATTCAGCTTGTTTTGAGACGAAAAAACAACCCCCGAATGGCAATTATGAAGGGTGAATGATGAATTATGAATTAAACTTTGTATCTTTGCAGTCGATTTAGAAACACTTCATTGATAAAAACGTGCGACTCGATTTCCAGAAAACGATTGCCAGCAGCCAGGCGACACTCCCCGTCGTTGGATCAATAGCCCTCCTTCTGTGGGTGTTGATACCCAACAGGCAGTCAGCTCTCTCTTTCCTTGAAGCCGATTATGGATTGTGGAGGTATATTCCTTCTTTTTTGTTTAAGGGTTACTGGAGCGTAGGACTTAGTGCCTTTTTCGCGGCTTTGGCAGTTTACTTGATGGCAGAGTTAAACAACTCCAATGTCCTTTTGCGTGTCAGTTCTCGAATGTTGGGCAGTATGCTCGCCTTTCTGCTGGCCTTTGCCCTTGTGTGTCATAGCCTTCAGCCTGGCAGCGTGGTGATGTTGTTGTCGTTGTTGTCGTTTTTCCCGCTGTTCGCCATTTACCAACTTCCACATCCTGGCTTTACTTTTATTTCCTACCTGTTCATTTCGGTCGCGTCGCTGCTGTTTCCCAAGATGTTGTGCGTGGTTCCTGTATATTGGTTTATACAGGGCTATCTTAGGGCTTTATCGTTTCGGTGTTTTGTGGCATCGTTGTTGGCTGTTGTTTTGCCTTATTGGTTCTATGGCGGAGTGGCCCTTCTGACAGGGACTTTGCCCGATTTCTTAGCTCATATTGAAGCCTTGACGCACTACGAATGGGGTGACTACACCCAACTACCGATGAAAGACCTGCTTACCTTTAGCTTCACAGTGTTGCTCTTCTTGTCAGGTTCTATTGATTTCTACCTTAACCGATTTCTTGACAAGACACGCACCCGTATTCTTTATAACGTCGTTATCATGCATGGTGTCTATGTCATTCTCTTCATCTCCCTTCAACCCCAATACTTTGTCACTCTCTTGCCGCTTCTGCTCATTGATACGGCTATTACCTTTGGACACTTCTTTACATTGACCCATACCCGATTCTCCCACATCTACAATCTTATATTACTCATCCTCGCATTAGCAATAATGGCTCTATCCTTCATGCCTTCCTCATGGATTCACTCAATCAGTTTTTCATAGAATACGGCTATTTTGGCATGGCACTTGCCTCGTTCCTTGCTGGCACTTTCGTCCCCTTCAGCTCCGAAGCTGTGATGGGGGCTTTGCTTGTCACCACAGGCATGGATCCTTTTCTTACCATTATCAGTGGCACCATTGGTAATGTGCTTGGTTCGATGTTCAATTACTACATTGGCCGCATCGGCAGCATTGAACAGATTTCCAAGTGGATGCGCATCAAGGAACGACGGCTCCGAAAGACACGTGATTATGTGGAGAAGAAAGGTTCATGGATTGCAGCTTTCTCCTTCCTCCCCATCTTCGGTACCGCCATCTCCATCTCTCTTGGCATCCTTCGAGCCAACGTGTGGGGTGTCATCTTCTGGTCGTTTGTCGGAAAGTTTCTCCGTTACATTATTGTGGCATATTCTGCCATAGCTCTGAAATGAACAGAAAGGGCTGCTTACCATGGTATGGAAGCAACCCTTTTAGTTCTTTAATTCCCTTAGTTTGCCTGAATCGTCTTTTTAGTTTTATTGTTTCCGAATGGGATATTGATACCAATATTTACATTTCCTCTACCCGAAAGTGGTAATCCTTGCTTTGCTAATTTACTAAGGGTATGATCCATTCCTAAGTACATATTGAAACCGGTAGGATGGAAGTTAAGAAGCCAACCAAAGCTAAAACCGTATGTACCGAGAGCCACATTGGCCGAGGCCGAGAAAATGTTAGTCGGTGCGACGTTGGTCGATAGACGGAATTCCGTCCAGCCATACTTCCCCATGCGAGTGCTGTTGGTCAGTCCGAACGACATCTTTCTATAGAAATCGGGGGTGTATTCCACGCCAAGATTCATCGTGGCGGCCAGTCCACGAGAACGGCTGCCCTTGTTGCCTTTGTCTTGCAACTCGTAAAGTTCTGAGAGACCTTCTACGAAACGGTCGCTTTCATTCTCAAAAGAATTGCTGGCATCATCATCCACATTGAAGATATACTTACTGGTGTGAATTTCCCTATCACCGTCGGTCGAGGCCACATAGTTGGTCTTCCAACCAATGTAGCCAAGGTCAAGCAAAGCGGCAGAAAACGACCAGTTCTCATCCCACTTATACTCTGCACCGAGGTCAAACGCCAAACCGAAGCCATTGATACCCCATTTGGAGTTGTCCACGCCACTTACGTAGCGATGGACATTTTCTTCTCCCTCCGGGCCACGTTCCGTTTCTTCTATCTTATACGCCATCTTTTTTAGGCTCGTCTGGATTTCGGCGTTCGTCACACCTACCCATTCGTCCTCGCCCAATGTGAGTTGCGCCTTCTTGAAATCTGCATCTATATTGGCCACGCCAAGCAGGAACTTCATTTTGGCACCAATGCGCAACTTCTCGTTAATTTGGTGGCTGTGTCCCAAAGCGATTTCGCCGTAAGCATCAGCATGAGCCGCAAAGTCGCTGATGTCGTAGGTCTTGTTTTCAATGCCTTGCTTGGCTAATCGAAAGAGAGAGCCTGGAATGTTGACACCAACATTCGCCCGAGCATTGATTTCGAAAGTGTTATAGCCACCCATACCTTTGAATCCGAAACCTAATATTTGTTCGTGCAGATCAACCGCAATCTTGTTCTTGTCCTTTACAGCCGAGAGGAAACTGCCCGCATCCACTTTCGGGTGGATGAATAGGGCGGTCTTTCCGTCAACATTGTAGAAGATTTTGTCCATGCGAAGATTACTGTTCATACCGACGTTGAGGTTTCCGATACCAGGCATGGCTACGTATCCCTGTTTGTTGGCAAAAGCAGGATTGAGGTCGTGACGGTAAAGATAACCGTCGGCGAAATAACCCGAATTGAGGTTTTGAGCGTTGGCGATAGTTGTTGCCAGACTAAGAACTGCAACCGCCATGAGAATTTTTATCTGTTTCATTTTCCTGTCTTTTTTAGGGTGGATTACAATTCTTTTTCATACGAACCCGTCACGGTCGCTTTACTGTTCTTGATGTGCAGCTTCATGTCGGGTGCGAGTGTGGTGTTGCTGCCTCGATTGACAAGGCGAACTTCCAAAAGGATACCATCCAAATGATTGATAGTTCCTTTTACAGACACTTCGACATGATGATTATCCGCTTTGGCTGGGATGGTGGCTGTCGTGCATTCCACACCATTGATGGGCTTGCCCGTGGTGTCGATGGGGCGAACCGTCAGTTCCATATCGAAGGGTACTTCCGTCCAAACATCGAAGTTGAGCACTAATTCCTCAATAGTGATAGCATCAACATCCTCGTCGTTCCATCCGTCGATGGTGTCTGTGTACATGATTCGTGAACTTTCGGATAACTGGAGTGGTGAGAAGAATGTGTAGTCACCTATAACAGTGCCATAGTCTTTACCCAGTATGAAATTCGCTACACGCTGTTTAGGCATCATGGGGTCGATGGCATCCACCTCGATGAGATTGGGAATACCGTCTAAATCGGACAATATTCCCCGCAAACCGCTGAAAGGCACGTGCTGCGGGTCTGCGTAGCCTTCGTGGTAGAAATCAGGCTTTTCGGGAGACAACACAAACTCGTTATCCGTTTCTTTGGCACTTTGGGTCTTAAAAGTGCCATTGTCTGGCCGATAGCTCTTGTTCTGGCCGTTGCGCATGGCGGTCAGTTCCAGGTCTGTCTGGAACAGAATGTCGTATTCGTAGAACGGGTTGTTGAGCGAGAGATATATCTGCGGATTCTCCAAATTAATCTCGGTACCCGATTGGCTGAGGATGTCGGGCAAATCGTCAATGTGGATAGGGTCGATTTGGAAGTCTTCAATCTTATACTCTAACTCGCCCGTAAAAGTGTGTACCTGAATCGTTTCAAGATAATATTCGGAAGTCAACTTGATGGTGTTCTCCAAGTCCGTATCTATATAGACGCTCACCTGTCCTTCCTTGATTTTGATGCTACCAGAATAGCTGATGATATGGTTGTCATAATCGGCAGAGATGTTCTCTTCGTCGTAAGCGATTCCTTCCACATTCATGGTTACGGTCAGCTCGCCTTTGCTGTCGAGTTGCAGCGTTTCTTCCGAAAGGTCGAGAATGCCAGTCTTGGGATTGTAGGTTCCCAAACCTGGCGTGATAGCCATCCTTTTGGGATATTGGATTTTCAATCCCGTCAGTTTGGTGTTCTGCAATGCCGCCTGACTCAGACCTTCCACCTTGATTTTGTTGATGTATTGGGTTGTCACACCCAGTGAATCAATTTTCTTAATAGATTCGTCAATACTGGTACCTGGCGACTCGAAAGGCACTTCTGGGTTGCTGTCTTCCTTGATGTCGTAGTGAGCTATCAAGGCACCCTCCACTTTCACGAATCCCAGCACCTTGCGCAAATCCTCCAGGTCAAGGGTGGTCTTGGTGGGGTTCATAGCCGGAATCGTAATGGAAAAATCCTTCACTTCCACGTCTTCCGATGTGAACGTACCTGTCTTCTCGATGGCATAGATGGTCTTGCCTTCAGCATCGGTGGTTTTTACGATGGTACTATCGTCATCGTCGAGGTCAAGTACTTGGTCAAGTGTAATAGTGTCGAGATTGATCGGCACCACCAGATTTTTGGTCTGGAATTTTGCTGTGGTGTCAATGTCACTTAAGTCATAGTCGCCATCAACACAAGACGACAACGCTGCGATAGATAGGGCTGACACCCCCGTCAGCAAGTAATGTTTGATTTTCATGTTGGTTAATTGATTAAGTATTTTCTTGCAAATTTAGTCTTTTTTCATTCTTTTCACCATTTTTCACCGACTTTTTTACATAAAACCCTTATTTTTTTACCGTTTCTTCATTCTTTATGACTTTAGGGACGAGTTTCCACTGAACAGCAGAGTTTATCTACCCCTTTACCTATTTAAAGCAGAACCTTTCATCTACTTATAATTTGTCTTGTTTACAAAAAATCAATTAGCTTTTAATCTATTTTCAATTAGCTTGGTTATACATGATTATAACAATGCTAAATTGATTTGTGTAACAAAGCTAAATTGAATCATATAATAATGCTAAATTGAATCATATAATAATGCTAAATTGATTTGTGTAACAAAGCTAAATTGAATCATATAATAATGCTAAATAATTATATGATGATTGGGTATAGTTCATTGTTGTAATAAGAGGGTGATTGTGAAGAAAAAGAAATGGAAAAATAATAACAGAGTGGGGACGTGGAAAAAGCCCCTATCTCCACCCTGTTATTGGGTACACAGAAAATCCGTCACGTCATTTCACCATTAGTTTCTGATTGTTGAGCACTTGTCCGTGGCGACGGAGCGTCAGATTGTACACACCTTTAGGTAGTTGTGCCGCATTCATCTGTGTCCGTGTCTGTCCTGCGGCCACGTGCAGCTGTCCGAGCACTTGCCCCGACATGTTGCTCAGCATGAGGTCGCTATCGGTGTCGGCCTCATCAAGGTTCACGCAGATAGCGTTGCCTTGCACCCTTGCCATCTGTGGGCGAGCTTTCACCGTGCTGACTTCCTTTACAGAGGAGGTGGCGTTATCGAAGATATATAGGGTGTCGTATGTCCAAGATTCACCATTGCTGTCTTGTCCCCATTCAACCGTGTTCAAATAGAGATGACCGTCTAATTTCCACATTTGATAGATTTCAAATTTCGTAGCATCCGAATGGACGGGTTTAATGCTTGTGACTACGGTGCCGTCTTCTGATACAACGTTGTAACAAATGATTCTCGCAGTATGGGTGTAATTCCTTTCCAATTCCAGACAGTCTTCTTTCCAGGAATAAGAAGGTTTGCTGTATACTTCATATTCTTCCAATACAGGCATGAGGTATTCCCATTTATTGTCATCATTAAACAATGTTTGGCTGAGATGAATACCATACCTTAAATCTTCTCCATACGTTCGTCCAGATTCATCATAATTGATATACATGAAGGACCCTAAACTTTCATGGCGTATAGAACTGTTATCGGCTCTCTTTCCCCATGTCAAATTATCAGAGGGGTAGTCATAGTCATAATCGATTTCACACAGCCAAATGGCTCCATCGCTAATAGTGTAATATCTTTTAAGATATGTAGTTCCAAAATGGCTAAATTCGAAATAGGCATAATAATTACTAGCTTTCTTCGCACTAATACGTCCCTCTTCGTCTATAAAGCCAATCCAACCACCTTCATTGAAATATTCGTTTTCTTCACATGCATTCGTAATCGCAGTCACAAACTCATCAGAGGTGGTGATAGAAGAAACATCTATCTTGTTATTTAACCATTCTGGATCAGGCCAACCGTAGGTGTTGCTATAATCACGCAACTTCTTGCTGCCAGCAATTGCTCCAATAGGGACAACGGTTGCGTATTCCGTATCATAGTTATAAAGGTAAGAGGGAAGATTAATGCTCAATGTTTTGGATACATTGAGATTGGAATCGTAGAATTTAACCAATGTGATGCCGTTATCTGTTTCATAGGAAGTAATTAGAGGTTTGCCATTCGCTGTAAAATCACCTGGAATCACGCTGTGTGAAGTTCCTGAATATTCCGCTTTTGCAATATTGCACGCCATACTGAAAATGACTGCAAGATAAATAGATAATATTTTTTTCATTCTTTTTGATAAGAATAAGAGAAGGGGCGTGGCCTTGTCCGACGCTTATTCTTATCGCAGGCACCGCCAAGCGCCCTATAGGTAAACAAGTGTGGATATGATGGTCACGCTCCTGTACAGGGGCGTGAGCCATTCACAGACTTGTTCTCACCTATCTTTGTTGGCGGTTTAGCGATAAGAGAACAAGAGCGAATGCTCTTATTTATAGTATGTGTGTCGAACGGGACCGCTTTCCTTCAGTGTTAATTAATTTTAGTTGAAAATCTCACTGCTGGAAGTGGCAACGCACATGGCGTTCCGTTCTTCTGTTTATGTCTTCTTTTATTTTCTGATTCGTCCCGCAAGGCTGGCCATTGGCCAACATTCTAACAAGGAAAATCTTTTTCTGTGCTCCTTTCTTTTTTAACGGGTTTGACTTCTTGTTTTTTCTAAAAGAGTGTACTCCTCACACTGTGAGTGTACACTCTTGTCGTTTTGTCTGATTAGGCTAACGTCTTAGTTGATGGCGTTGTCGAGGTCAGCACCAGCCTTGAACTTAGCAATCTTCTTGGCAGCGATGGTGATGGTCTCCTTGGTGGCAGGGTTGATGCCTTGACGTTCTGGACGCTCGCTGACGGAGAATGTGCCGAAGCCAACGAGGGCTACTTTGTCACCTGCTTTGAGGGCACCAGCAATTGCTTCTACTGTAGCGTCGAGTGCCTTCTTGGCATCGGCCTTGCTCAAACCTGACTTTTCAGCGATAGAGCTAACGAGTTCTGTCTTGTTCATAATTGTTTTGTTTATTAGTTGATTAGGTTTTAGTGTGTTAGTTCACGTTATTGGTTGCAAAGATATGAGATAAATTTTCTCAAACAAACAATTTTTGCAAAAAATAGTTGAAAAACGTCAAAAAAAGTCGCTTTTCCCTCGTTTTTGCCTTTTAATAGGAAGAAAAAGCGTATTTTTGCAGCCGATTTTAAGAATAAAGACTGAGATAGTATGAGAATGACTCCTGCCGTAAAGGTAATACTGATTATAAATGTTGTGTTCTATGCGTTGACCTACTGGATTACGCCCATGGTTTCGTTGGGGGGGCATACAGATTGGTTTCTGAATTTTAATGCACTGCATCCTGTAGGTTATAGCGGTTTTGCCATCTACCAGTACATCACTTATATGTTCATGCATGGTGGGTGGTGGCACTTGTTCTTCAACATGTGGTCTTTGATGATTTTCGGTAATGCAGTGGAACAGCAAGTGGGCACGAAGCGTTTCGTGTGGTATTACTTGCTTTGTGGTGTGGGAGCAGCGCTTGTCAACCAGCTCTGCACGGTGATGGGACTCATTGTGCCATCCCAGTTGGTGGGTGCGTCGGGTGCTATCTATGGTGTGATGGCTGCTGCGGCATATTATTTCCCGAATGCCAAATTGTTCATTATCCCGATACCGTTCCCTATTAAACTGAAATATTTGGTAGGCTTCTATACGCTGGTGGAAATGTATATGGGTATCACGTCGATTGACGGTGTGGCTCATTTCGCACACTTGGGCGGCATTCTGGTGGGTGTGATTGTTCTGCTTTGGTGGAAGATGCAAGAAAGGAATCGTTCTACCAAAAGTATGGATGATTATTGGACAACTTCCGCGAGCTACAAGTCCTCTACGTCCCACTATGACAAGGACGAGAGTTTGTGGGAGAAGCTGAAAAAGTTCTTCGTGGGAAAGCGTCAGCCCAAGATGCGTGTGACGAACGTGAGGGAGTCGGGATACGAAGACCATGCCTACAATGAAAGGAAGCGTAGGGAGAGTGAGGAGATTGACCGCATTTTGGATAAGATTCGCAAGAATGGCTATCAGAATCTGACGGATGCGGAGAAAGCCACGTTGTTCAATGCCAGCAAGCGAATGAAGGGAGAAGAATGAAACTGTTGAAAAAGATACCGATGTATATCTTCATTGCCATCAATCTGTTGATGATTGTGGCAATGAATTTTTGTGCCTATACATCCTATCTGCATCCTCAGTCGCACCCCCATTTGGCCTACTTCGGGTTGATGTTCCCCGTCTTTCTGGTAGCGACAGCTTGCTTTGTACCTTTTTGGCTTATCTTTAAGTGGAAACTGACGGCACTGCCATTAGTGGGTATGTTGCTGTGTGCTGGGAGTGTACGAACATACGTGCCAGTGAACATCCCCGTCACCCCTCCTGAAGGTTGTTTGAAGTTTTTGTCTTACAATGTGATGAGCTTTGGAGATGACAGAAAGTCGCCGTGGGAGGAGAACCCGATTCTTCATTATATGCTGGAGAGTGGGGCGGACATCATCTGTATGCAGGAAGGAAGAAAGGATTTCATCGACAAGGCACTTGACACGATTGCCCGGATTTATCCTTATTATTCGCTCGAACTGACTCCAAATAACTATATCGCCTGTTTTTCCAAGTTTCCGATAGATTCGGTGATGAAGTTTGACTACCCATCAAAGTCAAATGCATCATACGTTTATGAAATGCTGGTGGACGAAGACACGGTGTTGGTCATTAACAACCATTTCGAGTCCTATCGCTTGAGTAAGGAGGACAAGGCTGACTACAAGTCTATCTTTGAAAATTATAAACACCCCGACCAGAATGACTCGGACTTGAAATACTTGACGTTGACGGATAAACTGGCTCATTGCGACTCCCTCCGAGGAATTCAGACTGATTCGGTGGCTGCATTTGTGGAGAGGAACCGAGGACGTTACATCATTGCCTGTGGCGATTTCAATTCGTCGCCCATCTCTTACACGCATCGACGCATGACGGAAGAATTGAACGATGCCTATACGCGGACAGGCAATGGGCCAGGATTGAGCTACAACCGAAGTGGCATGTACTTCCGTTTGGACAACATTTTGGTGAGTCCGAACATCACGGCATACGGTGCAAAGGTGGATAGGTCGATTAAGACAAGTGACCACTATCCTATCTATTGTTTTGTCAAATTGGAGTAAAAACTGACCAACAGAGGCGTCTAAACGAATATTTTTGTGTTCTTTTTATTCCGTTTTGCAAAAAAATGTATAACTTTGCATCTTGAATTGTCGTGTACACTCCCAAGTGGGGGTGAAAAAGCACGGCTCAATGGCTTGGCACGGTCTCCTTATATATATAAATATGTGTTGGAGAGTGTCCATTATGTACAGAAAGCTTGATGAATAAGAAAATAATAACAATCAATCAATTAATAATTTCAACAAAATGCAAAACAAAGGATTTGTAAAGTTTTTAGCTGTGGCGTTGACCCTCATCTGCCTCTTCTACCTTTCCTTCTCTGTCGCTACAAAGTATGTAGAGGACAAAGCTGCAAAGATGGACGAGCAGCAGGCTGAGCTGTATCTGGACTCGTTGAACACGACTCCTTTCTACTTGGGCAACTACACACTGAAGGACTGTCGCGAGACCGCTATCGGTCTTGGTCTTGACTTGAAGGGCGGTATGAACGTCATCCTCGAGGTGAGCGTGCCCGAAGTGGTAAAGACATTGGCAGACCACAAGACTGACGAAGCCTTCCTCAAGTCTGTGGACGAAGCAGCTAAGGAAGCACAAGAAAGTCAGAGCGATTTCATCACACTTTTTGTCAAGGCTTTTAAGAAGAATGCTCCGGGTAAGCCGCTTGCGACTATCTTCGCCACCCAGCAGCTCAAAGGCAAGGTGAACACGAACAGCAGCGATGCCGATGTGGAGAAAGTACTCCGTCAGAGCGTGGAAGAGGCTGTGGACAACTCGTTCAACGTGCTTCGTACCCGTATCGACCGCTTTGGTGTGGTTCAGCCGAACATCCAGAAGATTGAAGGCCAGAGCGGACGCATCATGGTGGAACTTCCTGGTATCAAGGAGCCAGAGCGTGTACGTAAGCTCCTCCAGGGTAGTGCCAACCTCGAGTTCTGGGAGACCTACGATGCCCCACAGGTGGCTCCGTATCTCTCACAGCTCAATGCAGCTCTCCGTAATGGTGGCGTGGCTGAAACGGCTGACTCTGTAGCCGCTGACACTGTTGCTACAGAGCAGGTGGCTGAAGCTGTAGATTCTGCCAAGAGTGATGCTGCCAGCGTTCTTGCCAAAGCGAAGAATGTGGAGGACAATGCTGCCGCTGCTAAGGCCTCTAAAGCTACAGAAGAGGCCAAGAAGGATAATCCTCTCTTCGCCATGTTGCAGCCAACAGGTGCTCAGCGCGGTTGTATGGTCGGTCTTGCCCAGGCTCTCGACACAGCAGAGATTAACAAGCTCCTCAATTCTGAGGTGGCTAAGCAGATTTTCCCTGCAGACCTCTCGCTCAAGTGGGGCGTGAAGTCAATGGATAAGGCCGGTAAGATTTTCGAGCTTTATGCTATCCGCACCACAGGCCAGAATGGCCGCGCTCCATTGGAGGGTGAAGTGGTGACCGAGGCAAAGGACGAGTTCGACCAGTACGGCAATCCTGTCGTGACCATGAAGATGAACACCGAAGGTGCCCGCAAGTGGGCTGCCCTCACCGAGGCCAACGTCAACCACTGTGTGGCAGTCGTGCTCGACAACCTCGTGTATAGTGCTCCTAACGTGATGAACAAGATTGACGGTGGCAACACTCAGATTTCTGGTAGCTTCACCACGACGGAGACCAAGGACTTGGCCAATGTGCTTCAGTCAGGTAAGATGCCTGCTCCTGCCAGCATCATCCAGGAGGACATCGTGGGTCCAACTCTCGGTGCTCAGTCCATCAAGGCTGGCTTCATCTCTTGTATCGTCGCTTTCATCGTGCTGATGTTCTACATGGTGCTCATGTACGGTGTGCGTGAAGGTATGGTGGCCAACTGCGCTCTGATGCTGAACTTCTTCTTCTCGTTCGGAATCCTCACTTCACTCGGTGCGGCGTTGACCATGTCGGGTATTGCCGGTATGGTGCTCACCCTCGGTATGGCGGTCGATGCCAACGTGCTCATCTACGAGCGCACGAAGGAAGAGAGACGGTCGGGCAAGAACATCAGTGCCGCCGTGGCAGCTGGTTACAGCAACGCCTTCTCGGCTATCTTCGACTCAAACGTGACGACTATCCTCACGGGTATCATCCTTTACAACTTCGGTACAGGCCCCATCAAGGGTTTCGCTACCACACTGATGATTGGTATCGTTTGTTCGTTCTTCACCGCTGTTTGGTTGACCCGCATTGCTTACGAGCACTTCCTCAATCGTGGTAAGTGGCAGGACATCAAGTTCACCACTAAGTTCTCTCAGAACATGATGAAGGACACTGCATACAACTTCATGGGTAACTACAAGAAGTCGTTCATTGGTTTCGGTGCTGCCCTCGTTGTCGTGCTCATCAGTTTCGCCATTCGTGGTTTGAGCCAGTCCATCGACTTTACGGGCGGTCGCAACTACAAGGTGGAGTTCGTGAAGCAAGTGGAGCCAGAGGCTGTCAAGGCTTCTATCGTGAAGCAGTTTGAGGCTAACAACAAGAACGAAGAGGCCATCAACGTGACCGTTATCGCTCTTGGTACTGACGGCAACAACATTCGTGTATCGACCAACTTCAATATCGACGACAACAGTTCTGAGGCCGATGCTCAGATTGAGTCACTGCTCTATCAGGCATTTGTCGATGGAGGTATGGTGGACGCTTCGGTGAGCGAAGAGGCATTCCTCGACCGCGACAACCGTGCAGGTGGTTCCATCGTTTCTTCTCAGAAAGTGGGTCCTGCCATTGCATCCGACATCCTGCGTGGTGCCATCCTTTCGGTACTCTTCGCTATTGTGGTGATATTCGTGTACATCCTCGTTCGTTTCCGCAACGTGGCATACTCAGTAGGTTCCATCGTGGCGCTGACACTCGATACCCTTTTGGTAATCGGTATGTTCTCGCTCTGCTACGGATGGATAGGCTTCTCGCTCGAAGTTGATCAAACCTTCATCGGTGCTATCTTGACCGTGATTGGTTACTCCATCAACGACAAGGTGGTCATCTTCGACCGTATCCGTGAAGTCTTCAGGAACTTCCCGAAGCGTGACCGTCAGCGTGTCTTCAACGATGCCTTGAATAGCACTCTCGCACGTACCATCAACACCTCCGTATCTACGTTCATCGTGCTGTTGGTTATCTTCGTGCTCGGTGGCGACAGCATCCGTGCCTTCGCCTTCGCCATGATGCTCGGTGTCATCATCGGTACCAGCTCGTCCCTCTTCATTGCTGCTCCTACTGCTTACCTCGTCATGGGTGCTCGCATTAAGGAGGCCGACGAAGAGCCAGCTCCAACAAAATAAAACAAACAGAGGGCAGCAACACGCATGGTTGCTGCCCTCTTTCTTTATAGTATTCCTATAGCCCCTATAGTTTCTATAGCTCCTATAGCCTCTATAGTCCCTATAGTTCTATCACCCTCAAAAACCAACACAAAACTAATGACAAAGACAAAAGTAGCCATCGTCGGTTATGGCAACATCGGCAAGTACGCACTCGAAGCTATCGAGGCTTCTGAGGACATGGAGTGTGTAGGTGTGGTTCGTCGCAATGGCGATGCCAACAAACCAGCAGAACTTGCCAATTATCCCGTAGTAAAGAACATTACAGAGTTGAAGGACGTGCAGGTAGCCATCCTCGCCACCCCCACCCGCAAGGTGGAAGAGTATGCCAAGCAGTGTCTCGCCCTCGGCATCAATACCGTCGATTCCTTCGACATCCATACCCAGATAGTTGACCTTCGCCGCTCGCTCGATGCTGTGGCTAAGGCTAACAATGCTGTTTCAGTCATCTCCGCCGGATGGGATCCAGGTTCCGACTCCATCGTGCGCTCCCTCATGGAGAGCCTTGCCCCCAAGGGTGTCAGCTATACCAATTTCGGCCCTGGCCGTTCCATGGGTCACTCTGTGGCTGTCCGTGCCATCGAAGGCGTAAAGGACGCACTCTCCATGACCATTCCTGTCGGCACAGGCATCCATCGTCGCATGGTTTACGTGGAGTTGGAAGAAGGTGCCGATTTCAAGACCGTTGAGGCAGCCATCAAGGCCGACCCCTACTTTGTCAACGACGAGACCCACGTGCAGCAGGTTCCAAGTGTTGATGCCCTCAACGATGTGGGTCACGGTGTCAATCTCGTTCGCAAGGGTGTTTCGGGCAAGACCCACAACCAGCTCTTCGAGTTCGACATGAAGATTAACAATCCAGCCCTCACCGCTCAGGTGCTGGTCAACGTGGCTCGTGCCTCGCTCAAGCAACAGCCCGGTGCCTACACCATGATTGAGATTCCAGTCATCGACATGCTTTGTGGCGACAAGGAAGACCTTATCCGCCACCTCGTGTAAAACTTCACCATCTACCCTCATTCCTTTCGGATGAGAGTGAGTAAGAAAGCCTACGCTGCATAGACACACAGCGTGGGCTTTTTTGTTGCTTCTGTGTGCCTCTAAGAGGCAAACACGCCTCGAAAAGGCCAAATCTACCGCCACTTGGGTAAACATTTCGCCAAAAATGGTTTGAGAATGAAAAAGATGTACTATCTTTGTGGCAAATTAAGAAAAGAAATGAAACCATGAGAAAAGCAAGTATTGTCCTAATGGCATTGTTGGTGGTCTTCCTGATGTCCTGCGAAGAAAAGAAGAAGCAGGAGAAAAAGGAGGCTCCCGTGAAGATTTTGCCATTAGACTCGATTCCAGGAATCTTCGAGGCTCACGGCACCATCGGCGATGGTACGAGCATGAATGTGTTGGAGTTTATCAACGACGATGACGACACATTATATATAAATATAAACGGCCAAGCTGTGATGGGCGGCATACGCGTGGGCGACGAAGTGGAAATGATTTACAATATAACGAAGGAAGAGAACGTGGCTTCAGTGGCGGTGAACCTCACAGCTTTGCAGCACTTGTGGATGCAGCGTGGAGAGGACGGAAAGGAACAAAGTCTGGAACTTAATTCGGGCGGTCGTGCCTCCACCTACGACATGGCCATCGACTATGATTCGTGGCAAGTGCGTGATGGTCTGCTCCTGCTCCACTCGCCCAAGAAACTGGGCGACGAAAGTCCCGCCATTGTCGATACCTTCGAGATTATGCAGCTTACCACCGACAGCCTCGTGCTGATGAACGGTAACTTGGTGACGGAGTTCGAGCGATACAATTAGGCGTGGTAGAATTTGTAAGATAATTCTTTCCGTCGTCGGCAGTTATTCGAATTTTTCTAATAACTGAATCTTCATTAAGTTCTCCTGTCTTGAATACTTCTTTCAAGTGGTAGTTTATTGTTGGCACTTCCACTCCGAACAGATCTGCCATTCGTTTCTGCGTCAGCCAGAACGTACCATCTTCGTACTGCACCTGTACGCTTATGCTCCCGCTGTCGGTTGTATATAATATAATTTAAGTTTCGGCTGTTGCTTTTACGCTTCGCGTGACGAAAGAAAAACAGGTAAAAACAAGAAAAAATAAATAAAAATAAGTCTTTCTTGCTAAATTTACGAACACGAATCTAACGAATAACACGAATTCGTCGCAAGCGACGAGGTTACCACCTTGCAAACTGCATGGCAAGAGCCGTGTACGACTCGTATTCGTGTTATCCGTTAGATTCGTGTTCGTTAAAAAGCGCATGTCGTACTTATTTTAGCCATTTTTATTTTTACCTGTTTTTTTCTGTTTTTACCTGTTTTTTCTTCGTCCGCCGAAGGCGTATAAACTCCCGAAAGTTGAGTAAGATAATGTTACTCTGCATACACTTTTTAGTTCTTTTATTTGCCCAAGATGATGTTGACGAGTGTGGTTACGTCGCTGATGTTCACATAGCCGTCGCCGTCCAAATCGCCTGTAGTTTGAGAACGGTTGAATGTAGCTGTCACCACTTCCGAGTCTTCATACCCTTCTGCTGTTGCGTAGGTGCGGACAGTAAACTCCGTTGAAAGGTCAATTTCCGCATCTTCACTTGCCTGTTCCTCTGTCACGATACTTGTCACACACTTAGCGCCCTTCGTCGCGCATGTCACCTTCACCTTCCCATTGGCAAACGAAATGGTGGGTGTGGCACATCTTTCTAATGGCACAATCTTACCAAATCCATTCCAAGGGGAAGTTGCTTTATAACTGTCAATAGACACCGCTGGCACATGAAGTGTAGCATTCCCTATGTTGGATTGATTGAATGCATCCGAATCCGTATTTGGAATTTCTTTGGCATAACAGTACACATCCATCAAACCGCTACATTCTCTGAAAGCTAACCAGTCAATGGATGTGACGCTGTTGGGGATGCTCACGGCGATTAGGCCGCTGCAGCCCCAGAAAGCCTCAGAGCCAATAGACGTGACACTGTTAGGGATGGATACGGCGGTCAGACCGCTACAGAATGCAAAAGCACCATTGCCAAGGGATGTGACGCTGTTGGGGATGTTCACGGCGGTCAAGCCGCTACAGCCAGAGAAAGCAGAATTGCCAATGGATGTGACGCTGTTGGGGATACTTACGGCAGTCAGGCCGCTACAATCAGAGAAAACAACATCGCCAATGGATGTGACACCGTTGGGGATGGACACAGCGGTCAGGCCGCTGCATTTTTGGAAAGCCCTTTCGCCAATGGATGTAACACTACTGGGGATGGACACGGCGGTCAGGCTGCTGCAGTATTGGAAAGCATGAGGGCTAATGGAGATAGTTCCCTCTTTAATGGTGATGCTTGTATTGTCAGGCATGGTTCCTTTATATTTATATGCCACTCTACCTGCATAGATTAAACCGTCAGGCTGATTATTATACCAAGGTGTGCCCCTAAAAGCATCATTGCCAATGTCTGTGACGCTGTTGGGGATGTCCACGTCGGTCAGGCCGCTACAGCCAGAGAAAGCATAATTGCCAATGTCTGTGACGCTGTTGGGGATGCTTACGGTGGTCAGGCCATGCACTCATAGAAAGCTCCATCACCAATAGATGTGACGCTGTTGGGGATGTCCACGGTGGTCAATCCGCTGCAGCCAGAGAAAGCACCACCACCAATGGATGTTACACTGTAGGGGATGGTCACGCTGGTCAGGCCGTTGTAGCCAGAAAAAGCAGAAAAGCCAATAGAGATAGTGCCCCCTTTAATAATAATGCTTGTATTGTCAGGCATAGTCCCTTTATATTTATATGCCACCCTACCAGCATAGATTAACCCGTCAGGCTGATTATTATACCAAGGTGTATCAGAGAAAGCATAATCGCCAATGGAGGTGACGCTGTTGGGAATGCTCATCGAGGTCAGGCGGGTACACCAACAGAAAGCATAAGCTCCAATGGATGTGGCACTGTTGGGGATGCTCACCGAGGTCAGGCTAGTGCACCACTCGAAAGCATAAGCTCCAATGTCTGTGACGCTGTTGGGGATGTTTACGGCGGTCAGGCCACGACATTCATAGAAAGCATAATCGCCAATGTCTGTGACGCTATTGGGGATACTTACGGTGGTCAAACTACTACAGTAATAGAAAGCCTCAGGGCCAATGGAGGTGACCGCATAAGTGATTCCTTCATTTACGAAAGATGCAGGAATTACGATGTCGCCAGTATAAACAGCACTTTTATTAAAGCTTCCCATATAAGTGACCGTTGCCGTTTTGTCTGTTGAATCAATGTTGTAGTAGATGCCATCGACTTCGACATCATGCGCATATGCGCAGAGTGGTAGTAGCACCGCCAGTGCCGCCATCAAGGATTTGAGAGTTTTTGTTGTCATAAATGTTTTACCTTTATTATTGTCTATTCGTTTAAGTCCTGCAACCACCGCCACATTCATCCGTCAGGCCAATTGGATTTGGTTTTATGTGGCACGCTAACCATCCTTTTGGACGGCAACGCACCGCACAAGACGTTGCAAAGGTACATAAAAATCTTGATTTATAAGCCTGTCGCAATAAAAAACCTTTAATAATTTGTTCCAATAATTTTGTGTGTTTGAAGGAAAGGTACACCTACCCTTTTTGACCCTCCTACGTTGCCACCTGTGACTCTGCGCCGTTGCCTCCTCTGGGTCAACGGGTGTACTAAAACAAATCGCAACCTACGATTGTACTATCGAAGGTTGCGATTATACTATCGAAGCTTACGATTGTACTATCGAAGCTTACGATTGGAATCCGGTTTTTGATGTGGGAAGCGCGTTGGCCTCCCCATCAAGCTCTCCTTTTCACCTGCAAAGATACAACATTTGCACGAAAAATTATACTTTCGTCGAAAAAATTAGCCAATCCTTTGTGCTTTATCGGTTTTTTCCATACCTTTGCGTATATAATATATATGTGTTAATCTTTTGCCTATATGAAGAAAGTAATCTTGACTATTGCGATGCTTGGCGCAGTCCTGTGTGTATCGGCAGCAGGGAAAGACAAGCAGAAAACGGATCGCGAGGTGTGGGTGGACATCATGTATCAGATGGCCGAGCCCGTGATGCGAAACATGGCTGAAGGAAAGCTTCAGCAAGTGATGGACACGGCAGGTGGCAACAAAAACTTGGAGTTGTCGCCGACCTGGGACAACCGCGACAAGAAGGTGGCCTATATGGAGGCTTTTGGTCGCCTCTTGGCTGGTGTGGCTCCATGGCTCAATCTGCCCGATGACGATACGCCTGAGAGTGCCAAGCGTAAGCAGTTGCGTGAGTGGACTCGCAAGGCCATCATCAACGCCGTTGACCCTAAGTCGCCAGACCGCTTGGGTTGGGAAAATGGAGGCCAAACCTTGGTGGATGGTGCCTACGTGGTGGAGGGACTCTACCGTGGTTACGACTCTCTTTGGGTGCCGCTGCCACAGGAGACGAAAGACCTCTACATTAAGGAAATCCAAGGTCTTCGCCGTTACGACCCTCCTTACACCAACTGGTTGCTTTTTGTGGCGATGGAGGAAAGTTTCTTGATGTATGTGGGTGCTCACTATGACGCTTTCCGCATCAAGATGGGATTGGCGAAAGTGGAAGAATGGTACATCGGCGATGGCATCTACAGCGATGGCCCTTCGTATGCTTTCGATTACTATAACTCGTTCGTCATTCAGCCTATGTATGTGGAGTGCTTGGAGATGATTTCGGCCAAGCAACCGAACAATAGCTATTTGATTTTCAGCAAGACCAACGATAAGACACGCGGAGCCAAGAACCGTTTGCAGGAAGTGCGTAAGCGTATGCAGAAGTGGTCGGTCATCTTGGAGCGTTTCATCTCTCCAGAAGGAACCTTCCCCGTGGTGGGTCGCAGCATTCCATACCGTATGGCTACCCTCCAGCCGTTGGCACAATTAGCATGGCGCAAGCAGCTTCCACAGGAATTGCACAACGGTCAGGTGCGTGCAGCCATTACTGCTGTGGCCAACCGTATGTTCTATGGTCAGGTGGAGAATCCTGCCAAGAATGCCAAGACGATGAGTAAGAACTACAATGCGGGAGGCTTCTTGACGATTGGTTTTGTGGGGCCTCACCCGAATGTGGCCGACTGGTACACCAATAATGGTTCGCTCTATATGACCAGCCTTGCCTTCTTGCCGCTTGGATTGCCCGAGACGGATGCTTTCTGGACCGACCCTGCTGAGAAGTGGACCAGCAAGAAGGCTTGGGAAGGCGACGATTTCCCGAAAGACCACAAGTGGGACATCAATAGCCAGAAACTATACTGGGAATAGGAGAAAGGGAAAGTTTTAAGGTAAAAGTGAAGAGTGAAAAGTGAAAAATTTGCTACCGCACTGGTACGCCAATTGTTGGCAACTGTTGCGGTAGCAAATTTTTCACTTTTCACTTTTCCTTTTCCCCCTTAAAACGGCAAATCGCTGGACTCGTCTGCCGCTGTTTCGAAGCTGTTCTGTACTGGTGCGGCTGGTTCAGCAGGAGGGAATGGTGCGGTAGGTTGAGCGGCTGGCTCAGCAACTGCGGGTTGTGCCATGGCAGGTGCTGCTGCTGGTGCAGCCGGAACAACATTCCATGCACGTACATCGTTGTACCACCGTCCGTTATATTCGCGGGCGTTGATGTCGAACGATACGGTAACCTCCTGACCCACTTGTATGTTGAAACGGTTGAGGTTGTCCTCGCCGAAAACGTTAAACACCATTCTCTTTGGGTACTGGCCGACAGCCTCTTCAATGACGAAATCCTGCATTTTCCAGGGGTTGCCCGTCCTGTTTGACACTCCGCTGCGTGGCTCGAGTGCCTGAATAATTCTTCCTGTAAATTCCATATTTTAGTAATGTTTTAATGTCTCTTCTTAAAAAACAGCGACAAAATTACGCTTTTTTTTTGTATTCTCAAAACTTATCCATAACTTTGTGTTCAAATAAATATTTTTGACCATGAGATTTAATGTTTCAAGTACCAGTCTCAGCAACCGTCTGCAGACAATAAGCCGCGTGCAGAGTTCGAAGAACGCTCTGCCCATTCTTGATTGTATCCTTTTTGAACTTGCTGACGGAGTGCTGAAAATGACCGCCTCCGATAGCGAAACCACGATGGTGACCAAGGTGGAAATCTCGGATGCCGAAGGGGAAGGTAAGTTTGCCATTGGCGCTAAACAACTGATTAGTTCGGTGAAAGAAATTTCGGAACAGCCCATAACATTCACCATTGACGAGAATACGTATGCCATCGAAGTGAACTACCAGAACGGAAAGTACAATCTGATTGGCCAGAACGGGTACGAGTTTCCGGTGCCGAGCCGTATGGCTGATGGTACACGCAGCATTGCTATCGATTCGCAAGTGATGCTCAATGGAATCAGTCGTTGTCTTTTTGCCGCTGCCGACGACGAACTTCGTCCTCAGATGAACGGCGTTTACTTCGACATGACTCCTGAAAGTCTCACTTTTGTAGCCAGCGATGGACATAAGTTGGTGCGTAACCGTGTGCTGTCTGTCCATGCTGATGAACCATCTGCTTTCATCTTGCCCAAGAAGCCTGCACTTCTTCTGAAGACGGTGCTCCCGAAGGCGGAGGGTGAGGTGATTGTGCGTTTCGATGACCGCAATGCCGAGATTCAGCTGACGGACTATGTGATTAGTTGCCGTCTGATAGAAGGACGCTATCCCAATTACAATTCGGTGATTCCACAGGATAATCCGTTCAGGGTGACAGCCGACCGCTTGGCCTTTATCAGTGCTTTGCGTCGTGTGAGTGTGTTTGCCAGCCAAAGCAGTGCGCTCATCAAGGTGCATGTTGACCAGGGGACGTTGACGGTGTCGGCACAAGACCTCGATTTCTCCACTTCGGCAGAGGAACACATTATGTGTGACTATGATGGCATGGCAATGAGCATCGGCTTTAATGGTCCATTCTTGATTGATGTGCTCAACAGCATCACCAGCAATGACGTCGTTCTGGAGTTGGCTGACCCCAGCCGTGCGGGTGTCATCTTGCCAGCAGAACAGGACGAGGATGAAGACTTGATTATGCTGTTGATGCCAATGATGCTAAAAGACTAATATGAAACTGAATTTGCAGCATCCAATCATCTTTTTTGATTTGGAGACGACAGGTATTGATGTAGCAAAAGACCGCATTGTGGAACTTTGCTACATCAAAGTTTTTCCTAACGGGAATGAGGAGTCGAAGGTGATGCGCATCAATCCTGGGAGGCCCATTCCTAAGTTTGCGTCGGACGTGCATGGCATCTATGATGAAGATGTGAAGGACTGTCCTCAGTTCAAGGACGTTGCAGCCGACCTCTATGCCACCTTTGAGGGATGCGACTTGGCGGGCTTTAATTCCAATAAGTTCGATGTCCCTCTGTTGTGCGAGGAGTTTCTTCGTTCGGGCTTGGATTTCGATGTGGCAAAGCGTCGTTGTATAGACGTGCAGAACATTTATCATAAGTTGGAACGGCGCAACCTTGTGGCTGCCTATAAGTATTATTGTGGGAAAGACTTGGAGAACGCTCATTCGGCTCTTGCCGACACCCAAGCCACATTGGAAGTATTGGAGGCTCAGTTGGACAAGTACCCCGATGACTTGCAGAATGATGTGAATTTTTTGGCGGAGTACAGCAAGATGAACAATAACGTTGACTTTGCTGGGCGCATTATTAAGACAGAGAGTGGGGAAGAGGTCTTCAATTTCGGTAAACACAAAGGAAAGCCTGTGGCCGACGTGCTTCTCCGTATCGATCCCAGTTACTATTCATGGATGATGCAGGGCGATTTCCCTCAGAACACGAAACAGGTGCTCACTCGGATCTATTTGACTTCAAAAAACAAAAAATAAGTTCGGTCATGCTTGAAGGAAAGAAAATTGTTCTTGGCATAACGGGTAGCATTGCGGCCTATAAGTCTTGCCTCATTATTCGTCAACTCATCAAGAAGGGTGCCGAGGTGCAGGTGGTCATCACGCCTGCTGGAAAGGAGTTTATCACTCCTATTACACTTTCAGCCTTGACCCATAAGCCTGTCATTAGCGAATTTTTCTCACAGCGCGACGGCACTTGGCATTCTCATGTCGATTTGGGACTATGGGCGGATGCCATGCTGATTGCTCCGGCTACGGCCTCTTCTATTGGTAAGATGGCCCATGGAATCGCCGATAATATGCTTATTACGACTTATT
The DNA here is from genome assembly GCA_902800305.1 of uncultured Bacteroidales bacterium. GTDB lineage: Bacteria > Bacteroidota > Bacteroidia > Bacteroidales > Bacteroidaceae > Minthosoma. Next base: position 214,743 of record CADCDP010000001.1, read on the forward strand.
TGTCCATGAAGGCTCCTGTGTTCATTGCGCCAGCCATGGATTTAGATATGTATGCCCATTCTTCGACACAGGAAAATCTGAAAACGTTGCAATCCTACGGTAACCAGATTATAGAGCCTGGTACGGGCTTCCTTGCTTCGAAGTTGGAGGGGAAAGGCAGAATGGAGGAACCTGAGAACATCGTTAAGGTCTTGGAGTGTTTTTTTGCTCGCCAGGAAAGTTCCAGCAAGCTGGCAGGAAAGAAAGTGCTGATCACCGCTGGCCCTACTTACGAGAAGATTGACCCTGTTCGTTTTATCGGTAACTATTCATCGGGCAAAATGGGATTTGCCTTGGCTGAAGAATGTGCCGCTCGGGGTGCCCAAGTGGAACTTGTGTGTGGGCCGGTGTCGGCTTCCATGCAGACGCTGCACCCCAATATCCACCGTATTGACGTGGAAAGCGCACAAGAGATGTATGAGGCTTGTATGGGTTTATTTCCCTCGATGAAATCGGCGATTTTATGTGCAGCTGTGGCCGATTTCACCCCAATAACTGTGGCATCGGAGAAAATCAAACGGACGGGGGAGGACATGGTCATTCGATTGAAGCCCAATCCTGACATAGCCGCCTCGCTTGGGAAAGTGAAACAGGAAGGTCAACTGCTTGTCGGCTTTGCACTTGAAACTAACGATGAAGAGTCGAATGCACAAGCCAAACTGAAGAAGAAAAACTTCGATTTCATCGTGCTAAATAGCTTGAAAGACCAGGGTGCGGGCTTCCGTACCGACACCAATAAAATCACCATCATTGCAGCGGATGGTAAAACGGATTATCCCCTGAAGCCCAAGTCGGAGGTGGCAAGAGATATTGTTGACCGCATGGAAGCAATGATGCCCGATGGAATGGCTGTGTAAAGCCTCATTGTACAAATTTAAGGAGAGTATAGGACTGTCCTAAAAGTAAGTTTCTATAATCTTCTTAGCACTCTCGTCGCCCATGTCAATAGCTTTTTGCAAGTTGATTTGGGCGTTCTTTTTATCCCCTTTTTGTAATTGAGCATAGCCAAGAATGCGGTAGGCATCGATGATGTTGGGGTTGAGTGCGATGGCCGTTTGGCATGACTGGATGCATTCGTCAAGCAAGTTGACACGGATGGTTAGTGCAGCTTTCTCAACGTGGTAAAGCGGTTCGCGTGGCTCCATCTCAATCGCTTTGTTGATATCGTCGAGTGCCTGTTGGAACATACGCCCGTTCACTTCAATTTGGGAACGTTCGTAATAGAAGACCGCACTTACCTTGTTGTTCATCAAGTAGCAGTATTGGTTGTAGTCTTGTACGGCTTCGCGATACTTGCCGGCATTCGCATAGAGTTGTCCACGGCGTATAACGTAATTGGAAGCCTCACTCGGTAGCGGATTGCCCATCATGGCGAGTGCGCTGTCCAATGGCTCAATCACAGCACGAAGAGAATCGCCTCGGCCTTCGCGTGCAAGGCAGATGGCGTAATAGTACGAAGGAGCGCGGTTCTCGCCTTGATTGAGGGCTTCGTAAATGGAGATAGCTCCATCATAGTCGCTCTTTCCCATCAGAATCTGGGCTTTTAGTATCTTGTATTTGCTATCATTGGCTTTCTGTTCGTCGTTGGTGGGTTTGGCTTCATTCAGCGAAATAGCTTGATCTACGTATTGGATAGCGGTATCGAATGTCCATTTTTCGTAAGCAGGTTCAGGTTGTAAACGCAACTTATCAAAGATGGAGGATGCGACATTGAAGTTTCCTGTTGCCTTATCTTCCACAAGAGAAAGGTATTTTTGAAGGTCATTGTCTGCTTCTTCGAAGCGCAGAAGGTCTATCAAGGGAGTGGAGCGGCGTAAATATCCTTCTGCGTTTTGAGGATAGGCTGCAACGAAACGGTTTACAATGTCCATGTATTCTTCGTTGCTGGTGTTGCGCGACTTAAAGTAGATATACACTAATGCTTCTTCCGCAGTGTCGGGAATACCTTTGGGGATGAAGATGTTACTTAAAGCGAGCGATGCGGAACGGGAAGGGATAGCTTCCATCTTTAATCCTTCTCGAAACCGGATGTCAAGGACATAGCTTTTTTCACCCATCGGAGCGTGAAGGATGCCGACCAAGTTGCCAGCATCGTTGAAGACAGGGGCACCAACAAGTTTTGTATCGACTTGTTTATTCAAGCCATAATAGGCGTATTTCCCTTGTATAAGGGCGGTATCGGCGATGGTGGCCAATCCTGTAGCCGTAGAGCCAGCGTTGGCGTTTCCTATGACATGGAAGGTGGTTCCGATAGGTTGAATGGAGGATGCTGGTGTAAGTACCGCATTTCCTTTGGTGTTGACTCGGAAACGAACCATGGAATAAGTGTCGTCTGCTCCTAAAATGCAGTCAACATCAGCCTGTTTCCCGCCCCCTTCCGTGATGGTAGCTTTATAGGCTCCCTTGAATATACGGTAGTCAGCTACAGCCTCACCGTTGTTGCCCACGTAAAACCCGACACCCTGCGACAAGAGGTTCCCGTCTTTGTCGTATGTGTTCACGGAGAAGATGGCTTTTTGTACTTTCGAGGTGAACTTGGGTTGTGCGTAAGCGAAAGTAAATGCGAGGAAGAAAGATATAAGTATAGAGGTAATTCTGTTCATGTTTTTTTGCTATTTTTTCAGAATGATGTTGACAAGTGTGGTCACGTCGCTGATGGTAACGCTCTTGTCGTTATCGACATCAGCCATTTTACGAGTGTCGGTGGCTTTCCCCAAGATAATGTTGACAAGCGTGGTTACGTCGCTGATGTTGACGGCGCCGTCCCCATCGACATCGCCTCGTGACAGGTTGTAATAGGCTGGAGTTTGGGTAGCGTCGTGGAACACGATAAGGCCATCGAATAAAGGAGAATTGTCTGTCCCAATCGTTTGAAACCAGATTAAATCGCCTTCACTGGTGGAGCCATTCAAGAGATAGCATACCTCACCATTCGTGAACTTCTCTGTGGGATGAGACGTGGATAAAAGGTCGATACTCCCTTTCGATAGACCGGCAAGAGAACCATTATACATGGTTTTGTCGTAGTGGCAGTTGATGACGTTTGCCGTAGATGTCATGTTGCCCGCAACACCTCCCGTATATCCTCCTTGTGTGTGGTTCGTAAGAGCCGCTTGACTATAGGAGTGAAAGATGTTTGTGTAGTCAGCGAGGCCAATGATTCCTCCCATATTATTCGTCGCTCCTTCGATGTTGCCGAGATTCGCGCAATTCTCGATAAGATGTAGGTTTTGGTCGATAGAGGCACCGTTTACCCCCATGAGTAGGCACTGGGTAGCGCCGACGATGCCGCCTTGTGCTTGGATGGATGCTTGGTTGATGCATCGAGCAATTACAATACCTTCTTGTTTTAAGCTACCGAGACAACCAGCGATGCCTCCACTGTTAGTGTACTTTTTAGCGATAATGGTGCCTTTGTTCACACATAGGTCAATCTTGATGTTACTTCCGTTCACATAACCGGCGATACCACCTACTTTTTGTGAGGTGCATGTGATTGTCGCTTCGTTGTAGCAGTTTTCTATCGTACTGGCTGTGTACAGATAGCCCGTAACGCCACCGACGCAAGTTGTGCCTTGCAATGTCGATGTTGCATCGATGGTTATATTCTTGATGGTTGTGCCGCTGGCAGCACCCACAAGCAGTCCTGCGTATGATGCAGCCTTAACCGATGCTCCCGATAAGGTCACATCAAAGATGGTTGCTCCTTCCGTGTAGCCAAACAAGCCGATATAGGAAGAAGAGGTGTTGACGGACATCCCTTTAATGGAGTGTCCATTTCCGTCGAATGTGCCGCTGTAAACACTGTTGAGTGTCGCGTAGTTGCCAATAGGTGTCCACTCTCTTGAACTTAAATCGATGTCAGCAACAAGTACAGCAGAAGCGGACTTGTTAGCACCAGAATTAACGAGTTTGGCAAACCACAGAAGTTCATCTGCCGATGCAATCTTGTAACGTCCTTTGGAGTCTATACCTAAATATTGAGTGTTCATCTGGGAACAAACGTGGCAGCTTCCCTCTGTTAAGAAGGATGCGTCATGCGAGGATGGCGTTACTTGTGCGGAAGAGTTGTTTGTGAATGTCGTGGATGCTGTGGCTGAACCGTCACATCTGACGCTTCCACTGGCAAAGACGATGTAATGTGTGTCCTCTAAAACGGGATAAAGGTCTGTCCCAAGATTTTGTCTCCACATTGTTTGGCCTGCCCTATTGCCATTCAGCAAGTAGGCCGCTTTTCCTGATGTGAAATCCTCTTCGTTGAGTCCTGAAGCCGTTCCCATTCCTTCCATTTTATAGACATCGTAAGCCCTTTCAGTACCACCTTGAGTGAGGGAAGTTTCGTTGGAGTAACAAGAAGAAAGAATGTCGGCGGAACAATATCCGCAGAATTTGCCGATGCTTGTTGCCGAAGTGGCCGTTTCTATATGATGGATGATGGCATAACAACCTTGTATATTCCCCCTGCTGATGTATCCAGCGAGTCCGCCTGTGTAAGCATTAGATATGGTCGTTTTTACCAACTCTCCCGTCGCGGCGGAATACGCTATGTCGGAGTTGGCAGAATAACCAATCAATCCTCCAGCATACTGTGTGCCAGAAATGGAACCACTTGCTATACAGAAAGAGATGGAGGATTTTTCTTCCATCTTACCCACGAGTCCACCGATGTTCGTTTTGGGGGAAGTGATGGATGCCGTGGATGAACATCCCGATACGCTGGTGCCCGACATGTATCCGCACACTCCACCAACGTATGTCATGGCTGTGATTTCAACATTTTCGACGTGGCAATCCTCTAAAGAAGAACCTTCTGCACCACCGACGATGGAACCCGTTGAGTTTTCACCGTTGATGGAAAAATTCTTCACCGTGATGCCTGCAATGGAGGACGATAAAGCACTTCCGACCAGTGCAGCGCATCGCCTGTTCCCCGTGATGCTCCCGTCCGTCAGGATGATGTCCTCGATGGTGGCACCTTCTGTCGTGCCAAACAGACCGTTTCTCTTTTCGTTGGGCATGTTGACGTAGAGATGAGCTATCATATATCCGTTACCATGGAAGGTTCCGTTGAAGGCGTTGTCGTCGTTGTAGCCAATGCCTGGCCAACTGCTTTTGCTGGAGCCGCATACTGATGACAAGTCGATGTCGGCTGTCAACTCTGCGCACGCTTGGCGGTTTTGGTTCACTCCTTCTACAGTTCCATTCACAAGTTGGGCAAACCAGAGCAGTTCTTGAGCTGTCCCTATTTGATACGGTTTTGTGGACGTTCCTTCTCCCACTGGCTGTGTCCAGCCGATGGCGCATAAAAAGCAGCCAATCATTGTTAGTAATAATCGATTGTTCATGGCTATGTTTTGAGTAAAGATTTTGCGTTTTCGAATGCAGCTTGTGTAAGGGTCTCCCCACTCAACATGTGCGCGATTTCCTCGATGCGTTCTTCGTATGTCAACGGTATGATGTGGGTCAACGTGGCAAGGGAAGTATCTTCTTTATATACTTTGTAGTGGTGGCTACCCAAGGCCGCGATTTGAGGCAGATGGGTGATGGAAATGACTTGACGCTTTTTTTCGCCTATCTCTTGCATGATTTTGGCCATCTTTTCAGCGATGGAACCGCTGACACCAGTGTCGATTTCATCGAAGATAATGGTAGGAAGTTTTACGGTACCAGCAATGAGTGCTTTGAGGGCAAGCATCACTCGTGCAATCTCGCCACCCGACGCAATCTGGCTCACAGGCTTCAACTCCCCGCTTTTGTTTGCGTTGAATAAGAATTGTACTTGGTCTATTCCTGTTTCTGTGAGGATAGAAGGGTTTACAAGAACCGAACACTTGAATTGCACGTTCGGCATACCCAATGGGAGTAGCTTCTCCACCATTACTTTTTCCATCTTCTTCGAGGCTTCCATTCGGCTCCTGGATAGCTTTTTTGCAATAGCCAACGCCTTTTCTTGTTGCGATGCTGTTTTCTGGCGAAGTTCCTCGATGAAATCGTCGGAATTATCGATTCTCATCAATTTCTCTTCCAGATTCCGTTGGATGGAAAGCAACTCTTCCACGCTATCGACTCCATGTTTCTTTAATAAAGTGTAGATGGTGTTGAGCCGCTCTTCCACTTGTTCTAATCGTTTGGGATTATATTCCACGTCTTCGGCTTGTCCCTCCAACTCTTCTGCCACATCTTTCAGCTCAATGTAACAAGTGTCCAGTCGGTTGGCAAGTTTTTCTGCTGAAGGATATACCGATGTAATAGAGTGAAGTTCGGAGATGCACTGCTTGATGAGGCCTAAAGTGTCTGTTCCGTCGTTGGCGGCTTGGAGGTGGTTGGCCGCATTATAAAGAGACGACTTGATTTCTTCTGCATGTTCAAGCGTTTCGGCCTCTTCCTCCAATTCTTCTTGTTCGCCTTCTTTTAGTTGTGCATCCGCCAGCTGATTGACTTGGAATCGGAGATAATCTTCTTCCTCCTTGTTCCCTTTCACCTCTTCCAGCGCTTCCTCCAGTTGCTTGGCAAGTGTTTTATATGCCTTATATTCCGTTTTATAGGCAGTGAGCAGGTCTCCATTCTGAGCCATTGTGTCGAGTGTGCTCAGTTGGAAGTTCTCTTTCCCCAGAAGTAGGTTCTTGTGCTGAGAATGTATGTCGATGAGTTGTTCACCAATTTCTTTTAATTGTGTCAGCGATGCAGGTGTGTCGTTAATGAAAGCGCGTGACTTGCCTGTTGATGTCAGTTCTCGGCGAATAATGCACTCCGAACCGTCGAAATCGAATTCGTTCTCTGTGAAGAAAGCCTCCAACTGGCAATCGGACGCATCGAAAACCGATTCAATCACGCATCGCTTGGCACCGGCTTTGATGGATTTGCTGTCGGCTCTTTGCCCCAACAACAAACCGATGGCACCGATAATGATAGACTTACCTGCACCCGTTTCGCCTGTGATGACGGAGAATCCAGGATGGAAGTCGATGTCAAGTTGTTCTATCAGCGCATAATTCTCTATGTGGAGATGGCGTATCATTTTTTGATTTTATTCCAATAAGTGTTTTGGCTGGCGTTGAGGTTCGACACAATGTCGTAAACGTTTTGTTTTTCTTTCTCTGTGCCATGTCCCGAATATACGTTCACAATCTCGTCCCGTTTGAAGTCCGTGAAAATTTGTGGCAACATCGAAAGGGGTTTATTGCTGTGCGCTTCTTGCAGCAACTCGATGGCTTCGGTCACAGCAGTTCGTCCACGGTCGGCATTGTTGGCCATTTCATCGAGTCCCTCGCGGTGATATTTGTATTGCATCTGGCGGAACGGTTCCAGCGATGATTCCATATAGTCATTGATGATGGCATGTCGGTTTCGGTCGTCGCCAAAAGCTTTCCATCCAGGGTCACTGAAGGTCTGTGCACTATTCACAATGTTTTCCACGATATGCAGCACGTCTGTTCCTCCTAAGGGGGAGAAAGTGTCAAGATCCATGCCGATGAAGAGATAGGCGTAATAGGCCAACATCGCCGTGAGATTGTTGTCGAGATTGTTCTCGTTGAATTCCAACGGGTCGTGTTCTTTGTAGGTGAAGTTGAAGCTACCGTCCTTCATGGAGAAGACCGTCGTGTTATAGCTGGAGTTATAGACGGGACGTGACAGCTGGAAGAGCAGTTCTCCTGTGAACGCATTGTTGGCTTCATCATATTTTTTGAGGGTAATGTTCATGGTACATTCAATCCTTTCCCCCTTTTGAAATTGCAGGTCTGTCCATGAACGGTTGTTCATAAATTCGTTAATGGCAGTCTCCAATGTCTCAAAGACACTCGTGTTTGTTCCTTGTATTTGCGAGTGAATGACCTTGACAGTGCAGTTGAGTTCTTGTGCCATCGCCTTGTAGCCGAAAGGCATGAACCAATTTGTCATGCAGATAAGCAGGAAGAGGATAAATCGTGTACGCATAGTTGAAATTGAAATCATTGCAAATTTAGGTAAAAAAAATGAGAAGACGATACCAAACTCCACATTATTTTATTCCTCCACCTCCACATCTGCTGAAAACACCTAAAAAATGGGTCAGTTTGACAACAGCTTTGTTCGTTTCCTGTTGAACCTCCCCATCGCTTGCTGTTATGTCGGTAGGCATGTCCTCGGATGCTTCAAAATCGCACCCGTCGGGTGCGGCTTGCCGTACCCGACGGGTGCGATGCATCGGACTCGACGGGTGCGATTCCGAAGCTACGAGCGGAGTCTTTATGCCGTACTACAGTTCCACTTCCACCTCTACTGGGCAATGGTCGCTGCCCATGATGTTGGTGTGGATGTGAGCGGATTGAAGTTGGGGCTGAAGACGATTGGAGCAGAGCCAATAGTCGATGCGCCAGCCCGTATTCTTTTCACGGGCGTGGAAACGGTAAGACCACCACGAATAGACATTTTCCAGTGTGGGGAAGAAGTGCCGGAAGGTGTCGGTGAAACCAGCGTTCAGGAGGTCGGTGAACTTAGCACGCTCTTCGTCGGTGAAACCAGCGTTGTGATGGTTGGTCTTGGGGTTCTTGATGTCGATTTCCTCGTGTGCCACATTCATGTCTCCACAAACGAGGACGGGTTTCTGCTGGTCGAGCCGTTGAAGGTAGAGGCGGAAAGCGTCGTCCCACGTCATGCGCTGGTCGAGTCGGCGAAGCCCATCTTGCGAGTTGGGCGTATAGACGGTGATAACGAAGAATCGGTCATATTCGAGGGTAATGACTCGTCCTTCGGTGTTCATGTCAAGCCAACCGTTGTCGGGGAGGGATGAGATAATGTCTTCGGGTAAACCGAAGACCACGGAAAGGGGCGTGTGTTTGGTGTAGATGGCGGTGCCGGAGTAACCTTTCTTCTCGGCATAGTTCCAGTAGGATTGGTAGCCAGGGAAGGCGAGGTCTAATTGTCCAGCTTGCATCTTGGTCTCTTGCAGACAGAAAAAATCCGCATCGAGTGTGGCAAAGGTCTCTGAAAAACCTTTGCCACACACGGCGCGGAGTCCGTTGACATTCCAAGAAATGAACTTCATGTTATGCGAATTTGCTAAAATCTACCTTGTGCATGTCGCCTTCTTTGAGGAAGGTGTCGTGGAAGGCGTGGGTAGCAGCGAGGTTGTGCCATGACTGACCCTTTTGCGAAATCTTGAGGTAGTCCCAAAGGAGCTGCTTGTAATCGGGGTGGGCACAGTTCTCGATGATAGCATGAGCACGCTGGATAGGGCTTTTGCCGCGCAGGTCGGCCACACCTTGTTCGGTCACAATGACGTTGACGTCGTGCTCGGTGTGGTCCACATGGCTACAGAACGGAACGATGGCTGAAATGGCGCCACCTTTGGCTACCGATGAGCAAGTGAAGATGCTGAGGAAAGCATTACGCTCGAAGTCGCCCGAACCGCCGATGCCGTTCATCATCTTGGTGCCGCAAATCTGGGTGGAATTGGCGTGTCCGTAGAGGTCAACCTCGATAGCTGTATTGATAGCAATGAGGCCGAGACGACGAATCACCTCTGCATTATTGGAGATTTCAGATTGACGAAGCACGAGCTTGTCCTTGAAGAAGTCCATGTTGTCATAGAGATTGAGAAGGTGGTCGTTGGTGACGGTGAGTGAACATGTGGAGGCACATTTCACTTTGCCTTCGAACATCAAATCGACAATGGCGTTCTGTAGCACTTCGGTGTAAACCTCCATGGGAGGCATGTCGGGATTGCTACCGAGGGCGAAGAGGATGGCGTTGGCTGTAGTGCCTACACCGCTTTGGAAGGGCAGGAAGCCTGGAGGGATGATACCGCGCTTCTTTTCGTTCATCAGGAAATTTGCCACATTCTCACCAATCTTGTCGGTGATGGGGTCTGCATCCTTGAAGGAACGGGCCTCGTCGGGTAAGTTGCACTCCACTACGCCCACAATCTTCTTGGGGTCAATCTGAAGGTAGGACGTACCGATGCGGTCGGTCACCTTTTCAATGGGGATAGGCTTGCGATAAGGTGGGTCGAGTGGCTCGTACACATCATGTATGCCGATGGATTTGGGAGAATGGAAAGCGTTCAACTCGAGGATAACACCTTTCTTGGCCAGACGTGCCACCGTGGGGGAGATACCGCCAGCTGCGGTCAGATACACTTTCCCGTCTTCTTCGATGGCGCACACCTCGATAATTGCCCAATCGACATCGCCCAAGAAACCATAGCGGAGGTCTTGTGCCATCATGCCAAGGTGAATATCGTTGTATGCAATCTCACCAGCGTTGACATGCTTGCGGAAGGTTGAGTTGGTGGTGTAGGGCGCACGGTAGCGGATGGCCTGTTCGTCGGAGAGGACGCCGTCGCATGACTGACCTGTGGAAGCACCCGTGAAGATGCCAATTTGGTAGGGGCGACCTGCCTCATGCTCAGTGTGAGCAATCTTTGCAATTTCTGTTGTCACAGCTTTGGGTGTTCCGGCAGGAGTAAATCCCGACAGACCAATGTTGTCACCGTTTTTGATGAGTGCTGCAGCCTCTGCAGCAGTAATTCTTGTAAATGCCATAGTTCTTAGTTTTACACAAATCTCTAAATTTTGTGCAAAATTAGGTATTTTATTTGTATTGACAAAAAAAGAGGCACAAAAACTGTTGTTCTGTGCCTCTTTTATATTATAATATGTGTAGGTTTGTCTTTATTTCACAGGGTCAAAATCATCTTCCAGCTCTTTCTTGTTTTTAGGCTCATAGATGACTTTGTTGGCTCCACTGGTGATATAGACATATTCGGGATGCTCCTTCGCAAAGTTGTCCACATAGCGGATGCGCTTCTGGTCGTAAAGCTCACTCACGGCAATGAGGATGCCTGTTTCTTCCACGTCGCCAAAGCCATAGTTGATGGCGGTACCGAACATCTTCATGGTGGGTGACAACCCCATGTAGGCATTGACTAATGGGGGGATGTTGTAGCCAAGGGCACGAACCTCGCGGTTAAGTATCTTGTAGTCTTCCTTAAAAGTGTCTTCGCAGAAAAGCTCTTCGAACTCCTTGGGGTCGTGTTCCAATTCAAGGGGCTTGGTGGGTATGACCAAGTTTTCCTTGTCGCCGAAATGCTTGCGAAGGAAGTAGAGAATCATGTCACGCCCCTTGCGATTGTAGCTGGGATACATGGTCATCTTGCCGAAGAAGTATTTGCAGTTAGGCATGATGACAGCCAGTGCACCGAGACCGTCCCACAAGTTGTCGAGGGCGAAAATGGATTTGTTGTCGGAACGGGTGGATTGGTATTCAAGCGTAACGAACGAACGGCCTAACTCGATGGTGTAGGGCAAGTATTCCTGAATGAAGCGTTCGGAGAAGTGGAACATGTGGCTGGTGGCAAGGATGGGCTGCCCTTTGTCGTCGAAACGGATATCGGGACCCAGAATATATCGGTAGCCACCAATAATCTCTTGTGCTTCGGGATTCCATACGATGAGCTGTTTGTATGGGTTGTCCATGGTGTCAAACTTATCCAGATCGCAATCTAAACCAGTGCCACCACCTGCAGCGCGGAACGCTATCTCGCGCAATCGACCTATTTCACGCACAACATTGGGTGAGTCTTGCCAAGTGATGACATAGACTTCATTGTTGCTCTTGTTCGTCATGCGCAAGCGCTTTTCTTCTGTCAATTCTGCTTTCAGCACCTCTTTGGGGATGGGTGCAATAATTTCTGCTTCCATGATCTGATATCGTTAATCTCTTTCTGATATAGAGTTTCTTGTTATCGTTCTAATGCGTAAACTTTTTCCTTCACCCACTGTGCCCATTCTGTCGCGCTTTTTGAATGGTCGAATGTCTGCCACGGGATGGGTTCACCGAATGTGACCGTGAAGGTTTTTCCTTGATTTTTGTACATTTCATCGGCCAAATAGAGCATGGCGAAGTTGAATTTGATGTGCAGACGCTTACACCAACGGGCGATGTTGTAGAAGCGGTCGGAGTTCTGTCCCGAGAAGTGGACAGGAATCACGTCGCGCTGGTACTGGACGGATTTAGTGATGAAGGTCTTTTTCCATTCAATGTCTCGGATGACATCGTCTTCTCCCTTTCTGGAACATAATCCAGCGGGGAACATCACCACGTTTTTGGGCGACTGGAATGCGGCTTCCACCATCTTCGGAAAATTGCGACTGTTGCGTCCTGTTTTATTGATAGGTACACAAAGTGGGGCAAGTCCCTTAAAATTCATCAAAATATCGTTTACAAGGTAAACCATCTGGCTATTGTATTTATGGCAGATGATAGAACCTAAAGCGATACCATCTTGTCCTCCGAGGGGATGGTTGCTTACGATGGTGAAGTAGCGGCCATTTTCATTATTTGGCAGAGCATCCAGCCCTTCTTGAATCTTTCCACCGATGTTTGTCTGTACCTTCGTTTTGCAATGTAGATAGTTGAGACAGCCATCCAACCATTCCACTCCAATCTGCCCTTTCCCCTCTCCACAAAGGTGGACGTTCATCCAATCTTGGTGGATGATGTTCTTCAACCACGTAACGAGGAAACCTGGAACAAACTTGGCTTTATCGCCCAGCTTATCCTTCAACACTTTATCGATGTCAACCTTAAATTCTTCTTCTTCTATATTCATGGAAAATGGAAATGTGATGCAAAATTATTAAATCTTTTTCGTTTTTTAATAAAAAATGTCAATTTTTAATTCTTTTCGTGGAAAAAAGTAGTAACTTTGCAGCCACAAATGGTAATATGCGCCACAATTAAGAGCTAATTATGGCGTAAAGGTATAAATTTTAAAAAGACAATGAAGAAAATTTTATTCTTGCTTTCGGCCACGATGCTTTTGCTTAGCTCATGTGGCTCTATTCATGATTTCAGCTATTTTCAAGATACAATGGCTGGTGATGTGAATCATATTGCTAATGCGGCTCAAGCGGTAAAAATTAAACCATACGATAAAATTTCGATTATGGTGACATGCAAGGATCCGCAGCTTTCTGCTATTTACAATCTTGTGTCGTCTTACAATCGTTTGGGACAGAATAGCGTAAGTGCAGGTACTGGGTATGTTTCTTTTTATACGGTAGATGAACAAGGTGATGTGGATTTCCCTATCCTTGGAAAGATTCATGTGGACGGTTTGACAAGAACTGAGGTTGCAGAAACGGTGAAGAACAAGTTGACAACAGCAGAACAAGGTGTAAAGGATGCTACAGTGACGGTTGAATTTGCTAACTTGCATGTCAGTGTGCTGGGTGAAGTGAAGTCTCCTGGCTACATCTCGATTGACAAAGACCAGTTTACGTTGCTTGATGCCATCGCCCGTGCTGGTGACCTTACCCAGTATGGTAATAGAAAGAACGTGAAAGTGTTCCGTAAGTCTGGCTCATCGCAGCAGACCTACGAGGTGGACTTGACAAAGTTTAATGAAGTTTGTTCTTCGCCTGTTTATATGTTGCAACAGGATGACATTATTTATGTTGACCCCAACAAGGTGAGAGCACGCCAAAGTACGGCTACTGGCAATACGCTTCTGACTCCGTCGTTCTGGATGTCGGCATTGTCTTTCGCCATGTCGGTGGCTGTATTTGTGACAAGGTAAAAAAGTGTAAAAACTATTAGCTTATAGGTCTATTTGGTATGGCAGAAGAAATCATTGTAAATCCTGTGGAGCAGGAGGAAGAAGGTTTGAGTTTTATGGACATCCTTTCCCTTTGTATTGGGAAGTGGTATTGGATTGTCGCCTCTTTGGTCATTTGTTTAATTGTGGCATTCTTGTATGTTAAAGTGACGCCACCGACTTATCTGCGTACAGCATCGATTCTGATTAAGGAGAATCAGAATGGTAAACCTTCCAGTATGGATCAGTTGTCAGAAATTGGCATCGTCAACACCACGACGAATGTCAATAACGAAATAATCACCATTAAGTCTCCTGCCATTGTCTTGGGCGTGGTGCAGCGTTTGGGAATGGATGTGAACTACTATGTGGATGGAACTTTTTACCGCAAGCTGCTTTATGGTACCAATCTTCCGTTCCAGATTGATTTCTTAGATGCGGATGAGAAATTCGTGACGGGTCTCCTATCTGTGAAAGATGACCAGTTCAAGCTGGATGTGCAGACACTGGATGGTGAACCATGTGAATATGTGGTGAAGGGAAATCTGAAAGATACAGTTGAAACGTCGTTGGGACGAGTGTATGTAACCAACAACCCTGTTTATCTCCCATTGTATGAGCCTATTACGGAGGTGGAGATTGAGAAAAGAACGTTACATTCTACGGTGGAGCGTTGTGTGAACCGCGTGAGTGTGGAGTTGCAGGATAAGAACGCTTCCGTGATAGACATTGCTTACGATGATGTGTCTATCCAACGTGCTGAAGACTTTGTGAACATGATGATTCAGGTATATAACGAGAACTGGGTGAAGGAAAAGAACCAGATTTCGGTGAGCACATCTCAGTTTATCGATGAACGTCTTCAAGTGATTGAGAAGGAACTGGGTTCTGTGGATAGCGATATATCTTCTTATAAGAGTAGTAACCGTATCTCGGACGTGGCACAGGCTTCGGGTGTTTATTTCTCGAAATCGACTGATACGGGTGACCAGTTGCTTGACTTGAATAACCGTAGAGCGATGGCCAATTATGTTCGTCAGCAACTGAACAACCAGTTGGCTAAAAACCAATTGCTGCCTGCTAACTCGGGTATCGAGAATCAGAGTATCGAACGACAAATTGCAGAATATAATACGCAATTGCTCCAGCGTAATAATCTTGCTGCCAACAGCAATGAACAAAACCCGCTTGTGGTGGAAAAAGACCAGAACTTATCACAGATGCGACAAACTATCAAGGCTTCTCTTGATAACTATGTTTATACGCTGGATAGCCAGATTCGGACGCTGGAACACAAGGAAGCACGTTCTAACACTCAGTTGGAAGCCAGTCCTACGCAGGCAAAATATATCCTTTCTGTAGAGCGTCAGCAGAAGGTGAAGGAATCTCTTTATCTCTTCCTCCTGCAGAAGCGTGAGGAAAATGAGATTAGTCAAGCCTTTACCGCATACAACACACGTATCATCAATGCGGCAGACGGTTCCTACTGGCCTGTGACACCTAACAAGAAGAAGATTTTCTTGATTGCTTTTGCTATTGGTTTGGCCGTCCCAATTGGTTTGATTTATCTTCTTGAGGTTTCTAACACACGTGTTCGTGGTCGGAAGGACATCGAAAATATGGTTGTGCCATATATTGGTGAGATTCCACTTGCTATCAAGAGAAAGAAGTCGAGTCTCTCATTCTTGGCTGAACTGTTCGAGAAATTTAAGCCAGCAAAGAAGAAGGCTAAGGACAAGGAAGAGGAAGTGCGGCAGCTGGTGGTGAAAGACAAGAGCCGTAACTATATCAATGAGGCGTTCCGTGTGGTGCGTACCAACCTTGAGTTTATGCTTGGTAAGACAGGCGAAAAGGTGGTGATGACTTCATCGCTCAACCCAGGTTCCGGTAAGACTTTCCTCGGTATGAACCTTGCTGTAAGTTATGCTATCAAGGGCAAGAAGACTTGTATTGTTGACCTTGACCTTCGTAAGGCATCCTTGAGTGCATACGTGGGAAGCCCCAAAAAGGGTGTGTCGAACTACCTGAATGGCGAGGTGGAGGATTACCATGACATCATTGTTCGTGGCACTGTGCGTGAGGGACTTGATGTGGTTCCATGTGGAAAGTTCCCTCCCAACCCAGCCGAGCTTCTTTATAGCCCTCGTTTGGAGAAGATGATTAACGCGATGCGTGAAGAGTACGACTATGTGTTCCTGGATTGTCCGCCAGCCGAAATGCTTGCCGACTCGTCCATCATCAACAACTACGTCGATTTGACGCTCTTCGTTATCCGTGCAGGGCTGTTGGAGCGCTCCATGCTTCCGAAGATAGACACCATGTACAAGGAAAAGAAGTATCGGAACATGGCTACTATTCTGAACGGAACTGTGGCAGGTCATGGCTACGGATACCATAAATATGGCTACTACAGCAAGTATGGCTACGGTTATGGTTACGGCTATGGTTATGGCAAGGGCTATGGAAGCACCTACGGTAACACTTCCAACGATGACGATGAAGAGTAGTCTTATATTATAAATAATGTTGTAGCTTATGCTTTTCTTCAATACAAAAAAGAGACTGATTGACACGGGCGTCTTAAAGGGTGCCACCGATTGGCATAGCCATATCTTGCCAGGCGTTGACGATGGTGTCCATGATATGGCCGAGTCTCTGGATGTATTGGGCTATTATGAAGAAATCGGTATCAGTGAGGTTTGGCTTACTCCGCACATCATGGAGGACATGCCTAACACACCCGAAGAACTTCGTGCTCGCTATGAAGAATTGCTAAAAGAATACAAAGGCCCTATCAAACTCAATCTGGCAGCAGAAAACATGTTGGACAATCTCTTTGACGACCGTTTTGCCAAAAGGAACTTGTTGCCGATTGGGCCTAAAGGTGACCATTTGTTGGTTGAGACATCCTATTTTCAACCTCCGATGGATCTTTATGGAATCTTGAAGCGCATTAAGGAGGCGGGCTATCAGCCCATCCTTGCCCATCCAGAGCGTTATCGTTATATGGAAGATAAGGATTACGACTATCTATATTCAACGAAGGTAAAGTTGCAGCTGAATCTTATCTCTTTGGCAGGTGGCTATGGAAAGCCTGCACAGGATCGGGCACAAGCGCTTTTGCAGAAAGGCTATTACAGCTTCTTCGGTTCCGATCTTCATCATCTGGCTTATTTTAAAGATGCCATCATGGGAAAATCCTTAAAGAAAGAAGCGGCTGAACGTCTTCTTGGCATACAAAATTTCATCACGTAACAAGAACGGACATTAGCAAACAGGAGGGTGAGTCTTCATCCTCCTGTTTTTTTGTCTTGTTTTTTATCTGGTTCTCTGTTTTGTTTTCTTGGGGATGCGCAGTCCAATAGTCCGCAATAGGTTCAGAGTAGGAGGATGCTTTCGTTCCCCATATTGAAAAGGAGGTCGATGATGGAGAGGTCGGGGAGAAAGCCGTGTTTGTGGGCAAAGACTTGGTAGTAAGGAGTGTGGATAGCTTGGTGTGAGGGTTGAGTAATACCCTGATAGGTATCCGTCCGTTGGATGGAGGGGTGAAGGTCTAACAGTTCACAGCACTGGTGGATGAGGGCTTCGTTGAAGTCGATGAGGAAGGTCCAAGGACGTTCGTAGAAAGGACGGAAATCGTCTTGCAGGTATTCGAAGAAGGGAGAGTTGTAGTAGCTGGTTTCCAGTGCGTACCAATGTTGGCGTTGCCAATCGGTGTGGGTACTGATTCGTACATCCTTCATCAAGCAATGGCCGCCACGGAAGGTGCTGCGGTCGATGGGGATAGAGAGATGGAGAGGACCGTTAGGCGAGTCGATGGTGCAGCGATTGCGGAGGGTCTGTTTGGGGTAGTTCTCGTACTGTTCAATGAAAATTGGTTCGCCTCGACGTAGGGAGGCGAACCAACTTATAGGGGGTAAATATGCGCTGGGGAGAACCATGTTTTCACTTAATATTATCCACCCATGTGAACAAGCGGCTCCAACGCACACCGTGTGACTGGCCGTTTCGGTCGGTGATGAGGGAAAGCCAGATGAAGAGAGGCTTGCCCACTATGTGGTCTTCGGGCACGAAGCCCCAGTAGCGGCTGTCGGCGGAGTTGTGGCGGTTGTCACCCATCATCCAATAGTAGTCCATCTTGAATGTGTACTCGTTGGTTTGTTTCCCGTTGATGTAGATTTTTCCGTCTTTCACTTCAAGGCTGTTCTTCTCATAGACTCGGATAGGACGCTCGTAGATGGCCAGGTTGTCCAACGTCAGCTTGATACTCTGTCCCTTGGCAGGAATCCAGATGGGACCGTAGTTGTCGCGTGTCCAGCCATACTGGTGGTTGAGCGGATAAACCATGCCCCAGATGCTGTATTCCATCGGGTCATCTTCGTTGAAGAAATTATTGTCGATGACCTCCACCACGCTGTCGCAAAACTCTTTGTTGGCTCTTAGAGCCTCTACAGCCATGTGGGTGAGAGGGATGCCTCGGTTACGGTCAAGAATCTTGTCGCGGTCTTCGTCGCTGATGTTCAGCTCGTCGCACATCTCGTCGGAGAGAATCTGGTTGTTGCGTGTATATACCTTATAATTGAACTGTGCGAAGGTCGGAGTCTCCTGCTTCTTACCGTCCACGTAGATAATTTTATCCTTGATTTGTAGCGTCTGGCCAGGCAATCCGACACAACGCTTCACGTAGTTCTCGCGGCGGTCAGCAGGACGTGAGGTGACGCTGCCATAGATGTTCGTCTTTGCTGCCACAATCTGCTTGCCAATGCGGTTGATTTCGTCATACACGGCTTGCTGCTCCTCTGTTTTTAGACCTTTCATCATGGGAACCTCGTAGCCTTGTTCTGTCAATGCAATGCTTCCCTCTTGGTAACAAAGGGCGTAATAGTCGCCATTGTAGGACACAGCCACGGTGTCGCCAGCGGGATAGTTAAACACTACGATGTCTCCCTGCTCCACCTTCCCGAAGCCCTTCACACGGCGGTACTCCCACTGTGGCCATTCGATGTAAGACTTGCAGCCTATCAGCGGCATGGTGTGTTGCGTGAGTGGCATCGTGAGCGGTGTCTGCGGGATGCGTGGCCCATAGCTCATCTTGCTCACCAAGAGGAAGTCGCCTGTCATCAGCGTCTTTTCCAGCGAAGACGACGGAATTTGGTAGTTCTGGAAGAAGAAGTTATTAACGAAATAGACAGCCACGAGGGCGAACACGATGGCATCCACCCAGCTCATCAGGGTGCGTCCCAGGTCGCTCTCCAGTTCTTTCCACCACGTCCATTTGATTTTCTTACTAATGTAAACGTCGTAGATGAAGGGCAGCACAATAAGTCCCCACCATGACTTCACCCAATAGAGGAAAGCCAAGTAGCAAACCGTCGCCACACCAAACTTCACCCATTTTAATCCTGCCCATTCGGGCTTATCGGCCTTCCCCGACCGTGCTTTCTTGAAATTTTTATAGTCGAATCCCATAAAGACCCCTCCCCCGCCTCCCCTAAATGGGAGGAGTAGAATGTTTGTGGGGGAGATTCTACATGATTGTTATATATAAAAAAGGAAACCACCCTCCCCCTTGGGGGAGTGAGGAGGGGGTCTTAAAATTTGAACAAGTCGTCCGTACTGAGCAGTCCCTCGTGCTGGGCGGTAAACTCAGCAGCAATCACGGCTCCGAGTGCAAAGCCTTGGCGCGAATGTGCATCGTGTGTGATAGTGATTTGGTCGGCCTCGCTGTTCCATGTAATCGAATGGATACCTGGCACTTCCCCACGACGCACCGAACTGATGGGCAACAAATCGGGAGCCACTTCGTCAGAGCCTTCCACCGTACCGTCTGGCTGTTGCAGGTAGCCCATCGTCCAGTCCTTCTTGCGGTCGAGCCGTTCCACAATCTGCTCAGCCAGCGTGATGCCCGTGCCCGACGGGTGGTCAAGTTTATGGATGTGGTGAGTTTCCACCTCCTTCACGTCATACTGCGAGAACTGGTTCATGATGCTGGCCAAGTACTTGTTCACGGCACTAAAGATGGCCACGCCAATCGAGTAGTTGCTGGCCCAGAAAAGCGTTTTGCCCTCCTCGTTGCAAGCACGGCGCACATCGTCACCATGCTCCTTCAGCCATCCCGTACTGCCACTCACCACCTTCACGCCAGCCTTCCAAGCCTTCAGATAATTGTCGTAGGCCGTCATGGGCGTGGTAAATTCGATGGCCACGTCAGCACTGGCAAAAGCTTCGCTCTCAAAATCTTCCTGATTGTCGATGTCAATGATGCTCACGATTTCGTGTCCACGGCTCAAGGCAATCTGCTCAATCATCTTGCCCATCTTGCCGTATCCTATCAATGCTATTTTCATGTGTCTGATACTGAGTTTAAGTGCTAATATCCAAAAAAACTTTGCAAAGTTAAGCATTTCGGAATAAAAATATTAACTTTGAACAAATTTTAATGCAAAAACCATGGAAGAACTGCTGCATTATGTGTGGAAACACAAGATTTTTCCCCTTCACGAACTGCGGACGACCGACGGGCGACTGGTGGAGGTTCTGAATCCTGGCATTCACAATACCGACGCTGGCCCTGACTTTACAGGCGCTAAAATCAAGCTCGACGGAACGCTGTGGGTGGGCAATGTGGAGTTGCATCAGAAAACCAGCGATTGGTTTCGCCATCACCACGACACCGACGCCTCCTACGAGAACATCATCCTCCATGTGGCATCCGACATCGACCAGTCGCTCTTCTATTCTAATGGGCAGGAGGTGCCGCAGCTGCAGCTCCGTGTACCCCCCTATGTACAAGCCCATTATGCGGAACTGAAGCAGAACGACACTCGGCCTCGATGCAAGGCGGTGGTCAGCACTTTGCCCCTTTTCTTGGTGCATAATTGGATGACTTCCCTCACACTCGAACGCTTTGAGGAACGCACCCGTCAGATTCTCGCTCGTCGGGAGGCGCTCGACAAAAATTGGGAAGACACCCTCTTCGTCACCGTTGCCCGCAATTTCGGCTTTGGCATCAATGGCGATGCTTTCGAACGGTGGGCACAATCCATCCCGATGGGTGCTGTGGCGAAACATCGCGACAGCCTCTTCCAGATTGAGGCCATCTTCTTTGGTCAGGCAGGGTTGTTGGAAGGGGAAGCGCACGATGACTACACCGACTCCCTGCAGAAGGAATACCGCTATCTGCGTCAGAAGTTCTCGCTCACGCCTGTGGATTCCAATCTTTGGAAGTTCCTTCGCCTTCGTCCTCAAAACTTTCCCCACATCCGCATCGCTCAGTTGGCCATGCTCTACTATGAGCAGCGGCTCAACCTTTCCCGTCTCATCACGGCAGAGAGCCTTCCCGAACTTTCAGCCTTGTTCCTGACTCACGTCAGCGACTATTGGCACACACATTACACCTTTGGCGGCACATCGTCAAGACCCGTCGATAAGCAACTCTCGAAAGCCTCTCTCGAACTGCTCATCATCAATAGTGTGGCACCCATGCTCTTTGCCTATGGGAAGTACAAATCCGACTCCACCCTCTGCGACCGTGCCTTCTCCCTTTGGGAACAGCTCAAAGCCGAGAACAACAGCATCATCCGCGACTGGGCAGCAGCTGGCATTCCCTGCGACAATGCCGCCGATAGCCAAGCCCTCATTCAGCTCACTCGCCACTATTGCGAACGTGGCGAATGTCTCCGTTGTCAGTTTGGCTACGAGTACATCCGTCGCACTCCCGAATTTCTGCGAGAGGAAGATTCTGGCCTTCCCCCTCCCAAATGAGCGTTTTCCGCAAGGATTTGTTTTTTGTGTGCAAGTTTGTAGATGCTTTTTGTGCTAAATTTGCAAGCACAACCATAAAACCGAAAATAACCGATTATGAAGAAAGTTGTTTTTTCCTTGATGGGGCTGCTGTTGATGGCTTCATCATCGTGGGCACAAACACGAAAGAGTCCTGTTGCGTTTGACGCATACGAGTGGGACTTTGGTACCATCAGTGCTTCGAAGGGTACTGTTTGCCACACATTCACTTTGAAGAACACATCGGATGCCGCCATCAAGATTGGCAAGGCAATTCCCAGTTGTGAGTGCATCAAGGCTCACTATTCCACGGAGGCCATCCTTCCAGGGGAAGTGACCAAAGTGATGGTAGCCATGTCGCCTTCGGGCACATCGGGCAGGACGTATCGTAGCGTCGAACTGGTCGATACAGAAGGCCGCACGTTGGGTGCCCTCTCGACCAAGGCTGTGGTGAGCGAGAACGCCCCTTCTCTCCTTCCTCCCGACGGGGAGCAGTACCCCTTCCAGAATCCGAAACTCTCCAACGAAGAGCGTGTGGAGAACCTCATTTCTTTGCTTACTCCTGAAGAGAAAGTGGGCTTGATGATGAACAAGTCCATTTCGGTCGATCGCCTTGGCATCCCTTCCTACAACTGGTGGAGTGAGGCTTGCCACGGAGTGCGTCAAGGCGGCTACACCGTCTATCCTCAACCGATAGGCATGGCGGCAGCGTTCGATGCCAAGATGGTGTATGATGTCTTCTCGACGGTGTCGGATGAGGCTCGTGCCAACTGGAACCGTTCCGACCATCGTGTGTTCAATGTTCCGATGGGGGTCACCTATTATCCAGGCAACCCTGAGCTGACCTTCTGGTGCCCGAATGTGAACATCTTCCGTGACCCTCGTTGGGGACGTGGACAGGAGACCTGTGGCGAAGACCCCTATCTGAACGCTGTCTTAGGCGTGCAGACGGTGCTGGGCATGCAAGGGAATGACGATAAGTATTTCAAGACGCATGCCTGTGCCAAGCACTACGCGGTGCATAGCGGTCCTGAGCCCTTGCGCCACACTTATAATGCGTCGGTCTCGATGCGTGACCTCTGGGAAACCTATCTTCCTGCTTTTAAGGCATTGGTGAAGAAAGGCAATGTGCGCGAGGTGATGTGTGCCTACAATCGCTACGAAGGCAAGCCCTGCTGCACCAGCGACCGTCTTTTGGTGGACATTCTTCGTCGCAAGTGGGGTTACAACGCCATTGTGGTGACCGACTGCGATGCCATCAACAATTTCTATAACAAGGGGCAGCATGAGACGCATCCCGACCCACTTTCCGCTTCGGTGGATGCCGTGATGAATGGCACCGACCTCGAATGTGGCAAGGTGTTCATGGTGCTGACAGAGGCTTTGAAGCAGGGACTTGTCAAGGAATCGGTGCTGGACGACCACCTGCGCAAGACACTCATGGGACGTTTTGAACTGGGTATGTTCGACCCTGCCGATATGCTGCCTTGGGCAAACCTTGGACCCGAAGTGATTAGTAGTGAGGCGAATAACGACCTCGCCATTGAAGCGGCTCGCAAGTCGATGGTGCTGCTGAAGAACAGCGGAGTGCTGCCGCTGTCGAAGGACATCAAGACCATTG
The DNA here is from genome assembly GCA_902800305.1 of uncultured Bacteroidales bacterium. Taxonomy (GTDB): domain Bacteria; phylum Bacteroidota; class Bacteroidia; order Bacteroidales; family Bacteroidaceae; genus Minthosoma. The sequence continues at coordinate 237,764 of CADCDP010000001.1, forward strand.
CTGTGGTGGGACCGAATGCCGACGATGCTTCCATGCTCAACGGTAACTATGGCGGCACACCTACGGAGGCGCATACGCATTCGCTGCTCGACGGCATCCGTGCCGCTGTGCCTCAAGCCCGCATTATCTACCAGAAAGCGTGTGAGTTGACGGACGAGTATTCGACGTTCCATCATCTGAACGACTTCAACGAAGGAAAGGGCGTGTTTGTCGAATTCTTCAACAACAAGACGTTGAGTGGCACTCCCGACAAGACGGGTTACTACAACGAACTGAACTTTAATACGTTCGGTGCATGGGGCTTTGCCGAGGGCATCAACAACGACAACCTGTCGGTACGTGTGTCGGGGCAGTACAAGGCCACATTCACGGGGCAGATGCAGTACACCATCTCCACCGACAATGGCTACCTGCTGAAGGTGAATGGTGAGGTGGTGGAAGAGGCCAAGGCCGCTTCACGCCGAGGATGGGGACGTCGCGAGGTAGAATATAAGTCGTTCCCTGTGAAGGAAGGTGAGACCTACGATGTGGTCATCGAATATAAGCGTGGGGATGGCAATTTTGCCATGTTCCGTGCCGACATCTGCGAACGGAAGTTGGTGGACTTCACCGACCTGGCAGCAGAGGTGAAGGAGGCTGATGCCATCATCGTGATAGGTGGCATTTCGGCACGTCTCGAAGGCGAGGGTGGCGACAAGGCTGATATTGAGTTGCCGAAAGTGCAGCAACGTCTGGTCAGGGCGATGCACGAAACCGGTAAGCCCGTTGTGATGGTCAACTGCTCGGGTTCTGCCATCGCATTCGGCAGTGTGGAAGACCAGTACGACGCACTCATTCAGGCATGGTATGCAGGACAGGGTGGTGCTCGTGCGCTGGCCGATGTCATCTTTGGCGACTACAACCCGGGTGGCAAACTGCCAGTCACGTTCTATGCTTCCAACAACGACCTGCCCGACTTCCTCGACTACAGCATGGACAACCGCACTTATCGTTATTTCCGTGGCACTCCGCTCTATGCGTTCGGCCAAGGACTCTCCTACACCACCTTCTCGGTAGGCAAGGGTAAGCTGTCGAAAACGGCGATGAAGGCCGATGGAACCGTAAAACTGACCGTTCCCGTCACCAATACAGGAAAGCGTGAAGGTTCCGAGACGCTTCAGGTGTATGTGAAGGCACTCGACTATCCAGAGGCTCCCATCAAGTCGCTCAGAGGGTTCCAAAGGTTAAATCTCGCAGCTGGCGAGACGGGCAAGGCTGTCATCACGCTCGACGGAGAGGCTTTTGAGTACTACGACCCCTCCATCGACGAGCTTTCCACTCGTCCTGGGCGGTATAAGATACTCTATGGAACCTCTTCCCTCGACCGCGACTTGCAAAGCCTCGACTTTGTGGTGAAGTGAATTGAAGGTAAAAGTAAAGAATTTCAAGTTTCGCAAGTTGCTGAATTCTTTTCAACACAGAGTTTTCACAAGAGGACCGAGGAACACAGAGGAACACTTTTTTTGCATATCAGGAGAGATGGTCAGAGGAGCCTAAAGGCTCTTACGCAGAGAGGCTGCGCGACCTTCTTCGCCGAATGGCTCTGTGAAAAACCTTTAGGTTTCTCATGTATTCTGAATAATAAACAACAATGTTTAACCAATTAAAACAAACGAAAAATGAAAAGTAAAGTAGTAGCAGGCATCCTGGGCATTCTGCTGGGTTCGCTTGGCATTCACAAGTTCTACATGGGCAACATTCTTGCTGGCATTGTCTATCTGTTGTTAGGATGGACAGGTATTCCAGGTCTTTTGGGCCTTATCGCTGGTATTGTCTATCTCGTGGAAGATGACGAGAAGTTCCAGCAACGTGTGGCTGAAAAGAACTTTATCCTGTAAGTAAAAGGGAAAAAGTAAAAGGTAAAAGTGAAAAATTTGCTACTGCACTGGTACGCTAACTGTTGGCGACTGCTGCGGTAGCAAATTTTTCACTTTTCACTTTTACTTTTTAATTTAAGTTTCGCTTGTTAACATTCAACGCAGAGCCGCAGAGATTTTTTTATATCGCATTGGATATGAGAGTGTACAGAGAGCAGCCCTGCTGCTTGCAGAGGACACAGAGACCTGCGCACAACTCTGCGCACTCTGCGAAATGCCTTGGCATTTCTCCGTGTCCTCTCGCCATATACGTGTTCATATATTACTTTTCTCTCTGCGCCTCTGCGTTCAGAAATAAAGAACTTGCGAAAGTTGAGTGAGTTACATTTGACATTTAACATTTAAAATTTAACCTATGCCCCTGCGGGGCGTGGAAAGAAAAAATAGAAAAAAATAGGCAAAAATAGATAAAAATTTTTTTTTCATGTTTTTATCTGTTTTTATTTATTTTTATTTTTAATGCCGCAAAGCGGCAAATCATCCAAGTTTAAGTTTCGCATGTTAACATTCAACGCAGAGCCGCAGAGATTTTTTTATATCGCATTGGATATGAGAGTGCACAGAGAGCAGCCTTGCTGCTTGCAGAGGACACAGAGATTTCCATATACGTGTGTCATATATTCCTTTTCTCTCTGCGCCTCTGCGTTCAGAAATAAAGAACTTGCGAAAGTTGAGTTTTTAACTTTTTACTCAGTACTCAAACGCGCTGCCTCCCATGAACTCGCGCAAGAGGGAATGGGGGGGGAGGAGGTCAACGGGGATGTCGTGGAAGCGGTGGAGCACCCACTTGAGACGTTGTGCCTCCTCGTAGTTGGGGTCGTTCTTGTGTACATTATATAATAATGGCAGGGCTTGCATCTTCAACACACCCAACTCATACTGGAAGGCTGTGCAGAAGTTGACATCGGCTTCCGACTGGAAGGGGGTAATCCACCGTTCCTCGCCTCGGCGCACGGAAGGCCATCGGGCAAGGGTCTCGCTGGCGGTGGTGTTGCGGAACTGTGCATCGCGCACCATGCGGCGAATGAGGCGGTTGTCGGTGGTGCCGGTGTAGGTGCCATCGTCGTTCTTCGCCACAGTCAGCCCTGAGATGTAAATGCGGAAAAGGTTTTCGGTAGGGGCACCACCCGTAATGATGGGATTGAGGGCATGGATGCCTTCGAGGATGAGGATGGTGCGTGGTGTGAGCCGTAGCCGCTTGCCGCTGGGGACACTCTTCCCTGTGGGGAAGTCGTAGCGTGGCAACTCCACCTCTTCGCCTTGGAAGAGCTGGCGGATTTGCTGATGGAAGAAATCGATGTTGATGGCGTTGATGTGCTCGTAGTCGTAGTCGCCCGACTCGTCAAGTGGCGTCTTTTCGCGATCTACATAGTAGTCGTCGAACGAGATGCACATCGGCTCCAATCCATGCCGCTGGAGGGCGAGACTCAGCTTCTTGCTGAAGGTGGTCTTGCCACTCGACGAGGGACCTGCAATGAGCACTCCCTTGACTTGCGGACGGGCAGCAATGGCATCGCCAATCAGGTCGATACCGCGCACTTGCAGGGCTTCGGCCACTCGAACCATCTTGTCGGCATCGCCTTGGTCGATAACACGGTTCATGGTGCCGATGGAGAAGCAGACGGTCTTTAATCGCTTACTAAACAGATACCGCCCCTTCACCCTGCCAACAAGGTACTGGATGGCTTCATCGAGAGGTTTCTGCTTCAGTTCCTCCTTCATTTGTTCCGACACTTTTAGATAGGCGCCGTTCACTTCGAATTTCTCCGAACTGCGGCTCAGATTGATGCTTGCAGGTGTTGTTGTGTTCATAGGACAGGTGTTTTTTAGGGTTTTAGTTCCCAAAGGTAAGGATTTTTAAGTGAAAAGCGAAGAGTGAAGCGTGAAAAATCTAAAAATCGAACCATTCAAAGGGCAAGTAACTTAGATTTTTTACTTTTCGTTTCTCACTTTTGACTTTTTTTCGTACCTTTGCACTCGCTTTCACCGAGATGGCCCCATAGTTCAATGGATAGAACAAATCTCTCCTAAAGATTAGATCCGGGTTCGATTCCCGGTGGAGCTACTCGAAAAAAGGATGTATCATCCGAAAGAAAAGCACACACGGGGTTAGTTTAGTTGGTAGAATATCGGTCTCCAAAACCGAGGGTCGGGGGTTCGAGTCCCTCACCCCGTGCTTCCCCTTTACATTCGGATACGCATCGTCTTCACCCCATCCTCTGTTTCCACTTGCACAAGCAACAGCATACCCTTTTGCTTCGTATCTACAGAGAGAGAGGCTTGGAGACCTCCATTCACCCGCTTCTCCGACAGCATCATGCCATTGATGCTATATACACGGATGCGGCGTAGTGGCTTGTTGGCTTCCACCGTCAACTTGCTTCTGCCCACCTTCAGACGGACATCGTTCGGGGCGGAGACAGTGTCCATACCCAACACTTCCTCGTCCGTCAGCGGTTGTCCCTCCAATGGAATGACAATCAGCGATTCGATGTCGGGCAGGGTGTAACCGCTGGTGGCCACCAGTTTCACCACCTTCTTTCCCTCCTCGTCGATGCTGCACTTTCTGGTTCTCGAAGCCTTCCCTTCACCCTCCGTTGGCTTGAAGATGAAGGACGTTTCAGCCGTGTCGTCTAAATAGAGCTTCACATACTGCGTTTCGTCCGACCGATACCTGAATACCAGCAGGTACGCGCCCCCTTGTTTGAAGTCCATCTCCCAGCTTCTCGTCGCCGTACCCTCCGCATCCGTCTCTGTCGTGCTTTGAGTGAGTACGGCCGCAGGGCCTACGACCACCTCCACCGTGTCCGTCGAGGCAGTTTCTCCGTCCCGTGCCGTGGCCAGTGCCGATAGGTTGTGGATGCCAGGCTCGGCTTCCTCCCATGCTATCGTGAAGGGTGATTCCGTGCTGGTGGCTTGCGTCGTTCTACCTTCCTTCAGCTCCACCTTCTCGATGCGGTCGCGTATGTGCCTTGCCTTCGTCGGCAGCAGAATCGTCTCGCGGCTATTGAAGATAGCGTCCATGTTCGTGTCCCATGCAATGTCCATGATGTACGGCACCTCCGTGTGTTTCAGTCCGTTGAACGCCTCCAATGCGATAGACACCCGTCGGGTCTTCGGATTCCATGCGCCCAGTCGGTAGTCGTCCGTCACTTCGGGTTCCCAGTAGAAACAGCCCTGCGCACCAGCCTCGATGAGTTTCTGGAGGAAGTTGCACAAGAAGTGGTTCGACTCCAACGGCTGGTCGTTGTAGTGTCCCGTTTCCACCACCATGACAGGCTTCTCGTAGCGTTCCTGCAGATGCTTCACCGCCTCCACTGTCTTGGCAATGAGCACCGATGGTTGCAAGTCCGACACCTGCGGATAGGCCGACAGCCCGATGGCATCCCACTTCACGCCAGCCTCCACAAGGTCATCGAAATAGCTGTTGAACAACGTGTTGCTCTGCAAGTCAGCCACATGCAGCACCACCTCCACCTCGGGGTCGATAGCCTTCACCGCATCGTAGGCTGTATTGAAAAATCGGGCAAAGTTCTTCACCCCTTCCTCACCGTTCGACAGTCGTCCTTCTGGCCAGAGCATACCATCGTCCAACTGGTAGCCCACCTGCACCCACTTCAAGTCGGCACCCGTCCCCTTGATGGCCTTCACCACCATGTTCGTGTGGGTGCGGATGTCCTTCTCCAACGTCTCCACATCATGCCCCTTCCATGCCGCTGGCTTCAGTTGCGAACCCATGTCTGTGCGGTTGTCCGTATAGTGCAGACACAGCATTACGCTCATGCCCTGCTCTTTCGCCTTCATGGCCAGCGCACGGGCATACGCCATGTTGCACACCCCGTCGGAGGGGTTCACCAACACGCTCAGGCGCACACTGTTCATGCCTTCTTCCTTCAAGATGGGCAACACATTCTTCTTCACTCCCACACGGTTGTAGAACGTCGTCCCCTTCTGTGTCAGCTGCGTCAACGAACTGACATCCGCTCCAAAGGCAAACGTCTCCTCTGCCCCTCGGCGGTCGAACACAGAGTCGCCCACCGTCAGCTGCGTCTGGAACGGTGCATCGTAATCCACCTCGCCAAAGTTCTTGTTCTGAATCTTCCAGTTCGGGAACACCGACAAATCGGGCTTCAAGAACGCCCTCGCATTCTCGCTGTAACCCTTCAGTTGCCAATCCATCCACTTCAGCGCCACTTTCCCGAAGTCGCCGCCCTTCGAATACCAGTACGTGCCGCCATGTCCCGCCGTCGGCAGGTCTGCCCACACCACCGGCACCTTCGTGATGCTCCCGAAGTCTGTCTTCGCATTGCCATACGCCACATCGTCAGGACCGCCCGACATGTAGATGAGCGGACAATGCAGTTGCTTCAGCGTCTGCGGCGACGCACCTCCCATCGACATACCGCCCATGCCGGCGTTCATGATGAGCAGCGTCTTCACCCTCGCATTGGCACAGTTCGCAATCGCCTGTGCTCCGCCACACGAGTGTCCAGCCACCGCCATATTGTTCACATCCACCGCCTTATAGTAGTCACTCGTCTTCTTCGCCGCCATCTTGATGACCCAGTTCATCGCCTCCACCACCTGCTTCTCGTTCGAACCGCCATCCTCGCGGTCGCTGTCCTGCACCTTCATCTTGCCAATCGCCACCACCAGATAGCCATGCGAGGCAATCTCGTTGAGCATATTCTCATAGCCCTTCGAATTGTCCGAGCACGCTCCGTTGCACCAGATGAGCACAGGCAATGGCCCTTCATGTCGAGCCGCTGCCTTCACACTGCGCGGACGATATACCGTGTAGTTCTCCAGCGTCTTCTCCGTCACCACCACAGACCGGTAACGTCCCGAACCGCCATTCTCCACCACTTTTTGCCTTGCAATTTGGTCACTCACATAGTCACTCTTTGCCGACTCCTGCGCCCAGCCTGTCAGTCCGATGCCCATCAGCATCACACACCCAATAAATTTCTTCACTTGCTTCATATAAGTTTAGGTTTGATTGTTTCTGTTTGCAAATTTAGCCATAAATATTTCCGTCTGCTTGCTTAGATGAAACAAATCCTTGCTGATAACGTTCATTTCAGAGGAAAATGGAGGAAAACAGTCTGTCTGAATCACCCCTCGCCATCTACTTGGAAAACCCTGCGCTACGCACCCCAAAATCGGTGTGAGTCACACCGAGGGTGCCGGTGTGAGTCACACCGCCATACCCGGTCTGAGTCACACCGCTTTTGGGGCTACGAGGGCACCATTTGCCAACACTTTCCCTATAGGCAACGACGTTGCCCCGC
>CADCDP010000002.1 GCA_902800305.1 uncultured Bacteroidales bacterium
CCATCCAACACCCTCCATCCAAGTGTCAGTCTCCCCATCTGGACGCAGTACTGACCTCAACCGTGTGCTGATGCCTTTAAAGCTTTCAGATTCCTCCAATCTCTTACCGTCGATGACAAAAGGAGCCGCTTTCCTGTCTTTGGGGCTATACACTTGGATGGTGTCGCCTATTCCTGCTCCGAAATCATACATCAAGAGGGGAGTCCCTCCTGCACAATAGACACGTTTATCCTCTTCGTAATACGTTCCTGCATCCCCATCCGTTTCTGGAATATGGCCATATCCCGCCTCTTCCAAAGGACGATAGTCACATTTGTAAGCCATCTTCTTGCACTGCTTCCCATTCACGACAACGTCCTCTGTAAAGAAATAATCTATATAATAGTAGGCTTCAGGATGGAGCTTGTCCTCCCATTTCACCGTCCACACTTTCCCATCCTCGATGAAAGGACGATACTCGGGTTCCTGCCTGAGCCTCACCTCATGGGTGCCCTCCCTGTCCGTTACGGTATATTGGACTCCGCTTGTGGCATTGAAATAGGGGAAATAGATGTCCACTTCATAGAAGCCTTTGCAATCATTCTCCCACAAGTCAGCAGGACGGAACGTCAGGTCGCAATTTCCCTCCCCGTCGCCTACACAATAGAAATACTGGTAAGGCGAACAAGTGAGCCACATAGCCCCATACACATGAAGGAAGTCCTTGTTGTCGCCAGCAGGTGTACCCGCCACAAACTCATAGTGTAAGTCGTCGTGCCCCCATTGCGCCAAAGGTATCTCGTCCGAAAGGTCTTTGCCGACAATCAGCGGAAGCCCACGACAGCCGCACAAAAGTTCGTTGAACGGGAATGCCCAATATCCCGTCTTGTCGCCATACACGTATGCCACGTGTGTCGTCATAGCATCAGGCAAAACCTCTTCGAGCTGGAAGAGAGGCCCCTCAAAACTACCTATCCCCTCCACCCACTCTTTCGTCATCGTCACACCTCCCAGTTCATCGCCGTAGGTGAGTATATACTCAAACGTGAGCTTCTTCAGCTTTTGCCCATTGAAAACCACGTCTCCTACCTTCTTCACCTCACACCATTGGAACTTCCCACCTTCATACTCATACATGAAGGTGTCACCCTTTTTCAACGTGAAGTCATAGAGAAGTCGCTCGTCGCTTCCCCCCTCCGCTTTTGGGTCGTAGATATAGACGCGACCGCTCTCTTCACGTATCAGAGCCACGTCCGCAACCTGACCCTCCCATTCCTGTTGTAGCAACAGATACGTCTTTCCATTCCGTTTCGTCACCTCTTTGGCGGAGAAAGTGTAGTTGGTGGCTTCCCTTCCGCCATCCACGTTGAAAATTTCCAGATGCCACACCTTGCCCTTCTCCACGAAAGGCGAGCATTCGGCAGTCTCTTGTGCCCATGCGCCCATAGCGAGGATGCAGAGTATCAGTGTGTAAAAAAACTTTTTCATAGTGCTTCTTATTTTATTGGGTTATAGTTTGAGTTTGTTCTTTCGCTGTGCAGTCGGTCGAGCACTTGCTCCAAGGTCACTTCGGGGTCAGGCTCATGGAAAGCATCTTTTTTCAGTTTCAGCTTACGATGCTGCACGGCAGAGATGGTGAGTCCGTAGATGTTGCCGATGGAACGGTTGCTCAAGCCGAGACGGGTGAGGATGCAGAGCTGAATGTCCTCTTCCTTCAAGTCGGGATAGGCTTCCCGAAGATGGGCGATGCGGTCGTTGTCGATGGCGTTGAGCGTCCGCTCCACGTCTGCCCACTCTCGGATGCTGAGACTGATGTGGGAAGTGGTGTTACTGTTGAGTTTCTGAATGACTTCAGAGCGTTGCAGGATGAAGTTCTGGAGGAATGTCACCACCTCTGTTGCCTGATGGAGTTGTGCCTGTTGGTTTTCCGACTTCTGTTGCAACAACCGCTTTTCCTGCTCGTACATTTGGGTTTCGTGGGTGCGCTGTTGGCGCAAGAGCCGCATCCGATAGTGCCAAGTGAGCACCACCGCCAACAGGAGGATGACCAGCACCGCCACGATGCCCACAGAGGTGCGGCGATGCAGCGTTGCCTCGTAGGACAATCGCTCATTCTCCTGCTCTTGCTGAAGGGTGGCTTGGTAGTAGTCATCCTTCTGTTCGAGTGCCTTGAAGTAGAAGTTTTCTGCTTCCTCGAATGCCGAATCGATGGCGGCTTCTGCTGCTTCGGCATCATGGCGGCGCACCGCGATTTTGGCGAGGTTGCTCTGGATGATGTAGGTGGAGTGGATGTCGTCGCCTGGCTCCATGCGACGATAGGTGGCTTCGGCTTGAGCCAACGAATCGCAGTCGAGGTAACACCGTGCCAACACTTGCAGGGTACCTTGCTGGAGTTCGGGTGTCGATAGCTGTTCCGCCTTTCGGGCGTAGGCGAGTGCTGTGGGATAGTCCTCCATGGCCCAATGGATGTTGGCGAGGCTGGTGAGGGTCTGGCACACAAGGTCGGGTTGTCGCTCCTGCTGCGCCAAGTCGTGTGCCCGTTCCGTCAGTGCCAAAGCCTCCGTGTAGCTGCCATCGGTGTTGTAGGCTAGTTGGGAGGCGTAAGTGCCAGCGTAATCTAATAATATAATGTGGTTGCGCTCGTCGTCGGGATGCTGTTCGTAGATGCTCACAGCCCGTTTCGCCAGTCGCAGCGCCTCCTTCGTGTTGCTCCACGAGAGCGACTCGGCCAGCCGCTGATGGGCGATGTAGCAAGTGTGCCAGTCGGCAGACTCTTTAGCCAGCGAGATGGCTTGTCGGAGCAAGGTCTCTCCTTGCCGCACACTATCGTTCGACAAAGCGGTCTCGGCTGCTTCGAGACAAGCCTTGGCGGTGGTCTCCGCTGGCATCTGCTGCTTGTGCCCTCCACAGGCAAGGAGGATGTAAGCCAGCATCGTTATGACTGTCCATCGAAATCTTTTCATGGTGTTCGTTGTTGTTCGGCTACAAAGTTACGACTTTCTGATGGTTCTTTCACCAACACCCCTATGGAAAAATGCACCTTTCCCATATCGGGCGAAGACAAAGAAAAAGAGCGACTTACGTTTGAAGTTGCTCTCTTTGCCTATGGAAAATATTCTTTCACCCCATGGAAAGGTGTGTCTCACCACTTGTCCACCCAACGGATGACGGGTGTTCCGTCGCTGCGTTGCTCGATGGGCAACCAGAGGTGGAGCGACTGGGAGAGGTGGCGTTCGTTCCAGATGTCGGCCATGAAGATGGGCTTCCCGTACATATTATATATATAGGTGCCTTGTGCGCCGAAGGTCTTGTTGGCGGGCATGTTGCGATAGCCTGTGGCTTCGCCGACGAAGGGGGAGGGGTGCTGTGTCCATGGTCCCCAGATGCTCTTGGCACTGAACATACGGGCTTCGTTGGGTGCCCAACCGGTGCAACCGGAGCAGATGAGCCAGTAGGTGTCGCCCAACTTGACGATGCAGGGGGCTTCGTTCTGTCCACCAGGGGCGACCATGGTGTATTTGCCCGTGTAGTCGAGGTAATCGGGGGTCAGCTCGCTGATGAGCAGGGTGAGGTTTTCTTGCGAGGAAGTGATGTGGTAGGCAGTGCCATCGTCGTCGATGAAGACGGTCATGTCGCGGCTCATCTGGCCTCCTTGGAAGTCGCGCCACAAGTACATGCCTTTCTCCACTTCGGCTCGCCACTCGTCGCTCCACCAGTCTTTCCAAGCAGCAGCATCGGTCTTCTGGGCTGCTTTCTGGGCTTTCTTGTCCATATCGAACGGCCAGACACTTGCGTTGATGCGTGTGCTGCGGATGTAGCGGAAGGGCCCCGTGGGGGTGTCGCTCTCGGCAAAGGCTACACGGGCAGCTTCGTAGCCGCGACCTTTCAGTTCGAGGTGGAAGAGCATGACGAACTTGTGGGTCTTCTCGTTGTAGAGCACCTTGGGTCGCTCCATGATGCAGCCACGCTCGATGTCGTGTCCATGTTCCTCGCTGACAGCCAGCGCGATACCCTCGTTCTTCCATGTACGGAGGTCTTTGGAGGAATAGACTCCCACACCGGCCTCGGTGGTGAAGCCTTGGTAGGGGCGGTTTTCGCCATACCAGTAGTAGGTGTCGCCGTACTGGATGATGTTGCCGCCGTGGGCGTTGATGTGGTGGCCATCGGTGTCGAACCAGAGCTGGCCGTTCAGGTTCTCGGAGAGGAATCCGTCCATGATGGCGGTGGGGCGACCGTCTTCGGTGAAGGCTCCGAGCTTGTACTGGCTGGGGCGACATTCGGGTTCCCAATAGAACACACCCTTGCACAGGCCTCCCGTATGGGCTTTGCACTCGTAGATGAGTCGGCGCAACTGGTCGCGTCCTTCCTCCATCACCTTGGGGTTGCGCTCATCGACGAGGTAGCCTGTCTCGGTAATCATGACGGGCACGCCGTATTTCTTCGTGACCAGATTGATGTTGCGGATGCAGTCGGTGATGGTCTTTTCGGCAGAGGGTTCGCGACCTGCCTCCATGCTCCAATAGGGGTAGAGCGACATACCTATCATGTCGAACTTGGCACCGTGCTGGAGGAGGGTGTCGAGGTTGCGGTTGTAGAGGTCGTTGTCGAAGCCATTGTCTAAGTGGACGATGCAGATGGCTTCGGGATAGACTTGCTTGACTGCCTCATAGCCCGCCCGAACGAAGCCGGCATATTGTTCGGGGTTCTTCTCCAGATGCCCCATCGACTCGGTCATTTGGGTTTTGCCATTTGCGTCCTTCCACTCCCAACCTGTCTTCGGATCCATTTTGATGCTCCACAACATGCCGTTGCTGGTTTCGTTGCCCACTTGCACCCACTTCACCTTTATCTGATGCTCTTTCAAGTAAGTGAGCACTTCCACGGTGTGGTCGGCGAGGGCTTGCTTCATTTGTTCGAAGGTCATGCCACGCCATGCTTCGGGGATGTTCTGCTTGCCAGGGTCAGCCCACCAGTCGCTGTAGTGGAAGTTCACCATGATGGCTTGTCCGAGCGACTGGGCACGTTGGCACTTGGCGAGCACGTCCTGCTTGTTGCACCAATTGCCGTGCTTCACGGGATTGACCCACACACGGATGCGCTGGGCGTTGATGCCATAGTCAGCCATGAGCGACATACCTTCGCGCTCCTGTCCCTGAAGGTCGTAGAACTTTTGGCCTTTCGACTCCATTTCGGTCAGCCAGCCCATGTCGGCTCCGAGCCAGAAGGGTTCATTCTCTTGTGCCACGGTCGGCAACATCGACAGGAAAAAGCTGGCCATACAAGCGGCCAACCATCGTTTCATTGTGTTTGTTTCCATAAGTTGTTTAGTTGTTTATGTTTAGTAATCGTAAAAAAATAACTTGGTACGATTCATGCCCCTGCGGGGCGTGTAAAGAAAAAATAGAAAAAAATAGGCAAAAATATATAAAAAATTTTTTTCCTTGTTTTTATTTGTTTTTACATAAAAAGAGCTTCGTCTCAGCATAGCCCAAGCAAGCTTGGCTCTGCGTTCGGCTTGCATCTTTTTTCTTTATTTTTCTTCGTTCGGCTTGCATCTTTTTTCTTTATTTTTCTTTTTAATGCCGCAAAGCGGCAAATCATACCAATTATTTTTTTATGGTTTCTTAAAGGTTAAAGTTTAAAGAAGCTAACGCAATGTTCGCAAACAAGCCGCATGGTCTTTAAACATTAAACTCTAAACATTAAACTTTACATAACCTTTAACCTTTGTTAGATTTCGAAGTCGAGGCAACTGCGCTGCACGGTGTAGGGACGCACTTTTCCGTTGGCCACCGCCACATGGTCGGGATGGACGGCATAGCCTTTCAGTGCGGCTTCCGACTCCAGTGTGCTGTCGAGCATCACGTCGGCGTTCGATGATGCCAGACGGCCATCGATGTGTACTTTCACGTCAAGCAGTCCTGGCACTTTGCCCACCAGTCCTTCGAGTCCTTGCTTGATACCTTGTTTCACTTGCTGCTTCTCTTCCTGAGAGAGTTCTGGATTCAGTGTCCAGAGGATGATGTGTTTTACCATAATTGTTTCGTTTTTTTGCAAAGGTAATAGTTTTTTTTGTACGAAAAAAATGTTTGAGGAGAAAAAAGCGAACAAACTTGCGTGTGCCCTTTTTCCTTGCGGAGTGATACGCTCGACACCCCTTTGCCGCACCCGTCGGGTCCGACGCATCGCACCCGTCGGGTGCGGCGTGGCGTACCCGACGGGTGCGATTAAGAGGTAATTTCGTTGTAAGAACAAATGATACTTACTGAACGTTGATGATGACTCGACGATAGGCCACCAGATGGAAGGGACCATCGTCGTGTACTTCACAAACGAGATGGAGGGTGTCGCCTGAGGCATCGGCAGGGATGCGTACCGTGGCTGTCGGTTGGTCGGCTGCATCGATGAGCAGTTGGGCGGTGCCTATTTCGGGTTGTTGCCACCAGTGGAAAGTCAAGTGGTCGCCATCGGGGTCGGAGGATGAGGAAGCATCGAGACGGATGGTGTCACCAGATTTCGCATCGAGGTGGAGTACACCAGCACGGAGGGTGCCGCCTGTTGTCTGCACCGACACCGTGGGGTTGCGGTTGCCCTTGCCTTCGTCAGCCCACTGCATTCGTGCCATGAAGTCGTTCAGTTCGTCGGGATAGAAACGGGTCTTGTAGCCGACGGAGATGCTGCGAGTGGGTTCTTCCCAGCTCGTCCATGCGGTGGTGAGCGAGTCGGGACAAAGTCCATAGACATGATAGCCCGCCCAACCTGCCTGACGAGGGTCTTCGGGGTCGTTGAGTCCGTGGGGCATCACGTAGAGGAAACTGGGGGTATCGCCCTCCACGCCCCACTTGTAGTTGGGGTAGGCTTTACCCAAGGCACCCTTACCCTGAATGTGGGTGGTGTGCTGCTCCCAGTGGCGTTTGCCCAGTTCGCACTGCTCCTGCCATGCACCCTCGTCCCAAATGAACTGTAGGTCGTCCTTGAACTCGCTGCGCAACCATTGGTGGGAGCTGTAGGCACGGTTCATGCGCATACTGTACTGCATGTCTTGGTCGGTGATGGTGTAGATGCGGAACTTTCTGACGAAGCGGGACACTTCGGCGGCAGAGCGTGTCTGCTTGACACGCAAGATGGCTTGTGCCAGTGTGTTGGCTCCTCCCCATGCCGCCACGTAGATGGGGCGTGGGTCGTCCTCGTCTGCCAGTCGGATGAGCAGGTCGCTCCCTGGGGAGTCGTTGCCTTCGCCGATGGCCTTGATGCCGCCTCTCACACTGCCCATTACGGCACGGCTCTTCACGTAGTCGGCACTGGGCCAATAGCCGATGGACTGCTGGCCGTTCTCCTGCTCTATGGGCAGAAAGGACTGCTGACCAGAACGTTGCATCAGGTTGGGCAGGTCGTGGCGATAGGCATCGACGACTTGGAACAGGTATTCTGCCCACTCGGCAGGGTAGGGGTCGCAGTTCCAGCCCACCGAGGTGATGAGTGCCTCGATTTCGTAGAGGTCGGCGTAGGCCATGAGGCGCACCATCGACTCCATGTCGTCAGGCTCCACGTCGGCTGGGGCGATGTCGGTACACACCACAAGGCGTGGCTTCCATGTTTCTCCGTGGCTGACGATGGAGCCTGTCGATAGGATGAGCAGTAAGATTAGGAGTCTCTTCACGATGCCATTATTTCAGCGAGTCGAACTTGGCGTTCTTCTCGATGGTCCAGTCTTTGCGTGTGGAGAGTTCGCAGTTTTTGCCGACGAACATCTTGGCGGCTTGCTTGTCGCCCTTGAGCTGCCAGTCGAGCCATGCCAAAGCTACCACCGTAAACTCGCCTCCATGAGGTTCGCGGTATGTGCCGCCATGACCTACGGGGAAGTTGGTGGCACAGGCTGGCACGTGGTCGATGCGGTGGAAGTCGTCCATGCCGTTCTCGTATGCGATGTCGGTCTTACCACCTAAGAGGTAGAGGATGGGGGTGTGAATCTCCTTCAGCTTCGACTTGGGGGGCATAGGCATACCACCCACGGCTTGGGAGGCGTTCTGCTGGTTGAAGAGACCGCTGTTGCAAATCATCAGCGACTTGATGCGCTTGTCTGCACAGTTGAAGAGGGTCTGCAATCCTCCGCAGGACATACCCGCTACGCAAATGTTCTTGATGTCAATCTTTTGGTAGTAGGGCGAGGCAGGGTCGGCATTCTGCTTGATAATCCAGTCGATAGACTCTATCTGCTGTTCGGCTCTCGACATGGGGCCTTTGTACCAGTCATCGGTCATGGGTATCTCGCCAGTGGCCAGCACGATGTAGCCATGGGAGGCGATTTCGTTGAGGAAGTTCATGTGCTCGAAAGGAGAATTGGCACAAGCTCCATTACCCCACACCAGCACGGGCAGCGGCTTCTTGGCACTGAACGCGGAGAGGTCTTGGGGCACGAAGAGGGTGTGTTCGGGCAAGGTTGCTTCTTCCTTCAAGATGGCCTTGTAGGCTCCTGTGCCACCTTCCTCGATGATGCGCGACCGTCCACCTCTTGCGGCGTTAAGGAAGTTGACCATCTTCTGAAGGTTTTCCTCGCTGTACATACCCATGCCGTGTCCTCCTTCGGGAACGAAGGTGGCTTCGGTCTTGACACCTGCGGCTTGCAACTGCTCGAAGAACTTCTTGCCTTGGCAACATGGAACCACGTTGTCTTTCTCGCCATGGAAGATGATGACGGGTGGGTCGTTCTTGTCGATGTAGCTTGTGGCACTGAGGCTGAGGTACTTGTCAGGCTCTTGGGAAAGCTTGGAGTTGAGCAGCACGTCCTCGGGGCTGTTGTCGCCCATGGTTATATGGTCACCACAATCCATGGCGGTGAGGTCGATAGGACCCGACCAGTCGCAAGCAGCATTGACGGCACTGCTCTCGTTGGTGAAGTTGCCTAAAGAGCCTTCGAGGTCGATGTCCACCGTGCCGACTTTCGTCTGCTTGGTGCCGCTGGTGGTGGCAGCGGTCGAGGCGAGGTGTCCACCAGAAGAGAAGCCAGAGGTGGCGATGAAGGATGGGTCGAACTTGTACTTCTTGGCCTCACCACGCACAAAGCGGATGACGGCACGGATGTCATGTATTTGGGCTGGCCACTTGGCATCTGTGCTGGAACGGTGGTTGGGGCATACGACGGCATAGCCAGCATCGAGCAACGCCTTGACGATGGTGCCGAGGTCGGCGGCTCCTTTGCCGTTGTTGTTGAACCATGCGCTGCCATAGATGTGGATGACGACGGGATAGCTCTCCTGTTCCTGCTTCGGCAAGTAGATGTCGCAGGTGTGGTAGCCTTGGGTGTCGCCCGCATAGTTCACGTCTTTCCATTGTTGACTGGTCTCCAATTTAACTTCGGGCATCTGGAAGCCTCCGAAGCCTCCCTGTGGAGGTTGTGCCATAGCCACGAAGGCCATACATGGCAGGATAAAAGATAAAAGTGTCTTTTTCATATTTAAGTTTTTAAGTTTCATGCGGTAGTAAATTTTTCACTTTTCATTTTTCACTTTTCAGGCATAATCGGTTCGCCCATCTCAGACGCTTCGGCATCCTTGTCGTCGAGTTTGAAGAGCATGAACTGAGGTTTTTCGGATGTGCAGGGTTGCCAGCCTAAGCCTTCGCCCTCGGCACCGTTCGGGTCGCTATACTTGGCGAAGTTTGTCCAAGCCGTGAGCATCTTCTCGCTCAAATCCCAGTCGCCCTGTGTCCATGGTCGCCAACAGTGTTTCAGGCTCTTGAAGACAAACCAGAGGTCGCTGCTGTGGAAGGCTCCCTTTAGGCGGTCGGTAATCTCGGGGTGCTTTCCGTCATCGGGCAATGGACGGGCAAACTCGTATGCCCATGCCTTGGCTCCCTGACTTTCACGCACTTTGCAGAACTCGGCGATGCCTGGAGCCATCGAACCCATGTCGTTCAGCGTGTAACCTATCATGTAGGGCACATCGGCTATGCTGCCTTCACGGGTGGCCTCGTCGAACGACTTCAGCGAAAC
Organism: uncultured Bacteroidales bacterium; assembly: GCA_902800305.1. GTDB lineage: Bacteria > Bacteroidota > Bacteroidia > Bacteroidales > Bacteroidaceae > Minthosoma. The sequence continues at coordinate 9,971 of CADCDP010000002.1, forward strand.
GTAGCCATCGATGATGGGCCGCTGCATGAGGAAGACATCGTCCTTGGTGACCATGTTGTAGAGCTGTCCGACGGTGTACATGATTTCCGTCGATGCAGCACGAAGCTTTTGGAGGTCGGTAAGTCCTGCCCAATCCATCACCTTCTTGGTCTCAGCCTCGCTCTCGGCCAAGGTCGGATTGTAGGTGAAGAATCGGTTCATCGGTGTGGCGGGCTTGGCCTCTTCACCCTCCTTGGCTGGGACGTTGATGCCACCACCGCTCATGATGACCGCCTTGTGGAACAAGCCACGTGCCAACGGACTCTCGCAGAGGGTGCGCACACTGCCAGCTCCAGCACTCTGTCCGAAGATAGTCACATTGTCGGGGTCGCCACCAAACTGGGCGATGTTAGCCTTGATCCACTTCAGTGACTGAATCTGGTCGAGGATGCCGTAGTTGCCACTGACGTGGTTGGGACTCTCTGCCGACAATTCGGGATAAGTCATAAAGCCAAAGATGCCCAGACGGTAGTTGATGGTGACGAGTACGACATCCTTTGATGCCCACTCTTGTCCGTCGAACTCGGGTTCCGTGCCCCAGCCTTCGCGATAGCCGCCTCCATGAATCCAAAGAGCCACAGGCAGCTTCTTATCTACCTGTCCAGGAGCCTTGGTATAGACATTCAGATAGAGGCAATCCTCGCTGTAGGGAGCCTCGTCGCCATAGCCCCACTCCGAGGCATAGAAGCCTGGATAGTGGACAGCTTGATAGCCAGGATGGCCAAACCTGTCGCAGATGCGTACAGAGTCCCAAGCTACGACGGGCTGTGGCTCCTTCCAACGCAAGTCACCAATAGGAGGTGCTGCGTAAGGGATGCCTTTATAGACGAACACACCAGGATTGTCAGCCCGAACACCTTGAATCTGACCGCCTTCGACGGTCAACACGGGATTCTCCGCTTCCTTCTCGTTGGAAGCGCAGCCCAACATCAATGCCATGAGTGGCACGAGGAAAAATAGTTTCTTCATAAGGTTGATATATTAGAAAAATAGTATTCACGGAGTGGCTTGCTGACAGGTTCGCCCTTCAGGGTGATTTCCTGCTGCAAACGGATGTCTTCCGATGAGGCTCCCACCTTGATGAGGAAGGTGCCAGGACGAATGTTCCACTGACGCTGTCCCTCATGGCTGTAGTAGCCGAACTGCTCGGTGTAGAGATTGACTTTCACGGTTTTGGCCTCTCCTGGCTGGAGGGCCACACGGGCAAAGCCTTGTAGCTGGATGGGACGAATCTGCTGGTCGCCCGTCGTGGGAGAGAGATAGATTTGGGCGATCTCGTCGGCTGCCACCTGTCCCGTGTTCTTCACCTCGAAGGTGAGTGTGATGGACTTGTCGGTCGTCGCGGCTTCGTAGGGCATTTGGATGTGGCTGTATTCAAACGTCGTATAACTCAACCCATAGCCGAAAGGCCATTGAACCTGTGGGTCTTTTTCTTCGGAATAGTTATAGCACAGAGGCTTATAGACTTCCGTTTTGGGATAGCTGACGGAGAGTTTAGCGGATGGCGACACCTTCCCATAGAGGATGTCGGCCACGGCATTGCCACCTTCTTCGCCTGGATACCAAGCCTGAACGACGGCGGCACAACGTTCGGCGAGGCCTGAAATGACCTGTGCCCGACCGCCAAAGAGCACCAGCACCACGGGTTTGCCTGTGGCGAGCAGTTCCTCCACATACTGCTCCTGCTTGCCTGGCAGACGGAGTCCCTTTCGGTCGCGGTTCTCGCCACACAGCATCACGTTCTCACCCATAGCCGCCACAATCACGTCGCACTGACGCGCCATGTCGAGGGCCTCGGCCTTGTTGACCATTTCGCCAGCATCCACTTTGCGGTGCAGAATCTCGTATTCCCAAGCACGTTCGTCACCTCCCACGGAATACTTCGTCTCGATGTCTTCCGTCCAGTCACAACCACGGGAGTATAGGATGTTGACACCCTCTGGCTTGCGGTCTTCCATACCCTCCAGCAACTTCACGATGTGGGGATGCTCCAAGTCTTCGGTTATCTTCTTCCAGAAATACGCCATGGCAGGGAAGGAATAGTCGCCGCACATCGCCCACATGGAGTTGGCATTAGGCCCTGTCACAAGGATGTTCTTAGCCTCCTTCAATGGCAGGATGCCGTCGTTCTCCAGCAGTACCACCGACTGCGTGGCGATGTCGTAGGCGGTTTGTCGCTCTTCGGGTGTGTCCAGCACGATGTTCTCTTGGCTGTACAGATATGGATTGGGGCCGAAGAGACCTGCACGGAATTTCTGACGCAGCACATTCTTCACGGCACGTTCCAGCGTCTCAGGCTTCACAAGTCCTTGGCCGATGGCCTCTTGCAGATATTGGTAGTTGGCACCATAAGGGAAATCCACATCGTTGCCACCGTTGATGGCTGCAGCGGCTTTCTCTACTTCCCCTTTAAGACCAGGCAGTTGGTCGATGGCCGTATAGTCGCTCACCACCATGCCATCGAAGCCCACATAGTCACGCAGGATGTCTTGCAGAATCTCGCTGTTCGCCACACAGTTGGTGCCATGAACAGCATGGTAGCCAGGCATGACAGCCTTGCTTCCTGCCAAGCGAATCATCGTCTCGTGGGGCAACAAAATCTCTTCCATCAGCTCTTTCTCGTCGGCATCGCCACCGCCACCGTAGCCGAGGTAGTGTTTCGAACAGGCAGCCACGCCCTTCTTGAGGTCGCCTTGCTGCAATCCTTTCACGAAGGCCGTTCCCATCACCGCCGAGAGATAACCATCCTCGCCATACGACTCTTCCAATCGGTTGAAACTGGGTGTGCGACACACATCGACCATCGGCGACAGCGACAGCACACCACCCATCTTGCGCATCAGGATGCCCGTCTGCAACGTCTTCAGTTCGGCCAATTCGGGGTTGAACGAACAAGCTTGACCTATCTGCTGCGGATAGATGGTGGCACCACGGGTATTGACTCCCGACAGCACCTCCTCGTGGAAGAGGGCAGGGATGCCGTTGGGCGTGTGGTGCATCAGCCAATCCTGCACAGCCGCCACACGGTCGCGCAGCACATTCGGCTCCGTGGGCTTCTGGCTGGCATACTGAGAGAAGTGGCCAATGCCATTGGGAATCAGTTCACTGCATTTCGTCGTGTCCAACTGTCCCTGTTCGTCGAAGAGGTCGTCCATATACATGCTTCTGAGTTGGGCGATACGTTCCTCTTGCGACATCTTGCTGTAAAGTTCATCTACTTGTTGTTCCATGTCTGTGGCATTACACCCTGCTAAGAGTGCGGTGATACCTACGATTGCCATTCCTTTCAAAGTTTTTATCTGCATATTATTCTGTGTGATGTTCAAATTTTTTAAGTCAAAGAATTAAAAGAATTTTGAGAGCTATGCAGGGTGTTTAGAATTCGCCTCTGGCGCTGAGAATTTTAAGACCTTACGGCCTGTTCTCCAACACCGCGTCAGCTTCTTTTAATTCTCAGCCGCTTGCGGAATTCTTTTTCCTTGCCGCATGGTTCTTTTTATTTTTTAAATTCTATGACTTTTAAAAACTTTAATTACTTAACTAAAAGAAGTGAAACATCTGAAACTTAAATTGTTCACTTTTCATTTTTACCTTTTCCCTTCACTTTGGCTGAGCACCGCTTCCAAAGCCTTCCGACGCTCTTCCCAAGTCTTGTAGTCGTCAGCACGCAAGACTTTGGCTCCTTTGACGGAACCCGTCGTCAGGATGCAGGGCTTGCAACGCTTCTGAGCAATGAGCAGGTCGGCGATGGCATCGGCTCCACCCACCTTGAACCAGCTTTCCATCGTGTCGTTCTTGCCTGGCAGAAGCTGGATGGAGATGGGCTTGTTTTTCCCGACTTGGGCAGGAATGTAGGTAGCCACACCCTTGTTGAGGTCGTATGCCACCGTTCCATGCGCCACCTCGGCACCCATCATCGCAAAGTGGTAGGCACTGGCAGGGTGCTGGCAGATGCTGGGTTTGAAGCCTTGGGAAGGTGCTAAGTACATATTCTGGGGGTCAGCCACAGGCGTGCCATCCACCGTATAATAATAGGTGAAGGTGTCGTGGATGTGCTCCTTGACTTCCACCTGCCAGATGCCATCATCGTCGCGCTCCATGATGAGCGATTCGGCGAACGGCTCTGCCACCAGCGACACCTTGCTGGCATCGGGAGCCTTGAAGCGGAACACGATGCCATCGGTCTTATACTCAGGCGAGATGATGGGCTTGGGGAAGAGTCGAGCCATCACCCCAGCCGTAAACTGTGGTTCCTCACCTGTGGCAGCGAGTGCTGGCTGGGCATTCTTCATGGCTTCCTCGGCGGCTTGTGGACGGAAGAGCAAGGGCAACGTCTTGGAGAGGAAGTACTTGGCATTCATCCACGTATGCCCAAACTTGTCGTGGGTGTATTCCTTCACGGAGCGGATGCCCTTCTTGTCGAGAAACTCCATGTAGTCGCGGGCATTGCCATAAAGGAAGTCGTCGGTGCCCACTCCCAACCAGAACAGATGAATCTTGGCGTTCGTCTCGGCAGCGTTATCATAGACATTGGGGATGTCGGTGGAGGTGAAAGAGCTGTAGCTGCACAGATAGGAGAACTTGTCGAGATGGCGTAACCCGTTGGAAAGTCCTTGGTTACCTCCACGTGAGAAGCCGCCGATGGCACGGTGGTCGGCATCGTTGATAGTGCGGTAATGTTGCTCCACGTAGGGCATCAGGTCTTCCGTCAGGTCAAGACTGAACACGTCCCTTCCGAACTGTGTCTGGGGTTGATTGGTAGCTGGGCTACCCACAAGTAGCTTATAAGGATTTCCGTAGGGCAGCACCACTATCATCTCTTCCGCCTTCCCCTCTGCCAACAGATTGTCGAGAATGTAGTTCACGCGTCCCACCTTGTAATAGACTTCCTCCGTGTCGGTCGTTCCGCTGATGAGGTAAAACACTGGATATTTTTTCTGAGGGTTCTCCCGATAACGAGGTGGCAGATACACCACGGCTTGGTTGGTGGCACCCAGACTTTGGGAATAGTAGTGGATGTACTCCATCGTGCCATGCGGAACGGGACGGATGTCGTGGGGCAAAGCACCTTGGGGATTGGGAATCTCCAGCAAGCTGTTCTTGAAGCCCTCGTTGGGGAAATACTGATTGTTCTCCGCATCCATCACACTCACTCCATCGACGATGAAGCAATAGGGGTACATATCGGGAGCGGCAGGTCCCAATGTGACCGTCCACATCCCCGTCTGTGCATCTCGCTTCATGGGGTTGCGTCCAGCAAACTGCACATCCACCAGCACCTCCTTGGCTTGGTCGTTCTTATACTGAAAAGTCACGGTTCCATCCTGATGACAAACCGTCTGAGGTTGGGCAGCGGCCAGAGCTGTCCACCCCCAATACATGGATAGTAAGATTGTCTTCTTCATGTTCATTTCGCAGGTCATGGTTTTGTGTTGCAAAATTACGAAAGAAACCCCACTTCTTTTTCGCCTAATGTATCAAAAACTATCATATTTGTAAAGTTTACTCAACTTTCGGGAGTATCTTTTTCACCACAAAGAAAACAGAAAGCACGGAGATGTACGGAGAATTATTTTTTCTTTTGAAAAGGAGAATACATGAGAAACCTAAAGGTTTTTCACAGAGCCATTCGGCGAAGAAGGTCGCGCAGCCTCTCTGCGTAAGTCTGCGTAAGAGCCTTTAGGCTCCTCTGACCATCTCCACCTGATATGCAAAAAGTGTTCCTCTGTGTTCCTTTGTGCTCTTGTGAAAACTCTGTGTTGAAAAGAATTCAGCAACTTCCGAAACTTTACCAACTTTGAAGTTTAACGACCATGCGGCTTGTTTCCTAACATCGCGTTAGCCTCTTTAAACTCTAAACTGTAACCTTTAACCTTTACCTTTAACCGTCCTCACACCAGTACCCCGCAGTCCTCACTTCAGTACCCCAGAATGAGTACTCCGGTCCCCCCTCGTTAGTACTCAAGTCCTCCTTCGGCAGGATTGCAGTCCTAACGAAGGAGGACTGCAATCCTGCCGAACAAAGACTTTAGTGATGACGAACGAACACTAAAGTACTCACTAAGAAGCATTTAAGAGGAAGCGTAGTTTAACGCTTATGGTTGACTACTTTCAGCCTTATTTATAAGTAGGGTTGACTCAGTTAATTCTTCTTTGATGCATCCTTGAAATGGCTATCATCGAAGATTTTCTTCATGTCGTCAATCTGTTTCTTGCATGACTTTGATATGCTAATGGTTTCTTTTGCCACACGTAGCATTTCGTCTGGCAAATTCTTTCCCTCATCAATGAAGCAATTTTCGATTGCCTCATTCACGATTGCCTCAATGTCAGCACCATTATATCCCTCTGTTGCCTTGACAAGTTCATCCAACTTGGGTCGCACCTCGTCCATTTTCCTTTTTTGGTTCAGCTTCACCTCAAAGATAGAGCGTCGTTCATCATTGTTAGGAAGATTGACACAGAATATTTCATCAAAACGTCCTTTACGTTTCAGTTCTGGAGGCAGTTTGTCGGCACTATTGGCTGTGGCTATTACATAAACACTACTTTCTTTCTCCTGCAACCACGAAAGCAAATAGCCAAACATACGAGTTAACACATCCGACCCTTCGCCACCCACACCAGACAAAGCTTTTTCAATCTCATCCACCCACAAGATGCAAGGCGCAGCAGCCTCCGCTATGCGGATGGCTTCACGCAGGTTCGACTCGCTTTCTCCCACATACTTGCCCATCATTGTGCCCATATCCAATTTCAGCAGAGGAATGTCGAGCATGACTGATGCCACCTTTGCACATAGTGACTTGCCGCATCCAGGCATACCCACGATGAAGATGCCTTTCGGCATTGCTACCTTGGCTTTCTGTGCTTCAGGCCAATTCTGAATGATATATGCCTTTTGTTCGAGGTACTCTTTCAAAATCTTCAAGCCTCCAATGCTATCCTCATTGAATTTGTCCTTGTCTATGTTGAATAGTTCCAGCAACCCTGATTGCTTCACCATCTGCTTCTTCTGTTGCAGAATCATTTCCTTATCTTCCGCATCCAATGACCCATTGCGGCTCATCGCCATATCCAACATTCTGTCAATCTCAAATGCCGTCATACCCTTTAGCGAAGGCAACAATTTTTCTTCGTCGTTTCGGTCGAAGGCATCATAGTGGTTGATTTCCGTATGGAGGCGAATCAAATCACGAATATCTTCTTCTTCAGGCAATGGTATTTCAAGGAAAGAGACATATTTGCGTAGTTCATCTGGTATCTGTAGCTTTGTAGATTCAATGATGATGGTCGTATTATAGTCTTTGTCATACAATCGTCGCTGTGCCATCATCAACAAAAGCGTCTTCACGGCAGGAGTGTCAATAAACTCTTGTATCTCTTTCAACACTAAGAACTTTTCATTCTTGGTGTCGATGATATACTCATTATACAAAAAACTTTCCAACGTCTGTTCCTTTCCTGCTCCCGTTGATTCCTTGTTGAAGAAATCTGTTGTGCCTGTCGCTGGATTCCATTCTCTCACCTTGCGTTTGCCTATAGCTTGATAGATTAAATGGTCTATACGGACAAAGTCATAATCATGGATATAGATAATAGGTGTATTCACATCAATCATCTTCCCCAATTCAGATATGGTTTTTTCTTGTTTATTCATAATAGTTGTTAGAAATCAAGAAGATGCTTGACAACAATTTTTAATTTATTTGTAATGAGAGAAGAGGTTTCTATAGTGTCAATTTCATCTTCTGTTAGAAAGCTTTCGTTATTATTAAAAATAAAGGAGAAAAGAGGGTATGTCAATAGTATTTCTATGTCTAAATTATATTCTTGGACAAAAGCAATCACCTTATCTTCCGTTAAGAAATAAGTTGAAAGATCTTGACAATAATAAAGAAACAATACGAAAGCCTTTTCCCTGTAAAAAGGATCGTTGCTAAACACTTTCTTATTTCTATTGGCATTATAGAAGCCATAATATCGTATAAAATTTATTTCGTCTCCAAGATGAGAATTGACAAGTTGAGGATAGATAAGTTGAGAAGGAATATAAGAATATATAGATTCCCAAAATTCAGCAGATGTATCGACATTATCGTATGCAATTAGCATTTGTTTATATGCCTGTATTTGTGTTTGACTATAATATCTATAATAGCTACATCTTTCGCTAAGCATCTGTTTTGCTTTAGCAAATCCTAAATGCGCTGATTTCCAGATATATTTCTTTGCCACATTTTTATATTCCACATTGTCTTTAAATTTGCTAAGTCCTACCCCGGCATCATATAGCATTTGGGAGTTAGTCGGATTTTTAGAAATATGATGCTCAAATATCTCTATCCAATCAAAATCTCCATAGGATTGGTGACCGAATAAACAAAGCTGGGAAGCTGTTTCAAAATCAGACCACATTAGATTATAAATATTCTTTTCATATTGAGGCTCTTTAAGCCAAAGACATGCTACATCATACAATGTATTTTTTTTCTCATTAAAAAAGATACAAATCAAATCCAATTGAATTTTTTCTTCGTCGGCTCTGTCTGTTGGTCTCTTGATTTTTACTATTTCCTCTGCGATTTTATCCTCGCCAATCGCATATAACCAGTTCTCCAAACGGCCATCAAGGAGTTTCTCTATATCTTCTAACTTAAAGTTATGTCGTAAAGAATATAGTGAAGAGTGTTCCTCTCCACCCGACATGATGCGTATTTTTACAGGTTTTGCCTTAGGGGCATTGATTGGGTTTAGCATAGTTTATTGTAGTTAGAGTAAAGAAGTCAATACACGTCCAATCTTTTGTCCTGCTTTCAAGATTGTCTTTGTTGCTGTTTTCACTAATACCTTGGCTCCCTCTTTCAACACATTGACACCTTTGTGAACCAATTGCTTGGCAGGTTCTTTCAAGAAATTCGCAACCATAGGAACATAAGGAACAAGCACACCTGCTGGAGGGAAAACAGATGCCAATGCCATGCTTGCTTCTTCTAATACGGCAGGGAGACCTGTATCTATGGCATTATCCACTATTGGCATGAGCACAGGAATCACTCTTGACGCAGCGGCATCAATCAAGATGTCAATCGCTTTCGTCATGTCAATCACGCCTTCGCCTGTCAGAAAGGCTACTTTGACACGGGTATAGACTTCATTGGCAATACTGGCGAGGGTACTTGGAACAAAATCTGGCATTTCCACAGGTAACACACCCATTTCTTTGGCAATGGCAAGAGCTGCTGCTATCAGTTTCTCCATATCCAAATTCTGCTTGTCACCCAATGAGGTTTTCAGCACTTCTTCCAAAATTTCCTGTATAGCAGGGGGGATGATGGTCTTAAAAGAACTATCCAAAGCACTCTCTGTCAAAAGCGTACCTACATTCTCCAAGCCTCTAATAGCATCCACGAGGGTGGAACCTATCAAATTCTGATCGTATTCCATAGCTTAGTTTTGGGTTATTTCTGTGTTCAACTTTTCGTTAATGGTCTCTATCAGCGCGTTGGCAACTTGGGCTTTTTCCTCTTCTTCGCCACTCGCTTTCTCCAAAACAGCGTCTGTTTGCTGACCCAACCATCGTTGTGTGGAAATGTGTTGCTCGTCCTTGGCTGCACGCAACTCTTCCGCTTTTTCATGGAAAGCATCCAGCATCTGGTTTGTTTCCTCGATAGTCTTCTGAGCCTCTTCTGAAAGCCCATACTCTTTTGTCGCCGCAGCTATCACCTCGTTGATGTTAGCCCCTGGCATACTTTGGTACTTCTCAATAAGAGAAAGTAGAATTTGTTGAAAATCTTTTGCCATATAAGTTTGGATTATATTTGTTTCACATCCAGATATGCCGTACTCAGCACACCTGCTTTTTTAATATCCACTCCGTAGATGCGCATGAAGGCATCAGCGACAGCTTGCCCTCCGTTGTTGGAAACGGGGTTGCAGAAAGATTGGGTTACTACTTCAACGGACATCCCAGGTTCGATGATGATGCCGTTGCTCATTTTGCGAGTTTTGGTTGTAATTCTAAAACGTGGCATAGGCTTAGATGGTTAAGTGTCTCGATTCCCAAGCTGACAGGTTAGTGATAGGTTAGTTAGATATAAAGGCATAAAAAAGGCGTGGGAATCTTACATGGTTGCTCATCCAGACACCTAAGCCTCGCATGCTTCCACGTCTGAACGAGAAGAATGCAGAGGCCCACGCATATATGACATAATTCTGCCTGTTCAAGATGAACAAACAGATGAATATGCCTAATACGTAGGCATCTACCATTGCTTCTCTTGACGTGGCTTTTGAATTGCGAGTTCAGGTGTCAATCAAAGCGTTAGTAAACGCCTTTAAGATATGTCTTTGTCCGCACAAAGAAATGCGTTTCCTTGTTTGAACATTGCAAAGATAGAGAATAATTCACAAAACCACTATCTTTTTTTCTGAATTTTATAAAGAAAAATGAAAAATCGTGGTGCATTTCGTAAAATATGACGAAATGAAGGGTGCATTTCTGGTGTCTTTTGATGAAAAGACGGATTTTTGTTGGTTGCTGTCGATGAAAAATTGTATTTTTGCAAAAAGGAAAATTCCAGTTGCCTGGTATGATGGGAAAAAGAACAGAAAAAGAGTTGAAGAAGGCGTGTGAGCGGCTGCGTATCATCGAGCGGACGCGCATGATGTGTAATACCTTAGAAGAACTGGGTGAGATGGTGGGATGCTCGCTGACTCATGGCAACGGGTTGGCTCGGAAAGGGGGGAATTCGCTGTTCATAAAGGATGCCATTTTCAGGGAATTGGCGTATGTGGCAAGGGAAAAGATGTGTTTGGACTTAGATTTGGAAGAGGTCTTAACTGTTTATGCAGAAGTGGATGAACTGATGGGGAAATATGGGCGGCGTATCAAGGGTATGGATGTGTGCGGACAGATGGTTCGGTACTTTTATGTGGATGGTGTTGTGACTGAGGAGTTGCGCTGGTTGGCTGACAAATTGGAGATGAAGCATGTGCCTATATTGATTTTGATGCTGATGGGAGTACTGCCTCGTTTATCTGCCAAGGGTGGCGACGTAAAACTGGAGAACATACGTGAAGACTACAGGCGTGTGTTTGGGTTTCTCCATGAATTAGTAGATTCAAATAATGTGGTGAAAGCTTTGCCTTCATTGTCGATGATGGAAGATGAAGTGAAGGATGATCCGTCTGCCATGTGTCGCATACATCTTATATATACTATGAAGATGGTGTTGGAGTCATATACGGAGGTGGCATCGTTCGAGGGCATCAACTTTGCCAATAGAACGCTTTCAGAGTATCAGTTCTTTCCTGATGTGGAGGGTATTTGGACAGAGAATGACGATTCTACTGTGTTCTGGCAGATTGAGAGAATGGGAAATGTTCATATATTTTGCAAATATGCCCTGAATGAAGGAGAAAAGAAATTGGTGTATGAGCGTTATGTGATGAAATTTTACGATATGTGTGAGGGGGTGATGGGGGTGATAGTGCATCCCAAGGCTATTGAACCTCTGCTGAAGGGTGAAAAACTTCCAAGCGATTGCTATGCGCATGTGGATTGTGTGCTGAAAAAGAACTGCATGGAATTTCAGCCTTATTTACAAATGTTTGAATGGTTCAATTTGAGGAAACTATACCGAAGTAATCACGCGGACTACTATAATCGCCTACTAACGGAGCATCGATATGAGCAGGTGAATCGCTTTGCTGCATACGAATATGACTTTCGAATAGGACTTGTAGCCATCACAGAAGAGAATCTGTATTTGGAAGCTTCGGACGGGACTTGCTACAAGGTGCCGAAAGCGCTGAATGCCGTGCTGGAGGATGTACGTTTTGGAGATGACGTGGGCATCCTCACTTATGCTAGCTCTATCTATGTGGCATTCGACAATAAGAATCTCTATTATGATGTAAGCATTAAGGAGAAAATGGAACAATGGGGGATAGAACTTTATGGGAAAAGAGGTTCTTTTCTTCAGAAATGAGGTCAACGAGATGAAGAATATGTACATCAAACATATATGCTTTTAGTGTTTGGAAACATTTTTTCTTTGTAGCCAAAAACTATATATTAAAAAGTATGAGTAACAGCATAAAGGTAACGTGGATTTAACATCATTGAAAATGCAATGCACGTCGTGCTGGTATGCCTAAGGGCACCACTATCCAAATGTCATCGAGTCTTTGTACTCCCACGCAAGATTAGGATGCGCGACCAACTTGGGGCTTAAATTAGTTTAAATGCTTATGTGTTTGGAGGAAAATAAACAAAATTGTTGATTATGTTTCCGAAAATCACTATATTTGCAGAGTTTTAGAAACAAAACAGGCGTTATGGACTTTTTGACATTCAAGGAACGGATGTACCCGATGGGGTGTTTCAACATCAATCAGGTGCTGTTATGGGAAAAAGATTTTGACCGTAACAACCTGACACGATGGTGCCGTAAAGGATTGCTGGTGAAGTTGAGGAATCAGTATTACGCCTTTCCAGAGTATCGGAAGGTGCCAGACTTCTCCCGCTATGTGGCCAATCGCATCTATGCCCCTTCGTATATCAGTCTGCATAGTGCTTTGTCGTTCTACGGCATGATACCAGAGGAGGTGGTGCAACAGACGAGTGTGACTACGCTGAAGACCGCCCGTTTTGAGAATGACTTTGGAACTTTCCATTATCAGAACGTGAAGACACCGCTCTACTTCGGTTTTGAAATCAAGACGATGCAAAGCGGGCGAGGTCTGTTGTTCGCCACTCCAGAAAAGGCTTTGCTCGATTTGCTCTACCTGAATCCCTATTATAAGACTGAGCAGGATATGGAGGAGTTGCGCCTGGATGAGGATTTTATACAGAATGAACTAAATGTGGAACGTTTGATGAGCTACCTCGCGAAAATAAAGAGCAAGACACTGGAACAGAAAGTTAGACGCTTAATGAGTGTATATAATTTATGATAGACATTGAATACATACGCAGTTTCTTCCCACCTACGATAGCTCGCGAAAGCCGCTTCGACCGCTATATGCTGAAAGAATATCTGCAACTGCTGATACTCGACCATCTGGCTACAACACCATATATTAATAAGGTGTCATTCATTGGTGGTACGAACCTTCGACTTATTCAGGGAATAGACCGATTCTCTGAGGATCTGGACTTTGACTGCAAGGAACTGAGTGAAGACGAGTTTATGGTGATGACGGATAGCGTTGTAACCTACTTGCGCCAGAATAATATCGATGTGGAGACTCGCGACAAGCCCAATCCAAAACTGACGGCCTTTAGGCGTAATCTTTATTTTCCAGAGATGCTATTCGACTTGGGACTGACAGGTCACAAAGAAGAACGTCTGTTGTTAAAAGTGGAGGCACAAGACCAAGGTGTTCTATATCAGCCTGTCGTTGCGAATATCAACAGAATGGGTTTTTTCTTTGGGGTTCAGGTACCGCCGATAGACGTGCTTTGTGCGATGAAGTTCGCTGCCATATTGGCCCGTCAGAAAGGGCGTGATTTCTATGACACCATCTTCCTGCTATCGAAGACCAAACCGAATCTGGAGTTCCTGTCTGCCAGAGCAGGTATATCTTCCATTGATGAACTGAAAACAGCCATTGCTGAACGGCTGAAGATCATTGACTTGAACCAGAAGAGGCGTGACTTCTCTCATCTGGTTTTCAATGAACAGAATGCAGAGAGAATCTTGCATTTTCCGAATCTCATAGTAGCTCTATAATGATTTCACGAAATTGTTTTGCGAACCTATGCAAAAAAGTTCCAGATTCCCCAAATGATTACTCGGAAATTTGCAGGAAATCTCAAAAAGGTGTACATTTGCAGTACGAAAAATCTCAAAAAGGTGCAAATATGACGGAACAAAAATCTCAAAAAGGCACAAACGGCATCATTAGGAAGCGGAAAGTTTAGCGAATACATGACAACTCCCGCTGTGCTTCATGCAGCCGATTATAAAGCGGAGGATGGGATAACGTATTCGCCCATTTACATGACACCATTGTTGTAGTCAAAAAAGTTCCTCAAATCTTTGAATTTTTGGCAGCATCATTCCAGACATTATCGTTCGCAATTCCTTAAGGGCTGCAAAAAAGAACGCTCTGATTCAGAGCCTACATCGCCGCTGGCTGGACAGAAGAAATCTTCAAAGGGGGTAGAAGGTTATCGGGTGACGAGTGCACGATGATTTCTTACTATCTTCTCTGTCTCTGCATCCACAACTTAAATATAGAGTCATCAAATGTTACAGTTTGCTCATCAATATCTATTATTCCTTTCTTAAGAAGTGACTTTTTGACAGACTGGACATTGGCAGAAGACTCTAACCTGTACTTCTTGATAATATCTTTTCTGCTAAACCCGCTACTGACACCATTGGCCAATGCTTTCAGGAAATTCAATTGAAACTCGGAAAGTTGTTCAACCTCACGTTGGAAAAACACATTGTTCTGTTCCAATAAGTCGTTGACGGCGTTATCTATATCCTTGTTTCTGACCACTTTGTCTGACTTATACCACACAATCCAAGCCAAATGTTGTACATAGGATGAAAGATTTTCGGTCAGTTCACAAATCTTTGCTACCTGCTCTTCTGAGATGGTCTTACCTGTCTCTTGGAATTTATCGCAGACAAACGGAACCCATTCCTCTGTCGGAATCTTCTTGAGGAACATCATGTCGCCAAACTTATAAAAAGGCATACTTCTCTCATTGAAGATGTTCTCCATCAAGTGTTTTTTGCTACCAAACATGCAGTAGGTTACTTCTTGCTGGTGTTGCCAGACAGAACGCAGTTTCTTTTGGAATGTTATGGAGTCGAAAAAATCTGCTATCTGCTGGAACTCATCAAGGCACACTATGAGACGTAATTTCTTCTTCTGGGCTATTTTCTGTGGCAATTGAAGAATTTCTTTTTCTGTATTATCTTTCGGATTCCATTCGAACGAAAGAGAAAAGTCATTCATCGGATCTGTTCCGAAAGAAAACTTGGGTGAGATATTGGATAGAAACGTTTTTGCAGTCTCCACCCACTCTTCAATCTTTGAAGAAGTCTGTTTGACAATCTCATTGGCAAATGAATGGTAAAAGTCGTACTCTGACTTGCAGTCAAAAATATCAATGAAGACAAACTTAATATCAGGACGGTCAGTCTCGTTGATGACCTTCTTCACAAGCGATGTCTTTCCCCAACGACGTGGAGAAATAAGAATAGTATTAATGCCATGGGTGAGATTGGCAGACAGGCGTTTCGCATCTTCAATCCTATCAGTGAAGTAGGTTCCCTCAGCAGCTCGACCGAATACAAAAGGATTATCTTTTATCATAATCTACAGCATGTGTTTTGATGCCGCAAAGTTATGTAATTATTTTGTTAGTAACAAACTTCTTACTAATTTTTTAATTACTTTTATGGAATCAATGCCCACCGAGCAATTATCTGTTCGGCAGCCTCCATCTTTTTTCACTTAAACAGTACAACGGAATGAAGAATATGTATGTAAAATACATGTTCACTCTAATAGTTTCTGCAAGGCTTCTTGGTTTTCCTCTTGCGAATAGTGGGCAATGAAGTCTTTGGGGGAGAAGCCGAAGTAGTCGTGGAAGGCGGTGGTGAAGTAGGAGTGGGAGGAGAAGCCGACGGTGTAGGCCACTTCGCTGACGTTGGCTCGGTTGCTGATGAGCAGTCGGGCGGCTTGCTTGAGTCGGAAGGACTTGATGAAGACGTTGGGGGAGATGCCGTAACGTTCTTTCATCTTGCGGTTGAGGTGGACGCGGCTGATGCCCACTTCGTCGGCAAGTTGCTGGACGGAGAACTCGCTGTCGTCGAGGTGCTTCTTGATGGCTTCGCTGATGCGGCCAAAGAGTTTGTCGTCGGCGTTCTCCATGACGGGCACGGGCATTTCGTCGTTGAGGGCGGAACGACGGGTCTTGTTGCGCATTTTCTCCCGTACTTGCAGCACTTGGCTGATGGCAGAACGGAGCATGATGATGTTGACAGGCTTTTCGAGGTAGTAGTCGGCCTGAATGTTGAGGCTCTGCAACTGGAGGGTTTCGTTGCCTTCACCCGTGAGGAGGATGACGGGGGTGCTGTCCGTGTCGGGGGTTGACTTGATGCGCTGGCACAGTTCCATGCCGTTGCCATCGGGCATCCGATAGTCAGTCACGACCACGTCGGGGCGTTGGGTCTGGACGGATTTCCATGCGGCATTGCCTGAGAAGGCGCAGAGGATGGTGTAGTCTTTCTCTAACTGCTGGGTCATGTAGTGGATGAGTTCGGTATCGTCATCGACGAGCATGACGAGTGGCTTGGTGCGATGGATGCCCTGTGCATCGGTGGTTTCGGGTGTGGCGAGACGGAAATAGGGGAAACGTAGAGTGAACTCCACGCCGTCGGGCTGGGTGTTTTTGGCACTGATGGTTCCGTTGTGAAGTTTGACCAGTTCATGCACAAGGTTGAGTCCGATGCCTGAACCTGTGGCATCGTTGCCAGCACTGCCTTGGTAGAAGCGTTCCCACAGGTGGGCAATGTCTTCGTCGGAGAAGTGGGAACCGCTGTTGTAGAACCGAAGTTCCACCTGATTGTCCACGATGCTGCTCTGAGCCGTGACCTTGCCACCTGCAGGGGTGAACTTGAAGGCGTTGGAAAGCAGGTTCGTGATGATTTTCTCGAAGTGGGTGGTGTCCATCATCATGGGGAGGGTCTCTTCGTGATGTTCTATCTCGAAGGTGATTTCCTTGACGGTGGCTATGCCCTTGAACTGCTCGAACACTTGGTTGCTGTACTCCACGTAGTCGTGTTCTTCGAGGTGTAGCTTCAGCTGTCCCGAGTCAATCTTTCGGATATCGGTGATTTGCTTGACGATGTCGAGCAGACGGTCGCAGTTGCGGCGCATGGTGGCATAGAGCGACTGGTGGCCAGCATCGGTGTCTTCGGCCATGAGCTGCTTGAGCGGCGACTCTATCATGGTGAGGGGTGAGCGCAGTTCGTGGGTGATGGAGGTGAACATCTTGAGCTTGGCTTCCTTGATGCGGTCTTGTTCAGCCGAGAGTCGTAGCTGTTCTTTCTGTTGTTTACGTGCTTTAATCTGCTGATAAATAAGGTAGAGGATAAAGAGGACGATGATGGCATAGAAGACGAATGCGCCTGTGGTGGCATACCAAGGGGCAGAGATGTGGATGCGGATGGTGTTCTCGGCGTATTCCGTGGGTGTGTCTTCCAGATAAGCCCGCACTCGCAGGGTATAAGTGCCAGGGGCGAGGGATGAATATCGGGCAAGGAGGGCATTACCGTCGGAGTGCCACATCGTTTCGTGTCCTTCTAGAATATATTCGTATTGAATGCGTTCGGGGTCGCCCAGTTCCACGGAGGCAAACTCGATGGAGAAGGTGGCGTTGTCGTGTCGGAGGTAGATGTCCTTGGCGTAGAAGATGTTGGCATCCATTTCCTCCGTATGTAGTGGCGTGACGAAGTTGGTGAAGTAGAGGGGATTCAGCTTCGTGGGGCGGTTCGTGATGAGCTGTGGCGTGAAGCAGATGATGCCGTTGTCGCCACCGAAGAGGATGTAGCCGTGCCCAGGCTTCACGAAAGAGTTGCGGTGAAACTCGCCGATTTCGTATCCGCTGAAAGAAGAATAGTTGGCGACGGTGTGTGTCCGCTTATCCACCGAAGCAATGTTGGTGCGTGTGGCGAGCCAGATGTAGTGGTCGGTGGTGGTGATGGAGCAGATGCTGGGGCAGGAGAGTCCTTGTTCCTTCCCAATCAGTTGCTGTTGCTTCGTCTTTGTATGGTAGATGAGAAGGCCTTCGTCGGTGGCAACGAGAATATTGTCACCGTCTTGTTGGATGGCGAAAGCATTGCAAATGCGCACGTTACCCATACGAAGTTCACCCCGACTGCCCGATTTAGGGTTGTAGTGGTAGAGTCCGCTACTAGTGGCAATCCACAGGGTTTGCTGTGAGTCACGGAGCAGCGCACTCACCCAAGGGTTGTAGCCAAAGGGCACTTCTGTCTTCTGGACGCTCCGTGTGGCAATGTCGATGGTGAACACGCCACTTCCATTCGTACCTACCAGCAGTTGGTCACTGGCGGCATCGTAACACATCGTCATCACCATTTCGTGGCTCAGCATATCCAGCCCTGTGTTTGTCCAACGTCCGTTTTCGAGGTATTGCACTCCTCCTCCGAAACTGCCCACCCAGACAGTGCCGTGCTTATCCACCTTGATGTCTTGCACCAACGACGATTGGAGACCCTCACCTACAGGGTGAGCCGTGGAGAGCCTCATTCCGTTGGTGGTGAACACGCCACATCCGTCGGTCGCCACCCAGTAGTTCTCCTGCTGGTCGATGGCCATGGAGGTGACGCAAGTGACGTTCTTTCCGTTGGCCAGAGGTGATATGGGATGATAGTGGAAACAGTCGTTCTGTGGGGGAATGACGACAAGACCCTTTTGCAGGAAGGCGGCGATGACATTCCCCTTGCTGTCCTCCTTCATGTCCATCACTTTGCCGTAGGAAATGTCGAATCCTGCCGCTTGGTCGTAGAGGGGATGGAGGGTGGGAGTGGCTTCGGAGTCGTTATACTCCCAGATGCCTCGTCCGTCCGTGCCGACGAGGATGCGGTTGTCGTGGGTGCAGATGATGGAACTAATGCACAGATTGCTGGTCGGCAGGGGCAGTTCGTGTACCGTATTTTGGCCTCGGTCATACATGAGCAAGCCGTGGTTCGTGCCGATGAGCATCCCATCCTTCGTCTCCAAAAGTGCCTTCACCGTACTGCTGCCGATGATGGCGGCAGCGGCAGGAGTGTAGCCGAACGGATGCCGCTTCATGGTCTTCAAGTCGATGCAGATGAGGGGAGTGCTTTTCGTGGCCACCCACAATCGTTCCTGCTGGTCAATCATGGGTGTGGTGACGAACCCATCCTGTATGATGTTGTTCAGTTGTCCTGACAGCTGCTGGTCAACCTTCAGCGTTTTAGTGTTGAGCACAAACGTGTTGAACCCATCCGTCGTGACCAGTTTGTGGTTAGGTTTGGGATAGTCGATGATGGCATTCGTGGCACTTCCGTAGATGCTGTCCTCGTTCTCTCGTAGGAAGACGTGTTGAAACTTCGTGTTTCGGGCATCGAGCAGGAACAGCCCATGGGAGGTGCAGACCCAATACTTATCGTGGTCGGCTTCTTCTACCTCGTAAGCCGTCTGGAACAATTCCCGTCCCTCCTCATTCGTGGTGGGCAGGTAGTGGAAACTTTTGCCATCGAAGATGCCGAGTGTGGAAGAACCCGACACCCATACAAAGCCTCTGGAGTCGAGGTCAACGCTGTGGCAAGCATTGGTTTTCAGTCCGTGTTGAGTCGTATAAAGACGTGCTACTTGGGCGTGTGCGGTCACTGCATAAAATGCGAGCAAGAAAGCCGCTATGAGAACTTTTTTCATTCTGTCAGATAGGTCAAAGTTGATTAGTCGGAGACAAAGGTACGACTTTTTTCTGTAACAGAGCGTCATTTTAGGAAATAGTTTTTTTCTTTTTTCTCGAAACATTTGCTTTCGTTTTTGGAAATACGAGTGTAAGTGTTTGATTTTTATTTAAGAAAACGAAACATGATTTTTTGAAGTTGAAAAGGGCTGTTGTGAATTTTTCGCTTTCCATTTTTCACTTTTCACTTTTTTTGTACCTTTGTACACGGATTTTAAGCCGAAAATGTATTTTAATCACAAATTATTACTTAAAGTGTTTTTTTATGAGAAAATTTTTACTTACAGCATCCCTGCTTCTGGCTGGAGCGGTTGCGATGCAAGCTCAGTCTTCCGAAGACTGGACGGTAGGGGAAGACATCTCGCAGTTCCTCGATTGGGGTGACTACGATGGTACTTCCAATGAAGGTGGTTACTGGCAAGGTACAGGAGCCGCTTTTAGTGCGAACGAGTGGGAAATCTTTCAGGGTAGCGATGTAGATCGTTACCAGATGGTTTACCTCCCAGCAGGTGTGTATCGCTTCAGATGCCAAGGTTTCTATCGCGACGGCAGCAACGGACAGGCCGCAGAGAATTACTTTGCTGGCAAATCGAGCAAGAATGCGGTGCTCTATGTGGAGACAGGCAACTATGTGGAGACGGGAGTAGAGGAAGAACTGGAAGAGGTGTTCGTGCCCAACAAGACTTTCTCCACTCCGATGATGTCGCAGTGGGCTACTGGCAACACAGAACATCTCTATGAGAACACCGATTGGACAAACGACGCAAGCTACACCTTCGATGGCGTAGAATACTGGGCACCTAACTGTATGGACGGAACCCGTGTCTATTTCGACCACGGTTTCTATGATGAGAATACGGTGCAGTTCTACCTGATGGAGGACGGCTTTGTGAAGTTAGGTCTCCGCAAGCCAGGGGCTAACCTCGGTTCAGATTGGCTCATCTTCACCAACTTCCGCATCATCTTCCAGGGCGATGCCAACGAAGGCGTGGAACTGATGGCCTTGCAGGAGGAAGTGGCTGAATACTACCACAAGTTGGAAGACATGGAGGACAAGCTCGAAGGCGGTATGATTTACACGCTCATCAGCGATGCTCGCATGGAGTTCGACAACGAGTACGGCAGCATCGACGGCATGTCTAAGGAAGAGTGTCTGGCTGCCATTCCCGTCATTCAGGGCATCTATGAAGAGGCAGTTCAGGCTAAGGCAGCTTGCGAACAGTTAGCCGCCATCATCGCAGTGATGGAGAATCTCTACAACTCCACCGACTATGCAGGTAAGGCTGCCTTTGGTGTCGCTGTGCAGAACGCCAAGAACTATCTTGACCCTGACTACGAGTTGAGCGAGACCGACAATTTCGGTACCTTCCAGCAGGTCTATGACGAACTTTGTGCAGCCCGTGTCACCTACCTCTTGTCTCAGGAGCCAGTGAACGGTGCTTACAACTTCTCTTCCACCATCAATTATCCTTTCTTCTGCAACAACGAATACACCCCCACATGGAACGAAGAAGAAGGTTGCTACAAATACACAGAGGATATTGAAAACACTTGGGTGGTTACATACGGAGAGAAGAGTGTGAAGGAAGTGATGGGTGAACATCCCGATTGGATTGACATCGCAGGTGACGTTACTTGGAATCCAAAGGGTGGCGTGAAAGGTGAATGGATTTTTAACCACAACATTCAGAGCGGCTGGATGGGTGGCATCGAGAATGTCACGATGCAGCACGGCTTCACGGCTGTAGGTGCATGGTCTGGTGACCCATGCGGTGGCTATCAGGAAATGCGTCAGACCATCACAGGTCTGCCAGCTGGTTACTATGCTATGGGTGCATTGTACATCAATGCTGGTAATCCTCCTCATGAGGGACAATTTGTTTACATCAATGCTGGTTCAGAGCCTGATGATGAAACAATGGAAAAAGCCCAGTTCACTCACAAAGGCGAACACTGGTGGTGGGGCACAGACAATGTGCATCTGTGGCGTACCGACGACTGGGAGTCTCTCCGCACGAACATGATTTATGTTGGAGAAGAAGGTGAAGTGACGATTGGTTCACGCTCTACTTGGTTCTACGCTGTCACAGGCTTCCAGCTTTACTACTATGGTGAGAATCCTGACTTCACAGCTCTTGTTGCCCCATCACTTCAGGCAGCTCAGGCCAATGCTGAACAGCTCACTTGGCCAGGCGACCGTGCCGCTGTTGCTGCTATCTTGGCACAAGTTCCTGCCACCATCGACAGTCAGGAGGCTTATCAGGCAGCTTTGGCCACCATTGCCGATGCTAACACCTACGTAGCTACCGCTACATCCGTCCTCAACAACTGGAAGGCTCTCGACAACTTCAGCGAACTGGCTGCCCAGCAGCCCGAAGGCAGTGCTGAGGCCGACATCGTAATGACCGCCATGGTGCGCACCCTGACCTTGGGTGACGAAGACAGCAACGACACTTACTTCGACGCTATCGAGGCAGATAAGGACTATGCTGCTTACGTTGCTTACCTCGACTATCGTGCCGCTATGGGCAACTACATCAATGAGCAGTCGGTGGCTACCCTCATCGTGGAACAGAACCAGTACCTGACCGACAACTATGCCAATGCAGCTAAGCTCGCTGAACTGACGGCAGAACTTGCTGCTCCTTACAACAAGGCACTCCTTGCTTCTCTTGGCATGGACAAGGCTTCGAAGGAGAATCCTGTCGATGTGACAGCGCTCATCATCAATCCTAAGTTTGACGAACTCTCTAAGGGTTGGGACGGTGAAATGACCGTTGACTCTCTTGGCACAGTGGAGCGTTGGAACTGCAACTTCGACATCAGCCAGACCATCTTTGCACTTCCTGCAGGTTGCTACCAAATCAAGGTTCAGGCACTCTATCGCGATGCTGGCGACGCTACCACTTCTTACAACTATTGGGAGTATGAGATTGGCGAAGCCCCCGAGTTCTGGGAGAAGGGCAATGCTAAGCTCTATGCCAACGCATGGGAATCTACGGTTGTTTCTATCGCTTCCGAGAAATTCGAAGACCAGTCCTACACCGCCTATGTCAGCGGATGGCAGAAGGCAGAGGAAGGTGACGAGCAGGGCAACGACGTTTGGGAGCCTGTATGGGTTTATCAGTCTGATGCAGAAGAAGGTAAAGAGAACGACTATCCTTGGGACACCAAGATTGACGACCTCGGCGACATCTACTACTACCCAGCATCTCTCCGTGGCGTTTCTCGTCGCTTCGCCAAAAATCCAGAGGCTTACGTTAACACCGTGGCAGCTGTTGTCGAGGAAGGCGGTTCTCTCACCTTCGGTCTGAGAAAGGACACGCTGATTGGTGGCGACTGGTGTGCATTCGACAACTTCCAGCTCTTCTACCTCGGTCAGGACGTTCCTGATGCAATCGATGGTGTTGCTTCTTCTACTAACAATGCTTCAGAATACTATTCAGTGAGCGGTGTTCGCCAGAACGGTGCACAGAAGGGTCTCAACATCGTTCGTATGAAGGATGGACAGGTGAAGAAAGTTTTTATTAAATAAGAATTGAAAAGCATAAATTATTGGGGCGGCAACCATCTTTGCAAGGTGGTTGCCGCCTTTTTTTTGCTGGGAAGTGAAAAGATTTTCATTTATTTTTCGTACCTTTGCCTTCGGCTTAGGTACTCACGCTCGGAAAAATTCAAATAAATTTGGTTTTTCTCTCACTTAATCGTACCTTTGACCCCGAAAGACAAATGATTAACTAAACTTATTATGCTTATGAAGAGAATTTTACTTGCCCTTGTAGTGATAGCCACTACACTGAGTGCCAGTGCCCAGACATGGGAGTGGGGTACTGCCACATGGAACATCGAGGATGGAAAGGTGTTCGAGAGTATTGACGACCTCAATGCCAACGGAGTCATGTTGACCTTCCCCAATCCGACCAACTACGCTTTGACGTTCTTCAACATGGTGGCCATCAGCTACGACCTCTATGTGGACGACAATGCGACACCCACCCATGAGCGTGCTTCTGCACAGATGAGCGCAGCCATCGCGCTCGACTATCATTTTGTGGAGGGACACAGCTACAGAGTTGTGACCACAGGGGCTGCACTGGCATTCGCCAATTTGGCCACTTACACCACCGACACGCTGTCCACCACCACCGACTCCTACACCATCTCCTTCTCCATCAAAGGTCCCGAGTTGGTGAAGACCATCGAAGTGGAAGGCACGATGGCATTGACCATTGTTGACCAGAACTACGACCCGACCTATTCGCTCATTGATGCCCAAGACATCTGCAACGCTTTAGGCATAGGAGCTATTAGCGAAGCCGAAGTGTATGGCTTGAACGTGAACGGCTCCTACAACCCCTACTACATCGACCCCTTCGACGGATGGCGCGATGCCGATGGCGAATACACCAATTGGAGTGGAAACGCTGGTGGCGGTGTCTATGGCATCCTTGGTCACAACCCCTATCCTGCTGTCTATTGCGTCAAACTGAACGAAACAGCTGATTCTGTGTTCTACTATTTCTATGACTACTGGCGCGACTACGACCCTGACGAGCCAGACGTGGTGCCTGTTGTACAGAGCAAACGTCGTGTGCCTGAGACTTCCTATCATAACGTTATTTGGGATTGGGACAACGGTGATGGCACCATCACGCAGTATCGTCGCAGCTACCGTGCCGATGAAGGCACCGACTACTACGCCAGCTTCATCGTAAAAGCCAACAAGAAGTCGGTCGTCATCCGTGCCACCCTCCACTTTGTCAGCCAAGAAGCCTACGCTGCCTATCTTGCTGCATCGGTGAAGGACATGAAGAATACACCCACACAGGAAAGACCCGCAGCCATTTACTCACCGAACGGTGTGCGTCAGTCCACTCTGCAAAGGGGCTTCAACATCGTCAGAAGTAGCGACGGCACCACACGCAAACTGTGGGTGAAGTAAGCCTCTAAGTAGTGAAAAAGGAAAAGTGAAAAGTGAAAAATTTGCTACCGCAGTAGAAAAGCCTAAAATAAGTGCTTTCGATACCCCAAAAACGGTCTGAGTCACACCGGGGGTATCGGTCTGAGTCACACCGCCACCCCCGGTGTGACTCAGACCGTTTTAGAGGTGACGAGCATGGGGAAAAAGCAGCAGGGGGTATGTCGCGATGGACATACCCCCTGCTCGTGGGATGATGTGAACTTTTCTGTGTGATTATTGTGTGGGCATCTTGCCATCCATAGCATCGATGAGCATCTCAATCAGTTGGTCGGTAGGACGGGAAAGACGCATGTTGCCCACGGTGTTCATGGGTTCACGCTTGCCTGAGCGGATATCTTTGAGTCGCTTCTGGAGAATCTTCTTCATCTCGGCCTTCTGGGGAGAAGAGGTAGCAGGGTCAGAGAAAGGCTTTACCCAACGTGCCAGCTGCATGTCGTCGGCATCGAGGTTCTTGTTGCTCAGGTATTCCTTGATGTACTTGATGTAGGTGTTGTAGTCCTTCTGTTTGTCGGCCAGCGTGATGAGGGTGGAAAGGCGGTAGTGGTCGGCATCGGGAATATTCAGTTCCTTCAAGAGAGCCACATACTGGTCGAATTTAGCTTGGTCGAGGGTGGCAGTGCCGTCGTGCTCATCGATGATTTGACGTGGGTAGGTCTCCAGCACATTCTTAATTTTCATCTCAACGGGCATATCGCCAATCTGTGCCTTGAGGTCGGCAGGATTCTTGGCTGTGTAGATGAACGCCTTGGAGAAGGGGTTGGTGATGTTGCGCATGAAAATCATGCGGAGTTTCTCGTCGGCGGCGAAGGTTGACTCTTTGCCTTCGAGGATGGCTTCTGCCACAAGGCTGGCCTCGTCGTTCTTGTAGGAGGCGGAGAGGCTGGCGAGATAATCTTGCAGGAATTGTGGGTCGCGGTCGCCGTTCTGCCAACGTGCTTGCAACTCAGCCGACGAGTTGTCCTTGCTCTTTTCTTCTACACTTTTGATAAATTCCTCTGCTTCGCTACCACCGAGGAAACGTCCGATTTCCTGTGCGTATGCATTGAAGATGACGAAGGTGGGGTAGGCTTGAATCTGGAGTTTCTTGGCCAAGGGCGCGCCGTATTCACTTTCCATGTCAAGCTGGATGCTCACGAACTTGGGGTTCATGTAGGCTCCCACTTGCTCTTGTGGGAACACGTCACGTGCCATCTTTTTGCAAGGGCCGCACCATGAGGTGTAGCAGTCGAGGAAGATGAGTTTGTTTTCTTTCTTGGCTTTCTCCGAAGCTTGTTCGAGGGTTGTGCCGTCGGGTTCGAAAGCGATGCCCTGCGCCATCATGGTGAGGGTGGCGACGAGGGTCAAAAGGGTTAAAGTGATTTTTTTCATATTGAGTTGTTTTTTCTTGGGTTTTTAGTTTTTCTGGCCTTCCTAGATTTTCTAGAATTTCTAGATGAGCTAGATTTTCTAGTTTATTGCAGCGAGAATTTCCAAGCCATATCTTTCACTCTTCCTGGGATGGTGTAGTGGTAGTGGCTTTGGGTGTCGAGGATGCCGCTGGCGGGGTTGATGAGGTACTGGTAAACATGTCCTTGTTGGGTGGCTTCGTTCCATGTGGCGATGTGGACGAGGTTGTCGGAGCGGGGCACCATGCCGTAGCCATAGACGGTGCCGTGGTAGTACTTCATGATGCGCACACAGGTCACTTCTTCGCCTTCGGGTGCTGTCCATGCTTCGGTGGCGGGTTGACGGCTGTCGTAGGCAAAGTTATAGACCTTATTGCCAGCGGTGTAGTAGATGAAGTTGCCCACATGACTGGCAGAGATGGAGGTGGCCTTGTCGATGTCGGGGCAGAGATTGTTCATGGGGTAGAGTCCTATGCCGATGTTGGTGTCGGAAGGATAGGACGAGGAAAAATTGGTGACTGCCAGATAACGCTCTTGACCTTTCGCCATGAGGATGTAGTCGTAGGGGCGAAGTCCCACGCCTTGGCTGGTGCCTTTGCCCCAGTCGGCCATGAGGAAGTCCATGCCTGTGTTGTTGATGTCGAAGGCTGCCACCGATGGGTCTTGCGCGGCGAAGTATTCGAGTTGGGCAGAGTTGTAGGCGGCATAGCGGAAGCAGTGGTGGGTCTGGTCATAGACAACAATGCCGTAGTTGAGCGTGTTGGGCACTTCGGCATTCCATGGAGCCAGTTCGCCGATGCCCTCGGCAAATTTGGCCACTCCGAAACGGGTGTTGCGTCCCTCGGTGGCACTGAAGGAGTAGGTGTTGGTGTAGATGGTGTTGTCGTTGATAAGCACCTCGGAACTCTGTCCCGACATCACGCCCGAACCATGCTGACCGTACCAAGTGGGCTTCATCGTGGCAGGTGCTTCGTGGAAGAAGTCGTTGAACTCCAATGCCTTCTCGATGCCATTCTCGCTAACTCCCACGAGGGTGTAGTCGGTGCAGAGACCCACGTAGTTGTTGCCCGAAGCCAGCGACACGGCTATGTCGAGGCATCGCACGGGATGCCCTTGGAGGGGTTCACCGTTGGTGGTCTCATAGAGGTTGGTGTAGTGGCGGTTGTAGTTGACGTTCAGCTTTGTCCACGGGTTGAAGATGAGGGCGAGGTCGGAATAGCCTGGACGGTCGGCTCGTTCGTAGAAGACCATCCAACCGCCGTCGAACACTTCGCTCACAGCCACGGGGATGCGGAAGAACTGTCGGATGCCGTCGTTGCGGTTGGTCACGACGAGCTGGACGTAGTAGTTGCCACCCGTTCGACTGATGATGGCGTTGAGGATGCGTTCGTGTCCGATGGTATCGACCACGGCACTGGAACCCCCTCCCGACGTGGCACTGAAGATAGTCCACTGGTAGTCGAGTGGGGCTTGGCTGGCATCCGTCACCAGCTGGCCTTCATAGAAAACCTTGGGTTCGAGCCTCAGGGTGTCGAAGCGCATGATGGCGTATTCTGACTGGATGCCGACACCTGTCGTGTCGATGGCAACAACTTCCAGTTCGTGGTAGTCGTAGTTACCTTTGTCTTCGTAGCAGGAGAAGCCCCCCAGCCCCCAAAGGGGGAGGGCTAACGCGATGAGGATGCGATGGAGTATTTTGTTCATGTGGCTATTTCAAGTAATATAGATTTTTCACTTTTCACTCTTCACTTTCTCATTTTTCAATTCTCATTTTTCATTTAGCGCAGCGCATTAGAAGGTGACGGGGATGCCAAATTCGTCGGTGAGAGGTGTTTCGTGCGTTTCGTTGTATTCGTTGAGAGCACGCTGCATCACTTGTTGCAGATAGACGGCATAGACTGCCGAGACGACATTGGTCTCTTCGTCGTAGGAGGTTTGGGTGTTGTAGTTGATTTCGAAGTCGATGAGTCCGAGGTGCTCTATCATAAACTGGTACTTCACGCGGCTGTAGGTGCCGAAATACTTGGAGAGCGCCACGCGCGGATAGTTGGCACTGTCCCAGTTGTCGGGCTTGGCAAGATAGTTCTTCAGGATGACGGTGAACGACTGGTGGCCTTCGGTGCCGATGGAGAAGGTGTCGTTGCTGACCACTCGGAAGTGGATGCGTCCGTCTTCGTTGGTAAAGAGGTTGGGGTCGGACAGTTTCTGTGTGTTGAAGAACACTTTGTATGTTCCTCCAGTTTCGCCCGCAGGAATGATGTAGTCCTCGGTGCGGATGGTGCTGATCATGCGAGCAGAGTCACCGCCGTAGGGTTCCAGATGGAAGGTGCGGTCGTGGTTGGCTGGCATACCGCTAATTTGGGCGTAGAAGGTGACGCTACCTTCCTCGTAGGCGTAGGAGTAGTTGTAGGTGGTGGACTCATAGACTGCCCCAGCTGATGTGCCCACCCAGATGTTGAGGCTGCACAGGGAGGTGTCGAAGGAAGAAACTTCTTCTTTCGAACAGCCCCCCAGCCCCCAAAGGGGGAGGGCTAACGCGATGAGGATGCGATGGAGTATCTTTTTCATTTTTCAATTTTCATTTTTCATTTAGCGCAGCGCATTTATTTGTTGTCTTCACGTTGTGCGGATTCTGTTTCGGTGATAGGCAGGGGGAAGGTATAGACCTTCTCGGCTACGGCATCCACGTCGGAGTAGAGGATGGTGGAGCGATTGAGTCGTTTATAGAGGAAGAAGAGTTGCCCTTCGCCTAAGAACTCGCGACGATACTCACGAAGAAGCTCCAGATAGTAATCGGATGGGAGTTCGTCGAGGGCTGGCAAGTTGCGAGCTGTGCGCAGTTGGTTGAGTGTAGCCTTGGCAGCATCGGTGTTGCCGTTGCGGTATTCCACTTCGCTCTTGACAAGGTACATTTCGGGGAGACGGATGAGTGGCATCTTATACATATAATATATGTTGTTGCCACTGGGTGGGTCGTACTTCATCAAGTAGCGATTGTTGGCATGGGTGGCTGAGCCAGACTTGAACAGGAAGGTGTAGCGGTAGTCTTGGGTGGCGTTATCGAAGTAGTCGAGCAAGCGGTCACGGGTGACGGCAAAGCTGTATTGTGAACCGTCGGAGAAGTACTCGTCGGCGATATCGGCGGTCATGGTCAGGTTGTTGAGGGCAAAAAGGTGTTCGTCGGCCAGACAACGGTCGTAGCCAGCTTGGAGATTGGACACTTTCGCCCACTCGAACTTCTCGGAACGGATGACTTCGTCGGCGGCGGCGAGGGCTTTGGCGTATTCTCCCATCCATAGATACACCCTTGCCTCCAGTGCCTTGACGGCGTAGTAGTTAAGGTGCATTTGTCGGTTAAGCAGGTAGCCGTTGTCGATGGATTCCGTGATTTCCCGATTTGTCACGATGGGGTCGGCAGTCTTTAGTAGGGCTTCTGCTGCCAAGAGGTCTTCGACCACCTTCTCTGCCACTTCATGCACGGTGAGCTGGGGGAACACTCGATAGCTCAGAGCTGTGCTGTAGGGGATGGAGGGTTGATTGGGGTTGACGGCATAGCTCACGCCGAAGCACCGCAGGAGGTCGAAGTGGAGGAAGGCTCTGAGTGCCAATGCTTCGCCTTTAATGACGGCGTGGTTGTCGGTGGAGAAGAGTCCTGGGTTATCGTCGATGTGTGCCAAGAGGTTGTTGGTGTTGGCGATGCCGCTGTAGCTGTTTGCCCAGATGTTGCGGATGTAGTTGGTGGGGTAGGCGGCATCGTACCGGTAGGAGGCGGCATCGTCGTATTGCGAGGAATAGTAGAAGTCCCATTCCTGTGCCAGCACGCCGAGGAAGCCGTAGGTCATTTCCTTGGTGTAGGTCTTGGTGGACACCATGGACGAGTAGATTCCTGCCAGTGCTTCTTTGTATCCGCTTTCGGTGGAGAAGAGCTCGGTGTCTTCCACTTGCGAACGTGGCTGCACGTCGAGCCAGTCGTTGCAGGATGCCAGCAAAAGGCTAGCGGCAATGAGGGTGATATGGTGTAGATGTTTCATTTATCAATTATCATTTAGCGCAGCGCATTAGAACGTTGCTGTGAGTGAGAAGGAGAAGGAGCGGGCGTAGGGGTAGTTGAGTCCGCGTTCGGCTTTGACGGTGGAGAGGTGGAAGAGGTCGTTCATGTAGAACGTGAGTCGTAGGCGTTCCAGTTTCGCCCGTTGGAGCCATGACCAGTATTTGAAGTCGTAGTAGGCGGAGATGCTGGTGAGGTCGAGCATGTTGTTCCGCTGCACGAATCGGGTGGAGGCGTAGGTGGTGGTGGGGGTGCTGGAGATGTGCTTGTAGAGGGCTACGTCGCCTGCGGCGTTCCATGTGTCGCTGAACACACGGCGGTCAACATTGTTGGCGATGTTCACGTTCTCCACTCTATCGACGAGGGTCTGGTTGTAGTAGTCGCCTCCGAGTTGGTAACTGAACAGGAGGCTCAGACCGATGCCTCGGTATTCGCCGTTGAAGCCGAGGGTGCCATGCACTTTGGGGTTGGAGTCGCCAGCGATAATGTAGTCATCGGTGGTGTAGTCGTAGGTGGTGGTTCCGTCTTTCTTGAGGAACATCTCTCGTCCTGTGGCAGGGTCGATGCCTAACGAACGTACTGCCCAGATGGCAGTCATCGACTGTCCTTCCTCGTAGCGGATGATGGGGGAGGTGGTATTCTCGGCATCCTGTTCACGGTTGAACGAGCTGAGGGCATCGCTGATTTTCGTCACTTTGTTGACGTTGTGGGCAATGCTTCCAGTGAGGCTCATGTAGGATTGTCCTTTCTGGAAGAATCGCCAGTTGGCTGTAGCTTCGATGCCCTTGTTCTGCACGTTGCCAAGGTTCTCCATATAGCTGGTGAAGCCTGTGGAGGTGGGGATGGACATGGCTATGAGGGCATCGCGGGTGCGGCTGTCGTAGTAGTCGAAGCGCAGATTGAGGCGTTTCCAGAGTCCCAAGTCGAGTCCGATGGTGAAGTCGCCCGTCTGCTGCCACTTGAGGTTGGGGTTGGGCATCCCCATGAGATAGGCGCCCGATATGTTGTCGTAGATGATGTTGTCGTAGAACTTGTAGGTGGCTTTCGACTGGTAGGGTGAGAAGTTCTGGTTGCCCGTCAAGCCGTAGGTGATGCGGAACTTACAGAGGGTCAGCCAGTCGGCTCCTTCCATG
Source organism: uncultured Bacteroidales bacterium (assembly GCA_902800305.1). Classification (GTDB taxonomy): domain Bacteria; phylum Bacteroidota; class Bacteroidia; order Bacteroidales; family Bacteroidaceae; genus Minthosoma. The sequence goes on from CADCDP010000002.1 coordinate 41,052, forward strand.
AAGTGCTCCTTATGCAGGTTCCATCCTGTGCCGACACTCCAGAATGTGCCCCAGCGGTTGTCGCTGCCGAACACGGAGGAGCCGTTGAATCGGAGGCTGAGGTCGAGGAGGTATCGCTCATCGTAGGAGTAGTTGGCGGCGGCGGTGATGCCGAGCGAACGGGTGTTGCTTTCGCTTCCCGATGGCTTGCCACCTTCGGCATACTGCTTGGCGAAGGTGATGTAATCGACATGGTTGTTGAGGAATCCCCAAGCCGTCATGCCTTCCGTGATGGCGTTAGCCGACTGGAGCGAGTAAGCGGCATTGGCCAGCAGGAGGTGCTTGTCCCATGTGTGGGAATAGTGGCCTGTTACATCGACGGAGAGGCTGTTGGTCTCGCCGTTGGTGATGGAGTAGCTGCCTCGCTGGAAATAGCGGTCGCCTGTCCAGTCGTAGAAACGGGTGTGGTCGCCAGGGTAGAAGTCTTCACGCTTGTTGTTCTGATGGGTGTAGCCCAGACGTGCCGTGAAGCGCCAGTCTTCCACGGGGCGGTATTCGATGTAGAAGTTCTCCACCACTTCGGTGTATTTGGAGAAATTCTTCGTGCCGATGGTGGCGTTGTAGAGCGGGTTGTAGTAGGTGGTGGTGCTTCCGTTGGCACCAGGGGAGGTGTATGTGCCCAACACTTTGAGCGTGTTACCGTTGGGGTCGGTGGGCGAATAGTAGGGGTTCACGGTCACATAGTCGGCAAAAGTGCCGTAGGGACTGTCGTCGGCCTTGTTGCCCGTCACGGACAGGGAGTTTCGGAACATCCATTGCTTGTAGCGGTAGGAGAGGTTGATGTTGCCCGAAATGGTGCGTCGTCCCGACTGCTTCATCACGCCCGACACCTGATTGTACATCACGCTAGCTGAGTAGCGCATCTCTTGGGTGCCCCCTTCCAGATAGGCTGTGTGCTTCTGTCCCACACCTGTGCGCAACGGCTGACTGAGCCAGTAGGTGTTCACGCCTCGGGCAATGTTGGCGGCAATGTTGTTATACTGTTCGTCGAGCAACGCCTGATAGTAAGGCGAGGTGGAGGAGTATCGTCCTGCATTCTGTTCCACCTGCAATTTTTCAGAGGCATCGCAGAGATTGTAGGAGGTCAGGTCGGGAGCTTCCACATTGATGTCGCCCGTGTAGGTGATGCGCAGCTGTCCTGCCTCGGGTAGAATGGTCTCCACCACAATCACGCCGTTGCTCGCTTTCGAGCCATAAATGGCTTTGGCAGCACCGTCCTTCAGGATGGTCACCGACTTCACGCGGTTCATGTCGAGGTCGAAAATCTGCTGTTGTGTCGCCTCGAAACCGTCGAGAATGAAGAGTGGAGCGTTCGGGTTACCGCTATACTCGCCCTGCAAGCCACCGAACGAAGCGTTGCCACGGATGGTGATGTCGGACATATAGTTCGGGTTTGAACCATTAATGTTGTTCATGTCCACGATAAAAGAAGGGTCGAGCGACTGGATGATTTTCAGTACGTTCGAGTTGCCCACCATCTTCAGTTCCTCCTGTGTGTAGGACGAGGTGGAACCCGTGAAGGTGGACGACTTGTAGTCGAACAGACCCGTCACTACCACGTCGTTCAGCATACCGTCTTCCTGCAACACAATCGTCTGATTCACGTAGTTACGCTTGCCATCGTAGGTCTTGGTTTGTGTCTTCATGCCCACAAAGGAGTAATCTACTGTGGCCTTCTTGCCACGAGGCAGCGACACGGTGAATTTTCCATCAGCATCAGCCACCGCACCCCCTTGGGTCTCACGCACATACACGTTCGCTCCTGGCAGCGTCTGGCCTTGGGCATCCTTGATGGTACCCGTCAACAGCACCACGTTCACCTTCTGTCCACCAGGGCTTTTTGCCACTTGCATGGTCTGCATCGGCACCGATGTGGGCTTGTCGTCTTGGGCAAACGACGAACCACTGGTCAGCATGAGGAGTGCTAACGCAGCGATTCTTCTACTTTGTCTCAGTTTTTGTGTCATAGAAAGGTTTTCCTTATGAATAAGTGTAAGGACTCTCGCCGCAGCAGCGAGAGTCCTTTATAATTGTTTTACTTCACACTCCATTCGAACACGCCGGCACTATAGTCACCTTGTACGATTTCGAGTTTCATGGCGGAGGTCTTTACGGGGTCGAAGTTGACGATGTTGGCAGCCCCCTTCACGGTGCTGTAAGCGGTGGGGTTCTTCACCTCTTCCCACTGGCCAGCTTCAGTCTTGTAGTAGAGCTTCCAGCTGTCGGGTACACGGCAACCACCCCAAGGACCATCGTCGAACCAATAGACGGTGGAGGTGCTGACCGTTTCGGGTTGCTTGAAGTCGTATTGCAACCACTCGGTGGAGTTCTTGGCTGGCCACCAGTGGGTGTAAGGCACAGAACGATCGTTCTCGTCGGCTGGCACAAGGCGGTCGTTGATGGCTGTGAGGGCAGGCAGACGTTTCGTGCTGGCACTTATCTTGCTCTCCGAAGCGATAGACGCTGGCAGCGCAGGAGTGGTGGCGTTGAGGTCTTGTGGAATCCACACGGTCATCTTGCCAGAGCCACGGTGTGCCCATGCGTAGTAGGGAATGAGCACCAAACGTTCATCCTTCGTCTGCAACTTGCCCTGCTTGTCGAAGTTGAGGGTCTGGGCATCGGTGGTGAGCGTCTGCACGGTGGTGTTCATAATCTCCTTCGTACCCATTTGGAACTGAGGCTCTTGGTTGATAAGGACAGAGAGCACGTCGCAGGTGTTGTCGGGATGTTCAGCACAATAGACGATAGGACCACGCTCGATGGCCACACGTCCCTTGTCGGCAGCCACCTGTCCGTTGGCACGTACCATGCGAGGTTCCATGTCGAAGTGAATCTCCACCTTGTCGCCCTTCTTCCAAGCGCGGTCGATAACGAAATAGCCCTGCTGGAGGTCGCTTTTCACCTCTTGTCCGTTCACTTTCACGCTGTAACCGAGACGCTTACCGTCGGCGTAGGTGTAGAGGTTGCTGGGCACCACTTCGCCCTTTACCCATCCAGGGATGCGGATGTTCAAGGCATACTTGCCAGCACCATTGTCAATCTTCAAAGTCACGTCACCATTCCAAGGATAGTTGGTCTGTTGGGTCAAGGTCACGTTCTGCTTACCCACCTTCACGTTGACGGTGTTGGAGTTGAAGAGGTTGATATAGAGGCTGTTGTCCTTCACGGCATAGATGTACTGTGGCAACGAAGGAATGAAGCGAGCAGCGTTGGATGGGCAGCAAGCGCAACCGAACCAAGCCTGACGCTGGTGCTGACCCATACTTTGGAGTGGGTTGGGGTAGAAGAAGTTGCCACCGTCGATGCTGATGCCTGAAATCACACCGTTGTAGAGCGAACGCTCTAATGCGTCATAATACTTGGAGTCGCCATGCAGGAGGAAGAGGCGGTAGTTGAGATACACCTGTGCGATGGCAGCGCAAGTTTCGCAGTAGGCACTCATGTTGGGCAGTTCGTAGTTCTTGCCAAAAGCCTCGCCACTGGCTGTCGCACCCACACCACCTGTAATGTAGAATTTCTTGCCGACGATGTTTTCCCAAATGCGGTCGATGGCATCAATATAACTCTTGTCGCCTGTCAGGGCAGCGATGTCGGCCATACCAGCATACATGTAACCAGCACGAACGGCGTGACCTACAGCCTCATCCTGCTCCACCACGGGCTTGTGGCTCTGGCTGTATTCGCTCAACGAGTGGTAGTAGCCATCGTTGTCGTAGAGACCGCGACGAGTATCTTTCCATGAAGCATCACGCTTTCCACGCTTGTCGAGGAAGAACTTCGCCATATCCAAGTATTTCTTGTCGCCCGTAGCGATGTAGAGCTTCGCCAAGCCCATCTCGGCAATCTGGTGTCCTGGCACCACGCTGGCTTGCCCGGGCTTATTGCCTACCTCGCGGCACACACAGTCGGCATACTTGATGGCTACGTTGAGGAAATTCTTCTTCCCTGTGGCATAGTAGTGAGCTACAGCGGCTTCGCAGAGGTGACCGAGGTTGTAGAACTCGTGGCTGAGGTCTTCCACACGTTCCCAACGCTTGGCACCAGCCCATTCGTGAGGATGTTGTGGGTTCTGGGTACGTGAGGTGTAGAGGTATCCGTCGGGTTCCTGTCCCGAAGCAATGACGGCTATCACGCTGTCCACATACTTGTCCAGACGGCCTCCTTTGAATTTTGCGTTGGGGTAGGTCTGCAGCAGATAGCTGGCACCCTCAATGGTCTTGTAGGGGTCGGTGTCGTCGAAGGAATACGTGCCCTTCTTGATTTCAAACACTTTCGACGGGTCTTTCAGGTGTTCAGCTGCATTGCTGAAGTTGGTGTAACGTCCCGTTTCCTCACTTTTCGAGAAAGCGAGTGGGATGGTCACATCCTGACTGGCCTGAAGACGCTGTCCCCAGAACGTGTTTTGAGCTACTTTTACCTTTGTGAAAGGTACCTGAGTGATTGGGTAGCCTCCATTCTTGTCTTGGGCTACCACTCCGACAGCTGTCACTGCAGCCATCGCCATTACGATAAGTTTTTTCATTAATATATAGGTTTTTATTAGGGGGTTGAATATGAGTTAGCGCATAATTGATGCAAAGGTACTATAAATTGAAGAGAATACAAAAAAAATCGTACTTTTTTACGCATTGGAGCCGTTTTTCGGTATCTCGACTCTTGACAAAGACTTTCGTTTTTCTTAAATTTGTACCGTCTTTGCAAGGGGAAATCGACCCAATCGCTTCGTTCTCCATTACCTCGCCCTCCTCCCCAAATCAACTTTCAGACACAGCCCAAGTTTGTACAGACACAGTCTGAGTTTGTACAGACTTGGGCTGTGTCTGTACAAACTTGGGCTGTGTCTGAAAGTGGTTAGCGGCTTAAGCAAAAGGTTGAGACGGGCAAGGGTAGGAAGTGGTTACGGGCAGACGTGAAGAGAGATAATGAGCTACGTGTTGAGGTGGACATTGGCTATGATGTGAGGTGGATATTGGCTGCGATGTGAGGTGGATATTGGCTACGACATGAGGTGGATATTGGCTGCGACGTGCGGTAGATGTGGGGTGTCGATGATGCCAGAAAAGAGGTGTCTGGATTTGTCATTTTGTGAGGAAAGGAAGGCAGAATGGGGGCGAATGTGCAAATACTTCCCTTCGAATTTGGTCAAAATGAAAAGAAATCGTAACTTTGCAGTCGCAAAGTGTCAGCGAGCTAACGGGTTTTGCTGACAGAAATTATAGGAATAGGCATTTTTTTAAGTAAGAAGAAAGAAAAAATCATAAACATAATAGGCTTATGGCAGAAAAATTGGAAGTGAAAGAACTGGCCGAAGTGGCGGTTCGATTCTCAGGTGATTCTGGTGACGGTATGCAGCTTGCTGGAAACATCTTCTCCACAGTGTCAGCCACTGTGGGTAATAGTATCAGTACTTTCCCAGACTATCCAGCCGACATCCGTGCCCCGCAAGGCTCGTTGACTGGTGTGAGTGGTTTTCAGGTACACATCGGTGCTGATATGGTCTATACGCCAGGCGACAAGTGCGACGTGCTGGTGGCAATGAATGCTGCTGCGCTCAAGACTCAGTACAAGTATGCTAAGCCTGGTGCTGCCATCATTATTGACACAGACTCTTTTGGTCCTGCCGACTTGAAGAAGGCAGCATTTGCTACCGAGGATTACCTCGGCGAGATGGGCATTGACCCTGACCGCGTCATCGCTTGCCCCATCACGCAAATGGTGAAGGACTGTTTGGCAGATTCAGGCATGGACGTAAAGGCGATGCTCAAATGCCGCAATATGTTCGCCCTCGGACTTGTATGCTGGCTCTTCGACCGCGACCTGAACATTGCGTTCAACTTCCTCAGGGAGAAGTTCGCCAAGAAAGCTGGTGTGGCTGAAGCCAACATCAAGGTGATTCAGGCTGGTTACGACTACGGACACAACACGCACAGTTCTGTTGCTAATGTGTATCGCATCGAGACAAAGAACAAGGTGCCTGGACGTTATATGGACATCACAGGTAACAAGGCAACTGCTTACGGCTTCATTGCTGCTGCCGAGAAGGCTGGCTTGAAACTTTACCTCGGTTCTTATCCTATCACTCCTGCTACCGACGTGCTGCACGAGCTTTCTAGGCATAAGTCATTGGGCGTCACCACGGTACAGTGTGAGGACGAGATTGCAGGTTGTGCCTCAGCTGTGGGTGCTTCGTTTGCTGGTGCCCTCGGTGTGACTTCCACTTCTGGTCCTGGCATCTGCTTGAAGAGTGAGGCCATGAACCTTGCTGTCATCATGGAATTGCCACTCGTGGTGCTCGACGTGCAGCGTGGTGGTCCTGCTACGGGTCTTCCCACGAAGTCTGAGCAGACAGACCTCTTGCAAGCCCTATTCGGACGTAACGGTGAAAGCCCGATGCCAGTCATTGCAGCTACTTCGCCTACGGACTGCTTCGGTGCAGCATACTCAGCAGCGAAGATGGCTTTGGAACACATGACTCCTGTCATTTTGATGACTGATGCATACGTAGCCAATGGTTCGGCTGCCTTCAAACTCCCTAACCTCGCTGACTATCCAGCCATCAATCCTCCATACGTTCCTGAGGAACTGAAGGGTTCGTGGGCACCTTATCTCCGCAACCCAGAGACAGGAGTACGTTATTGGGCAGTGCCTGGACGTGAAGGTTTCCAGCACATCCTCGGCGGTTTGGAGAAGGACAACAAGACGGGTGCCATTTCTACCGACCCAGAGAACCACAACTTGATGACACAACTCCGTCAGGAGAAAATCAATAAGATTCAGGTGCCTGATCTCGAAGTGTTGGGTGACAAGGAAGATGCCGACCTCCTTATCGTAGGTTTCGGTGGTACTTACGGACACCTCCATGCTGCAATGGACGAACTTCGCGCTCAAGGCAAAAAGGTGGCATTGGCTCACTTCAAGTATATCAACCCACTGCCTGCCAACACCGCTTCTGTTCTCAGCAAGTACAAGAAGGTGGTCGTTGCCGAACAGAACATGGGTCAACTCGCTGGTTGGCTCCGCATGAAGGTCGATAACTTCGTACCAGAGCAGTTCAACCAAGTGAAGGGACAACCCTTTGTGGTGGCAGAACTCGTCGAGGCATTTAACGCAATCATTAATAAATAAAAGAAAGGACATACACTATGGCATATACAGCTCAAGATTTTAAGAAGGGACAGCCAAGATGGTGTCCTGGATGTGGCGACCACTTCTTCCTTGCTTCCTTGCACAAGGCAATGGCAGAGATAGGTGTGGAGCCTTGGAACACAGCCGTGATTTCTGGTATTGGTTGTTCTTCTCGTCTGCCACACTACATGGCAACGTATGGCATGAACACCATCCATGGACGTGCTGCCGCGATTGCAACAGGGTGTAAGGTAGCTAACCCTAACCTGACCGTATGGCAGGTGAGTGGCGATGGCGACGGACTCGCTATCGGTGGTAACCACTTCATCCATGCAAATCGCCGTAACATCAACCTCAACATGATTCTGTTGAACAATCGTATCTACGGTTTGACGAAGGGTCAGTATTCTCCTACTTCTCCACGTGGATTCGTTTCGAAGTCAAGTCCTTACGGCACAGTGGAAGACCCCTTCCGTCCTGCTGAACTCTGCTTCGGTGCACGTGGACACTTCTTCGCACGTGCCGTTGCCACTGACGCTCCTGGTACGGTGGAAATCCTCAAGGCAGCCTATAACCACAAGGGTGCAGCCGTGTGCGAGATTCTGCAGAACTGCGTCATCTTCAACAACGGCACCCACGATGCTGTCTATTCGAAGGAAGGTCGTGCCAAGAACGCCATCTACGTGCAGCACGGCAAGCCCCTCATCTTTGGCGAGAACAACGAGTTCGGTCTCATGCAGGAAGGCTTCGGCTTGAAGGTGGTGAAGATTGGTGAGAACGGCATCACAGAGAAGGATATCCTCGTGCATGATGCTCATTGCGAGGATAATACCCTCCAGCTCAAGCTTGCCTTGATGGGTAATGGCGATGGCTTCCCAGTGGCACTCGGTGTCATACGCGATGTGGATGCTCCTACCTACGACGACTGCGTCACCGCTCAGATTGAGGAGGTGAAGGCTCAGAAGAAGTATCACAACTTCGCTGAACTCCTCGAAACCAACGACATTTGGGAGGTGAAGTAATACAACAGACCATATAAACGTATGCAGCGCGGAGCCGAGGCTTCGCGCTGTATGCGTATTGTTATTGGTAAGAATCGGTGATGTCCACCATTGTTCCTTGCTGTAACGATGCTGGCACGTCGATAATGCGTTGGTTTTCGCTGCCTCGGAACCGCAACTGGATGTTTCGTTGGGCAAGAATGAAAGGGCTATCCACCAACACGTCTATCTGTTCCAGCAAGGGACGGAAACGAGGCTCTTGGATGAGCTGTTCCCAACGGTAGCCCGTGTAGCACCAGATGTTGCGGTGCTGTTCGTCTTTAATGCGGCGAGCTAAGTGTGCCACGGCATCGGGACGGAAAAAGGGGTCGCCACCCGTGAAGGTGACGGGAAAATCGTTGTAGGCAATGATGCTGAGCAACTCTTCCTCGCTCATCTCTTCGCCCCCGTCGGGATTCCACGACTGAGGGTTGTGGCATCCCTCGCAACGGTGGGGACAGCCAGCAAAATAAATGGAAGTACGAAGACCAGGGCCATCGACCGAGGTACCTTCGGAGATTTGGAGGATGCGGAGCATGGGTGAGGTGGGGGTAATTTATAGTCTTATAGCTCTTATAAGACTTATAGGATGTATAGGGCTTATAGGGCGGATTCTTCCAGATAGCGGCAATAGATGCGGATGGCGGTCTCGACCATGCGGATGCAAGGACGCTTCTTGTAGTATTCGTCAGTGCGGGCTTCGGGAGTGGCTACGATCTTGATTTCGGGGATGGTGCCATCGGCACGTCGCTTGTTCAGCCCAAGAAGTTCCTTGCAAAGGATAGAACCCGTTTCTGCTCGGAAGTCGGCAGCGAGCTTCTGCACCACCTCGTAGTTCTTCTTCTTCAACTCTTGGTCGGGATAGTCGCCCTTCACTTCCAGCCCTGCCAACATGAACATACCGCAAGCCGTGCCACAGGTCTCACGCATTCTCCCGATACCGCCACCAAAAGAACCTGAGATGTGGGCGGCAAAAGTCTCGTCCAGTCCGTAGTAGTCGGCAAATGCGAGCACTACGGACTGGGCGCAGTTGTATCCTTGTTTGAAATAGGCGATGCCTTTTTGGACTCTCTCTTCTGTGGTCATGGGCTTATTGGACTTAATGGGCAGGATGACCTATTTCGCCCATCCTACCCATTAGACCCATTAATGATTATCGATTCTTATACATTTCCTCGTAGTACTTCTCGTAGTCGCCGCTGGTGATGTTGTCCATCCAAGCCTCGTTCTCCAAGTACCACTTCACGGTCTTTTCGATGCCCTCCTCGAACTGGAGTGATGGCTCCCAACCCAATTCGGCTTGCAGTTTGCGAGAGTCGATGGCATAACGTGCATCATGTCCGAGGCGGTCGGTCACGTAAGTGATGAGGTCGAGGTCGGCATCTTCTGGGCGACCCAGCAGACGGTCAACCGTCTTGATGACCACCTTGATGATGTCGATGTTCTTCCACTCGTTGAAACCGCCGATATTGTAGGTTTCGGCAATCTTTCCGTTGTGGAAGATGGTGTCGATGGCACGGGCGTGATCCACCACATAGAGCCAGTCGCGCACATTCTCGCCTTTGCCATACACAGGCAGCGGCTTACGGTGGCGGATATTGTTGATGAACAGCGGAATCAGCTTTTCGGGGAACTGATAAGGGCCGTAGTTGTTCGAGCAGTTCGTCACGATGGTAGGCATTCCGTAGGTATCGTGGTAGGCACGCACAAAGTGGTCGCTGCTGGCCTTCGATGCACTATAAGGAGAGTGGGGATTATACTTTGTGGTCTCTAAGAAGAAATCCTTGCCGTAGGCGGCATGATGCTCAGCACTCGAAGCCGTCGTGGTGAAAGGGCTTTCCACACCCTCTGGGTTCGTCAGCTTCAAAGCTCCATACACCTCGTCGGTCGAGATGTGGTAGAAACGCTTACCCTCGTACTTCTCCGGCAGACTTTCCCAATAGAGCTTGGCTGCTTGCAACAGGGAGAGCGTGCCCATCACGTTGGTACGAGCAAAGGTGAAGGGGTCTTTGATGCTCCTATCGACATGACTCTCCGCTGCCAAGTGGATGATGCCGTCAATCTTTTCGTCCTGCATCAGCTGGTAGAAGGCATCGAAGTCGCAGATGTCCATCCTCACGAACTTATAGTTCGGCTTGTCCTCCACATCCTTCAGGTTGGCCAGATTACCCGCGTAAGTGAGCTTGTCGAGGTTAATGATTTTGTACTCTGGATACTTGTTCACAAACAAACGAACGACGTGGCTGCCAATGAAGCCAGCACCACCTGTAATGACGATGTTTCTCTTAAATTCCATAACGATTTAAACTATTCCTATTTGTAATTCGGGTGCAAAGGTACGATTAAGTGAGAGAAAAACCAAATTTATTTGAGTTTTTCCGAACGTGAGTACCTAAGACGGAGTCAAAGGTACGACAAAAAATCGAGAAGAAGAGGAAAAAGCATGAAAACCGCTAAAAAACCTAAAAAAGAATGTTATAAAAGGTTGAAAAAGGAATTTTGTGAGGATTTCTTGCTAATTTTGCAGCCGATTAAAAATGATACGGTTATGCGGTTGTACGGTTATGCGGTTGTACGGTTATGCAGTTCTGCAGTTGCGCAGTCGGTGCTGATGGCAGTCCTTTTGTGGACAGCCTCCCTGCCTTGTGTTGCCCAAGAGATTCATGCCGATGCCGAGACCGACCGCATGATGACGGGCGAACCCGTGTTCAGCCACAAGCTCTATTACACTGGCATGGTGGCCTACGATGGCGAGATGATACCGAGCTTCATGTTCAGCGATTTCTATGTGTTCAAGAAACTCACCTTCAAGAACGCCACCCAAGCCAAGAAGTACTACAAGATAGCCAACAACATCAAGAAAGTCTATCCCATCGCTTGCGAGATACGCCGCACGGTTGACCGCACCATCGCCCACATGGATTCCCTGCCCACCAAGAAGGAGAAAGATGCCTACTTGAAGCAGCAGGAGAAGGACTTGAAAGCCCAATACTATCCACAGCTCAAAAAGCTCACCTTCTCCCAAGGCAAACTGCTCATCAAGCTCATCGACCGCCAGTGCGACATGACGGGCTACGACCTCATCAAGAAGTACATGGGCAGCTTCAAGGCTGGGTTCTACAATGCCTTCGCCTCCCTCTTCGGAGCCAGCCTCAAGAAGGAGTACGACCCCGACGTGGACGACCGTCTGACCGAACGAGCCATCCTGCTCATCGAATCAGGACAAATGTGAAAAACATATACCATTTACCATGTACAATGTACAATTTGACGTGCGAGATGAAAAATCGTAAACTGAAAATTACCGAGATGGGACGCATGAACGTGGAGGAGTTTCGTGCGTCGGAAAAGATGCCCCTTGTTGTCGTGCTCGACGATGTGAGGAGTATGTACAACGTGGGCAGCGTGTTTCGCACCGCCGACGCATTCCGCGTCGAAGCCATCTACCTGTGTGGCATCACCGCCCAGCCCCCACATCCGGAAATCCACAAGACCGCCCTCGGAGCCGAAGACACCGTGGCATGGAAACACTTTCCCTCCGCCCTCGGAGCTGTGGCTGCACTCCATCAGCGGGGTTACACCGTTTTTTCCATTGAGCAGTGTGAAGGCTCCACCATGCTACAGACCCTCTCCCCAACCCTCCCCCATAATGGGGAGGGAGACCCTGCGGCAAGTTTCTCAATGATGAACACCCCGAATGGCTCTCCCCATTATGGGGGAGATGTCCGAAGGACAGAGAGGGTCTCTATCATCCTTGGCAACGAAGTGAAAGGAGTCCATCAAGAAGTGGTCGATGCCTCCGATGGTTGCATCGAGATACCCCAGTTTGGCACCAAACACTCCCTCAACGTCAGCACCACCGCTGGCATCGTCATTTGGGAGTTCGCCAAACGGCTGCTCATTTAATTAAAAGCCAAAAGTGAAAAATGAAAAAGTGAAAAAGGGGGGATGAACCTACGAAAACAGGTTCATCCCCTTTCTCTCGCCCTATCATCACAGACCAGACGAGACGTGTGCGCACAATTATTAACTAATTAAAATCCTAATTCTTTCTAAGAAAGGCTTCAGAGGCGGCTCTTCTCTTCGTTGCCAGCTCCAGTGCCTTTGTACTTGGAACGCGTGACGTTGAGGCGGTAGCGGAGGGAGAGGACGATGTTGCGTGAGTCGTCATCGTCTATCTTGCGGATGCAGAAGCGGTTGCTGTAGAGGGTGACGTGGCTTTTGTTCTTGAACACGTCGTTGGCTTCGAGGCGGACATTCAGCTTTCCGTGGCAGAAGTCCTTGCTGACACTGAGGTTGAGGGTGGCGGTCACACGGTCTTTGTGGACATTCTGCTGATGCCCCTTGCTCACCCAGTTGAAGTCCGTTCGCAGCAGCCAGTCGTGGTGGAGGCTCACCAGGTTGTTCAGTTGCAGTTGCAGGATGGGGTTGCCGAACCGTTTGGGCTTCCCTTCGAAATCAGCCTCAAACCATTGTTTGTGCAGCGACACACTCCATTGGGGCGACCACGCACCGAAGGTCTTCTGTGCGCTGAGCGAGACAGACAGCCAGTCGCTGTGGTGGTAATTCTTGTGAGTGACAAGATTGATTTTGCTGTCCCCCTCGTAGCTTTCGGCGGTATAGACAATGGGATTGACCGTGTGTCCGAAGAAAACATTCATGTAGAGCCACTTATATACCCCCATCAAGTTGAAGTTATGGTTCTTGACCGACAGTAGATAGGGATTCCCCGTCTGATAGTTCAGTCGGTTCTCGTAGAGGACATCGTTGCTCAAGAGCCAGTAGCTCGGACGGATGCAACGCTGGGCATAGCTGAAGGAGAGGTGACAATTTTTCAGTGTGGTGGAGGCTGAGAGGGAAGGGAAGAGGTTGTCGTAGGTGCGGCTCTGTTCGTCGTGGCGGATGCCTCCCGAGAAGTACTCCGACGAGACGTGTTCGTAGCGCACTCCTGCTGTGAGGTGCAGTTTACCCACCTGCTGGCTCAGCTGCACGAACGGGGCAAGGCTGTACTCATCCTGTTCGGTGTTGCTATTGGCAATGTAGCCCTCTTCGTTCTCGAACTCGCTTTCCCAATGGGTATTGGTGTATTCCTCACCCAGTTCCAGTTCGCCGTGTCCCAAAGGGTGGGTGAGAATCAGTTTCTCCGCCACCATCTGGCTTCGGTTCAGGTTGCGTGTATGCACGTCGCGGTCGGCATAGTTGTCGCTCAACTCGTTTTGGGTGCTTTGGGAAATCTTCTTGCGACGGGTGTAGTCGGCGTTGAAGTCGATGTTCCACTTGCCCACTTTGCCTATGTAGTAGAAGTTTGCTTGATGCTTGGGCGTGGTGGTGTAGAGGTGGGTGCTGGCATTTTGCAGACGGTCATAGGGGAGTCCGTTGGCCAGCAGCACATCGTCGGTCGTTGCGTGAGTCTTCACACGGTCGTAGGTGTTTTGGTAGAAGCCGCCGAACGAGTGGTGGTCGTTCGCTTGAAAGTTGAAGCCTATGCGACCTTCGAAGAAGGGGTTGTAGGTGTGGTCGGCATGGCTGTTGTTGATGTTCCACAAGGTGTCGACAGTCACGGTTTCTTCAAAGAAGCCTTTGTTTCGGATATCGTTGTAGGCTCCGAAGAGGTTGGCAAAGAGTTCCAGTCCTCCTGTGCGATAGGTCATGTTGAGGCGTTCGTTGTTGACGAATCCGTGGTCTTTCCGTGACCACGACATGGCTTCTACGCCAAATCCTTCCCCCACCATCCGTTTTGTGTGGATGACGATGACCGACTGCATGGTGGCATCGTAGCGTACACCAGGGTTCTGTATCACTTCCACGCTCTTGATGTTGTCCGACTGGATGTTGCGCAGTTCGGAGAGGTCTTGCAGTTTCCGACCGTTCACGTAGATGGTGGGTGTTCCTCTGCCCAATATTTCGAACGACTCTTTCCGTTTGATAATCATAGGTACACGGGAGAGCACGTCTTCGGCAGTACCGATGCGGGAGAGCAGGGTGTTTTCCACGTTCATCACCAGCGACGAGCCACGCATTTCCATGGTGGGGGCTTCGGCTCTCACCTCTACGCCGTCGAGCATCAGCACCTCTGGTTGCATTTGGATAGTGCCCATGTCGGGATGCGTACACATCTTATAGAGCGTCTTGTAGCCTACGTGGCTGATGCGAACCAGCACATCCGTCCGTTCGGTGGGGATGACGAACAGACCTCCTTCGCCTGTCACTCCGCCCGACACGATGGTGGAGTCGGTAGGTGAGAGTAAGGCGACGTTGGCGTAGGCGACGGGTTGCCCCCGTTCGTCGATGATGTGTCCTGTCAGGTGCTGATTGGCCTTGTGGGTACATTCCACGTAAATCTCACGTTCTCCCTTCATGGTCATGCGGATGGGGTAGAAGCCGATGCACTGTTGAATGGCATCGGGGATGGCTTGGTTCTTCACCTCGGTCGTCACGCGGAAATCTTCTAGTTCGTCGTAGATGAAGATGATGTCGTAGCGTTTGGTTTGTCGCTGCAATTCTTTCAGCACGTCCGACATGGGCACATCGGAGAAGGTTTGGCTGATGCGTTGTGCTGGAAGAGCCGTGGCCACAGCACAAAATAGGAGGAATAGAGAAAGGCGTTTCATGGTTGTACACGTTTGGCAGGTTGGTCAACCATCAGTTTTTCGTTCTCGATGTGCAGCTGGAAAGCCTCGAAGTTATTGAGCATTTCTACCACTTTTTCGAGTGTGTATTCGGGCTTCCATTGGTAGAACAGGCGGATGTGGCGCACGGTGTCGGCACGATATTCCACTTGGATGTGGTAGTGAGCAGAAAGGTCGGTAAGTACTTGTTCGAGCGGTATGTTGTCGTAGAGTACAGACCCTCTCCCCGACCCTCCCCCATAATGGGGAGGGAGACCAGCTGGGATGTTTGTTGTTTGGGAACTGGCCGCATGGCCTCCCTCCCCATTATGGGGGAGGGTCGGGGAGAGGGTCTGTACTACCTTCACCGCGGCCAAGGCGATGCCCGACACCATAAGGATGCCTACAAAGATGGCGGCCACTTTATGCCACAGGGGGAGGGTGTGTAACTTGTGGCGGTGTGGGTGTTCAGACGTGAGACGTTGCCATTCGGCATCCACCAGAGGGTCGGTCACTTGTTGTTCTGCCTTTTGTGACTCGAAAGCACCGTAGGTCTTGGCCATCAGCATGTAGATGTCGTGGCAGTCAGGGTCAGAAAGCATATTCTGCCATTCTTCTTTTGAATAGTGGTCGGGATGTTCCAGCATCCGAAACAGTTGGTTGGTCTTTTCCATAGGGCTAAAGGGCTTTAAGATGTGTACGTAGTTGTTGGAGCGCATGGTGCAAGTGTTTGTAGATGGTGGTTTCGCTCACGCCGATGCGTTGGGCTATCTCTCGAAATTTCAGACCATCGTGGAAGTGAAGCACCACCACTTCGCGGCATACAGGTGGATGCAGTTCTTCGATGCCTCTCCGTAGCGCGTTCATTTCCTCTTCGAGTCGGCTTGGGTCGGTTGTCGTTACCTCGCAATCCATCTCCAACAGATAAAGCCGCTGCACACGTTCGTGCAACTGTCGGTTGCGCATGGCGTTGAGACAGCGGTTCCTCATGCTGGTGAGCAGGAAGGTCTCGGCTGTCGTGGGGTGGACAACACGGCCTGTTGCCATCAGTTCGGCAAAGACATCATGCACGATGTCCTTACTTTCGGCTTCATCGTGCAGCAGCATCACGCCGAGTCGGTACATGGCTCGATAGTGCTGCCTGAACAGCTGCTCCATTGTTTTCTGGTCTTCCATACACTTTTTATACACACGAAAAGGCGTTTACTAAACCTTTTTCTGAGAAAAAATAGCAGTTTTCTTTTTATGCCCATCGGGGGAAGTTGGATACAGAGGGAACTCTCAATGATGTACGCTCGTCACCCCTGAAGCGCACCCGTCGGGTTCGACGCATCGCACCCGTCGGGTGCGGCAAGCCGTACCCGACGGGTGCGATAAAGAGGTGACCTAAGCGGGAAAAGAGAGCCTTCCCCTTTTTTCTCTTATGGGATAGCTACCTTTTTCCCATTGTGGATATATAGCCCTTTCACGGTGGGCTTGCTGTTCAGTCGTCTGCCATCTAGCGAATACCATGAGTCAGCCCTTCCCTGATTCCAATCCTCCTGAGACAAGGAAACAATGGCAGTTTCCTCTGGTTCATCGCCGAAGTTGATGCTGAAAGTGCGAATGTTGGCTTGGTTGTGGTTACCTGTCAACTTGAAGTAAGCGCGTTGGGTGCCAATGGTCATCTCGGTGTTTGGCCAGTAGAGTTTGTTGTTGGCTCCGAGGTAGAGGATGGTGTTGTCGCCGTCGTCTCCGATTTCGACTGGGGCGTAGGTGGCGACAAAAGTGATGCCTGTTTGCTCGACGGGGTTCAGCTCATCCTTCACTATCACATTTTGGAACACGGGGTTGCTGATGGTGGGGTTGGTCGCATCGTTGTTCCACTTGATGATGTAGGGCACACCTGCTTTCAGTTCTGTAACAGCATTGCCAAACATGAGGGTAAGCGTTCCTCCCGTAAGGCTGGCAGAGGTGAGCGTCTTGGCCTCCACGCCTGTGCCAGCAAGAGGACTGTCTGCGATGGTCACGTCGAAAGGTAGGCAGAGGGTATTCCAGTTGCCGTCTTTGTAGAGGAAGCGGTCAGCGAGGGTGACGTTGGCGGTGACACCGTCCCACTTCGAAATCAAGTCAGTGTTGGGAGTGCCATTGGCCAGTTCGATAGCATTGTCGGTGGTGGTGAAGAATACGGATTCGCTCCACTTGCCGCCGTTGTTGATGACAGGCTGTACCTGCACCTCGTAAGTGGTTTGCTTCGTCAAACCAGTGAGGCGGTAGGGTTTTGTCGTTACGTTGTTGACCGTTGTCCAGTCGGAAGATGAACCGATGAAGGTCACGTTGTCGATGAAGAGATCGGAATAGGAGTTTTGTCCCGAATTGCAGTGAATGATGACAATCCTACCTGTCTGTCCTGTATATTTACTGAGGTCGAAGGTGTATAGTGTTTGTGTACTGGTGGCTACAATATTTCCTGAGATAGATTGTGTGTTTCCGCTGCCGATTTTGACACCGACATAGAAAACCTCGCCTTCACCCCAAGCATAGAAAGAAAAGGCACTTCCGATGGAGTATTCTGGAGAGAGAAGTCCGACTTTATGATTTGAGTTTGAGTCGTTGCTGTAACCGATAGATTTATAACATGCAGAACCTTTAATGCCGCCTCCAAAAGCCCACTCCCATGTGCTTGCTCCCCCCCAATTTAGGTTTTGCCACATAACACCATTGTTAAAGTCCTCTGTCGTAGAGTTGGTTGTTCTGTGTTGCAAGTTCCACTGCGTGACATTGCCTACATCTGTCCAACCGATGGTTGCTGTCCCTGCGGTGAGATTGGTGGCTGTAAGGTCTGTGGGGGAAAGGTCTATGGAGGTCTGTTCATCGACGGTGAGGGTAGCTGGCGTAAAAGTGTTTGCCCGGTAGGGATAGGTATAACTGCCTATAGAGTTAGGAACGGCGACTTCCAAGGTGTAGGTGCCAACTGCGGCAGGGGTGTAGGTAATGATGCAGTTTTGGGTGGTATTGGCTGGAATCTCGAACATCTTTCCGACACTGAGCTTATCGTTAACCAAAAGGCAAAGTTCGCCATCGTAGGCATCGCTGCTATTGTTCGTGACGTTGATGGTCACGTCGGCACTTTCGCCTAATGCAATGGTTGCTGGCGATACTGTGATGCTGTTAGCCGTGAGGCTAACGATATTGGTGTGGACATCGAGCACGGTGCCTGTTCCTCCCGTTTTCTGGATGCCGACGATGGCCTCTTGTCCTGAGTTGTAGGCACTGGACGTGGGGTTTCCGCCAATACCTTGCTGTTTGGGGTTGAGCACGGAAAGGACGAAGAAACCATCGCTCCTGCCTCCCCAGCCCCAGTTGATGTGGAAGAGGTCGGTGTTACTCTCGTATTTGTAGCCATCGCACACAAAGGCATGGCCGTTGGTTGTTGACTGACCGCCATAGAGCACGGGACGGCCTTGACTTAGTTCGTGGTAAATTAGGTCTGTCCAGTTGGCGTAGGAGTAGTAGCTGCGTGAAACGTATTTTGTAGTGGTGGAATAGCCGAAGTAGGTCGTGAGGGCAGAGACTACGTCTCGAGTGATTGCCCCCGAAGAAGAGAAACCGTAGTCCATATTGACAGAACGGCCACAATACAACATTAGGTCGGCAACAGCAGTTTTCTGTGCATCGGTATAATTCTCTGTATAACTGTTCTTCATGTTTGCCCAGTCGAAGGTTTTGCTGGGAAGGTTATAAGAGGAAATCGGTTGGGCTGCTTCTTGCGGCCATTGATGGTATTTCATTATTTGTGCCATAGCCGTGGCTACACAGCCTGTGACATATTTTTTGTCGTTGTTATCTGGGGGACAGCTCGCATTGTAAGGGCTACCTTGATCCCACGTCGTGGTGAGTAGTGGACCAATGGTGGTAATGCTGTGTGTGCCTACCCGTCGAGGTGCCTTGTTAGGAGCGGTCGTTGCGGTGCTTTCATGCTGCTGCAACCAAGCAATCTCGTCGGCGTAGCCTTGCAGCCATGCTTTCAGGTTGTCGGGCATGTTGTTGGAGTCGAAACTGCCGCTGTCGCTATAGCCGAGGATGGGGGTAGTGGCATCGTCGTTGCTGACGATGATGAAGCCACCATCGTCACTTACGTTGAACACGTAGAGTCCGCTCACTTGGTTCTCCAAGGTAAGTTGGGGCATCGTGCCAGGAGCACGTCTTGCCTTGCTTGTGTTAGTCAAATGATTGTTCAGAAATGCTTGGGCCAACTTGTGTGCTTGCTCTGCGGTCACATTATCGGCCCAAGCCCCATCCGTGCATAGCAGGGCGAGGAACAGCGTCATCGTTGTCCTCGCCCAAGTATTTCTTAGCTTCATAGAATATATCATGTGTTGTTGTATGCTTTTACATTCGCTCGGGCATCTCTATGCCGAGAAGTCCCATGCCGAGACTGAGCACCTTGGCAACGGCTTGGGCGAGGGATAGACGGAATTGCTTGAGGTCGGCGTCGGTTTCGCCGAGGATGGTGTAGTCGTGGTAGAACTGGTTGAAGGTCTTGGTGAGGTCGTAGCAGTAATTGCAGATGCCTGATGGACTGTAGTCGGTGCCAGCCTGACGTACGGCCACAGGGAACTGATTCAGTTTCTGAATGAGTTCGGTTTCCTTTGTCGAGATGGAGATGCTGGTGGGTAGTTGGGCAGGAAGGTTGATGTCTTGCTGCTTGGCCTTGCGAAGGATGGAGGCGATACGGGCATATGTGTACTGGATGAAGGGACCCGTGTTGCCATTGAAGTCGATGGACTCTTCGGGGTTGAAGAGCATGTTCTTGCGGGCATCCACCTTGAGGATGAAGTATTTGAGGGCACCGAGTCCTACCTTGCGAGCCACTTCTCGGGCTTCGTCCTCAGGCATCTCTGTTTGTTTTACCCGTTCCTTGCTGGCTTCGTAGGCATCTTCAATCATGGCAGCCATCAGGTCGTCGGCATCCACCACGGTGCCTTCTCGGCTCTTCATTTTTCCGTTGGGGAGTTCTACCATACCATAGGAGAAGTGGACGAGGTCTTTGCCCCACTTGAAGCCTAATTTGTCCAAAAGGATGCTGAGCACTTGGAAGTGGTAGTTCTGCTCGTTGCCCACCACGTAAATCATCTTGTCGATGGGGTAGTCTTGGAAACGAAGTTTGGCAGTGCCGATATCCTGCGTCATATAGACGGAGGTGCCGTCGGAGCGAAGAAGAAGTTTCTCGTCGAGTCCTTCGGCGGTAAGGTCTGCCCAGACGGAGCCGTCGTCGCGACGATAGAAGAAACCTTTTTCGAGTCCTTCCATCACCTTCTCCTTGCCTTCGAGGTAGGTCTCAGATTCATAGTAAATCTTGTCGAAGCTGACACCCATCATCTTGTAGGTCTCGTCGAAACCAGCATAGACCCATTCGTTCATCTTCTTCCAAAGGCTGCGCATGTCGGGGTCGCCTTGCTCCCACTTGACGAGCATCTCGTGGGCTTCCTTGATGAGGGGTGCTTCCTGCTTGGCGGTGTCTTCGTCCATGCCCTGTGCCACGAGCTGCTTGACTTCCTCGCGGTAGTGCTTGTCGAAGGCCACGTAGTAGTCGCCAATGAGGTGGTCGCCCTTCTTGCCAGAGGACTGGGGTGTCTCGCCATTGCCCCACTTGAGCCATGCGAGCATGGACTTGCAGATGTGGATGCCTCGGTCGTTGACGATGTTGGTCTTGACCACTTTGTTGCCGTTGGCCTCGACGATACGTGCCAAGGCTGAACCGAGGAGGTTGTTGCGCACATGGCCGAGGTGGAGGGGCTTGTTGGTGTTGGGCGACGAGTATTCTATCATCACCAAGGGGCTTTGGTCGGTGACGGGTGTGAAGCCGAACGTCTCGTCGGCATTGATTTGGTTGAGCAGCGTAATCCATGGGGCATCGCTGATGACGAGGTTGAGGAAACCTTTCACCACGTTGTACTTGGTGACCACGTCACCCACATTCTCCACGAGGAACTGCCCAATCTCTGTGCCCACCTGTTCGGGAGCTTTGTGTGCTGCCTTCACAAATGGGAACACCACCACGGTGAGGTGTCCCTCGAATTCAGCTTTTGTCTTCTGTAACTGCACCTGTGCAGCTGTGGCTTCAAGTCCGTACAGCGACTTGACTGCTTCCTGCACTCCTGCTATCAATTTTTCTTCTATTGTCATTGTTTTAGGGTCTTTTCGGGTGCAAAGGTACGAATTTTAAATGATAAATGATAAATGATAAATGATAAAAATCACTTATTGTAAAGTTTAAAGTTTAGAGTTTAAAGTTTAAAGAGGCTAACGCGACGTTCGGAAACAAGCCGCATGGTCTTTAAACTTTAAACCTTAAACTTTAAACTTTACAGATTTTCACTTATTACTTTTACCTTTCACCTACGTCCCCCTCCGCGTGTGCCGCCTACGTTGCCACGAGTGGGAGTTGGGGCATTGGTGCGAGTTG
The DNA here is from genome assembly GCA_902800305.1 of uncultured Bacteroidales bacterium. GTDB lineage: Bacteria > Bacteroidota > Bacteroidia > Bacteroidales > Bacteroidaceae > Minthosoma. The sequence continues at coordinate 62,312 of CADCDP010000002.1, forward strand.
GGCTGACGTTGCTGACACGGGTGGCTCCTGCTACGCTGCTGCGAGAAGAACTACGCATGTTGCTGTCGCTGCGAGGGTTGGTTGCACCACCTCCCCTCATGCCGCCTTGAGGCTGGGTCTGTGGACGGGTCTGAGGCTGTGCATTGCCACGGTTGTTGTTCTGTGGAACATTGGGCTGTACATGGCTGCGACCATTGTTTGGGTTGCTGCGTGGAACGTCGCCAGAGGGATGTCCTGTGCGGGGTGCGCCGCCGTCGAAGTGCTGTCCTCCGTGAGGCACTCCACCACGATGGTTGATGCCAGGAGCTGGGTGTCCACCACGAGGAGTCACAGAGGGTGCTGGGTGTCCACCACGGGGTGCCATCGGACGGAAGAAGTGACCGCCGCCGTAGTGGGCGAGAGGACGGGGTGCGTGGTAGTAGAAGCGATGGCGGCCATAGCGGTCGTAGTCGTAGATGGAGAAGTGCCAGCCACGGTTGGCGAACACGATGGGACGGTGGAAGTAGCTGTAGCCTATCAGGCGATTCCAGGCGGAGATGCCGAGGAGGGTGCGGAGGGCGAGGTCGCGGGCTTCGCACACCGTGATATAGTCATCGTAGTAGTAGCCGATGGCCACTTCGTCGAGGTAGCTGTTCACGCCCCAAATGTAGTCGTAGTTGATGCGGTACATCTCGTCGATGAGGAAGGGGTCGGTGATGCCAAGTGTGTAAGCCATGCGGTCGGTCAAGAACCGTGCATTGCTGCGCATGGCTGCGATGCTCATGCTCTGAGCGTTCACTGTTGTTGCTCCGATGAGGAGAACGATAGCTGCGAGTGTAGTTCTTAAAGCCTTCATAGTCGTATTGTTTTTTTAGAGAGTTAATACTGCTTTTTTGTTTTCTGCTGCAAAGTTACGACAAAAAGAATCCCCCTGCAAATGGCTTTTCCTATTTGCAAGGGGTTTTTCCCTATTGTGTGAAGGGGAGTTCGAGCTGCACCGTTCCCAAGAGATTGAAAGTCATTCGGTGGTAGGGCGTAGTGCCATGTGTTTCAATACCTTGCCGATGCTCTTTCGTCGGATAGCCCGCATTGTGGTTCCATCCATAAAAAGGATATTCTTTGTGCAATTCCTTCATGTAATCGTCGCGATAGGTCTTCGCCAGAATGGAAGCCGCCGCAATGGAGAGGTATTTCCCATCACCTTTGACGATGGTGGTGTGAGGCACTCCTGGGTAGGGAAAGAACCTGTTACCGTCGATGATAAGGTTTTCTGGCCTCACTTTTAAGCCATCGATGGCTCGGTGCATGGCCGTGATGCTGGCACGAAGGATGTTCATCTCGTCAATCTCTTGTGCTGTCACGATGCCCAGTGCCCATGCCACCGCATCACGCTCAATCTCATCGCGCAACCGATACCGCTGCTTCGCCGTCAACTGCTTCGAGTCGTTCAGCAGGTCGTTGTGGTAATCCGTCGGCAATATCACCGCCGCCGCATATACACTGCCCGCCAAGCATCCCCGACCAGCCTCGTCGCAGCCAGCCTCGATGACACCTTCTTTATAATAAGGTAATAGCATTATTTCGGCTGCTTGCCGATGTAAGCCAAAATGCCACCATCCACATAGAGCACGTGGCCGTTCACTGCATCGGATGCATGAGAAGCGAGGAACACAGCGGGACCACCAAGTTCTGATGGGTCGAGCCAGCGGCCAGCAGGGGTCTTGGCGCAGATGAAGGAGTCGAACGGATGGCGAGAACCGTCGGGCTGACGTTCACGGAGAGGTGCTGTCTGAGGCGTGGCGATGTAGCCAGGGCCGATGCCGTTGCATTGGATGTTGTACTCGCCATACTCCGAGCAGATGTTGCGAGTGAGCATCTTCAAGCCACCCTTGGCAGCAGCGTAGGCCGACACGGTCTCACGACCCAGTTCGCTCATCATCGAGCAGATATTGATAATCTTGCCCTCCTTGCGCTCCATCATTTCGGGTAGCACGGCACTGGCACAGATGAACGGAGCCACGAGGTCGATGTCAATCACTTGCTGGAACTCCTGACGTGCCATCTCATGCATTGGGATGCGCTTGATGATGCCAGCGTTGTTCACTAAGATGTCAATCTGACCCACTTCCTTGTGAATCGTCTCCACAAGTGCCTTTACACCCTTCTCGTCAGTCACGTCACACACGTAACCCTTCACGTTCGTGATGCCAGCCTCTTTGTAGTTGTCGAGACCGCGCTGAAGAGCAGCCTCGTTGATGTCGTTGAACACAATCATGTTCGCCCCTGCCTTCACAAAAGCCTTGGCGATGTTGAAACCGATACCGTAAGAAGCACCTGTAATCCATGCGTTCTTACCTTCCAATGAGAAATTAGATAAATCTGCCATAGTGTTAATATATTTAGATAGTGTTAATATATTTAGTTTAGAATTAGTTTGCTTTGCTAATGCGCCTTCCTATAGGGGACGAATAGGGTTCAGAAACGATAGGTCACGCCTAATTGTGTCTTAATCAGGAAGTCAACGGGTTCGTCGTAGTCGATACCGTCGAACTTGTCGCCAGTTATGCTCATGTTGCCCTCGAAGTTGAGGGAGAAGTGGGAGTTGAAGCGATAGTCGAAGATGAGTCCGAGGCGGAAGGCAAAGGTGGTGACGCTCTTGGGGTCGCCTGCGATGATATTCAACATTCTTTCTGTTTCCGCGGACGTAGTGCCGTTTTTGGTATTGAGCTTTTTCTCGCCAGTAGAGAGGAGGCCTATACCTGCAAAACCGAGCAGGTGGAAGGGCTTATCGAACTCTCTGGCACGGGAACCCACGAAATCGAACAAGATGTCGGCAGAGAGGTCGAACACGCCAAAATGATAGAAGCCGTTGCCTTTGAACATCTCGGAATAAACTTTCCCAGGCTCTCCGGGTTTCCCAGGGAACAAGTCTAAGCCATTGGGAGCATCCTTCTTGGTAATATCCACATAACCGCTGTCACCTCGGTTCTTCACGTTGGAGTAGCCCAGCACGAGCCTACCCGCCATGGAGGGAGTGAAGAATTTGCCGACATAAACATCGAATCCCAACCCCAAGGCATCGCCGAAGTATTTGAAAGTGGGGTGGTCGGTGATGTTATCAGCCACAGCAAAGTTTGGACCCATCTGGCCACCAATGAACCAAGGCTTGGTGGCGGTGGACGTGTTCTTCACCTTCACTGTCGTCTCCTTAACTGGTTCGGGTTGGGGAGCGGATGCGTCGATGCTCATTCCGATGGCTTTCTGTTTCTTCGGTGCTTTGCTCGTTTTTGATGCTTTCGGTGTCCGTTCTTTTTGTTTCTCCTGACTCACTTTGACAGAATCTTTCGTCTCGGTAGTGCCCGAAAAACCATATTTCGACCAGCCTTTGCCAGTCTGACTGTAAGCTGGCAGCATCAGGAGAGCCAGTACCATGAGTGTTGATAGTCTTTTCATGTTTCTTTATTCATTTTTCACTTTTCACTCTTCACTTTTTACTATTTTTTCCTTTGCTTCATCAAGTAGGGCGAAAAGCTCTTCTTGGGTTTCAGCACGAAGAATTCGGATGCGTGTTTGCCTGAAGTCAGGGATGCCTTTGAAAATCGGACTGTTGGCAAGATGGCGACGCACATGGATGATGCCACCCAGTTCGGTGCGCTTACGTTCTTTGAGGGCGTTGTCCTCACGAAGTGAATAAGCCACACTGGCACGGATTTGGCGTTTCAGGACATTCAATTTCCAGTCGAGCGTCATAGTGTCGTCGTGATGCCCCGTGTCAAGATAGGTGCGCACATCCTTGAAAAGCCAAGGCTGCCCGAAGGTGGCTCGGCCTATCATCACGCCATCCACCCCATAGCGGCGAAAGGCTTCTTCAGCTTGTTCGGCTGTGCAGATGTCACCATTGCCGATGATGGGGATGTGGATGCGAGGGTCGGCTTTCACCGCTCCGATGAGTGTCCAGTCCGCTTCACCTTGGTACATCTGGCTTCGTGTCCTGCCGTGGATAGTCAGAGCCTTGATGCCACAATCTTGCAAACGAAGGGCGAGTTCGAGGATGAAAGGACGGTCAGTTGGTGAGCCTGTCTGAATATCTGCATACAATGAAGGCACGTCCCAACCGAGACGCGTCTTCACCGTAACAGGAATCTTGACTGCTTTCACCACCTCACGGGTGATGTCAAGCATCAGTTGGGGGGTACGCAGCATCCCTGCTCCAGCACCCTTGCTGGCCACTTTTTTGACAGGACATCCGAAGTTGATGTCCAGCAAATCGGGATGTGCCTCACTTTCAACCATCTTAGCCGCCTCCACCATGCTCTCCACATCGCGACCATAAATCTGGATAGCCACGGGACGCTCACGGTCATCGACACGGATTTTCTCCAACGAACGGTTGACGTTACGGATAAGTGCATCGGCACTCACAAATTCCGAATAAACCATACTTGCTCCGAACTCCTTGCAGAGCAATCGGAACGCTTGGTCAGTCACGTCCTCCATTGGAGCCAACATGACGGGTCGTTCGCCAAGATGGATGTCTCCTATATTCACTCAGCCTCCGAGAACTGGTCTTTGCCTACGCCACAAAGTGGGCATTCGAAATCTTCAGGGAGGTCTTCAAATGCTGTGCCTGGCTCAATGCCACCTTCTGGATAACCTACCTCTGGGTCGTACTCCCAACCGCAGGTGTCACATACATATTTCTTCATATTTTGTAAAGTTTATAGTTTAAAGTTTAAAGAAGAGGGCTGACGCGATGCACGCCGCATCGTCTTTAAACTTTACTTAAAGTATCTGTTATACAATCCTTGGAAGCCAGCACCGTGACGTGCCTCGTCCTTGGCCATCTCGTGAACAGTGTCGTGGATAGCGTCGAGGTTCAGCTTCTTAGCCACCTTGGCAATTTCCAACTTAGCGGCACAAGCACCTTCCTCAGCTTCCATGCGAGCTTTCAGGTTGGTCTTCGTGTCCCAAACTACCTCGCCAAGCAGCTCTGCAAAACGCGATGCGTGGTCAGCCTCCTCGTAAGCGTAGCGACGGAAAGCTTCCGATACCTCTGGATAGCCTTCGCGGTCAGCCTGACGAGCCATTGCCAAATACATTCCCACTTCTGAGCATTCGCCAACAAAATGGTCTTTCAGACCCTGCAGCACGAAAGCACCTTCTTCGCCTTCTGGAATGGCTTTAGCCACACCCAGCTCATGTTCGCATGCAAAACTCAGTCCTTCAGTCTCTTCTTTCAGCTTGAACTTCTCGCCAGGAACCTTGCACTGAGGACACTTCTCTGGAGGGTTCTCTCCCTCATAAACATACCCACAAACGGGGCAAACCCATTTCTTTGCCATAATAATGTTAGATTTTAGTTGTGTTAGTAAATGATGTTATATTAGTAAACCTTTGCAAAGATAAGTGAAAAAACTGCACATACAAACTTTTTCGGGGAAAAAAACGGCGAAGAACGAAAAAAACTTTGAAGAAAGAGCCTTTTTACATAAAAAGAGCTGCGTCTCAGCATAGCCCAAGCAAGCTTGGCTCTGCGTTCGACTTGTATCTTTTTTCTTGTCTTTTTGGCAAAAAATCCCTTCTCCCCTTTGAGGGTAAGCGGAAGAATCACTATCTTTGCTGCGCTTTTCCGGAAACCGAAAAGCAACCATGTATCATCATAAACATTGACAGATGAACACATCAAGTTTATTAAACATTCAAAATTATCTTGTCCGCTACCCCATGAAGACTTGACGCTTCAAGGATAGCTCTATAGAATGTTAACAAACCCATTGTCCGAACTGCATTTACGCAGGGAGGACAGGGAATGGTGTGTTCTTTGACTTGCTGTCACATCTTTTTTACAAAAACATTAGTGTTTGTCCTGACGCTGTCCCCCCTTTCCCCACAAGGAACGGAGGACGGCCCACTATTTATGTCCTTTTTATTATCTTTCAACACATTTAATATAATATGTTTATGATGTACAAAATTAAACTCGAAAACTTAGAAACAGACCTATTTACCATGATTGAAGTTCCCGCCAAGATGCGTGTGGAAGAACTGAGTGTGAAAATCAAGATGGTACTCGACCTCCCCTACGTCGATCATGCCCACCACCGCTTTGTCGCCCGAGGCATCACCTACGTGGTCAACGAACGGGTGGAGTTCGAACCCGAATTTCTTCGGGAATACGACATTCGTCCTGGCCGCTATCGGAGCAGCGAGCGCATCTCCATCGAACGCATCTTCACATGCACAGGCTCCACCATCCTTTATTACCAAGACTGCCCTTGGGGAAAATATCAGATTCGCTGCACCTTCATGCAGCGAATCTTGTAAGCACCCTCATGGTATTTACCATCTTTCTTCCGCAGCCCTACTCATTCCTTCTTCTTCCGCAGGATACATATAAACCTTTTGTGTAGGCTCGAAATTCTCGTCGTCATCTGCCCATTTATTGCACTGAGCCATCACGGTTTCCAAAGCCTTTTCCTGTCCCTCTGGTGGGTATTTGTACTTCTTCAGCAGACGCTTCACCAGCACACGCATCTTGGCTCGTGCCGACTCCTTCTTGTTCCAGTCGATGGTGCGGTTCTTCCTCAACTGCTCTGTCAGTTCCTTCGTCAAGTTGATAAATTCCTCATTCGTGTAGGCTTCCTTCACTCCTTCCGGCGAACTGAGTGCATCGTAGAAGGCTTTCTCTTCGGCGGTCAGGCCCAGTTCGCTGCCTTCCTCCTCCGTCTTCTTGATTTCGGCAGCCATCCTCAGCAGTTCCTCGATTACCTCCTCGTTGGTCAGCATTCCCTTCAGATAGTTCGACAAAGCGTTGTTCATCATCTCGCTGAACTTTAGGCTCTGCACGATGTTGGTGCGTTCGTAGTTGCGGATGCGTTCTCTCAGTAGGTTCTCCAGCAACTGCACGGCAAGGTTCTTCTCCTTCATCTTCCTCAGTTCTGCCAAGAAGTGCTCGTCGAACAGCGAGAACTCAAACCCTCCCGTCAGCACTTGCACCCCTGTGCATTGGATGCTTTGCTCCAGCAGTCGTGAGATCCGTTCGTTGATGTCGTGCTTCGTGATGTGGATGCCTCCCACCCTGAATCGGGTCAGCATCACCCTCACGGCATCCATGAAAGCCACCTCCTGTTGCAGCCTCTGAGGAATGAGCGACTTGCATAGCGTCTGGGCATTGTGCAGCAGTTGGCTCTCGCAGAGGAAGGCTTTAGAGTCTTTAAGGCCTTTCGGGTCGAGCATGAAGTTGACACCGCCCTTGATGAGTTGGCTTCTTTCTGAGTCGGTTCCGTCATACCACCCGCTATAGTCAAAGCCATGCAGGAGGTCGCGACAAATCTCCAACTTCTCCTGGAACTTCACTTTGGCGGTCTTGCTGATGTCGGGGTCGCCAAACTGCTTTCGGTCTCTGCTGGTATAGTCCTTCATGGCTTGTTTTAGGGCTTGGGCAATGCCCACATAATCCACTATCAAGCCTCCTTCCTTTTCGGGGAATACGCGGTTCACTCTCGCGATAGCTTGCATCAGGTTGTGCCCCTTCATGGGCTTATAGACATACATCGTGGCAAGACTCGGCACATCGAAGCCTGTCAGCCACATGTCCACCACGATGGCCATCTTCATCGGGCTCTTGTCATCCTTGAAGAGAGCTGCGTATTCCTTGTTGCGTCGAGCATCAATCACATCGTGCCATTCCTCCTTGTCCGTGTTGGCGGCACTCGCCACCACGTGCATCTTCTCCACCCACTCTGGACGCATCTCCAGCATCTTCCTGTATATCTTCACCGCTGCCTCTTTGTTGTACGCCACAATCATCGCCTTGCCCGTCAGTTCATACTGGCGGTTCTTCTCGTAGTGCTCCACGATGTCCTCACAGAGGCTGCTGATGGTGTCGGTGTGACACAATATCTCCTTCAGTCCGCTGTTCTCCCGACGGGCTTTTTGTATCTGTTCGTCCGTCGCCCCCTCGTCAGCCAGCTGGTCAAACTCCTCGTCCAGCTTTTTGAGAGCTTCTTCGTTGAGGTTGAGCTTGATGACTCGGCTCTCGTAATAGACAGGCTTCGTGGCACCATCGGCAACGGCTTGGGTCATGTCATACACATCGATGTAGTCGCCAAACACCTCCTTCGTATCTCGGTCTCGGTCAGAAATCGGTGTGCCCGTAAATCCGATGAAGGAAGCATGAGGCAAGGCTTCTCGCATCAGTTTGGCAAAGCCCTTCTTCATCCTTTCGGCTTTGTTGTCCCAATGTTCGTCGCCATACTGCGAACGGTGTGCCTCGTCGGTGATGACGATGATGTTCTTCCGTTCCGACAGCAAACCCGTTCCCTCCTCAAACTTCTGTATTGTGGTGAAGATGATGCCGCCCGTCTGCAAGTCCTTCAGCTTCCTTACGAGGTCTTCACGTCCTCCCTTTTTCGTCAGTTTCCCTTGGGCATTCAGGTCGAAACCCACCCGTTGAGGCTCCTGACGCAAGAACTTCTGGCAACCTGCAAACTGCTCATACAACTGCTGGTCGAGGTCGTTTCGGTCAGTCACCACCACGATGGTGCATTCGGGGAATCGTTGCACCAGCAGATGCACATAAAACACCATCGAGAGTGACTTGCCACTTCCCTGCGTATGCCAGAACACACCAATCTTCCCATCTCCGCCCATCGCCGTTTCGGTGTGCCGGATGGCCTTGTTCACCGCAAAATATTGGTGGTAGGCACCCATGATTTTCGCGCTTCGTCCGTCCTTGTGGTCGAAGCAGATGAAGTTTTGCAGGATGTCGATGAGTCGGTGCTTTTCGAAGATACCCCAGAAGAACGTCTCATAGTCGGCAATCTCTTTCGTTTCCTCCTTCCCGTCCACGCTCTTCCATTCCATGTAGCGGTTCTCCTTCGCTGTGATGGTTCCAGCCTTGGTGGTCAGCATATCGCTCGTCACGCTGAAAGCATTATACACAAACAAGCTCGGGCACTTCTGCTGATACTGCTTGATTTGCAGGTAGGCGTCTCCCTCGTTCGTTTCTCCCCTGGTGGGCGATTTCAGTTCTATCACTACCAACGGCAATCCATTCACAAACACCACCATATCGCAACGGATTTTCTCATACTCCACCACGCGCCACTGGTTGCACACCTTGAACCCGTTCTTCAGCGGTTCGTCAAAGTTGATGAGCCTTACCAACGCTGTCTTCGCCCTTCCATCCTCCGCATACTTCACCTCCACGCCACTCTGCACATAGTCCATCAACTGCTCGTTCCTCTGCTCCAGCGTTCCCTCGTGGATGTGGGTGATGAGACGAAACGCCTCTTCCAGCACATCTTCTCGCAACATCGGGTTCATCCTGCGCAAGCCCTCCTTCAGGTCAGCCTCGTAGTACGGATTGCGGAAGTCGCGCTCCACATCATATCCGCACTCATACGCATACCCCATCTGTCGGAACACCTCTATCAGCGTCCGCTCATAGCTTTCTTCTGTGTGTAGGTTGGTCGTCATAGTGTCAGTCCTCCTATGGTTTAAGTTCGTGATACAAAGCCAAGCCTTTTACAGTCAACAAGTATTTCTGTTGTGGATGGCGGGGCTTTCTCAATATTGGGGTTGTCTGTGTGTAGCTTATCCTGTACTTGTGGGGGTACTTGTGGGGGTACTTGTGGGGTACTTTTTCGCTTTCAAACATTTTCATCTTACTCATATTGCACTCCTTTCTATATCTTTTACATGAAGCTCTCCTGACATCAGGCGAGGAAGAAGGGTGTCGCGAAGGGTGGAGAGGCGACGGGATTCCTGCTCATTGTTGATAATTTGGATGAGGATTGGGGTCATCAACCCATCAATCTTCTTTAAGTGCTCTTCGTTAGGTATAACAACCTTCGCCTTGTCTAATTCGCCTCGTTTAATATGCCCCATCGTAACGGCCTTGTCTTTTGCTATACGAATAAAGTTGTCAAGATGAAATTTCGTCCACAAAAAAACAAACCATTTAGGATAGTCTTTCGGAACGACAACAAATAAATGTTGGTTCAAACCACATTTCCCTCCACACCATACTTTTACCATCAGAGTTCCTGACCAAGAGAAAATAATATCACCATCATTAATGATGAACTTTTCTCCTATAAGTGAAGGGGAACATAGTTCGCTATTGCAATCTGTGCTTCCCTGTCCAAGTTCTTTGATTTTGAGTACAGGCAACCCTTCTTCACTATCTTTTGGACGATATTTTTGCATCGCCAAACCATTTATATAATCAGCAATTGAAGACAGGCTTTCCACTCTCCACCCCTTCGGTATTCTTCCCAATTCACTTTCCACAAACACTCCATCCTTGAAAGGTTCGAAATCGACAAACCAAGACTTAAATAAAGCCTGTGCCTGTTGTTCCAAATTGGTGTTGATACGACGATTGTTTTCTATTTTGGAGTCGAGGGAGGAGAGGATGGAGACGATTCTGTTTTGTTCTTCCAATTGTGGAAGAGGGATTGTAAAATCCTCAATCATTCCTTTGGTCAGAGCATTACGAGTAGCTCCTCCTTGAGCCAATGAAAGAAGATGCTGTTTCTTGAATTGCAAAAAATATAGAATGTATTCGTTGAGAACCTTTGATTTGTTCCCTCTAACAATAGACACATGCTGATTTACTCTCGCCGGTAATGCACTATCAGGAACTATACACACCCTTGCAACAGAGTCACCAGTTATGTTTAGCAATACGTCGTTCTTTTTAACTTCAACGCCATTCAACTTGGTGGCTTGTTCATCATTAATATATGCTAACCCTTCCCAAGAAAAGGCAAAATCTAACACATTTTGACTTCTAATCAAAGAAGTAGCTCCGCCAAGATAAGCCTCCTTGCCTCCCTTGGGAGTAGCTCCACTTCCAATCTTGGTGCAGATTTCTCCCAACTTATATTTTTTCCACTCTTCCATCATATTATTGTCTTTGAGTCCTTCAGGTCTTTAATGTCTAATTCGTCAACGGGTCGTTGACGAATTGCAGCTAATGCTCTTTAACTCTTCCATACTCTTCACTCTATTTCAAATCCAATACTACTTAACTGTTTCCTAATCTCCTCTTCCAGTCGGTGGCTTTCGGCAAAGAGTTCGCTGAGTTCGGTGGTGAGGCGGGTCATTTTTTTCGGCAAAAGGTTCGCCATCATCTTGCTGCTCGGCGATGCCTACGTAGCGGCCAGGGGTGAGGATGAAGTCTTGGGATTGGATGTCCTGTAGCGTCTTGACGGCACAGAAGCCGGGTTCGTCTTGGAGGGTGCCTTTGCGATAGGCTTCGAAGGTGTCGGCTATCTTGCGGATGTCGTCTGCCATCAGTTCACGCACGGCTCGGGTCACCATCGTGCCCATGTTGCGGGCATCGATGAAGACGGTCTTGCCTACCTGTTGCTTGTTGCGTGAGAGGAACCACAACGACACAGGAATGCCTGTGCTGTAGAAGAGCTGTGAGGGCAGGGCGATGATGCCCTCCACCAAGTCGGCTTCGACAATCTTTTGACGGATTACCCCTTCGCCTCCTGTCTGACTGCTGAGGGCACCATTGGCTAACACGAGACCGATGCGACCCACAGGGGAAAGGTGGTGAATCATGTGCTGCATCCAAGCGAAGTTGGCATTGCCGGCAGGAGGAAGTCCGAACTTCCAACGAGGGTCTTTCTCCAGCTTGTCGGCTCCCCAGTCGCTGAGGTTGAACGGTGGGTTCGCCATGATGAAATCTGCCTTCAACGTGGGGTGCTGGTCGTTGAAGAAGGTGTCGGCATACGACTTGCCCAGATTGGCTTCCAAGCCACGAATGGCGACGTTCATGTGTGCCATCTTCCAAGTGCTGGGGTTGGCTTCCTGTCCATAGACGCTGATGTTGTTGATGTCCTTCTGGTGGTTTTGGATGAACTTGGCACTCTGCACAAACATACCGCCCGAACCGCAACAGGGGTCATACACTCTGCCTTCGTAGGGTTGCAACACCTCCACGATGGTGCGCACGATGCACGAGGGGGTGTAGAATTCGCCAGCGTTCTTGCCCTCCATCGAGGCGAACTTCTGCAAGCAGTATTCATACACACGACCCAAGAGGTCTTTCTCGTCACCCGATGCTAACATGTGGATGTTGGAGAAGAGGTCCACCACATCGCCCAAACGCCGCTTGTCCAACTCTGGACGGGCATAGTTGCCAGGCAGCACTCCCTTCAACTTGGGGTTCTCACGTTCGATGGCTTCCAGCGCATCGTCGATGGTCTTGCCAATCTCTGGCGTGTGGGCAGCCAGCGAGATGACGCTCCAACGAGCATCCTGGGGCACAAAGAACACCCCGTCTGCCTCATACTCATCCTTGTCCTCCACATCTGCCAGTTCGTCCTTCAGCAGTTCCTGATACTTCGCCTCGAACTTGTCGCTGATGTACTTCAGGAAAATCAGTCCTAGCACCACGCCTTCATATTCCGACGCATTCAGATTACCGCGCAACTTATCCGCAGCTCGCCATATCGCATCCTCAAAACCAATCGAGGTCGTATTCTCGTTTTTCTTTGCCATTGATGGTAGGTTTTAGATTTCATTTACAAAGTTACACAATTTTCCTCATTGTCCAAACATTTCCCGTGTTTTTCGAAGAGAGAGCGTAAGAAAGAGGGGGTTGGGAGGCTGCTCGACAGGGTAATTGCGATGACGGGCGCAACGCAATTACGCTAACGGGCACAGGGTCATTACGATGACGGGCGCAGCGTCATTTTGATGACGGGCGCGACAGAGGTTCGATAACGGGTAGATGAGATAATAGATGACGGGCGCACGCCATATAGCGGAGGCAGTTTAAGAGTTCTGGAAGGAGTCGTTTAGCTCTATCACCTCAAGGTCTTTGATTTCTTGTCCGTCGATGGTGAAGCGGACGAGGGTGCGCACTTCGTGGAAGCCATAGCGACCTGCTGCTCCAGGGTTGATGTGGAGGCAGTTGATGGTGGGGTCGTGTACCACTCGCAGCAGATGGGAGTGCCCAGAGATGAAGAGTTGGGGTGGACGGGCATAGATCTGTCGGCGTATGCTGGCATCGTACTTGCCTGGATAGCCTCCGATGTGCTTCATCAGCACGTCCACTTCCTCGCACTTCCAGCGATACACTTCGGGGAACTTGATGCGCACGTCGCCGCTGTCGATATTGCCATAGACAGCTCTGAGTGGAGCGATGGCAGCCAAGCGGTCGGCCACTTCCATCGAGCCGATGTCGCCAGCGTGCCATATCTCGTCACACTCCTTGAAATACTTTTCGTAACGGTCGTCCCAACATCCGTGGGTGTCCGACAATAGTCCTATTCTTTTCATTTTTCCTTCTGAATCAGTTGGTTGCGGAAAGGTTTAATCTCTCTTCCCTAAATCTGTTATAGGAAATCCCCTACTGTTTGGGGATTTTCAGTTCTTGTGCCTATGGAAAAGGCTGTAACTTTGCTCCCGAAATCAAAAAACAAACGCTATTATTAACTTAAAACAAAGACAACAATGAAAAAGTTAGCATCTCTTGCTCTTGCAGCAATTATCGCACTCAGTGCAAACGCAAAGAAAGTGGAACCTTCTGTTCGCCACAGTCAAACATCGGAATTTACTTCCGTAAAAGTCAACGCTCCCGTACACCTCGTTATCGTGCCTGGCCGTACTTATTCAGTCAATGTGATGTCGCGCAATGCCGAGTTGGCCACCGCCATTTCGTGGAAGGTGAAGGATGGGGTGCTTAGCCTCAATGCCCTCGACCTCGAATCGCTCGAACACTCGCGAGCCACTGTGGATGTCATCGTCACGGCTCCCACGAATGTGAATTATCAGGTGGGTAAAGACTTGAAACGGGTGCCGAATCCAAGAAGGCCACTTAGAAGGTGAAGAGCATCGGTATGACCACCTTGAAGACCACGTTGCGTCCCATGTTATAGACGCCTTGTCGCCCTGTCACCGTGTTGATGTCGGTGTATTTCAGACGACTCAAGTGACTCTGATAGGCTCGATTCAGCAGGTTGTCGGCTGTAACATACAGTTCGGCAACCTTTTTCTTTTTGATGATGAGGTCGGTGCCAGCCGAAAGGTTCAGCAGCGTGTAGCTGGGTGTGGCGGTCTCTGTCTGGTCGGCCATATAGTAGTGATTTTGGCGCAAGTAACATTCCAGCCCTACTGCCACGTAGGCGTTGTTGAGCGTCCGTCCGTTGTGTGTCAGCTCATATTTGAGTTCCGAAGTCCAACGTGGAGCTGGCGTGAAGGGCAGATAGCGTGTTTCTTCGGGTTGGTTCAGTTGTCGTGCATCCACGAATGAAAACGTGTTGGCAAAGTGAAGGCTGTGGATGGGGTGGAAGTCGGCACCTGCCTCGAAACCCAACAACCGTGCGTTGCCTTGGGTGTATTCATACGTGCGATAACCTTCTTCCATCACTATGTCAATCCGTTTTGCAAAGATGTAGTTTTCGATGCGGTTGGCAAACAAAGCCACCTGTGCGGACACATAGCGTGACGTAAAATCCACACCGAGGTCGCCCTGCCAACTGTATTCGGCCTTCAAGTTCGGATTGCCCAGTTCATACCGCACCGTGCCCTCATGCACTCCGTCGGCTCCTAACTCGCTCATGTTGGGTGCACGGAATCCGCGTGCCACGTTGATTCTCACGTTCAGGTGCTCGCTGACGTTGCACACGGCACCGATGCTGCCCGTCATGCCGTCGAAGGAACCCTTCTGTTGGGAAGATAGGTTGTACTTCAGATGTCGGTGGTCGTAGCGCAATCCGCCGTTCAGCGTCCATCGTTCGAGCGTCTTGCTCGCCGTAGCATACCCTCCGATGTCGAACAGGCGATAGGCAGGAATGAGCGATTCCTCTCCCAGATTCTGCGATTTCTGCCACATACCGTTTGCGCCAGCTGCCAGTCGCCACCCCTTCAGCTCTTCCGTCAGATAGCGCACATCGTAGGTCAGCGTGTGGAGTTTGAAGAACAACTCGTAGTCGTCGAAACTCTCTTCAAATTCCTGTCTGCGGTTTTGTTGATAACCCACCACACCCGTCAGTCGTCCGTGGGGCAGGTTCACGGCATTGTCCCACACCGCCTTGTAGTGCTTCACCTGTTGGAAAGGCAGGGTCTTCGAATAGGTCTTCACGCGGTCGGTCGTGCGTTCCAACTCGCCCGTTTCTTCGTCGCGTTCTCCTTCCACGATGCTGGGGGTCAGGTGGTAGGCCACCCATTTCAGGTGGGAGTGTCCCCATTGCTTGTCCAACCCCAGCATCAGGCGACCTGCCCGTTCGCGGAATTGAGACCCAGGTACATAACCATCGTATTTGTTCTTGTAGGCATGTGCCATCTTGTCTGAGAAACGTGCATCCCACACGAAACCTTTCTGGTTGCCCGCTCCATTCAGCGAATAGGCAAATAGGCCGTTGTTTGTCTGGTATTCAGAACTGACATTGGCTCGAATCTCTCCGTCGAGTGGGTGTGGCACATCGTGCAGGATGAGCACACCAGCCATTGCGTCGGAACCATACATGAGGCTGGCAGGCCCTTTCAGCACTTCCACGGAGCCAACATTTTGGCCATCCACCTCGATGCCGTGTTCATCTCCCCATTGCTGTCCTTCCTGCCGCACTCCCTCGCTCATCACCACAATGCGGTTGTAACCCAAACCACGGATAATGGGTTTCGAGATGCCTCCGCCTGTGGTCACTTGCGCCATACCTGGCTGTTTGGCCACAGCGTCGATGATGTTGGTGGAGGTGGTCTGTCTCAGTTCCTTTCCCGTCACAACAGAAATGGGAGCTGTCGAATGTTTTAACTTCGTCTCGCCCGTCACTCCCGTCACTAACACTTCGTTTAGCTGGAGGTGACGGTAGAAAACATCGGTGGTGTCTTCGTCGTGCGTGTGTTTTGTGGGTTGTGCCACCATTATCAGCGTGCAGCACAAGCCCATCAGCGTTAAGAAATACTTTTTCATGCTGCAAAGGTACGGTTTTAAGTGAAATAGGAAAAGTGAAAAGTGAAAAATTTGCTACCACATGGATAGTAAAAGGGCTTACGCTCTTGCATTTTGTCAGTCTGTACAGACAAAACGTCAGTAGGGGGAGGGCTGAAAGTTTAAGGGAGTTTAAATAGGTTGTGTGAAGGTTTAACGGAGTTTAAAAGCGTGGACAAAGTGGCGGATAGGCATGAGTTTTGCCTTTTTGTTAGGCAGAACGGTTCAAGAAACCAGAGCCTCGAAAGAGGGGATGGCGAAAGAATCCGACTAAGAAAAATGTTTAACTAAAAATAAATAAGGAGGACAAAACTATGATGCCTACAATTTATTCAACTCGCAATCAGGGATGGATTCCCGCACTTTTCAACGATTTCTTCGATGACAACTGGATGCCTACAGTGAAGTATTAT
Organism: uncultured Bacteroidales bacterium; assembly: GCA_902800305.1. Lineage (GTDB taxonomy): Bacteria > Bacteroidota > Bacteroidia > Bacteroidales > Bacteroidaceae > Minthosoma. Next base: position 78,659 of record CADCDP010000002.1, read on the forward strand.
CACGGCACAACTCCGGCAGTCAATGTATCGGAAGACAAGAATGAGTATAAGGTGGAGATTGCAGCTCCTGGCATGACGAAGGACGACTTCAACATCCAGCTCACCAGTGACGGCGATATCGTCATCAGCATGGAGAAAAAGACTGACAACAAGAACGAGAACGACAAGAAGACTTATCTGCGTCGCGAGTTCAGCTACAGCAAGTTCGAACAGCGCTTCACGCTTCCAGACAATGTGGAGAAGCAGAAAATCACCGCTGGCATGACGGACGGTGTGCTGACCATCAACATTCCGAAGAAGACTGAGGAAGAGAAGGCGAAGGAAAGCCTGCACATCGAAATCAAATAAGGCAAGATTGAACCGCCTTAAGTGAAAAAGTAAAAGTGAAAAGTGAAAAATTTGCTACCGCAGCAGTCGCCAATGGTTGACGTGCAAGTGCGGTAGCAAATTTTTCACTTTTCACTTTTACTTTTTCACTTAAAAATCGTACCTTTGCACTCGTAACAATCAAGAACCTATGGCGAAGAAAGAAGAGTTGACCCCGATGATGCGGCAATTTTACGACTTGAAGGCAAAGCATCCTGACGCTTTGCTGCTGTTTCGTTGTGGCGACTTCTATGAAACATATAATGAGGATGCGAGTGTGGCGGCCGATATTCTGGGCATCACGCTGACGAAGCGGAGTAGCGTGGCAGGTACATCGGCCAATGGTACGGCGATGGCTGGTTTTCCTCATCATGCGTTGGATACGTATCTGCCGAGACTCATTCGGGCAGGAAAGCGGGTGGCTATTTGCGACCAGCTGGAAGACCCCAAACTGACAAAGAAATTGGTGAAGCGAGGCATCACTGAGTTGGTGACCCCTGGTGTGGCTCTGGGGGATAATGTGCTCTCTACCAAGGAGAATAACTTCCTTGCTTCGGTGCATTTCGGCAAATCTGCTTGCGGCGTGGCGTTGCTCGACATCTCCACTGGCGAGTTCCTTTGTGCGGAAGGAACGACCGACTATGTGGATAAACTTCTGACGAATTTTTCGCCCAAGGAAGTGCTGTTCGAACGGGGCAAGCGACCGATGTTTGAGGGAAATTTCGGAGGAAAGTTTTTCACGTATGAACTGGACGACTGGATTTATACGGACGACTCAGCAAGGAAGAAACTGCTGAGTCATTTTGGCACGAAGAACCTGAAGGGCTATGGTGTGGAGCATCTGAGGAATGGTGTGGTGGCTGCTGGTGCGGTGCTTTACTATCTGGAGCAGACGCAACACACACACATCGCGCACATCCGTAAGATTGCTCAGATTGAGGCGAATAAGTATGTGCGGATGGACAAGTTCACGGTGCGGAGTCTGGAATTGTTGGGTTCGATGAACGAGGGAGGCAACAGCCTTCTGTCGGTCATCGACAAGACGGTCAGCCCGATGGGAGCGCGTATGTTGCGCCGTTGGGTGGTGTTTCCCCTGAAAGACGTGAAGCCGATTGTGGAGCGACAGAATGTGGTGGAGCACTTTTTCCGCGAACCGGAACTGCGCGATGCCATCGAGGATTTGCTGCACCAGATTGGCGACTTGGAACGCATCGTGGGTAAGGTGGCTGTGGGTCGTGTGAATCCTCGTGAAATGGTGCAAATGATGTTGGCGCTGAAGGCGATAGAACCGATTAAGAACCTGTGTTTGGAGGCTGACAGTGAGAGCCTTCGTGCTTTTGGTGAACGCTTGGATGCCTGTATTCCTCTGCGTGAACGTATCGAGAAGGAACTGAACCCATCGCCGCCTATAGCAGTGAACAAGGGGAAGGTGATTGCCGATGGGGTGAACGCCGAATTGGACGAACTGCGCCAAATCGCATATTCGGGCAAGGACTACTTGTTGCAGATTCAACAGCGCGAGGCGGAAGCGACTGGCATTCAGAGTCTGAAAATCGGCTTCAACAATGTGTTTGGCTATTACATGGAGGTGCGTAACACCTACAAAGACATCGTACCGAAAGACTGGATTCGCAAGCAGACACTCACACAGGCAGAGCGTTACATTACGCAGGAGCTGAAGGAGTATGAAGAAAAGATTTTGGGGGCGGAAGAGAAAATACTGATTATGGAACAGAACATCTTCAACCAGCTGGTGGTGGATGCGTCCGATTACATTCCTCAGATTCAAACGAATGCCACCTTGATAGCACAGATGGATTGTTTGTTGTCTTTTGCCATGACAGCCAAGGAATATCGGTACAATAGGCCCGTGGTGGACGAGAGTCTTGTCATCGACATCAAGCAGGGACGGCATCCCGTGATTGAGCGGCAGATGCCTGTGGGTGAGGAGTATGTGGCCAATGACCTTTATCTGGATTCGGAGAAACAGCAGATTATCATCCTGACGGGTCCTAATATGGCGGGTAAATCGGCATTGTTGCGCCAGACGGCTCTCATCACCATCTTGGCACAGATTGGTAGTTTCGTCCCTGCCGAAAGTGCCCGTATTGGGTTAACCGATAAGATTTTCACCCGTGTGGGAGCTTCGGACAACATCTCGGTGGGCGAATCGACGTTCATGGTGGAGATGAACGAGGCAGCCAGCATTCTGAACAATCTGAGTCCACGTTCGTTGGTGCTCTTTGACGAGTTGGGACGCGGCACTTCGACCTACGATGGCATTTCCATTGCGTGGTCTATTGTGGAATACATCCACGAGAATCCGAAAGCACATGCCAGAACTCTTTTCGCCACTCACTATCACGAACTGAACGAATTGGAGAAGTCTTTGCAGCGTGTAAAGAACTTCAACGTGAGCGTGAAAGAGTTGAATGGCAGGGTGATATTCATGCGTAAGTTGGTGCCAGGGGGCAGTGAGCACTCGTTTGGCATCCATGTGGCGAAGATAGCGGGTATGGCTCCTTCGGTGGTGAAGCGTGCGGAGCAAGTGCTGAAGGAACTGGAGGCGAACAACTCGGGCGATGGCATCAGTCGTCCGAAGACGGAAACGATACAAGCGATGAGCAGTGGTGGAGCGCAACTTAGTTTCTTCCAGCTGGATGACCCTGTGCTTTGCCAGATTCGCGACGAGATTCTCCACTTAGATATCGACAGTCTCACACCGCTCGAAGCGTTGAACAAGCTGAACGACATTAAGCGGATTGTGAGAGGGAAGTGAGGACAACGTGAAATACTTGTAAAGTTTAAAGGTTAAGGTTTAAAGGTTAAAGAGGCTGACGCGGTGTTGGCAAATGAGCCGCATGGTCTTTACACTTTAAACTCTAAACTTTAACCTTTATATTACTAACCTATAAAACTACCATCACTATGAAATCGAAAATTGTACACGACACGAGCATCTTTACTGCCATGTCGGATGCTTTGGCATCATTCTTTGAGATTTTCACAGGAGACAAGAGCTTCAGCATGGGAAAACTGAAACAGGCCGATATCTACATTGGCGAAGAGCACTACAAGGCTCGCGGAAAGATGCTGAACTCCAGTCATGTGAACGAATGTTTCCGCCTTTCGCTCGAAGACGATTCGGAGAACGAGAAAAATCTTGTCTTGCGCCGTATGGTGTCCGAGTTTCTCGACCATCACCCTAATTGCAAGGGACTTCTAAAGAGGGAGTTTGAGCTGTTCAAGGAGTTGAACATGGACATGTGTCCCTATCTAGTGAAGCTTATTGACTACATTGAGGAAGAGGATTCGCTCATCAGCGAGTTGATTCCTGGTTTGCCACTCGACCTCTTTGTGCGGCAGGATCCTGAGTACTACTTCAAGCGTCGCACCACCTTGAAGATGCTCAAACAGTTGATTGCCGCTGTGGGATTCTTGCACGATAAGGGCATGTGCCACCTCGACATTACACCTGCTTGTATCCTCATCAAGGCTGACCCCGAACATGATGTTGTGTTGTTGAACAACGGTTTGGCTGCTGCGACCTACGACAAACTGCCACTCGGTAAGTGTTACGCTCCCGACCTTGCTCCAGAGTTGCTGAAGGGTGAACCTTTCGACAACCGCACCGACATTTGGGAGATTGGCAAAATCATTAAGATGATTATTCAAGTGAGGAAGAAAGACCCCACACGTGCCAGCAACCACTTAAAGCTCATCGCTATGAAGTGCATGAAGCAGCATATCGACGAGCGTTACAACAACGTTTACGAGATTTTGAAAGACCTCGAAGCGTGGGAGCACTTGTATGACAATTTTTGGAAGGGGAAGACGAAAGACTAACGGAATTGTTAGTCAATCTCTTCGTCGGCCTCGTAACCACCCATCTCGCGGATGGCATTCTTGAGCATGGTGTATTGCTGGAAGAGGTGGTTAACGGGTTCCTCGCCTTGCGTGTAGTCATGCATAGGGGCTTTCAGGAAGAAGGAGAGGAAGCGTTGGATGCCGCTGCGACCAGCACGTGCAGCGAGGTCGCTGAGCAGACAGAGGTCAAGCAACAATGGTGCGGCCAGGATAGAGTCGCGACAGAGGAAGTTAATCTTGATTTGCATGGGATAGCCCATCCAGCCAAAGATGTCGAGGTTGTCCCAGCCTTCCTTGTTGTCGTTGCGAGGGGGGTAGTAGTTGATGCGCACCTTGTGGTAGTATTGGTTGTCCTCGTCGTTGCCGTGACCGTAGAGGTCGGGCTGAACGTTGGGCTTGAGGATGGTTTCGAGGGTGGAGAGCTTGCTGACCTCCTTGGTTCGGAAGTTTGCAGGTTCATCGAGCACGAGACCGTCGCGATTGCCCAAGATATTGGTGGAGAACCAACCGCTAAGACCGAGGCAGCGAGTTCCAATGATGGGCGCAAAGCCTGATTTTACCAGCGTCTGACCCGTCTTGAAGTCCTTGCCTGCGATAGGAAGACCCAGTTTCTCCGACATTTCCCACATGGCAGGAATATCCACGGTGGTATTGGGGGCACCCATGATGAACGGGGCACCTTCGGCCAAAGCTGCGTAGGCATAGCACATAGAGGGGGCGATGTTCGTGCGGTCGTCGGCCTTCATGGCTGCTTCGAGGTGGGCGAGGGTGTCATGTACTGTCATATTAGGTTCCACATAGATTTCGGTAGAAGCAGCCCATGCCACAACGATGCGTGAACAGTTATTTTCTGCCTTGAACTGACGAATGTCCTCCCGAATCTGCTCCACCATCTCCCAACGCGTAGCACACTGCTTCACGTTGTCGCCATCAAGACGCTTGGCAAAGTTTTTGTCGAATGCAGCTTTGAAGGGAACAATTTGCTGTAGCTCATCCTTCACGGGGAGAATGTCTTTTTCTTGTAGCACTTGGGCATACATAGCACTTTGGAAAGCGTTGGCAGGGTACACATCCCATGCGCCAAACACGATGTCGTCGAGTTTTGCCAGTGGAACAATTTCCGAATAAGAAAGATACTGTTTGTCGGCACCCTTACCAACACGGATTTTGTCGTACTGAGTCATTGAGCCTACAGGCTTTGCAAGTCCCTTGCGAGCCATTAGCACACCTGTCATGAAGGTGGAAGTAACGGCACCAAGTCCTACAACCATGATGCCCAGCTTCCCTTCAGCAGGCTTTACATTTTGATTTGCCATTTCTATACAGTTTAGATTTAGTCGTGTCCAAAACAGACACAAAAGCGGTGCAAAGGTACGGAAAAGCCATCAAAAACGGGTTATAAAAAGAGGGTCTTTTGTGTTCCAGATGTCGTTTTAACACTAATTAACCCGTCTTTTCCGTACAGAATGGAAGTTCCCTTCCAGTTGTTATTTCAGTTTGTCAAAGCCTTCACCGTACACACCTTCGGCCTTGGTTTGGGAGATGAAGGCTGTTGGGTCTATCGCCTTGACGAGGCGGAAGAGGGCTACCGATTGGTTTTTCTTGGCAACCACCATCAGCACGCTGACAGGTTGTTGGCTGTAGCAGCCTGTGCCAGACAGAAGGGTGGCAGAACGATCCATCTCCTTGCTGATGCCGTCGTAGATTTCCTGTGGATGCTTGGTGATGATGAAGAATTGCACGGATTGTTGTACGTAGTTCATCACGTAGTCGAGCATCATGTTGCACACAAACATATCGACAAAGCCGAAAGCCAGACGTTGCCAGTCGTGCAAGAGGGGATAGGAGGCACTGATGATGATAATGTCGAGGTAGAGCAGCATACGGCCAAGACTGACGTGGCGGTACTTATTGACCATGGCGGCGATGATGTCGGTGCCGCCCGTGCTGCCTTGGTGGAGGAAACATTGTGCCAATCCCATTCCGCAGAGTGACGAACCGAAGAGAACTGCCATGAGTCCTTGGTTCTCACCGAGGTATTGGGGAAGTTTAGTGGCACCTTCTCCCTCGCTGGCCAGCAGCAATCGCTGTAGTGCCCAGAGGAAAAACGTAAGTACCAGTACGGCGTAGATGGTCTTGATGCAGAACTTGATGCCCAAAATCTTCATGGCACCTAACAGCAGGAATGCGTTGATGATGAGGTAGGTAACCTGCATTTCCAAACCTGTCACATAGTAGATGAGTGCGCAGACACCCGTCAGACCTCCCGACGGAATCTCGTAGGGCAGCAGGAAGACCGTCCACCCGATAGCGTAGAGGAGGAGGCCGAATGTGATAAAGAGGTAGTCTTCCACCTCGTTTTTCCAATTAGTAAAGTGCATATTCATCGTTCTTCTTGTATAGTACGACACGCTCCGAAATGCCGTTGTGGCATCCCGGAGCGTGTCGTATGTATTTAACGGGATTCGTCCTTTTCTTTTTCTTGTTGTTATTCAGCTGTTTCAGCGTTTTCCTCCTTCTCTTCTTCAGAGGATGAAGGCACGAAGGTGTTGCCAGAAATGGCAGCGAGAATCTTCTTCTCGATTTCTTCTGCCAGTTCGGGGTTATCAATCATGAGTTGCTTCGTGGCATCTCGGCCTTGGGCAAGGCGTGTGCCCTCGTAGCTGAACCAGCTGCCGCTCTTCTTGATGATGCCTGAATCCACGCCGAGGTCAACGATTTCGCCACTTCGGCTGATGCCTTCGCCATACATGATGTCGAACTCGCAGCGGCGGAAAGGTGGTGCCACCTTGTTCTTCACAATCTTCACTTTGGTGAGATTGCCCAGAATCTCTTCGCCGTTCTTGATGGCCGTGCTCTTGCGGACATCGATGCGCACACTGGCGTAGAACTTCAGTGCGTTTCCACCCGTTGTCGTTTCGGGATTGCCGAACATTACGCCAATCTTTTCGCGCAGCTGGTTGATGAAGATGCAAGTGGTGTTGGTCTTGCTGATGGTGCCCGTGAGTTTGCGTAGTGCCTGACTCATCAGTCGGGCGTGAAGTCCCACTTTGCTGTCGCCCATATCGCCTTCAATCTCAGCTTTTGGAGTGAGGGCAGCCACAGAGTCGATGACGATGATGTCCACCGCACTGGAACGGATGAGTTGGTCAGCAATTTCCAGCGCCTGCTCGCCGTTGTCGGGTTGGCTAATCCACAGGTTGTTGACGTCAACGCCCAGTTTTTCAGCATAGAAACGGTCGAAAGCGTGTTCTGCATCGATGAATGCAGCCACGCCGCCAGCCTTCTGACATTCGGCGATGGCATGGATAGCCAGCGTGGTCTTACCCGACGATTCGGGACCAAATATCTCGATGATACGTCCCTTGGGATAGCCTCCAACGCCCAAAGCGGCGTTCAGGCCGATGGAACCAGAAGGGATGACATCAATATGTTCGATATTCTCGTCGCCCATCTTCATGATGGCACCTTTTCCAAAACTCTTCTCTATCTTGTCCATCGCAGCCTGTAGGGCCTTCATCTTTTGTTGTTGAGGGGTCAGATTTGCCTCTTCTTTTTGTGTTTTTGCCATATTCTTCTTGATTTTACAGTTCTAAATCGCCATCGTGAATTTCGTGCCAAGGCAGACCTTGAGTGTTCAACTGCTCCATGAAGGGGTCGGGGTCGAACTCTTCCACATTCCAGACACCTGGGCGTTTCCAGATGCCCTGCATGAAGAGCTTCGCACCAATCATGGCGGGCACACCGGTAGTGTAGCTCACGCCCTGCATTCCTGTCTCTTCGTAGGCAGCGCGATGAGAGCAGTTGTTGTAAACGTAGTAGGTGTGCTCCTTGCCATCTTTCAAACCACGGATGCGACAACCGATGGAGGTCTGACCTTCGTAGTTCTCGCCCAATTCTTGTGGGTTGGGCAACACGGCCTTGAGGAACTGCAGCGGCACAATCTTCACCTTCACAGGCCCACTTCCGTCGGCTGCTTCGGCTGTGTACTCTATCTCGTCGATGCGCGACATGCCGATGTTCTGAATCACATCTAAATGCTTCAGATACTGTTCGCCGAAAGTCATCCAGAAGCGTGCTCGCTTGATGGTCGGGTAGTTCTTCACCAGCGATTCAATTTCTTCGTGGTGAAGCAGATACGACTCCTTGGGACCAATCTCTGGATAAGTGAGAGGTTGGTGAATCTCCAGAGGCTCCGTCTCTACCCACTGGCCGTTCTCCCAATAGAGTCCCTTCTGGGTAATCTCGCGGATGTTGATTTCGGGGTTGAAATTGGTGGCAAACGCCTTGTGGTGGTCGCCAGCGTTGCAATCCACGATGTCGAGATACTGAATCTCGTCGAAGTGGTGCTTGGCAGCGTAAGCTGTGTAGATGGAGGTCACACCAGGGTCGAAACCGCAACCCAGGATGGCGGTCAACCCTGCCTGTTCGAATCGCTCCTTGAATGCCCATTGCCAAGAGTACTCGAAATGTGCCTCGTCTTTTGGCTCATAGTTGGCGGTGTCGAGATAGCTCACGCCACTCTGCAGACAGGCTTCCATGATGGTCAAGTCCTGATAGGGTAACGCCAGGTTCATCACGAGGTCGGGCTTGTAGCTGTTGAACAGAGCTACCAGCTCCTCCACGTTGTCAGCATCCACACGTGCTGTCTTGATGCTGCCCACAGGCACCAGTCCCTTATCCTCTATCGCCTTTGCCAAAGCCTTGCACTTCGACTCCGTGCGGCTGGCAATCATGATGTCAGTAAACACGTCGCTGTTCTGAGCGACTTTGTGTGCAGCCACCGAGGCCACGCCTCCTGCACCGATAATAATTACTTTTCCCATATATATAATATGTGTATAGTTGTTGGATTTTTTGCAAAGATAGAGATTTTAAGTGAAAAGTGAAAAATTAAAAGTGAAAAATTTGCTACCGCATTGGTACATCAACTGTTGGCGGCTGCTGCGGTAGCAAATTTTTCACTTTTCACTTATCACTTTTCATTTTTCGCCCTTCACTATTTCTTCCGTCCGAAATCCGCTGGAATCTCTCCCCATTCATCAGTGGGCCATTTGATGATGGGGTTGGCGTAGGTGTTGTTTCGGAGCCACGTCTCAGCGCGTTCAATGAGCTGATACAGCCCTTCCGTCTTCTCGTTCCGCTCCAACGTAGTCTTGCACTTCTTCTTTCTCACCCACAGTTGGGCATTCACGCTGTCGCTGTAGATGGGCATGGTCGTCAGCCCCTTCTGTTTCAGTAGCGCCAATCCGTGTACGATGGCCAGGAACTCGCCAATGTTGTTGGTGCCCCACACAGGGCCATAATGAAAAATCTCCTTGCTCGTGCGCAGATAGACACCACGATATTCCATCTTGCCAGGATTGCCGCTACAGGCAGCATCCACCGCGATGGATTCGTTGATGGCGGCTGGGGGTAAAGGCTTGGGGGGAGGAAGGACAGAAGGAGAGAGGGACGATGTGGCTTTGTTTTCGAGACTTTCTTCTTTCGCCTTTTGAGCCTCTGCCTCTTTCTTCTTGTAGGCTTCATATCCTATCTCGAACGCTTCTTCTGCCTCTGCTTCAGTCTTGAATGCTTGATATTTCGCCCCAGAGAAGCCCGTCACACTTTGTTGACAAGCTTCCCAAGAGGTATATACACCATCTTCCGCACCATTCCAGACGACATAGAATTTTTGTTTCTGCTTAGACATGTTTGTGGTTGTTTTTGCAAAACTACATAAAAATAATGGTTTATGAGCCTTTTATGATAAAAAATTGATATGATTGGGGCAAATTATCGGTCAATATTGGTCATTTTGCCAACACTTTCCCTAAAGGCTTCGTCGTTGCCCTTGATGACTCTTCGTCGTTGAGTCTCGTGACTCTACGTCGTTGCCCCTCGAGACTCAACGACGAAGAGTCATTGGAAGTTTTTGCAAAAATGGCTTTTCTCTTTTGGTGTTAAGGGTGTGCGTCTGGACGAACGGCGTGCTTATGTGATGACTGCTATGCGGCGTACCATACATTTCTTATGCTGTATAACATAAATAGCGTGTGCGGCGCAGGCCAAGTTGGGAGGTGAGTGCGGTTGCTTTTTAAGCATGGAATTGGAGGAATTTGGGACACTGGATAGAGGCTGAAATTTAATTTTTTTTAATCATTTATTGTTACGGATAAATAAATTATTCGTAACTTTGCACCGTCTAAAATTACATAATGGTTCATTTTAATCTCGAAATGCCGTATAACTTTCTGAATACCAGTTCTATTCACGGATTGGTATGTGGAGTAGGTATGTTCTGTTAGTTGGTTACTATACGTTCCGAATTGTACTTTACAGGGCTAAAAACGAGAAAACCAGACAAAACAGGGCATGGAGGTTATCAACACTCAATCGGCAGACAAGATTCAATGGTATGTAATGCGTGTCTATAAACGGGAGCGAGAAGTAGAAGAAATACTCACAGGTCCTCATGGAATAGAACATTTTATTGCAAAAAAGAATGAAATAAGAACCTATCAGGGTGTCAAACACTCGAAAGTGGTGCCCGCTATACCAAGTATCGTTTTTATACACGCCAATAGACGACAAATTCGCGAATTTAAGAATTACTGTCCTTATCTCTCCTATTGCTTTTGGTCGAAATCAGGGAAAATAGAACGTCCTTTGGTCATCCCCAACCGAGAAATGGAGAACTTCATGATTATCGCGAAGCATTACGAAGAGGATATTATCTATTTTAAGCCAGAGGAATTACAACTTGAAAAAGGAACAAAAGTCCGTGTGCATGGAGGTGCGTTTGATGGGTTGGAAGGGACTTTGTTAAAAATTAAGAAAAGAGAAAACAAACGAATTGTAGTACGATTGGAAGGTTTGGCTACAGTGGCATCATCGCAGATTGAGCCAGATCTCGTCGAAATCGTTGAATGAAACCGTCCCCCCCTTCCTGATGACAAAAACAGAGGTGGAGAAGACGGAAGAAAATCGTATGAAGATATCGATTATTACAGTGGTATATAACCAACGGGTTTATATCGCTGATGCTATAGAGAGCGTTCTCGCCCAAGACTACCCAGACATAGAATACATCATCGTAGAAGGCAAATCCACCGATGGCACCATGGATGTCATCGAGCCTTATCGTGCCCGTATCGAAAAACGAAATGGCAAGATTGTGTCCGAAGCAGATAAAGGCCTCTATGATGCCCTCAACAAAGGAATCCTTCTTGCGACGGGTGACTATGTAGGGTTTGTGCATGCAGATGATGTCTTGTATGACAAAAATGTCATCAGCCGAGTGGTTGAACACATTAAGAAGACAAGTTGTGATGTCTTCTATGGTGATGGCATCTTTACACCTGCAGAAAACATTTATGTTGTCATCCGCAACTGGATTAGTGGAAGCTATTCCAAGACGAAAGTAAAGTGGGGGTGGCTTCCTTTGCATCCCACGATGTATATACGTCGGCAAACCTATTTGGAGAATGGTTTGTACGATGCTTCGTACGATACAGCAGGGGATACGGAGCTGTTGATACGATATTTATACAACAAAAGTTTGAAGGTCGCATACCTTCATTCTTATATCATTCGTATGCGTTTGGGAGGGAAAAGCACCAGCATTTGGAACTCTCAGAAAATATGGCGCGAAGATGTGCGTGCCTATCACACAAATGGATTGTCAAGTCTTGCTATTATAGGAAAACGTCTCTCCAAAATCCAGCAATTTGTGTGCCATCGTTCATTCTATGGCTATTATTGGCGGAAAGTGAAGAGACATTTTTTCAAATGGTTTACAAAGAAATAAAAATAAAATACAGAAAATGAAAAGAAGAAAATTCCTGAATGTACAGACGGCATCGTTGTTGCTGCTTACAGTGTTTACACTCCTTCTCACAGGATGTGTGTCAAAGAAAAAGGTGACATACCTGCAAGGTGTGGACGAGCTTGCCATGAATGGCCATCGTCTCCCGACTACTTATGAAATAAAAATCCAGCCAGATGACCAGTTGGCCATCTCTATTTCGGCCAGCGAGAGAGAGTTGTTGGAACCCTTTACGAATAAAGTGACCATCGGTGGAGGTGGCATAGGAGGTGGAGCCAATGGCATAGGTGGCGCTCGAGGTGGTCAGTTGTTTACGGTAGATAAGACTGGTTGTATTGAATTTCCAGTTTTTGGTCTCGTCAAAGTGGCTGGCTATACCCGAACAGAACTGGCAAGAATGCTTGAACAGCGGCTTAAAACTGGAGGATATACACAAGATCCTGTTTGTACGGTGGAAATTATGAGTTTTAAAGTGGTTGTCATTGGAGAAGCTGGAAATCAAGTAATAACATGTTCTTCTGAGCGTCTCACCATTCTCGAGGCAATTGCAAAATCTGGCGGTATAAGATATACAGGTAAACGTCAAGATGCTTTGGTTTTACGTGAAGAGCAAGGTGTTGTGAAGAGTTATCGCGTCGATTTGTCCAATGCAGAAGCTACTTTAAACTCCCCGGTCTATTTCCTGCAACAGAATGACCTTATTTATATAGAACCGAATGGGGCTGCCCGTGTGGATGGAAGTCCGTTCTATCGTTATATGTCTGCCATTAGTTCTGTGATAGGATTTGCATCAACAATTCTTACAGTCATTTTAATTGCTAAATAAAGTTATATATGGCCACTAAGAGTAAAAAATCTTCTAAACGAAACGGGCAACAACAAGAGCAAGGGTTTGACATATCTCTTCTCCTTGGGTTGGTTGTTCGTAATTGGTATTGGTTCATCATATCGGTAGCGGTATCCTGTGTGATTGGGTACTATTATATGGAGCAGCAAGTGCCGATTTTTCAACGTCAATCTGTGCTCCTTATTAAGAATGCAAGTGATATTTCTGGTGTGAGCCAATTTCTTAATCTTCAGGATGTGAGTGGGGGTAAATCCATGAGCAGCGGAACGCTGGAAAATGAATTATACATCCTCCGTTCACTCCAGATTCAGCAGGAAGTGGTTAAACGATTGGATTTGGATGTAAGTTATAGCCAAGAAGGTCGTTTCAGGAATTTCCCGATGTTTAAAGAGACTCCAATTAAGGTTAAATTTCTTGATAATTACTGTGGTAATACATCCATGCGTATCACCACCATCGATTCAAAACAATTCAAGTTGGAGGATTTGACGGTGAATGGTAATCCTATGCCAGAATCTTTCGAATCGGCAAACTTTGGAGATACTTTACGGACAACAGCTGGTAGGATTCTTGTCAACTCCGTCAAGGAGAATTTGGAATATAACTTGGGAAACACGATTGTTGTGGATAGGATTAGTGTTGGGGCTGCGGCATACAACCTACAGGCAAGTCTTTACACAAAGCCGGTGCTCACTCGTGGTTCTTTGGTGGAGATAACCTGTACATCCAATAATATTTCAAAGATTGATGCGATTCTGGTTACACTTGCCGACGAATACGCGAAGGCCATGATTGAGGACAAGAAGCGTGTGATTATTAGTACAGCAGAGTTTATTGATGAACGCATCAAGGAGATAGGTGAGGAGCTTGGTAATGTGGAAAGTAAATTGACGGCGTTTAAGCAAGAGCATCAGATTTTGGATGTGAGACAGGCGGCAGGAGAATATCTGAGTCAAAGTACCACAGCGCGTGCCCAAGTGGATAGGATTAATGACCAAATCAGCATTGCTCGTTTTATCCGTAATTATGTTCAAGATAAAACAAAAACGAACGAACTGATTCCAAACGTGATTGGTGTAGGTGATGCGGGAATCCAGGGACAGATAACCACCTATAATGACTTGTTGCTGAAAAAGAATCGGCTTGCTATGGCTGGTAGTGAGTCAAGCCCAGTGGTGATGAAAATGAACGACCAGTTGGATGCCATGCGTACGACGATTACAGGTTCTTTGGACAACTATCTTACCACATTGGGTTTGCAACTCAATAACTCTCGCGCGATGGAAGGACGTGCTAATAGCAGAATTGCTTCCATCCCTGCCCAGCAGAGCTATACTGTGAATATAGAACGTCAGCAAGATATTAAATCAAGCTTATATACTTACCTGTTGAACAAACGTGAGGAAACAGCCATGCAGTTGGCTGCCACCTCAACGGATGTCCGAGTCATTGAGCAACCTTTCGGAAGTGTAGCACCTATTAGTCCTAATAAGAATAAAATATGGATGACCGTGATAGCCATCGGTCTTATCATTCCATTTGTTATCGTATTTATTCTTAAATACCTGGATCCAAGCATACATAACAAGAAAGAGCTACGTTCTGTCACATCGATTCCTACGGTGGGTACGATTCCGAGACAAAAAGGAAAGAAGACTTTGTCTGAAGTTATATCTATCGGAGACGAAGAAAACAGGAATGTTACAGAAGCCCTGCATATCCTTCATTCAAACTTGAATTATATGGGTGTATCGGAGGATGGAACAGAACAAAAGAAGCAAGTATTGTTGTTTACTTCTGGTCATCCAGGGGCAGGAAAGTCATACGTAAGTACCAATTATGCGGCATCGTTGGCGTCCAATAATGAGAAAGTGATTTGGATAGACATGGATATCCGCAAACAGCACTCCATTTACTTTATCGCAGATTCCGAAATCAAACATGCCAAGAAGATAGGACTCACGACCTTCCTCTCTGGTGCCTATAGCATGGAGGAAGTGATATTCAAGAGTAATTATAATGATAATCTGGATGTGATTCCCGCAGGTCCAATACCTCCTAACCCAGTACAATTGTTGATGAGCAAGAAATTGGATGAGCTGATCGAGCATCTTCGTTCCCAATACCAATATATTATTATCGACAATGTGCCGATGGATTTGGTGGCGGATGCCAGCATCACCAACCGTCTTGCGGATGTTACAGTATATATCGTTCGTGCAGGTATTACACACCGTCGCTTTGTACAAGAGTTGAATGAACAATATGAGGAGAATAAATTTAAGAACCTCTGCCTTGTTCTTAACGGTGTGGATTACAAGAAGTCGGGTTATGGTTACGGCTACGGCTATGGCTACGGCTATGGTTACGGCTACGGTTATGGCTACGGCTACGGAGGGAAAAGTAAAAGAAAATCGAAGAAGAGCGTTAAACGTAGTGCATTGTCCTTTTTCTCTAAATTGAAGGGATAACGACTCTTGGGAACCCCATTGCCTACAATCACGGTCATCACAGTATGTCGTAACGCGATTGATTTGATAGAGAAGACCATACAATCTGTACTGGCACAGACCTATCCGAATGTTGAATACATTCTGGTAGATGGTGCCAGTACAGATGGTACATTGTCTATCATCGAAAAATATGCAGGTCAAATAGCCCGATATGTGAGTGAACCCGATCACGGCATTTACGATGCCATGAATAAAGGGCTGTCCTACGCGACAGGTGAGTGGGTGAACTTTATGAATGCGGGTGACACTTTTGCGGGAACGGAGGTACTAAGTTCTGTGTTTTGCAAAAGTGAAGGAGAGGAAATTTCCTCCCACATCAAAGTGATAGGTGGGCACACCCATCTTTTGTATCCCGAGAAAACCGAAGTTCTTCAAGCACAGGGAGGAAGTGCCGTGCCATACGCACTTCCTTTTTGCCATCAGTCTTCTTTTGTTCGGCGTACTTTGGATGGGGCGAGTGCTTTCCAGTTCAATTTGAAGTATAGGATAGCTGCCGACTATCATTTGTTTTATCGAATCTACCAGCAGTATGGAGCGGAAGCCTTCTGTACGGTAGATTCGGTCATTGCGAACTATAGGATGGATGGAAGTACTACCTTTGAAAATTTGCGCAAAGCGAAGAAGGAGTACTTGCAAATCACTTCATCCTATACAAGCCCGTTTTGGTGGAAACAATGTATCAAGTATATACTTCGGAGGCCATAGTGTCGTGATGGAGGTGATGTATGAAATTCTTGTCTGATATCCAAGTATATATTATACGAGTTGTCGATTTATTGTACTCACTGGTATTTTGTTTGCGTTGTTTTCCTTTTGCAGATGCCATCAAGATTCCAGTCAATATTTCACATCAGGTAAAAGTTTCGCAAATCGGACGTGGTGCCATCGTTTTTCTGCAACCCATCCAGCACAATATGCTTTATTTGGGACATCAAGGTTTTACGGCGATAGCACCTCATCAAGGCATCATACATATAGAAAAAGGAAGCCATTTGGTGGTAGAAGGGAAAGCTCGTTTTGCCCAAGGTGTACGTATCTGGATGGAGAATGGCTCCAAACTTCAAGTCGGAGACAATTTCTATGCTAATGTCAATTGTTTCTTTCGTGCATACGATGATATCATCATAGGAAAAGACGTCTTATTAGGATGGAATATTGCCTTTAATACAAGCGACGGACATTCTATCATCTATGCAGATGGAGAAGCCGAGAATCACCAATCCATACATGTTGGAGAGCATGTGTGGATTGCTTCTGATGTTACACTATCCAAAGGTGTCTGTTTGCCTGATGGAACCATTGTAGCTCAGCGCTCGTTAGTGTGTTCCCAATTCTCTCAACCGATGACGGTGATTGGTGGAATACCTGCAAAGATTTTAAAAAAGGAAGTTAATTGGAAAATATAATATAGTATTGAGATGAAAGAAAATAGTCAAGATTGGGATTTGGTCATTAAGCCCACACGCAGTCTTTGGTATATTGATTTTAAGGAAATTTGGAGATATCGCGACCTTTTTGTGCAGTATGTCAAGCGCGATATTATTACGGTGTATAAGCAGACGATACTGGGACCATTGTGGTTTTTCATTTCGCCCATCTTCACAACCATCATGTATATGTTTGTGTTTAACACATTGGCGGGGATTTCCACAGGGGATATCCCTGCTCCTGTTTTTTACATGAGTGGTAATATCCTATGGATTTATTTTGGTGCTTGTTTTGGCACAGGACAAGGGGCCTTTACTGGTAATGCGGGCGTTTTTTCCAAGGTGTATTTCCCACGCCTTGTTGCACCGTTGGCAGGCATCACCTCTGCATTTATCAAGACACTCATACAAAGTCTAACTTTAATTGTCATATATATGTATTATGTGACACATGGAGTTCCTCTTCATCTCACTATCGAGGCTTTGTTGTTGCCCGCTATCATCCTTTTGACGGCATTATTTGGTTTAGGATGTGGACTTATTATTTCAGCACTTACAGTAAAATATAGAGATTTGAATAATTTAGTGGCCTTTGGTTTGCAGCTTTGGATGTACGCCACACCAGTTATCTATCCTGTGTCTATTGCCACAAAGCCAGAATTAGCTATTTTCTTGAAGCTGAATCCGCTACAAGGAATTTTTACCGATTTCCGCTACATGATAACGGGCATGGGTGAGATGGATTGGACGGGATTATTGTATAGTACGATTGTCACATTATCGGTATTGTTTTTGGGCATCATCGTTTTTAATCGCCAAGAGCGTACTTTTATGGACACGATTTAATTTTTATAAAGTATAAAGTTAAACTTTAACCTTTACAAAATTGAGTATGGCGAATAAGAATATTGCAATATCTTTTGAGGATGTATCAAAAATGTACCGTCTGGGTTTGGTCGGTACAGGAACGCTGGGACAGGACTTGAATCGTTGGTGGAAAATGAATGTGCTCCATCAAGAAGACCCCTATCTGAAGGTGGGACAAACCAATGACCGCAGTACGAAAGGTGATAGTGATTTTGTGTATGCTCTCCAGAACATCAATTTTCAGGTGGAGCAAGGTGATGTGGTGGGCATCATCGGAAAGAATGGTGCAGGAAAATCCACCTTACTGAAACTGCTGAGCCGCATTACAGCTCCCACCACGGGACAAATCCGTACAAAAGGTCGTCTGGCGTCTTTATTGGAGGTCGGCACAGGTTTCCATCCCGAATTGACAGGACGGGAGAACATCTACATGAACGGTAGTATCATGGGCATGAGGAAAGCGGAGATTACCCGGAAATTAGATGAGATTATCGATTTTGCAGGTGTGGCTCGTTATATCGACACGCCCTGCAAGCGCTATTCTTCGGGTATGCAGGTCCGCCTCGGTTTTGCCGTGGCAGCCTTCCTTGAACCAGAAATCTTGGTTGTCGATGAAGTCTTGGCTGTGGGAGATGCCGAGTTCCAGAAAAAAGCCATCGGTAAGATGCAGGATGTTTCGACGGGCGAAGGAAGAACGGTGTTGTTTGTCAGCCACAATATGAATTCCGTGCGACTTCTATGTAAGAATGGAATCGTTCTGAAAAACGGAATGGTGGAATACACCGGTACTGCCAATCAATGCGTAGATTATTATGTTGGAAGCAACATCGTAGAGATTATTCCCCACGTAGTGATAGAAAAGAAGCATCGATGGTATGAGAAAAAGCACGACGTCGAGTTTCTGGAGGCTCGCATCGTCAATGATAACCCTGCGGCCATGGCATCCGATGAGCCGCTCATCATTGAATTGACGCTGAAAGTGCATTTCCGCAATCACGAGGAGATGCAATATTCGGCAGTCCTTGTCAACGATGCAGACATCTGTGTGGCGAATTATACAAGCGACCCCATCGCATTGCCTCAACAGGATTTGTATAAAGTTCGGCTTGAAATCAAGAATCATGCACTCCCTGCCGGGAAATACATGATGCACTTCTCCGTCGGTCGCTACGACTTCTATGCAGGAAGCACCACGTATGACGACATCCGCAACGTGCTCTCCTTCGAGATTAAGTATCAGGATTTGGCACAGAAAAAAGAATTCTTATCATGGAATTCGCGTTGGGGATTGACCTATCATACCGGAACGGATATTGAGGCACGTGTTGTAGTATAAAAAGGCTTTGTAAAGTTTAAAGTTTAAGGTTTAAAGTTTAAAGACCATGCGGATTGTTCACTAACATCGTGTTAGCCTTCTTTAAACATTAAACTCTAAACTTTAACCTTTATAAGATAGAAGAACGTGAGCATCTTTTTTGTCACCGAGAATCCTTATTCTCTTCCGAATCCTTATTTAAGAACATTGATAGATGAACTTAAATGTTTGGATGAATCCCTTGAAATACAATGGGGAATGAGGATATTCTGGAGTGATGAAATCTTTCTTTTTGATATCATACATTTTCAGTGGCCTGATGCTTGCATTACAGAAGGAGGACAACATCATGTAGAAGAATTGGAGAACCGACTTTCTGTATTAAAAGCTGAAGGAAAGAAGATTGTTGCAACTTGTCATAATTTAGTCCCTCATTATTGTCAGAGTGAAGAAAGAATAAAATGTTATAGTGTAGTTTATCGGTCTTGCGACTATATGTTTCATCTGGGAGAGTATAGCCAGGAGATGTGTCAGAAGGAATATCCTCAAGCGGAGCATTGGCTTTTGCCACATCATGTGTACGACACCATCTATCCTTCTGTCCCGTCGAAAGAAGAATCTTGTCAACGTTTAGGGTTGAAGGCAAACAAAAAACATGTATTGTGTTTTGGTGCCTTTAGAGACTTCGAGGAAAGAAACATCGTTTCTCGCTTGGTAAAACGATGGAATGGCTCTATTCGTATGATTGCCCCCAATTATATGACCGTTCCCCAAACGACTTTTCCCAATAAACAAAGAATTCGTCAGTTGTATTATAAATATAGGTATCGGTTGTATGTTACAGGAAACACTTGTAATGCTGTATCGGAAGAACTGCTACCCTATTTTTTCGGTGCTTCAGATATGGTGTTAATCCCAAGGGTGAAGATTCTAAATTCGGGGAATTTGCCTTTGGCTTTTCTGATGAAAAAGGCGGTGGTAGGCCCTGATGTAGGCAACGTTGGGCTTTTATTGAGAAAGACAAATAATCATGTCTTTGACACGGGGCATCTTGAAGAGTTGGCTGATATTATATCCTCGGATGAGGGCTATTTGGAGCGAGGCTTAAAGAATTATGAATATGCAATGAGTCATTGGACTACTGCAATGATTGGAAGAACATTATTGGAGTATTATAAAAAGCTTTGTAAAGTTTAAAGTTTAAGGTTTAAAGTTTAAAGACCATGCGGATTGTTCACTAACATCGCGTTAGCCTTCTTTAAACTTTAAACTCTAAACTTTAACCTTTATATTTATCAATATGATGAAAGTTTCTATCATCATTCCTGTATATAATGTCTGTGATTATATCGAGCGGTGTTTGCAGTCAGTCATGAACCAAACCTATAAGGATTTGGAATGTATTGTTGTGGACGATTGTTCGACGGATGATTCATACGAGAAGTGCCAGCAGCTGGTGGAAAGCTACAAGGGTGAGGTGAACTTTCATTTATTCCATTTCCAAGAGAATAAGGGAGTTTCCATTGCTCGGAATACAGGAATTGAGCATGCAACAGGGGAGTACCTCTATTTTATGGATAGCGATGATGAGATATCGCTGGATTGTATAGAGTTGATGGTTCAAAAAGTGAAGCAGCATCCAGGCGTTGAAATTGTGCAGGGAAAGTCGAAATCGATTCCCATGAGAGCGTATTATAATACCGATAGGTATGACCATATTGACTATATAGATGATAACCGATGGATTAGGAAAGATTTTTTTGGCGATTATCCACGGTTCCCTATTGCTATTTGGAATAAATTGGCGCGATTTGACTTCATCAAGGAACATTCATTATTTTTCCTCCCAGGAGTTGTCCATGAAGATGAGTTGTGGGCTTTCTTCTTGGCAAAAAAATTGAGGAAAGTTGCTTTTGTGCACCAAGACGCCTACTATCACTACATCGTGCCTAATTCCATTATGAGCACCCAATCCAACGAAAAAAGAGTCCGAAGCTGGGCGAAGATTCTGTTGGTAATGAGCCAACATTTTGATGAGCCATACAAGAAACTACAAATAGAAAGATATTTGGAGTTTTTGATGGGGTACTACGATGAGTATGTGAAATTAGGCCTATTTGAAGAGATTGCAAAATCTTATTCCAAGTCTTTTCTTTCTGTGGGAGACATGAAGAGGGCGTTTATGTTATATCGTTTGGCTTGCTCCAAAAACAGCGACGTTGTCTCCTTTTATAAAAATGAAATGATGAAGCAGTGGGGGAAGGCTTTGACTTGTAGGAAAATCCTTTCGTTTGAGGTGGATATGTTTCGTGTACGTTTGGCTTTAAGGCATAGGCTCATCCATCGGAAAGGGTGACAAGAGAAATGGAAAAGAAACGTATTGAGTATATAGATTTAGCCAAAGGATTTCTCATTATCCTTGTGGTGTTGAACCATGTGAACGCGGATTTTTATTCGTTTCATAATAATACGGTACTATGTGTTCTATCCACATTCAGATTACCTCTATACTATGTGTTGTCGGGCTTCTTTATTTCATTCAAATGCGGGTATGGAACGTTTGTGGAGAAAAAAATCAACAAACTGATTATTCCTTTTTGCTTTTTCATCTTTCTGACGAACGTCTATAATTTCCTGCTTCATAGAATCTGCGGAGGAAGCTTGCCGAATCACGAGGTTTTTGTGTATAATTCGCCATTCTATTTTGCATGGACAGAGAATCGTTTGCTGTTCGGTATTCAAAATATTACGCCATGGTTTTTGGTGTCATTATTTGAAACCTATATGTTATATATGTTATTATATAAATATTGCAAAGCAAAAATAGGATATATCTTGCCGATTTCATTGTTGATTGGTTTCATCGGTTTTCATGTAAGATTGCCTTTTTTTCTAGAAACGTCCATGCTTGCATTGCCATACGTTATCATAGGGAGAATGATTCGTCAATATGATATTCTGGAGCGTTTAAACAACCGAGGATGGCTGCAAATTTTAGTGGCAGTGCTATGTTTGGGTATCATTGCGGTGTTCCGTCCCAGTTATTTCAGCTTCGTGGTAAACGACTATGGAAGTAATAGTGTAATGAGTGTTTGGCTATGGGGAGTCATAGGTTCTTTGGGAATCCTTTTGTTGGCAAAGACGATAGGACGAATACCTGTCATTAGTTATATCGGAAGATATTCCATCATTGTATTAGGGGTGCATTTAATTTTTTACGCAGATTTGTGGTATTTGATAAGTTCACGTATGTCTTCCAATGCTGCAACAATCGTTGTCACCGTCTTATTGTTCGGTATTTCGTTTCTTTCGATTCTTGTGTTCAAGAGATTTTGTCCCAAATTGGTGGCACAGGCAGATTTGATAAAGTTTGTATAAGAAGTAATCATGGAACAGTCGAAACCACGTATAGAGTATGTTGATTTAGCGAAAGGCTTTTTAATCATTCTGGTCGTTTTACATCATGTGGACCAAGAAGTTTTCATGTTCAAAGACGATACCACCAGGTGTTTTCTTTCCACTTTCAGAATGCCCTTATATTATGTTTTGTCTGGCTTCTTCGTTTCTTTCAAGTCAGGGTATCGGAACTTTCTTGAAAAGAAGCTCAACCGATTGATTATTCCATTCTGCTTTTTTGTCTTTCTGACCAATGCGTATAATTTGGTGCTCAATAGAGTTTGGTCGGGTAACTTCTTGCATAGCGATTTTGTGTACGAATCTCCCTTCTATTTTGCCTGGACAGAGAATATTTCAGGGAATCTGTTGTTCCAAAATGGTGCGCTTTGGTTTTTGGTTTCGTTGTTCGAAACCTATATGTTGTATCTTGTCATCAATCAGGTATGCAAAGGGAAAATCGAATGGACATTGGCACTTTCGTTATTGTTGAGTGTCATCGGGTTCTATTTTAAAATGCCTTTCTACTTGGATACCTCTATGACATGTTTGCCTTTTGTTGTTGTTGGGACGATGATTCGTCGGTATAAGCTGTTGGAATATTGCAAAAATAATGTGATTCGTTTTGGTTTGGCTTTGGTATGCTTTGGCATCATTCTTCTTCTCCATCCTGACAAGTTTCATTTTTATAGGAATGATTATGAACATGATCCTATTTGGATGGTTTGGTGTTGTGGGGTATTAGGCTCAGTCGGTATCTTATTGTTTTCAAGCATGATGAATAAGTTGCCCGTGGTTAGCTATGTCGGTAGATATTCCATCATCGTTTTAGGAACACATGCCATCTTTATTCCCGACTTGTTGGCGTTGACTCAACGATGGATGTCCGTCAATGTCTCCATTCTTGTCTCCTCCATTGTGGTATTGGCGATTTCGATATTGATGATAAGCACCTTGAAGCGATGGGTGCCTAAATGTGTGGCTCAATCGGATTTGATTAAGTTTGCCTAAAAGGATAAAGATATTTTGATTATACGGCTATTGTTCGAGATTATGACATCGCTTACGGTGCCATTAAATTTGAGGTGAAGTTTGTAGATGCAAAACATACCAAACCCTTTTTAGTGTGGCCAAAATTAGGTGGATGTGCTTTTAATAAGTCAATAGTGCAAATCAAATGAGGAAAGTTTAGATGTATAAATATTCCGTTATAATACCTCACTATAATATACCAGAGCTACTTCAGCGTTGTTTGGATTCTATACCTGAGCGCGATGATGTTCAAGTCATCGTGGTGGATGATAACAGCGATTCGTCTAAAGTCGATTTTGAGAAGTTCCCTGGTTTAAAAAGGCCAAACACAGAGGTTTATTTCACGAAAGAAGGGCGTGGAGCGGGGTATGCACGAAATGTGGGATTGAAACATGCCAAAGGTGAGTGGATTTTGTTTGCCGATGCGGATGACCACTTTTATCAATCGAATTTGGAACAATTCTTTGATAGTGGCATCAATCTGGATGGGTATGATGTTGTTGTATGGAATTTCTCTTCAGAAGAACTGAATGAAGATGGTTCACCATTGGAGGGTGAAAAAGGACTAAAATTGTGGGAGTGCCGAGATTTAGTACAAATTTATAATAGGTATCTTCCACCTTGGGCAAAAATGGTACGTAGAAGCCTCCTTGAAGCAAAGAATATTCAATTTGAGGAAGTCCGTTTTGCTAATGATATGCGATTCTCGGTTTTACTCGCAATCAACATTTCACATTATGCCCATTTGAATCAATGTATATACGACTATGAAGTGCGAGAGGGGTCATTAAAGCATATTCAATCTTTAAGCAATTATCGTTGCAGGTTAAATGTCGCCCTGTCAGCCTCGAAATTATTGCTTCCATTCAATATGCCTATCAACCCTAATTCGTGGCAGTTGGAAAATATTTGTAGGTATTCTTATTTCCAGTTTCTTTATTATGTCTTGAAGGAATGGCATATTTTAGGGAAGAAGTATGCGATGGCTGATTATAATGCCGTTTGTGAAATTATAGGGATGAATCCTAATCCAATCGTCTGTCTCGTTGATAAAATGCGGGTCAATTTTGGTGCTTTGGTTAGAAAGCCACTTAAATGATCGTTTTGACAAATGGAATCGGCTTTAGTTTCAATCATCATGCCTTGTTATAATCAAGGTGAGTTTGTTGCGGAGGCAATGGATTCGGTGTTGGCACAGACTTATCCTTGTTGGGAACTTATTGTCATGAATGATGGTTCTTCCGATCATTCTGAGCGCATTATATTGGAATATGTACAAAAGGATCAACGCATCAAGTATTTTAGTCAAGAGAATGCGGGTGTGGTGGTTGCAAGAAATCAAGCAATCAAGCATGCTCAAGGTAAATATTTATTGCCTTTGGATGCGGATGACAAGATTTCCGGCGATTATTTAGAAAGGGGCGTCACTTATTTGGAAGGGCATCCCGAATGTACCTTGTTTTATTGCCATGCTGATTATTTTGGAAGAATCAATGAGCCTTTTGGAGTGGAGTACAAGGATTATCCTTCGTTATTATTAGGAAATTCCATTTTTTGTTCGGCAATGTTTCGTAAAGAACACTTCGATTTGGTGGGAGGATATAGTACTGATTTTAAGGAAGGTTATGAAGATTGGGAGTTTTTCATCAGATTATTATATCATCGTGATCATGTTTTTCAAGATGAGAAGACGTGTTTTTATTATCGGCAGCAAGAATGTATGAATAGTAGGAATGACGTTGCAAATCAAAGAATTGAGAAAATACGAACTAACATCTATAAGAAGCATATCACCATTTATAATGAATTCTTTGGTGACTTTTTTTCAGTTTTGAGTGAGAGGAATCAGTTTAGGAACCAGCTTGAATGGGAAGTTGATGTTTACCGTCAGCAATATCAGAAGGCTGTCAATTCTAAATCTTATCAACTTGGATATGGGTTGTTACATCCGTTGGATGTATTGAAGAATTTTTTTTCTTGATATGCTGAAATATAACCTCTCGTATGTTGATAAGTGTTCGTTAAATAAATGGACACCACTTGTAGAAGAGAGTAGATTTTCGCGAAAGGAGCTACATGCAAAGGTGTTTGATGCGGAAATCTTATTGCCTCACAAAATCACGGAAAAAGGGAATGTTGGTGGTGTGGTCGATTCGGAAGGGCATTTTGTCATTGGGTCGGGGTGGAAGGAAAATGATGAGGGTGTCTATGACTATGATGAGACAAATGTGGTAGAGGATGATGCTATCGCTATCTATATAGGGCTGTTCAATCCCACATGGGGACATGTCATAACAGATGGATTAAAGAAACTTTGGTATCTTCATACGGATGAATGCAAACAATTGATTGCAAATGGGGCAAAAGTGGTCTATTCAACCGTTTTTGGCGAACCTTTTCCTGAATATGAAAGGAGAATCTTTGAATTAGCGGTAGGTAAGGGTGTTGAGGATTTTGTATTGTTGACAGAGCCGACAAGATTTAGGACACTTATTGTTCCTGACAATTCAATCTATTTGGCAAACGGCAACTTGTATTTCACGAAGGAATATGTTCAAATGATCCATCTCATCCAATCTCGGACGAAACAACCCGTAGAGAATCTGCCGAAAAAGATATACTTCACTCGTTGTGGCCTTGTGAAGTATGAACAAGAAATGGGTGAACTATCTATTATGCGCTTGTTTCATCGGTTGGGGTATGCTATCTATGCTCCAGAAAGATTGAGTGTTGACGAACAAATTGCATTGTTAAAGAATTGTGAAAAATTTGTGGCGACAGAGGGTAGCATCTCTCATTCTTCCATTTTCTGTAAACCGAATACTAAAATTGTCTTATTGCGGAAATTCGATTATTTTAATAAATATTCTTTTCTTATCAATGAAGCAGCACAGTTGGATGTGACATACATTGATGTACATAAGACTTCGGCAAGGGTGAAATCTGACCATTGGGGACCCTATTATTTGTATATAGGATGGAACCTCGTTCGATGGACAAAAAAATGCTTGTTCTTCTTGCCATATTGGCTAAGGCCAAGTTATTTTTGGTATTGTCACAGATATGACCCATTTATTGTGGAAAAGATACGGAACAGGAAATTTTACCATCGATTGGAGGATTATACGAAGAAACGGCAGCTTCGTATAGTGAATAAGGTGTTATCCAAAGCGTCGGATGACCAACGAGACTTTTACTTTGACAAATACGGAATTTTACGTTCTTAAATAAGCAAGGAATGATGAATCTTATTAAAAAAGCCTTCTATAATTCTGCATTTGCGGACATCTATAAAGAAGAAATTAAGGAGGCGAACAGACAGCATATACGTTCTTTGCAGAAGTCTATTCGATTAGAAATTGCGAGGCAAAAATGCGATACATTATCGATGTCGTCGGATGCGAGTGGCGTCACGAAATATGAATATGACAGAGAACTTGTTGTTTCATTGACCACGTATGGGGATCGGATACACACGGTGCATCAAACGATAGAGTCTATATTTCAACAAACCTGTCAGGTAAATAGGGTTGTGTTGTGGCTGTCGGCCGAAGAGTTTTGTAATCAGCCGCTTCCCGAACTGTTGAAAAGACAGATGAAAAGAGGTTTGGAAATCAGATATGTTAAAGATATCCGTTCCTACACAAAACTGATTCCAGCCTTGGCCGAATTTCCACGAGCTAATATCATAACGGTTGACGATGACATCATCTACCCGATAGATATGGTGGAATTATTGGTGAAGGCTCATCAACGTCATCCTGCTGCGATATGTGCCATAGCCAGTCGGAAAATGCTTCTGAATTCAGACGGGACTTTTTGCCCATATAACTCTTTTTTGTTTGAAAACCCAGCTCAAGATGAATGTTCATTTGACTATATAGCAGAAGGTTTCGGAGGTGTTTTGTATCCACCTCACTCTCTACATGAAGAGGTGTCAGATGAAGCAATGTTTCTGTCTTTGGCACCAACGGCAGACGATCTTTGGCTGAAGGCGATGGGTTTGTTGAAAGGAACTCCCGTTGTGCAGATTCATCGTTACTTTGATTTATGGGATTGGTATATTATCAACGAAACCGTACAGAAAGGAGGGCTACATAATCTGAACTTAGGAGAACATCGGAACGATGCTCAGCTCAAAGCTCTTTTTGATCATTATGACTTGTATGGATTCTTAAAATAACGAAAGATGGCGATTCTTTTTTCGTTTATTATACCTCATAAGAATGGTGACATAGCGCAACTCCGTCGTTGCTTAGATAGTATTCCGCATAGAGAAGATGTGCAGATTATAATTGTGGACGATTGTAGTGATGCTTCGGTTTTCGATGTTGGGGAGTTGAAGAAACTTCAGGACGCTTGTACAGAAATTTATTGGTTGGAAACGGGGGTAGGACCTGGAGGAGCACGGAATTATGCATTGGATAGAGCGAAGGGAGAATGGATCTTCTTTGTGGATGCCGATGACTACTACGAAAAGGAGAACTTGAAAAGGTTGCTGGATTTGTGTACACACTCAATGGCCGATGTTGTGTATATGGGTTATCAGGTGATAGCTGATGGACAGAAGAAGGTAAATCTCAACGGGTATGAGGAAGATGGAGACAGATTGTATGACTTGGATGACTGCGAAAGAGATGCTTATTTGGATGCGTTTTACCCTTGGCAGAAATGTTTGAAGCGGAGTTTGTTGAATAGCCAGAATTTACGATTTGATGAGCTGTATCTTTCGGAGGATAGAATACTTGCGTTAGAAGCTCTTTTATCTGCTAAAAAGGTGGAAAGATTCTCTTCTCCTGTTTACAACTATGTTATTCATGAAAATTCTCTTACAACATCTAAACCGTCCTACGAAAGGACAAAAGGGGCTGTTGGTGTTGCCATTGAGACGAATAGAATTTTGAAAAGGCATGATAAATTGCGTATATATAGGGATAAAACATCGCAAAGGTATCTGACCATCTTGAATGAATATAATCTTGTTGACTATTGGTGCTTTATTTTGAAAGAAATTTGGTTTCTTGGATGGGCGTTTGCGATGGAGGATAGAGAATATGTCTGTATGTGTAGAGGATATAAGGTGAATCTTTTGATGCAATTTGTCGATGAGATTCGAGTAAAAGCAGGATTTTTGAGGAATCGATTGAGATAAGGGACTTATGGATAAGAATGTTATGCATATAGCCTTTTGTACAGATGATACATATATGATGCCCGTTGGTGTTGCTATCGTTTCTATCTGTGAGAATAACAAGGCAGAAGACATTTTGTTTCATTTGGTCATAACATCCAATGAAACCATCGAAAAGACGAAAGAGAAGATTGCTCCGCTCACCAACATCATCGATCGGTATCAGAAAGAATATAGGATTTACAGATTGGAGGAGAAAGACCTTGCTTCATTTGAATGTCCTGGTGGAGATTATATCAGTACGACTGCTTTTGCACGTATTTTCTTGCCTCAGTTATTGCCAGATAGTATCAAGAAGGTTCTCTATTTGGATGGTGATATTGCTGTAGATGGAAATTTGAGAGAATTGTGGGAAACCGAATTGAATGAGGATTGCCCGATGGGTGCCATCATCGATTCTTGTGGAACATCCGTGGCATATCGTGCTTCTGTACAGATTCCGCTATCCATTCCGTATGTCAATAGTGGCATTTTGTTGATGAATTTGGATTGCTGGAGGAAAGAACATCTGATTGGCCAAATGGTTCAATGTGCATCAGAACATTCTTTCTCTTTTTTGGATCAAGATGTGCTTAATTATGTGTTACGGGATAGAATAAAGATTCTGCCCGTTAAATACAATGTCCAATTATTGTTCCTTCTCGAACAGGAAAATAGATGGATGGTAGAATACCAATATTTGGAAGAAATAAAGGACGCTATAGAACATCCTGTGATTGTCCACTATTTGTCAGCCAATAAGCCGTGGAAAGAAGAGAATTGTCCTAAACGAGAGATTTGGCATCGTTATCAGCAATTGTCTCCGTGGAATGCGATTCCGTTAGAACCTTTAAATTGTAGATTTGAACGTTCTTCCATTTATGCAGGTTTTATTGATGCCTATTGGAGTGATGCTTCTCTTATGAAGGAATCACTTCCTTCCTTTTTGGCATTATTTAATGCTGCCGTAAAATTGAAGAACAAAAAGCTGTTTATGCAAGTGGCGAGTCAGATGATGCGTGGAATGACCAGAATATTAGAATTTGTCTATAGAAGGAAGGTAAAGGGAATTCTTCCTAAATGAATGCTTGATGATGCATTATCCGTTGGTGACCATTGTAACAGTTGTGAGAAATGACAGGAAACATATCGAAAAGACGATATTTTCCGTGTTGTCTCAATCGTATAAAAATATTGAATATATTGTCATAGATGGTGCCTCAACGGATGGTACAATGGATGTCATCAACCAATATGCCGAATCTATAGATGTTGTTGTTTCAGAGCCTGATGGAGGTGTCTATGATGCCATGAACAAAGGAATATCTTTAAGTCATGGTGAATATGTGAATTTTATGAATTCAGGGGATTTCTTTCATGATAAGAATGTGATTGAAGAAATGTGTCTGCAAGGATTTTCCAAGGTTCAGAGACACACCGTTTTCTATGGAGATGTAAATACAAGATATTGGAATGGTGTCTATAGAGAGAAACCGCATGAATTTTTTAGAACCCCGTTTAAGTTTAAAGGAATAGGAATATGTCATCAAAGCATGTTCTTTCCGGGGGATGTCATTCGTAAGATGCCATTCAATTTGAAGTATCCGATAGCTGCAGATTATGATATGGCATTAAAGATGTACAAAAATGGTGTTGATTTTGTCTATTGTAATTTGATTGTGGCAGATTATAGTTGGGGAGGTGGAATTAGTTCAAATCCATACGGATTGATTAACGTTTATAAAGAAAATGCTAAGATTGCACGGCAGACAATGCATCCAGCATATTGGGCAAAATTGGGGATTGAATATTACAGATTGTGGAAGAAACTTCGATATAGAAAAGAAGGAAGAACAAGATGAGGGTGTTGGATTTAATTTGGAATAGACATACAAGAAATATCGTTCTCTTTCTTCTGCAATATGTTCCTGCCCACCAAAGACGGGTTGTATGTATTTGTTGGGGAGGAACAAATTATAATTGTAATCCTCGTGCAATAACGGATTTAATCATCAAAAAAGAACGGGAAAAGAAGACTCAATCTTCTTCTTTTGAAATTTGGTATGCCTTTGTCAATCCCGATGCCTTTTCAACGTTGTTACCTTCTGAAATTAAGTCAGTTGAATTAGGGTCTTTATCTTACTTTTATTTGCTTTCTTCCGCTCAGTTTGTGATTTCCAATACGAGATTCGGCGGCGGAATTATGTGGCCTTTTAAGAAGAAGAGAGGACAGTTTTATATTCAGACGATGCATGGGGGGCATGGGATGAAAAGGCAAGAATTGGAAGTGAAAGATATTTTGTCGGAAGAATATGTGAAACTACTTTATGAGGATGCTTCTCGAATTGATCTCATGCTTTCAGATTCCACCGCTTGGACAGCGTTAGCAAGAACGATATTCGCTTATCCCAAAGGAGAAATCTTAGAGGTCGGATTACCTCGGAATGATGTTTTCTTCCGCCCGCAGGAAGTGACGAAGATGAGGAATGATGTAGAAGCATTTGTGATAAAAACGAAGGGTATCGTACAAAAACCTACAGAACTCAAATTTTTAGTGTATTGCCCGACTTTTAGGGGTGGACACAGAAAAGATGTTTACGGATTTGATGTTGACAGATTGATTGTTGTTTTAGAGCAACGTTTTGGAGGTGTTTGGTATGTGTTAGTTAGTTCTCATCCGAATATGCGGGATTACTATCGTGAGGTATATGATTTCTCTCATCCAAGAATGGTGGATGTTGGTCAGATGGATTTACAACCCATCTTGGTGGCGAGCGATGTTGCTATAACTGACTATTCAAGTGCCGGATTTGAATTTGCTCTGACTCATAAACCAGTCTTTTTGTTAATGCGTGATAAAGAGGAATATGAACGGGGATTGTATTATGACCCTCAAGACCTTCCATTCCCTTACGCTACTGATGATGATGGCTTGTGCCAAAATATTGAGGCATTTGATGATGCTAAATATCAAAAAGACTTGGAGAAGTTTAATCGTGAGGTGGTTGGCTTAAAAGAAACTGGACATGCAGCTGAAGCTGTGGTGGATTGGATGGAAAAGAAAGCACTATAATGAAGGGTAAAAGAATTAAATATATGGATATGGCAAAAGGGATTGGTATCATCTTGATTGTTATATGCCATAATCCAATCAACGATGTTTTGAATGATTGGTTCTTTTCCTTTCATGTGCCGTTGTTTTTTATCGTGAGTGGATTTTTCATGAAAGAGGGATTTTCCAGCAAATCCTTTAAGAAAGATATTCTCCATCTGTGGGTTCCTTATCTATTGTGCTGTTTTGTCGTTTTCATGCTCAATATAGATTATTCAGAGGAGATACATTGGAATGTTTTGAATTATCTTGCCTATAGAATCGTGCCTAAAACAGGATGGGAAGTGATAGGGATGTGGTTTCTTCCTGCCTTGTTTTGGGGTAAAACAATATTGGCTGTATTGCTGACAAAGATAAAGGAGAAAAAGTATGTGTATATCATAACATTGTTCTTGTTTTTCATTTCTTCTTTGTATCCATTTTTCCAAGAGTATATAGATAATCCTTTATATATCATCAATGGATTTGCTGTCCCATTGTTTTTATGTATAGGAATGTTGATGAAAGAGCATCATCTGATAGAATATAATTACAATAAATATATGAAAGGGGTAGGCATATTATTCATGATAGTAGCTTTTTATTTCCCCGTAAATATGTTCACCAATTCATTTCCTGTAAGTATTTTGAATGTTGTCATCTCCTCGATTGTCTGTTTGGGTGTATGTATGTGTTGTCGGAAGTTTGAACAACATAAAAACAAACTATCAAGATTCGTGATTGGAATATTGGCTTATTATGGGAAATATTCATTGGTGATACTTTGTGCTCACGCTTTATTTCATTATCCCTTGCGGAATTGTTTTCTGCCGATAAACGACTCTCTGTGGGGGATTTCAGAGGTGATAGTGTTGAGTTCTGGTCCTCTTGTTGTATCATTTCTTCCTGGGGTCAGATATATCCTGAATGTTCCGAAAACGGTTCAACTTCTTAAGGCGTAAATAGTGCGTATGGTTTCAATCATCGTTCCTGTATATAATGTTGCGGAATGTATTGAAGAGAGTCTTCAGAGTTTGTTGACACAAACATATAAGGATTGTGAACTCATCATTGTTGATGATTGTGGAAATGATGATAGTATGGAAGTGGTGACGATAATATTGGAAAAAGGATGCTCTTTTGTGGGTGGGTATCAGATTCTTCATCATGACCATAATCGCGGACTTTCTGCTGCTCGCAATACGGGGTTGAAACATGCAAAAGGGGAATATATCTATTTTTTCGATAGCGACGATAAGATTGTGCCAGATTGTATAGAACGACTTGTGTGTAAAGCTGAAGAAACGGGTGCGGATGTGACGATGGGTGATATACTTGTAGAAGGAGGCAACGCATGGATTCCTCAGCTGAAGATTGAAGGCTCACCTTTTGTTGATGAGAATGATGTCATAGAAGGGAATGAGGCGGTTTTGCAGGCTTACCTAAGTGGAGTGTTTTTTGTAATGGCATGGAATAAGCTGATGAAGAAGACGTTTCTAATAGATAATGACATCACATTTAAGGAAGGGCTGGTGCATGAAGATAACCCTTGGAGTTTGACTGTTGCTTGTGTGGCAAAACGATTGGCGTTTGTCAGACAAAAAACTTATATCTATGTTGTGCGGGCAAATTCTTTGCAAACGGATAAAGCTTTTGAACGTCATTTTGAGGCATATCTGACCATATTAAAAGAATTTTCTTTGATAGTCAATACATATAAGTCGCATCTGTCGAAGAACGTGCAGGTACAATTGCTTGGATGGGTCGAACGCCAAAAGGCATTGTTCTTTTTACAGACAAAGGAGTTAGGGACAAAGCAGCAACTGCGTCAATTGTATGCTGTGATTAGAAAGTATTTGCCAAGAAGAAGATTCTCCAAGGCGGATGTCCATTATTCCTTCCCTGCTTCGTATGGATTGAGGTTATATTCCCGATTTTGTGGCTATCATTTATTGTAAGAAGATGGAGGTGCGTATTGCTTTTGTGGATTTTTGGCCAGGGTGTGACCAACAAAATCACATCATCACTAAAGCCTTGAAACAGAAATATGAGGTGAAATTTGTTCATCCGCAAGAGGCCGATTATGTTTTCTTTTCCGTCTTTGGTGATGAACATTGGTCATTGCCGGATGAAACGGTGAAAATCTTTTACACAGGCGAGAATTTATGTCCAGATTTCAATATTTGTGATTATGCAATAGGCTTTGAGTGGATGGATTTTGGGGATCGATATTATAGATTACCCAATTATTATGCAACGGAATTCTTTTTGCCGAAGGTGGAACAGATGTTGCAGAAGCACCACCTAAGCGCAGACAAAGATTATGTCGGCAGAAAGTTTTGTAGTTTTGTCGTAAGTAATCCTGCTGGAAGCCCTATCCGACGAGAAGCATTTGAAAGAATCTCGACTTATAAAAAAGTTGATAGTGGTGGAAGATGGTTGAATAACATTGGAGGGCCTGTTGAAGATAAGTTGGCTTTTGATTCAGAGCATAAATTTTCCATAGTGTGTGAGAATAGTTCGCATAGAGGTTATACGACTGAAAAAATAGTTGAGGCTTTTGCGGCTCAGACAATACCTATCTATTGGGGAGATCCGGAAGTCACTCGTGTCTATAATCCTAAGGCTTTTATCAATATACAAGAATATGCGAATTGGGACGATCTCATAGCAGAAGTGAAAAAGATAGATGAGAATAAGGATTTGTATATAAGAATGTTGAAGGAACCTGCTATCAAAGATGGCTCTTTTACGTATCAAGAACAATTTGATGGAATGGCGGCTTTTCTTGCCCATATTATTGAGCAACCTCATTCAGAGGCTTATAGATACAATCGTGAGTTCTGGGGTAAAAGATATGTTGAAAGGGAACGTGCTTTGATGCAGAGGAGTGAAAGGAAAACCTGGAAAGACTATTTGAAGGCATCTCTAAAACGAATATAAAGTTTAAAGTTTAGAGTTTAAAGTTTAAAGAGGCCAACACTTATTTGAAGTTGAGGGGGTATGAAGGAACGTAAGGACTATTTGGACATCGCTAAGGGGTTGTTGATGATTATTGTCATTTTTCACCATATCGCGTTTCAAGCCAAGATGGTGGGATTGGAGAATGGGTGTATTCAATGGAATTTTACATTTCTCCCTTTCTATAGTGCTTGGTTTATGCCTGCATTCTTCTTTATTACGGGTTATTGTACGACTTTTGAGAAACCATTTGGTCCTTTTATCTTGAAAAACCTGACGACATTGATATGGCCGATGGTGATGTTAGGTCTTATTGATTTTCTTTTCTGTTATTGTGTATGGGGTCTTGAAGGTGTTGAAAAGGATTGGGATACTTATTTTTTGATATGTGGTATCAACTGGTTTCTTATTTCCCTTTTTATTAGTAAGTCTGTTTATTGGCTGATTGTAAAATGGCTCAAGTCGGAATTATTCCGTCTAGTAATCGTCGCTATCATCGCAGTATTAGCAATATATTGTAATGACATTGAATTTCTTGGTGGGAATTGGTTGCATCATAGACATGGATTGTACTTGACGCTTTTCTTGTGTTTGGGACAGGTGGCAAAGAATCATGAACTCATATTTAATAAGGTCTTATTGTGGGTGTCTTTGGCGTATGGATTATGCGTTCTTGCCGGTTGCCTCTTCTCTTGGCCTCCAATAGGAATCGCGGGTCTTTGGATGAGCTTCGATGTTTTCTATATGCCCATACATGTTCTATTGGCTTTCTTGGGAATATGTTTCATCATCTGGATTTCGAAGTGTATAGGAACCAATGCTTTTTTGCAATATGTCGGTAAGAATTCGTTAGTTATATATATTTTTCATACATCCATCTTGAAGTTATTTGTCTGGTATATATCTCTATATATCCTTAATCCACAGAACAGATTAGAAGCGTCAATCTTTAATTTGATTTGTGTGGTCGGAACATGCCTTGTATGTCTTGTGTTGTGTGTTGTGCTGAATCTCAACGGGCTACATTGGCTTGTGTCCATCCCTGCTGACAAGTTGCAAAGACGGGTATTATGAACACCAATGCCAGATGTCAACCAACACCGCACTTAATAGCTCGTTACCATAAGAATGATGAAGGGGATAGCGTAATTACGATGACGGGCTTATCGTAATTACGTTGGTGGGCGTACCTCAATACTTTGAGACTATTGCACATTGTGTCGCTATCGTTTGTCAATCACATCAGGAAAAGACATCGTACTGCTACAGCGCTACAGTGCTACAGTTCTCAATAAACTACCGACCCAACGGAAATATGTAAATATTTTTATATTTATATATTATATATATTATTATATTATATATAGTTATATATATAGTATTATACTATTACTTTAACAAACCGTGGACTTTCTTGATTCATTTGAGAACTGTAGCGCTGTAGCGTTGTAGCAACTGTAGCACTGTAGCAACTGCAACGCACTTGCTATATCGCTACTGTCTGTCGAATCTGTTCACATTTTCTACTTAAGTTCAAGTGGCTGCTTATAGAGAAACCTTCATGACACATTATAATTTTTCATACGTTCACAAACAATCCTGTCAGGAGTTGCAACAAGCCTCAAACGTTAATCGGTTGGTTAAAAAGAAGTTGGAAGTAAGGAAGTACTCTAATGCTATCATCAATGCGTTGGGGGAAGCCCATGCTTTAATCACAGAGGAGGATGCTTGTCATCAAACACAGATGGTAGAAGATGAGCGTAAGAAATGTGTTTTTCTTGGATATTTCGTCACCTGTTGGGGGCACATTCTTACAGATGGTTTCAAAAAGACTTGGTTCTTTGAAACGGAATATTGTCAACAACTGATTTCTGAAGGTGTTGAATTTGTTTATGTTACAACAAATGGTCGTGATATCCTTCCTGCAAACCTTGAAATGCTTCATTTGGCGGGAATTGACACAACTTTTTTTCACCGTGTTTTAAAAAACACGCGGTATGATGAAGTCATCGTTCCTGATGATTGTTTTTGGGGTGGAATAGAAAACACATGCTATACGATTGAGTATTCTCATCAATTAGAAAAATTAAGGAATTCTATATATAGAGATTTCAATTCTAATATAGAGAAGGTGTATTTTACGAGAACTCAATTGCATGACAAACGAGAGCAAGGGGAAAAGGACGTTGAGGAGGTGTTTAGAAAGCTTGGATATACGGTGTGTTCACCAGAAAAGATGTCTGTAAAAGAACAACTTAGCATGGTTTCACATTGTAAATATTTTGCTGCGACAGAAGGTTCGATTGCTCATATTTCAGTTTTTTGTCAACCAGAAACAGCTGTTACCATTATCAGAAAGGCGGATTATATCAATGGCTATCAACTTGCAATCAATCAGGTGGCAAATCTAAATGTCATCTATTTGGATGCTCATGAATCTTGGAATGTTTCAGCAGAATGGCCATGGGGAGGTCCTTTTTATTTGTGTGTGAACGAATTATTGGAAAAATATGTTGGACACCGTATTCCCCATATCCCGCACTATCTGAAGCCGTCTTGGTGGTGGTATATGAATAAAAATAGGAAGGTGATACATCATATTTCACATTTTATCAGAAAGCGATGAATATTGTTTTATCCACGGATGATAATTATGCCCAACATTGTGCTGTCACAATTACTTCAATTTGTCAGCATAATAGGGATGTCAAATTGTATATAGTTACTGATGGACTTTGTGAGGAGAATCAGAAAATTCTTCAATCTGTCGTCTTTGGAGGAGGAGAAATTCATTTTTTATATGTTGACAAAGAAAAGATACGTAAGGATTTCCCCATGCCCGTAAATACGGAAATATCTCACATCTCTCTTGCTACCTATTATAGAT
This sequence comes from uncultured Bacteroidales bacterium, assembly GCA_902800305.1. Lineage (GTDB taxonomy): Bacteria > Bacteroidota > Bacteroidia > Bacteroidales > Bacteroidaceae > Minthosoma. The sequence continues at coordinate 116,202 of CADCDP010000002.1, forward strand.
TGTTTTTGGCTGAATTGGTTCCTGTGGATGTGGAAAAGATATTGTATCTTGACTGTGACATGATTGTCAGAGATTCCTTAGATGAACTGTGGAATAAAGATGTTGAAGGGAAGGCTTTGGCTGCTTGTTATTTGAATAATGCATTTGGCCGAGTGAAGAATGTCTATCAAAAACTGGGGTATTCGGAGGAGTATAAATACTTTAATGCAGGAATGTTGCTCATCAATTTAAGGTATTGGAGGGAACATGATGTGCAGAGAAGATTTTTGGAATATGTAGAAAAGAATTATGAGAACATCATCTATCAAGACCAAGACATCTTGAATGCAGTTTGCCACAAAGAGGTTTTGCATATTGAACCATCTTTTAATATGGATCTTGCCTATATTTCCGAGGATGAAGCGGAGAATTATGATGTTCCTTTTGAGGAACTGAAAAGATACTTTTTCAATCCTGTTATTGTGCATTTTGTCTCAAGACCCAAACCGTGGGAATATGGATGTAGTCACCCATATTGTGAGGAATATTTTAAGTATCTTGACATGACACCCTATAAAGGATGGAGACCCTCATTTAATTGGAAGAATTATTGGAATTTTGTGCTGAGGCAAAAAGTCCGAAGTATTCGCAACCGGATGAAGCTTTAACGAATTTTTCTAAGATTTTTTTCACTTTTCACTTTTACTTTTACCTTTTATGAAGATGATGGCGAAAATCCGTAGAGCAGATTGGCGTGCTGAGTTTTTCCTTTTGGGACACAGTTGGGAACGGTGGGTCATTCATTATGTTTACACCTATATTCATCGAATAGAGGCCATTCTGATGGGGGTTGAGCTTGGAAGGAATGTCTCTTTCAATGGACATATCACCATCAGTAGATTTAAACATTCTAAGATTGTCATAGGGGATAATTGTATTTTTAACTCGCATCACGCTTTTAATTCTCGGGGGTGTCGCAAATGTATATTGCATACTGGCACAGACTTCGCTTGTATAGAAATTGGTCGTAATTCTGGTTTTTCTGGAGTGACTATCGTTGCTAATCATGGTGTTTATATCGGGAGAGATGTAATGATTGGTGCAGATTCTCAGATAGGGGATACGGATGACCATCCTGAAAGGTTGGGAACGAAAGATGCGCCTATCAGAATTGGGAATAATGTGTTTATAGGAATGCACTGCATGATTATGAAGGGGGTTGTCATTGGTGATAATGCGATTATTGGAGCGGGAAGTGTTGTCACAAAAGATATACCAGAGAATTGTATTGCCGCAGGTGTGCCATGTCGGGTTATTAGACAACGATAAGGGCGTCTTTACGGTGTAGATGTAATCCTTGACGACGATTGAATATTACTACCCATGTTTTCCATCATCATCCCATTATATAATAAGAGTACTACGATACAGAAGTCCATTTCATCTGTATTGCTACAGAAAAATGCGGATTTTGAGGTGGTTGTTATAGATGATGGATCTACGGATGATAGCCGTGAGAAAGTCCATCAAATGAAAGATGACCGTATCAAGTATTTTTATAAACAAAATGGAGGGGTTTCTTCTGCCAGAAATGAAGGTATCAAGAAATCTATTGGCGATTGGCTCCTTTTTCTTGATGCGGACGACGAACTGTTACCTGGAGCGTTGGAAGTTTGGAATCATCTGAAAGAGAAATACACTCAGTGTAAGTTTTTTGTGGGGAATTTTGAATGGGCACAGGAGAGTGTACCCTCCAAAATGAAGTTGTATGATAAACAGACACATTGTCCGTTTTTGGGGATGTGGTTGCGAAAGTTCTATCCTTCTCCGAGAAATATGTTAATTCATCGTTCTTTGATCACTCAATATGGGGATTTCGATGAACGAATGTCTTTTTTTGAGGACTGGGATTTTTCTTTGCGAATGGCACGATGTGGTGTGATTGGTTATACCAATGCCTATATTGCACGTTATAACCAGGGAAGGGAAGGATTAAGCCAAACGGCGCATGCAATGGAAAAGGAAATGGCATATTATATTCCAGAGATGATGGACAATAAAATCTCCTTTTGGAATAAGGCATTGTTGTATGAAAACATAGAATTTGAAATTGGATGGTGGAAGCATGATCAAAAAGCATCTGTATATTATAAGGAGATGCTCAATTCCTGTTTCCCTCCAATCTATCAGGTGTTACATTGGTTTCGTCAGAAGTTCATACAATATCACTTTATTTAAGATGGATTTCTAACTCGATTTATTATATCCTCCTATAGTCGGACATACGCTCATTATTCATGCTTTTTAATTCTTTTGAGTTTCTAATATTTCTTCCAATCGTTTTCATACTTTATTGGTTTGTATTTAAACCAGTAAAGTGGCAAAATTTATTGGTTGTTGTCGCAAGTTATGTTTTCTATGGCTGGTGGAGTTGGAAATTTCTGATATTGATAGCAATTACCACCCTCTGTAGTTTCATGAGTGGCTTGCTGATAGAGAAGTGTCGGACGGATGGATGTCGTTCGAAAATAGGAGGAAAAGGGGGAGATTGGTGGGTCAGTTTGTTCAATATCTTGCTGAATCTTGGTATTTTGGGGGTATATAAATATTATGATTTCTTTGTGGTTCAATTAGCAGATTTACTTGGCCTCAATTCTTCTAAGTTCGTATTGAATCTGATACTTCCCGTGGGCATATCGTTTTATACTTTCCAAGCCTTGTCTTATTCCATAGATGTGTATAGGGGTAAAATCAAGGCAACCCGTGATTTGGTTGAATTTGCAGCATACATCAGTTTCTTCCCGCAATTGGTGGCTGGTCCTATCGAAAGAGCCACCAATTTGTTGCCTCAATTTCAAAAGCCTCGTCAATTTAATGAGACTCAGGCAGCAGATGGCATGCGCCAAATGCTATGGGGTTTCTTTAAGAAATTGATTGTGGCCGATAATTGTGCGGAAATAGCTAATTGGGCTTTTGATAATTACCAGGAGGCGAATCTTGGAGGCATGATGATGTTTTTGGGTGCTGTAGCCTTTACGTTCCAAATATATGGTGATTTCTCCGGATATAGTGATATTGCAATTGGTACGGCAAAATTATTTGGCATTACGTTAAGACGTAATTTTAATGTACCTTATTTTAGTCGTGATGTAGCGGAATTTTGGAAGCGTTGGCATATTTCTCTCAATAGTTGGTTCGTCGATTATATATACATACCTCTTGGAGGTAGCAGAGAGGGACGATGGAAAACAATTCGTAACACGTTTGTGATATTTCTCGTTAGCGGCTTATGGCATGGGGCAAATTGGACTTTTGTCACATGGGGAGCGTATCATGCCTGTTTGTTCGTCCCATTGATTCTGCTGAAGAAACAAAAGAGATACAAGACAGGGATTGTTGCGGAGAACTCCATTTTTCCTTCTCTGAAAGAGTTGATTGAGATGTTTAGCACTTTCATATTAGTGGTTTTTGGATGGATTCTTTTTAGAGCAGAAAATATAGGACAAGCATACGATTATATATTGACAATGTTCACTCATATCACAGTATGGTATCCAATAGGAGAAAAAATAACAATCTTCTATTATATCATTTTCATGGTACTGATAGAGTGGTTCAGTCGTAAACAAGTGCATACATTATCTGTTGTTCCCATCAGATGGCGCTGGATGAGGTTGTGCGTGTATGTATGTTTCTTTGTCTGGATGATAGTCAATCGTGGTAATCAAGCTACTTTTATTTATTTCCAGTTCTAAAAGTTCTTGCATGGTAACTATGAGCTTTTCAAATAGATTGTAATTTGTGATGAAAAAATTCTTACTTCATCTATTCTCCTTCTTAATGTTGTTGTTGCTTTTTTATGGGTTTCTATGGGGACGCTATATCATCAAGGCGAACAATTTCGATTTCAAATTGGCGAAAGAGAAAACAATTTTGGTGATAGGGGATTCTCAAACACAAGCTGCGGTAGATGACGAGATGTTGAAGAATGTTCAGAACATATCAATGTCTCATGACGGATATTTCACCATGTTGACTAGATTGAGATTATATGTTGAAGCGAACCCGCAAATTGACACCGTCCTGATAGCATTGTCACCACATACGTTAGCTCCCCACAAGGATGAGTTTTACGCTAATTTCGGCTATATGGGCGAATCCACGAAGTTTTATCTCCCTTTTTTCTCTTTTTCGGAATGGGCTTTTATGATTAAACATGATGCAGCGGATGTTTTATCCTATTTGGTGACTCCTATATCCTTTTATTGGGACGTAAATGATGAGTATAGAGAGAAAAATTACGGTTTTTTTGAGGTGGTGGATGAGTCTCATCTTGAGGAAGATGTAAAAGAAGGCGCGACTCGTTTAAAAACGTTTGCTGCTGATAGCGAAGAACTGGCAAAGGAAGATTCTCAGTTGGCCTCGTTTTCAAACACGATTACAAGGGCACAATTACGTGAACTCAAGCAATATTGTGATGCTAAAAAAATAAAACTGATAGGATTAAATACTCCTGTCTATCAAGCGGAACACTATTTGAACATCAAGAATTTTAACCACTTAATGTCCGAAGAATTTCAGGACATAGAATTGTGGGATTATATGGATTTAGAAATAGCGGATTCTTGTCGTCGTGATGTAAATCATTTGAATAGAAACGGAGCAACATTGTTCTCAAAAATACTTGCAGAGCGTTTGTTGCAATAAGCTGTTTTTTGTAAACTCTAAACCTTAACCTTTACTGAGGTAATATGAAGCTCTTGTATTTTACGATACAAATCAATATGATAGGGGGGTTGGCTCGGATTTTGATTGATAAAATCAATTGGCTGGTTGCCCATGGGTATGATGTAACGTTGTGTAATATTGAACGGGTGGATGTTTTACCGGCATACGCTTTGGATGAGCGTGTGAAAGTGATTAGAGGTGATATATCTACGACAGCAGGGAATGCTTTGACTCGTTTACGTGGGGTGTTGGGTGCTATCAACAGAGTTCGTGAGATTATCAAAGAGGTACAGCCAGACATTATTGTGAATGCTCATTGTCCATTAGTAACATGGGTGTTGCCTTTTGTTTCAACAAAGATTCCTAAAATTGTTGAAATTCATCAAAGCCGCCAGGGGCTTGAGATGCTGAATAGATGGGCCATGAATGGTTTTAGCCGTTGGCTACATAAATGGTCGATACGGTGGATATATGGTTTATATGATAAATTTGTTGTTCTGACATCGGGCGACCAAAAAGCGTGGAATTTGAGAAATTGTATGGTCATTCCTAACTTCTCCAATTATAGTGAACAGGGTTGTTTGGCATCCATTCCCAGAGAAAGGGAGGAAAAGGCTCAATACCAAATAATTATGTTGGCTCGTCTTGTTCCACAAAAAAGAATCGATTTGATGGTACAGATTTGGGCAAAATTGGCAAAAGATTTTCCTCAATGGCAGGTGAAGGTCTTGGGGGAAGGTTGGGAACGGCCAAGGCTTGAGGTGCAAATTCTGAGAACAGGATTACATGATACATTCTTGTTGCCTGGGCAAGTTAAGAATGTGACGGCAGAACTCCAAAAGTCGGATATTTTATGTTTGACTTCTGAATATGAGGGTTTCGGAATTGTCCTTATTGAAGCGATGTTAAAAGGTGTTCCTGTTATAGCTTTTGATTATGTTGGTGTAGATGATATTATTGAAAATGGTGTGGATGGCTATGTTGTACCTTTTGGAGATATTGATACATACGTGAACAAACTGAAATTGATGATGTCTTCTTTTGAAGAAAGAGATAGGTTGGTTCGCAATGCATTATCTTCTGTTCGAAAGTTTGATAAGGAAGACATCATGAAAAGATGGGTACAACTGTTTAATGAGACCAAAAGATAAAATTGTTTTTTCAAGAAACAGGAATGATAAATTCTAAACGAATATATATAGTGAATCTGCTGATGGAGATTTTGCCTAATAGTGGATTCCAAAACATGAAAGCCTTTCTTTTTCGATGGGCAGGAGTAAAAGTCGGAAAGGATGTGGAAATTTTTCAAGGTGTAAAAGTGCAGGGTACAGGAGAACTTGAATTGGGAAATAAGGTCTTTGTTGGACACGAAGCGTTATTTATGTTGAATGAAGGCAGCAAGATTATTGTTGAAGACGAAGCGATCATTAGTTCAAGGGCGATTGTTGTAACTGGTTTTCATCCTATTACTCCAACAGGAACTCGTATTTTGAGTAGAGAGGGGACGACAAGTCAGATTGTCATAGGGAAAGGGTGTAGTGTTTTAACAGCGTGTGTTATTCTTCCTGGAGTTTCAGTAGGAGAAATGTCTATTGTGGCTGCAGGAGCAACCGTAACAAAAGATGTCGAACCTTATACACTCGTTGGTGGATGTCCAGCGAAATTTATCAAAAATCTGAGATGATTTTAACGGTTGTCATACCAGCTTATAATGTGAAAAACTATCTGCAGACATGTGTGGAAAGTGTGGACGCATTTCCTATAAGGGAAAAAGAAATCATCATTATAGATGATGGTTGTACGGATGGAACGTTTGATGATTGTGATAGTTGGATGAAGAGTTTGAAAACACCTTGTCGTGTTATACATCAACCAAATAGAGGGGTGAGTGCAGCACGTAATGAAGGGATGGCAATGGCAAAAGGTGAATGGCTATGGTTTGTGGATGCAGATGATGTGATTGATTCCGATATAGTTCTGAGTGAAAGCGATTTCCAAAATGCAAACTTTGTTATTACAGGTTTTGTGTGGAAAGAGAAAGGAGAAGAGAACCGCTTTGGGGCGTATGCTAATGAAATTCCATATAATCTATGGAGATGTTGGTTCCGGAGAAGCATTGTGGATGAGTTGCAATTGAGGTTCTCTGAGAATAGGAAGTATGCTGAAGATCAAGAATTTATTTTGAAATATCTGATTTTAGGTAATCAAAAGTATGATTTGCGGAGAAAGACATATCCCATAAAATATCCCGTATATCATTATACGATGCGGGAAAATTCAGCTATGACTAGAAAGGGAACAAAGGCCAAACAAATAGAAGATGTACGGAATGTACTATTCATGTTGATGATATTGGCGATAAAACAGGGAATGATTTTATCTCCGTGGGTGTTTGGTGAGTTGAAAAGGATAGCGAAAACATTGTATATAACGATAAAACGATGAGATTGAGCATTATTATCCCTGTGTATAATGTGGAACAATGGATAGGGCGTTGTTTGGAATCCTGTCTGAAGCAAGGGCTTTCTGATAACGATTACGAACTCATTGTTGTAAATGATGGAACTCAGGATCGTTCGATGGATGTGGTGGAAGAATATTGTCAGAAAGTTTCTAATATAGTTGTCGTCAATCAGGAGAACAAAGGGTTAAGTGTTGCTCGAAATGCCGGATTGTCGGTTGCTCAGGGGAATTATATATGGTTTGTGGATAGTGATGATATGCTGGAAGAAGGATATGGTGCTCAATTATTGACAATAGCAGAAGAACAAGATTTAGATGTGTTGTGTTTTGGCCTCAATTTGTTTTATTCAGATGGGCGAAAAGAACCATACGAAATTTATTGTAAGGGAGGACAGCAAGTGCGTTTGGGTAGGGATTTTATTTGTAGCGTAGGAATGCCACCTGCAGCTTGGTGTGCATTGTATCGAAGGAATTTTCTGTTAAGAGAAGAATTGAATTTCTATCCTGATATCTACCATGAGGATATGGAATTTACTCCTCGTGCTTACGCTCTTGCTCAACGTATATCATACGTTCCTTATCATGTGTATAATTATGCACAAAGAGAAGGCTCCATCATGAAATCGACGAGTAAAGCAACAAAGAAAGCGAAAGATTTGTTGATAGTATGCGACTCTTTATATGATTTTGCTGGTAGAAGGCTCAAAGAACATGGTGACGCATATTATTGTATGCTGGATAAGATAGCTTTTTCTTTTTCTCAATCGCTACGAAATTATTCAAAAGGAAGCCTTTCTGTAAGTGAATATAAGAATAAGCCCTATTACCCATTGAAATATAGTAAAAATCTTCAAAGGAAGGAAAAACTGAAATATCAGCTCATTAATTTTTCCATACCTTTATATCTTTTCGTATATAAATTGATAAAAATTTAAGATAATATGTTGGTTACATACTTAAAAGAGAATAAGATATATGTCTTATTGGCAGCAATGATTTTGTTGAGTGTCTTTGCTGTGACAACATACGGACAATATACTTATTATGGTGCGATGGCACTCATTATGATTCAGAGCATACGGAAAAAAGATTCAATAGAAAGTCTATTTCCTGTATTATTGCTATGGCTTTTGGTGTGTTCATTGGTGAATGGGGTATTTGATTGGCGATATTTTGCTTTTATATTGGTATTAGGATGTGCTTCCCCGATGTTTTCTTCATACGAGGGGTATTTATATAGGAGTAAAGTGTTGTTTGCTATCTGTATGGTTTTACCTATTGTGACCATATTGAATCTATACGCATATCATGCGGGAATCAATTATTTTATATTGATAAATTACAATGTTTCAGACTTGAATTTTTCGGGCTTCTTGTATCACCCGATGTGGCTGAGTGCTATCAATGGAGCATCAAATGTGTCGTTATTATATCTTTTTTATAAAATGAAGGGATCCCAGTGGTTTATAAAATATGGTATATTAATGTTGCTGCTTGCTTCCGTTTATTTGTCTGTGGTCGCCGCATCTCGAAGTGCCTTGGCAGCTTCGTTGATAGCAATGGCATCTATGGTTTATTTTTATTCCAATACAGGAGGAAAGTTTATACGCAATGGTGTTATTGTGGCCATTCTTGTTTCGTTACTATTGCCCTATTATCAAAGTGGTGGCGAGCAGATGCAAAAGAAAATGGACGATGTTGAGACAGGAGGAAATTCACGTCGAGACAAGTGGAATGCTCGTGTTGATGAGTTTGAGAGTTCGCCTCTTTTTGGAATCGGTTTTGCTACCGCACACGATGAGTGGGGAAACTTGATGACAGGAACCGTGGAAACAGGAAGTGGGTGGCTTACGATTCTTTCTCAATCAGGATTGATCGGAGCATTTATTATGTTTCTTATATTGAGAAGGGTTTATGTCCCAATTGAAGAGATAAGGGAAAAACGAGGGCTGTTGGTGATATTCGGGTGTGAATTGATCTATCTTTTTATGCACTCATGTTTCGAAGGCTACATTTATACAGCGGGGTATTGCCCGTGTTTGTTTTTCTGGTTGGTCGTAGGTTTCTTCTATGAATATAATAAATATGGGTTGCCTATCGAAACGGTAGAAGAGGACGAAGAAGATGAAGATGAGGTAGAAGAGGACGAAGAGTTGTATGAAGAAGTGGATGCGGATTTTTTGCCATCATAACCTTTCGACGATTTGACTGTCTGAAGTTTCAGCCATGAATTTGTTGCTTTTCCAGAATTGTATTTCTCCCCATCAGATGCCATACATCAAAGAATTGAAGTCTTTTGATGGTGTGGATGATGTAATGGTGGTGGCGCCTGTTGCGAACTTGAGCGACAGAAAGGAAATGGGGTGGAATGTCTGTTGGGGGCAAGATGATGGAGTGGCTGTTTATGTGTCCCCTTCTGATTCGGAAGTGCAGACGATATTAAGTCAATATGATGGTCGTGACACATGGTGCTTTTTTTCAGGGATTCGTGCTTTCCCAGAGGTGTTCAGGTGGTTTAAGATGTCGATAGGCAAGGCTGTGAAGCGAGGAATCATTACGGAGCCACCTTACTTGTATGCTCACCCATTATGGCAACATGCTATACGCTTTGCTATCAAAGATTTAAAGTATGTTGGATATTTTGACAAGGTGTTTGTCATGGGGGATGAGTATCTGTCCTATTATAAGTTCTGGAACAGGAAATGGAGTGTGGTTCCGTTTATGTACTGTACAGAATGGAAGGATAGATTGATAGGTGCGCCTCCTGTGGAGCAACTACGAATTTTATATGTTGGTGCTTTGTCTAAGAGGAAAAATGTATCAGTGTTGTTGGAGGCCGTTCGGTTATTGGAAAATGACCTTCAAACTCAAGTGGAAATTGGTATCATAGGTGATGGGGATGAGAGAGAAATGTTGGAAGAAAAAGCACACGAAGCCCATTTCCATTCTGTGACAACATTTTATGGGTGTCAGCACATGGAAGACGTTTGTCAAATTATGCAACAATATGATGTGTTAGTTTTACCCTCGTTGTATGATGGTTGGGGAGCTGTGGTGAATGAGGCTTTGATATTGGGGCTTTATGTGGTATGTAGTGATCGATGTGGAGCGAAATTTCTTTTGAAAGACGCACAACAGGGGATGGTTTTTAGAACTCATTCTCCAGCCAGCTTGAAATCTGTTTTGAGAGAGTGTGTCAAGAAGAAAAGTTGGATTAGAGATACCATTCATTCGAGGATTGAGTGGGCAAAGGTTCATATTTCAGGCAAGGCTGTAGCGAAATATTTCTTAGAGAATTTGGAGTGATTACAATGAAAGTTTTACATTATATTCCATCAATTGACCGTGCGAGCGGAGGTGTGGGGGCGTATATGCAGTTGTTAGCTAAAGAATTAGGTAAGTTGACGGAACTTCATGTTGTGACCCATCATTCTGAAAATGAACTAACTCTGGAGAATTGTATTGTCCATTATATAGGAACTGGCTGGATGCCTTGGTCTTCAACAAAGAAACGTTTTTATGATTTACTTGCTTGTGTGAATCCTGATGTTTTTCATTCTAATTGTTGTTGGCTCCCCCTTTCTGCATATACTGCAATGTGGGCGAAAACGAAGGGATATAAAGTTGTATATACACCTCATGGAATGTTGGAACCATGGATTTTGTCTCGGAATTATTTCCTAAAGAAGAAGCCAGCCATATTTCTGTTTCAGAAAAAGGGAATCGCTGTTGCTGATGTTGTTCACCTGACGGCTGATAGCGAAAAACGTAATTTTTTACAGCTTGGATGGAACTTTTCCACCTGCGTCGTTCCCAATTGTGTTGACATTCAGGAAATAGACACTCAAATAAGAAAGGTGAATGTAATACGACAAAAAACAATTTTATTTCTTAGCCGTATTCATGTTAAGAAAGGATTGGAGTTTTTAATAGAAGCAGTAGCGATTTTGAAAGAACAATTAAAAGGATGGGTCATAAAGATTGCAGGCGAAGGAGATGATGGGTATGTTGAGAAACTGAGAGGAAGGGCTAAGGATTTAGGAGTGGCTGATATGATACAGTTTGTTGGAGGCGTATATGGAGATAAAAAGTGGGAATTGTATGGTGAAGCATCTTTGTTCGTCTTGCCCACTCATAGTGAAAATTTTGGGATTGTTGTGGCAGAAGCATTGGCTTGTGGAATTCCTGTCATTACGACGAAAGGAACTCCATGGGAAGATCTTGTAACATCACATTGTGGATGGTGGACAGAGATTGGAACTCAACCAGCTGTTGGAGCATTAAAGGATTTTTTGAATAAAACGGATGCGGAATTAAATGAAATGGGAGATAATGGGAGAAAGCTTGTTCGTGAAAGATATTCTTCTTCTGCCATTGCTCGCCAATTTCTAAAGATGTATTCACAGTTATGAACGAAATAGAATATCCAGAAAGTGTTGCATTGTCTATCAAAGCGAAACGGGCAGTGTGGAATATTGTAAGCGTGTTTTTATTCCGCCCATTTGTCACAGGCCTATTTCGTTCGTGGAGGATTTTTCTTCTGCGGATATTTGGCGCACATATAGATAAAACATGTAATGTTTATGCATCCGTGAGAATATGGGCACCTTGGAATTTGGAGATGCATAGAGGAAGTTGTTTAGGGCCAGATGTTATTTGCTATAATCAGGCAAAAATTGTGATAGAAGAAGATGTTGTGGTTTCTCAATATGCCTATTTGTGTACAGCTGGACATGACACAAATGGTATGAACAGGGCTGATGGTGGTTTAATCATTTCTCCGATTATTATCAAAAAGGGAGCGTGGATAGGAACTCGTGCTTTTATTAAGATGGGGGTGATTGTTGGGGAAAATGCCATTGTTGGTGCTACTGCCAGTGTGTATAAAGATGTACCAGATAATATGATTGTTGGTGGTAATCCTGCACAAGAAATTAAACGAAGATGATTCCAATTTTGATGACAGCCTCGGTTGATACACGAGGAATGCAAGGAGCTAAGTTTTCCGCTACAGAGCGTGAAAAGATGTATGTGGATACTCTGAATTTTTATATTGACGTTTTTAAGAAAAAAGAAGAGTGTTTTGAACTTGTTTTCGCTGAAAATTCAGGATGGAACAAGAAGTCCATATTGAAGAAACTGCATAAGGCGGAAAATGTTTTTATTGAGTATGTCGAGCTTTCTCCTGAAGATTTCGACGTGGCAAAAGGGAAAGGATATAATGAAATGTTGTTGATAGATAAAGCGACGATGGTTTCGACAACGATTCAATCCGCTGGTGCCTTTTTCAAATTGACGGGGAGATTTCCCATTAGAAATTTATATTCCCTTCTGAAGGAGGTCGAAAAGCGAGGTGGAAAAGAGATGAATTTGTATGCGGATTGTAAGGATCATAAAGTCTATGAATGGTTGCATTTGCCGATCAATGGACATGCGGGTGAATGTCGTTATTATGCTGTATCTCTTGATTTTTGGAATGAACACATGCGTGGTCGATATGTCGAACTCAATGATTTTACAGGTCTCTTAATAGAGGATTTCTTCTTGAAAATAATGAGAGAAGTCAAAAAACAAAGAGGTGTGCATTGCCGTTTCCGTACTCAAGCCTATTTTGCAGGTAATGGAGGGCATTCTTTGGGTACAGGCCCCGCTTTCTTTTATTCTACAAATAATGATTCTGTCTTGATGAAGTTGAAGCGCGGCTTACAACAATTGCTGCGATGGTGTTTGCCATGGTGGTGGTGCTAAAAAACAGGGAAAATGAAGAAAAAACCGAAAATATGTTTGGCGTGTTCAGCAGGGGGACATTTGCGTGAACTTCAGCTTGCGATAGGAACAATTCCCCAAGATTATGATTGCTATTGGCTGACATTGAAAACGCCATCCACCAAAGCTTTTATGGCGGATAAGGAACATGTCTTTCTCCAGAATTTTCAGCCTCATAGAAAATGGACGTTGTTCGTAAATGCAGCGCAAGCTTTATTCTGGGTTTTTGTAAAACGTCCAGATGTAATTATAACGACAGGAGCCGGTGTTTGTGTTCCTACGATAGCCTTTGCGAAGAAGTTTCTTCGAACAAAAGTAATATTTGTTAATTCTGCGGCAGATGTGACTCATGCCAGTAAGACACCTGTTTGGATTGAACCGTATGCGGATCTCTTTTTGGTGCAATGGTCTGAGATGCAAACCATCTTCCCTCATGCTATTTGTTGTGGTGTATTATGATTTTTGTTAGTTTGGGAACAATGGACATGCCATTTGTCCGAATGGCAAAAGCTGTGGATGAATTGGCTGCTTCTTTAGAAGAAGAAGTAATCGTTCAGACAGGATATACGGATTACCCTTATCAGCATGTGGCGAAAGTTTTTCCATTTTGTACTAAAGATGAGATGCAAGAATATATATCTCAGGCATCTATTTTGATTTTGCAAGGAGGGTGGGGTGCCATTTCTGAAGCGATGGAAAAAAGCAAAAGAATCGTTGTTATTCCAAGAAAAGATAAAACAGAGCATATCCATGATCAGTTTCAGCTAATAAGGAAATTAGATAGTATAGGATGTGTTATTGGAGTTTTTGATGAACGATTATTACCCAATGCTGTGGAGAAAGCACGGAACTTCCATTTTTGCAAAATAGAAAGGGGAAATGCGGAGAAAATGATACGTGAAAAGCTTGAAAAGTGGTTTTTGTAGCAGAGTTATTTGAATAGTTGATTTTTATGTCGTAACTTTGCAAGAATTTTGTGATATCTTGTAATAGAAGGTTTAGGTTTTAATTAAGTATAATTTAAAAAGGAATGAAAACAAATTTAATGTTATTGGCTTGTTTGTTATTCATGTCATTGACCATGAATGCGGTAGAAACAGGCGATGGTAAAGGCTCTCTTAACATAGAAACCTTTCCAGAAGGTGTAACAATCACACTTCTTGGGCAAGAATATAAGAACACGGTGGAAATAGAGTCCATGGATGCTGGTTCATACAAATGTATGTTCCGAAAAGAAGGGTATCAACCTGTTGATACAGTTCTTGTTGTAAAGGCAGGCGTGACGAATTATTATAATATCGTGCTTTCTCCAGAAGTGGCGAAAGAAGAGGTCGTGGCTGCAAAACCCGTGAAAAGCAAGTCGGCAAAAACACCCACCCAAAAGGTTCGTAGTGAAAAAGTTGTGCCTGTGAAGTCTGCATCTTCGACAAGTTCCTTTGCTTCCAACATGTCTTATTTAATTATGCTTCATGGTACGATAGGTAAGGGTTTGTCGGAAGGTGGAATGCTGGGTGCCATGTATAAGGAAAACGGAGGTTATGTCAAAGGTCTTATGACGCTTGGGACAGTGTCTAACTCTAAAATACATGCAGGTGTACATGGTAATCCTTCCTCTTTGGATAAAGAATATCGAACCAAAGAAATCCTGGTGGGTTATCTAAGACAGATATCGGGTCCCGTGATTGGTTATGTGGGTGTTGGATATGGTCATCATCGTACATTCCTCAAACAAAACAAAAACTATTATTTGCAAGATATCGATGCCTATGAGAAAGGCGTTGCTTTTGAAGTTGGTGCCATTTGGGACTTTAAGCCAGTGCCAGTGGCTGTATCAATCGGTTATAATACGGTAAATTTTGGTGCTCATGCTGTTGATGTAGGTGTTGGTGTAAAGTTTTGAGGCCAACAGACTTTAAATAAAAGATATGAAACAATATCTTTTGGTTTTTATTTGTTGCTTGCAGCTATCGCTCCATGCTTCATCGCAAGACAAAACTTTGTCGGTCGATGTTTCATGGTACGATGGTGGCAAGCGTTTTTTTGTCCTATCTTCTGAGGAACAGATGATGGGACTTTCCGATTTGGTTGCTAAGGGAAACGACTTTTCTGGCAAGACAATCTTTTTGAGTAGAGATGTCGATTTGAGTCGAGGAGTTTGGCAACCTATAGGAAATCCTTCTGCTCCTTTTTCTGGCATTTTTGATGGTGGCTTGTCGAATGTTGTTCTTGGAGAAATGGCAAGCGGTACAACAGGCGGATTGTTTGGCTATGTTGTTGATGGAACCATCAAAAATGTTTCCGTTTCAATTACCTCGACTCTTCACGATATTCAGACATTTGGAGTTGTTGCTGGGTATATAGACAATAAGTCCATTATAGAAAATTGTTCTCATGTTCAGCCCTTGACGATTCTTGGTGCATTTGTTGTGGGAGGAATCGTCGGTTCTTCGGATGGATATGTGAATGGTTGTTCCAATCGGGGAGATATAGAGAACATTAAATCCAATAGCTCTACAATGGGTGGCATTGTGGGGACAGGAACAGGGATTGTGGAAAACTCTTCGAATAAAGCCAAGTTGATGGGTGCAACAGTTTGTGGGGGTATCATGGGGAAGTCCCGAAAGAACGGCGATGTGACTCAATTGAATAATTGTCATAATGAAGGCGAAATTTCAGCTCGTAGCGAGAAAGATAATCCCACATTTAAGATTTTTGCAGGTGGCATCGGTGGGGAACTAATCAATGTCGAGATGATGGAATGTCATAATAAAGGGAAGGTGACGGCTTATAGTTATAAAGACAATTCAAACAGCTCGGTTATAACGGCTTGTGCAGGCGGTTTGATAGGTGTTGGAGCTGGAAAGTTTAGTGCGTCATATAATGTAGGCAATGTGGCATCAAGAAGCGTCGTCAATGTTCCTTCAACACAAGACGGCTCGACCAAGAATGATGCAGGTGGCATTATTGGCTATAATACAGCAGAAGGTATCACAGAAATGGAATTCTGCTATAATGCTGGTTCTATTTTTGTCTTCGGACAAGCACCGAAAGGGACGTTCCTGAATTATGGCGGACTTGTGGGTGGCTTCGAAAACTTCATGCCGAAGCTCACAGGGTGCTATTCTGTTGAGGGATGTTGTGCTCAAAGTGCTGGAGATGTGGGATTTAACGTTCCTGTTCTGAGCAATATGGAAATTGTTGTTCCGGCAGAAACGATGCGTTCCAATGATTTCTTGCAGAATGTACCAACCATGATTACCTTAAATGACTGTGATTTGTATCTTTATGATTCCGAGAAAAATAACAACGGAAACCCTGTCTTGAAAAAAGTCATTTCCGAGATGCCATTGAAAGATGCAGAAGGAGGTGTTACCTTGCAAGGGGCATCAGAGTTGTCTGGCAAGAAATATTTCCATTATTGGATTACAGGTTTGGAACAGTTTAAGGTGGATGTCCTTGCCGACGAACAGTTTAAGTATCACTTAGGTAAGCTTGATGTGGGCGAACATAATTTCCAAGCCTATGTGGTAACTCCTCAAGGTGAAACGATTCGTGGAGAATTGGTGAAGTTTTCTGTCAACAAATAGAATAGAAAGTCATGATAAAGGCTGATAGTAAGCGGATTATATTAAGTTTAAGGTTATGTGTGTTGTGGCTGTTATTAAGTCTCTTCACGCAGCCCGTCATGTCGCAGCATAGTACGGGAAGTGTAGGGCTTCTCAATGTTCCTACGGCTGAGAATATGGAACCAGGTTCAATCAGAGCGGGTGTGAATTTCTTGCCCAAAGAAATGCTTCCTCCATACTTTACCAAAACGTATCATAGTGGAAACTATTATTTGTCGGCAGACATTTTCTCTTTTCTGGAGATAACCTATAGAATGACACTGGTCAAAGACCTCTTGTTAGAACATCCTAAATACAATCAACAAGATAGGGCATTCACCATTCGGTTGCAAGCTATTAGAGAAGGCAAATATCGTCCTGGTTTTGCCATAGGAGCAGATGACCCTATGATAGACCATGGTGTTTCTTCTTACGAATCTTACTACGCAGTTTTGTCAAAAGGTCTTGATTGGCGGAACAATCGCTTCCAAGCTACAGTTGGATATTATTTTCCTTGGCAGAAGGAAGAAAATAAGGAGTGGAAAGCTAATCGTAAAGGCTTTTTTGGTGGAGTTTCTTACATTCCGTCTTTCTGCAAAGAAATGAAATTCATGGCAGAATACGATGCCGATGTTGTGAATTTGGGCCTCTCTGCACGATTCTGGAAGCATCTGACGGTTCATGCTTTTGTGTATGACTTTAGTTGCGTTTCTGCAGGTGTGAGATATGAATGTGTATTAAAACATTGATGAGAATGAAGCATATTTTATCCATACTATTTCTTTCCAGCCTTACGCTCCTTGCGAAGGCTCAGATGGTTGATGTCTTGGTGGAGGATGGCTTTGAGAATGTGAGAGCATCGCGGACGAACGATGTTACCTATGTCTCTTTTGAGGATAATATATACCGCGGCACCTATACAGGACTTAACAAGGCTCTTCAGCTGATTTTGGCCTCGGTGCCAGAAGATGATGCATTAGAAGTGGTTGTGGCAGACCTTGGACAGCCACGGCTTCATCTTGCGGTGGATGCCCAGATGATTGGCGACTATCGTCAGGGAAAGATTTCTTTGCCGGAGGTTTACTCGAAGATGTTGATAGACAATGACTATGATGCTTCTTGGCAGATGCTGAAACGTATCAGCAAGCGACAAACCAATAGTTCTTCTTGGAAGGCCGACTTTGTCATCTATCCTCAGTTGTCGTTGGACAATACTTATTTGGATGAACTTTATGACTATTATTTCAATATTGCCCCTGCTTTGGAGATGAATATGTGGTCAGGTGCCAAGTTGACGCTGCAAGCCATTGTTCCGATAGCCACCAATATGAGTGGACAATATAATCGATTCCGGGCAGGCTTCTTGACGGTTGAACAGAATTTTACCCTCTCCCACGGCTTTAAGGTTCGGTTAGTCGGTGGAAACTTCAATAATAATAGAGCAGGTGTTCAATTCGAGGGGAAATGGAATAGTCAGAATGGCCGTGTTGAAGTGGGTGCAAAAGTGGCAGGAACGGTACAATCCATTGTCACCAGCAAGAAAGGATGGACATTTAGTGACAAATGGCGTGCGACAGCCAATGCGTATATGAGTTATTATGTGCCTCAATACAATACAGAATTGAAGTTGCAGGGGAACCGATATGTGTATGGCGATTATGGAATACGGGGCGATATCATTCGTCATTTTGGAGAATGTACCATCGGGCTTTATGGAATGTATGTGAAGAGCGAGTTTAATGGTGGATTTAATTTCTCATTCCCATTGCCAGGAAAGAAGTTTATGCCACATCGCTCGGTTCGTATTCGCCCTGCCTACAATTGGAGTATGGAATATACGATTAAGTCGGTTTGGGATGGAAAGAATATGAGCAGAGAAGTTGCTAAGAAATTTGCCACCTCACCAGACGAGAATGCAAACCATCGCTTTTATCAACCTGACTATATTCGCTACTTCATGGTGCAGGAAGCGGAAAAAAGCCGAAATAAGTGATAAAATGAGAAAAAAATGTGGGAAAATATTTGTCATGTGATATAAAAAGTGTAACTTTGCCCCGAATTATATGTAAGTTTAATCAATTAATATAAAATTTTATGAAAAAGAATTATTTTTTGTATGCTTTTGTTGCTTTGGCAACATGCTTAGGTTTTAGTAGCTGCTCAAGCGAAGAAGAAGAAAATGCCCCTGCTACCTCAGGAACTTTTAAGGAAACTCGAACCATGATTACCGAAGACGAAGTAAATGACTTGAAGGTGTGGGGTAATTGGTCAGAAACATACCCTATTGCTTCGAGTCAGACAACTTTCACCATTAAGAATTGGGAGGTGGTAAGCGATAATCACGATGTGACGACTGTTGTAACCGATGCTGCAATTATTGATGCTGCTAAGGCATATATCAACAATCTTGAGCAAGAAGAGGAGTCTTTGGACTTGGCAACAATGCTTCAAATTGCAAATGAGTACAATTATTTTGATAATGGTACGACTTTGACATCAATCACTCAAATTATTGTCCTTGGTGGATTTATCGATTTTGATTATAGTGGGACTACTTATTATATTAAGGTCGTTAAGAAGTTTGATGTTTATTATAACTACAATAACGCCACTTTGGAAGGACTCCACAATACGCATAATGGCGGTAGCTTTAATTAAAAAAATTGGTTCTTTAATCTTAAAGGTCGCAATGTAACTTGTGACCTTTTTTTGTTTTATTTGGTTGATAGTTATATGACAATAGCAGTAGATTTTGATGGAACCATCGTGGAGGATAAATACCCCGATATAGGGCGCGAGTTGCCCTTTGCCATTGAGACGTTAAAGAAGTTGCAAGAAGAGGGACACCGCCTTATTCTGTGGTCTGTACGAGAAGGCGAGTCGCTGCAAGAAGCGGTGGACTTCTGTCAAGAGCGTGGGCTGAAGTTCTGGGCTGTGAATGGCAATTTCGTCAATGAGACGGCTGATGCCATCAACTATACGCGGAAGATAAAAGCCGACATGTTTATCGATGACAGAAACCTTGGCGGTCTGCCCGATTGGGGAATCATCTATAAGATGATACACCATCAGTTGACCTATGAAGACATTTACAGCCAAGTGGACATCGACCATGAGCAGAGCCAGAAGAAGGGCTTTTGGGGAAAGATGTTCTCCAAATAGCCACACCCTGCTGTAAAGATGAAGTTCCCCCTTGTCTTTATCTGATAGGTACAAAAATCGCCCCCAACTCGCAGGAGTTGGGGGCGATTTTTTGTTATTTGATGTTTTATCTCTTGCTGTCGTTTAGAGCTTTGGACCAGCAGCAACAAGAGCCTTACCAGCTTCGTTGGTAGTGTACTTGTTGAAGTTCTTGATGAAGCGACCAGCGAGGTCCTTAGCCTTCTCTTCCCAAGTCTTCACGTCAGCGTAAGTGTCGCGTGGGTCGAGGATAGCTGGGTTCACGTTTGGCAGAGATGTTGGTACCTCGAAGTCGAAGAATGGAATCTTCTTGGTCTCAGCCTTGAGGATAGAACCGTCAAGGATGGCGTCGATGATACCACGAGTGTCTGGGATAGAGATACGCTTACCCGTGCCGTTCCAACCAGTGTTTACGAGGTAAGCCTTAGCACCGCTCTTCTGCATCTTCTTCACGAGTTCCTCAGCGTACTTTGTTGGGTGCAGCTCGAGGAATGCCTGACCGAAGCAAGCAGAGAAGGTTGGAGTTGGCTCAGTGATGCCACGCTCTGTACCTGCGAGCTTTGCAGTGAAGCCAGAGAGGAAGTAGTACTGAGTCTGCTCAGGAGTGAGGATAGACACTGGAGGCAGCACGCCGAATGCGTCAGCAGAGAGGAAGATAACATTCTTAGCAGCAGGACCTGCGCTCTTACCAGCCACCTTCTTCACGATGTTGTTGATGTGGTCGATAGGATAAGAAACGCGAGTGTTCTCAGTCACGCTCTTGTCTGCGAAGTCAATCTTGCCGTCCTCAGCCACAGTCACGTTCTCCAAGAGAGCGTCACGTTTGATAGCGCCGTAGATGTCAGGCTCATTCTCCTTAGAGAGGTTGATGACCTTAGCGTAGCAACCACCTTCGAGGTTGAACACGCCCTCATCGTCCCATCCGTGCTCGTCGTCACCGATGAGGAGACGCTTCGGATCGGTAGAGAGAGTGGTCTTACCTGTACCAGAGAGACCGAAGAAGATAGCTGTGTTCTTACCTTCCATATCGGTGTTAGCAGAGCAGTGCATAGAAGCGATGCCCTGGAGTGGGAGGTAGTAGTTCTGCATAGAGAACATACCCTTCTTCATCTCACCACCATACCAAGTGTTGATGATGACCTGCTCGCGGCTCTTCGTGTTGAATGCCACACAAGTGTCAGAGTTCAGACCCAGCTCCTTGTAGTTCTCCACCTTAGCCTTAGAAGCGTTGAAGATAACGAAGTTAGGCTCGAAGTTTGCGAGTTCAGCCTCAGTTGGCTGGATGAACATGTTCTTGATGAAGTGTGCCTGCCAAGCTACTTCCACGATGAAGCGCACAGCCAGACGAGTGGCCTCGTTAGCACCACAGAATGCGTCAACCACATAGAGCTGCTTGTTAGAAAGCTCCTTGATGGCGATGTCCTTCACTTGAGCCCAAACATCCTCAGTCATGGGGTGATTGTCGTTCTTGTAAGCGTCAGAAGTCCACCACACGTTGTTGTGGCTTTCGTCGTTGTCAACGATGTACTTATCCTTAGGAGAACGACCCGTGAAGATACCAGTCATCACGTTCACTGCACCAAGTTCAGTTTCCTTACCCTTCTCGTAACCTTCGAGAGATGGGTCAACTTCAGCCTTGTAAAGCTCCTCGTAAGAAGGATTGTGCGCAATCACTGAGCTGCCAGTGATGCCATACTTTGTCAAATCTAATGCCATAGTACTTTTGTTTATAAAATTAAATAAATGAATCTCTTTTTACCACATACGGGCACATCATGCCCTATGTTGATACAAAGGTACGCATTTCTCCTCTTTATGCCAAGCCTAAAGTGCCTTATTTCTGAATTTTTTAAATTTATTATCACAAAATGTCAGAAAAAGAGCAAAAATTAAGAACGAGTTGCAACATTTGGTTTGCAACTCTTCTTTGTTTGTAGAAAAATCCTTACCTTTGCACCTCGAAAGAAAAGAGCATCTTTTCACACATCAATTGAAGTAATCGGGATGTAGCGCAGTTGGTAGCGCACTACGTTCGGGACGTAGGGGTCGCGTGTTCGAGTCACGTCATCCCGACACACAGGGGGCCGCCACAACCAATCGTTGTGGCGGCCCCCTGTGTGTTTGTCTCATTCCGTCTTTTCGTCAAGGCTTGAAAGGAGAGGGGTGGAGAGGTGCTTCCGATGCCTCAAAAACGGTGTGACTCAGACCGAGGGTGGCGGTGTGACTCACACCGGCATACCCGGTCTGAGTCACACCGCTTTTGAGGTGCCGAGCGTATGGGTTACTTGTACCAATCAGTGGGACCACTGTTTCGGATGCGTTCGGGATGGGCTTTTTTTGATTTGGGTAGCGCTTCTTGCCCCATATTCGTGTTTTTTCTGCCTCCACCGTTTATGTCGGAAAAGAATTGAAACAATCCGCTTGTCCATTCAGCATCTCCTTCAGTGATTACATCGAGAACGAGGGTCACTCCCACCAATCCCACTACGCCGATGGCGGCCAAGCCCGTGAGCAGTGCCTTTCCCACCGTAAGATGTTTGGCGTGTGCTTGATAGTCTAAATAGGCTAAGATGTAGGCAGCATAGCTCACATTGATGGCATTGGCCATCTGCACGAGGTGGATGGAGTCTTTGGGGGTGAGAATGAGTGTGGAATCGGGAATGAATCCGTTGTTTTTGGGAGAGAGTCGGAGTCCTGTGGGAATCCATCCTTCTATTTTCCCGCTAATGACATCTGACAGAATGTCAAATTCCTCCAGTGCCGCGTGGCAATCGATGTCGTAAGCGAGGACGAGGTAATTTGGCAGGGAACGGCGACTGCGGAGAAAAGGCATCTCGTGGTTGTGGTAATACTGGAGGCAGAAGTGCGCATTCTTGAAATCCCCTGCTTGGGCATATTTGCGATAGAGTTGTATCCATTTGTTGGTGACAAAGTCGATGCTGTCCAGTCGGAGGGACTCGTCTTGGCTCATAGGAGGGTGTTCCGTGGTGGGGGCTGTGATGGTATTGCCTTGAAGGTCAATGGACTCGCCTTGGAGGCTTTCTATCCAATCGGAATGCAGCACACCCACACCATCTTTCCAGTGGCGCGTCTGCTTTTGTACCTCCTTGTCGATGTCGGTACGGTATTTGTAAGCCTCTTTTAGTTCTTTCTTTTGCAACTTATTCAAGGTCTGCCCATGGGCTACAAGTGTAAAGAGACTGAGAGCGATGATGATGAGTTGTTTCGGTTTCATGGTTGTGTGGGGATATGGTTATACAATGATGGTGGTATGTGTTTACGAGGTATAAGGACGAGGAAATGTCCCATCAGTCGCCCAACGTGATGCGTTGTGCTGTGATTTCTTCTTGGAGGAAGAGGGTGGCGGATTGGCGGAACTTGGTGGAGGACTCGCTGGTGAAGTATTGACAGGTGCCACCTTGCGTGAGCCGTTGTTCCATCTCGGGATGGCGTTGGAGATAGTCGGCAAGGCTGGTCGCTATGTATCGGCCTTGCGGAATCACCTTCACGTGGGGAGGAAGGTAGAGATTGATTTTGTTAAGTAGGAGGGGGTAGTGAGTGCAGCCGAGGATGATGGTGTCGATGAGGGGGTCTTGTGCCATGAGCTTGTCGAGGGAGTCCTTCACGAAGTAGTCTGCACCAGGCTTGTCGAACTCGTTGTTCTCTACTAACGGCACCCACATGGGACAGGCTTGCCCCACGACGGTGGTGCCTGGGTGAAGTTTCTCGATTTCAAGATTGTAAGATTGGGATTTGATGGTTCCTTCGGTGGCAAGCACCCCGATGTGCTTGGTGTGGGAAAGTTGTCCGACGATTTCGGCTGTGGGACGGATGACCCCTAAGACACGGCGGTCGGGGGCATGGTCGGGCAGATAATTCTGCTGTATGGAACGCAGGGCTTTGGCGGAGGCGGTGTTGCAGCCAAGAATGACGAGAGGACAACTTAACGAGAAGAGCTTCTTGACGGCTTGGAGGGTAAATTCGTACACTACATCAAAAGAGCGCGTACCGTAAGGTGCGCGCGCATTATCTCCGAGGTAGATGTAATCGTATTGCGGCAAACGGTGACGGATGCCTTCGAGGATGGTTAGCCCCCCGTAGCCTGAGTCGAAGATGCCGATTGAACCCATAAAGTATAGACTATTTGATGCCTAATTGATTCAAGACTGCATCGGTGCAGTTCTCAGCCTCGCCTCCTTCGCTGATGTAGGGGTAGGCATTGGCATCAGTGTTGAGCACATAGGCGTAGTTGCGGCTCTTGCCCACGATGGCAATGGCTTCTTTCAGACGTGCATCTACAGGCTCCATCAGTTCTGCCTCTGCTTTGGTGAGCAGTTCTTGTGCTTCTTTCTTGAACTGTATGCTCTGCTCCATCAGCTGTTGTAGTTCCTTCTGACGCTTGAGCATGATGTTTTCGGGGAAAGACTTCTGTCCGTCGAGGTATTCTGCGAATTTCTTGGAGAAGTCTTGCTCCGCACGTGCCATCTCTTCGTCGTAGGTCTTTTTCAGTTCTTCGAGGCTCTTCATGGCCTGTTCGTATTCAGGCATGGCACGACGAACTTCGTCGTAGGAGAGGTAGCCATAGTGCTGTGGCTGGATGATGACCTGTTGAGGTTCATGTACAGAAATGGGTTGTACCGTATCTTGCACTGTTTCTTGTGCCGACAGCGTGCCGACACAAGCGAACAATGCGATGAGGATGTATAAAGGTTTCATAAGTTTTCTATAAAGGTTTGTAAAGTTTAAAGGTTACAGTTTAAAGTTTAAAGAAGCTGACGCGGTGTTCGGAAACGAGCCGCATGGTCTTTAAACTTTAACCTTTAAACTGTAAACTTTATTTAGATCCGACTTTGGCTTTCACCTGGTCGGTGATATCATTGGCTCCGGTGCCCATGTAGGCAATGCCATTGGCTGGAAGAATGTAGGCATAACCACCTGCGGCTCCCACTTCCTCGACAGCCTTCATAATCTTCTCCATGATTTCGTTCTGCTTGGTGGAAGAAACCTTCTGATACTCTTGCTGGCTTGTCTGACCAAACTGCTGGTACTCTTCGTAGGCCTTCTGGAGTTCCTGCTCGCGGTAGTTGCGAAGGGTTTCAGAGAGGGTAGCCTTTTCCTTCTCGTAAGCATCTGCTTTTGTCTGGATTTCGGTCTGCTTGCGCTGCAACTCGTCTTGGAACTGCTTTTCGAGGTTCTGGAGTTCTGTTTGGAGAGCTGCGTATTCGGGCATGCCCTGAGCTACAGCTTCGATGTTTACGTGTCCAATCTTCTGTGCGAACATGGTCATGGGCAGTGCCATGAGCATTGCTAAAATAATTGTCTTCATTTTTGTTTAGTTATTTGGTTGTTTGTTTTTTTAGTTGTTTAGTTGGTTGGTTGTTTAGTTGGTTGTTCTGTTTATAGGGGGATAGGGGGCTATAGTTCCTATAATGACTATAGTGCCTAAAGGCTTAGTAGGCGTAGCCTAATTTCTGAAGCACTTCTTCGCTGATGTCAATCTTTGGGGAGGCGTAGATGATGCTGCCACCAGAGGCACGGTCGAGGACAAGCTGATAGCCTTTCTGGTCGCAGATGTCCTTGACGGCGTTGTAGATTTCGTCTTGGATGGGAGCGAGAAGGCTTTGACGCTTTTTGTATAGCTCCCCTTCGCTACCGAAGTACTTCTTCTTCAGGTCGCTGGCTTCCTTCTCTTTAGCCATGATGGCTTCTTCTGCCTTGGTCTTTTGGGCATCGGAGAGGAACACGGATTCCGACTGATACTTCTTGTAGAGCGTTTCTGCTTCGTTGAGCAATGCCTCTACTTCGCCTTCCCACTTCTTCGAGACTTGATTGAGCTGTTCGTTAGCACGCTCGTAAGCTGGCACATTCTTGAGAATGTACTCCATATCGACGAGGGCGAATTTCTGTGCGTTGGCTGCGATGGATGCCAAAAGCACGGTCATGGTCAATAAAAGCTTTTTCATACGTTGTGTGTTTTTTGTTATCAGAATTCTTGTCCGAGCACAAAGTGGAACTGGCTTCCGCTGTAGCTCTTCGAACCGTTGATGTTGTCGAAGCCGTAGGCCCAGTCGATACCCATCAAGCCCACCATTGGGAGGAAGATACGTACACCGACACCGGCGGAACGTTTCATGTCGAAGGGGTTAAACTTCTTGATTTCTGTCCACGCATTACCGCCTTCAGCAAAAGCAAGGGCGTAGATGTTGGTGGAACCGTTGAGCATGAGGGGGTAACGAAGTTCCAGCGTCATGCGGTCGTAGGCGTAACCATAGTTGTAGCCTTGGGTCAGGGCACCATTGTCGTAACCACGCAATCCGATGGTCTCAGAGTAATAGCTGGAAGAGTATCCCGACATACCGTCACCACCCACGTAGAAGGTGCCGAAAGGTGACTTCTTGTACTTGCTGTAGTTGCCCAAGATGGCAAAGTCAAAGCGACTCATCAGCACAAAACATTTCTGGCCTCTGCCCAGTGGCGTGTACAGCCTGGAGTGGAATTTCCACTTGTGGTACTCAATCCAGCGATGCTTTCGGCTCATGTCCTTCTGGTAGCTCGCGTTGGTGTAGTCTCTGTCGCCCGCCATACCCTTATAGTCAACACCATCGAAGAGCGAGTAGGGAGGGGTGAAAGCGACGGAACCACTGATTTCCGAACCACTACGTGGGAACATCGGGTTACCGATGGAGCTACGTGACAGGCTCAGCGTCAAGTTGATGTCGTTGCAGTTACCGTTTTGAATGATAAAGTACTCCCAGTCTTTCATCATGTAGCGCGTATAACCCAACTGTGCCATGAAGCTGAATCGATTGTCTGGCCATGTGAGACGTTTACCGAAGCCCACCGACACACCCACCATTTCGATGTACTTGTCGGGGTCGTAGTAGCTGGAATAGTTGTTGTAGTAGCTGCTATTATAGTTACCCGCACCATACAACATCGAGTAATAGTTGTTGTAGTAGGCACTATTATAGTAGTTGCTGCTGATGTCTGTCTGTCGAGAGAAGAACGCGCTGACGGACAGCTGGTTGGGACGTTTGCGACCGAACCAAGGATCCACAAACGAGATGCTGTATTGTTGGTAATAAGTACCGTTGGTCGATGCGCTGATTTCCAGTTCTTGTGCGTCTCCTTGGGGGATGATGCCACGATGGTTGCGGTTCTTCCCAATCAGGTTGCGAACGGAGAAGTTCGTGAACTTCAAGCCCACTTTTCCGATAATACCCATCTGTCCCCATCCGAGCGAGAACTCAATTTGGTCGCTGGCTTTGGGGGTCAACCCGATGTTCAAGTCAACGGTTCCGTTAATCTGGTCGGGCTTAATCCATTCGTTCGGATTCATGGCTTCAGGGTCAAAATGTCCCATCTGCGCGATGGATTGATAGGTCATCTTGAAGGCATCCATCGAGAAGAGGTCGCCTGGCTTCATCAGTAACTCTCGACGCACCACCTCTTCATAGACACGGGTGTTACCAAAAATCTTGATTTTGTTGATGGTGGCTTGCTGACCTTCATAGATACGGATTTCGAGGTCGATGGAGTCGCCGTCCACGTTCATTTCAACGTCGTTCACTTGGTTGAACACGTAACCTTCGTTGTAGTACATGTTGCTGACC
Source organism: uncultured Bacteroidales bacterium (assembly GCA_902800305.1). Classification (GTDB taxonomy): domain Bacteria; phylum Bacteroidota; class Bacteroidia; order Bacteroidales; family Bacteroidaceae; genus Minthosoma. The sequence goes on from CADCDP010000002.1 coordinate 143,536, forward strand.
GATTGATCATCCTCATGCAGCTGTTCCCGAATGTGCTTCTTGTTATACACGTCTCCGCGGTTCATCTGTAGCACTTGATTCAAAATGTCCGTGCTGTAGATGGTGTTACCAACCCAATGAATGTCACGCACATAGTATTTGTCGCCTTCGTCAATGTGAAGGAACAGGTTCACCTCATTGTCACCGATTGCCACCACGCTGTCAGCGTAGATGTAGGCATCGCGGAAGCCCAACTCGTTATACTTGTCGATAATGTTATCCTTGGACTCGTTGTACTTGCTTTCGGTAAACTTTCGACTCATCATGAAGTTTCCGAAGCCCCTTCCGTGCGTCTTCTTCATCAAGCCTGCTTGGAACAAGCCTCCTTGGAACTTCTTAGTGGGTATATTGTTGTTTCCTGTGATGAAGACCCGATTGATTTTCACCTTCTCTTTCTTGTCGATGTTGACATCCACCACCAGCTGACCAGCATGAACAGAGTCGTCACGCTGCACGATGTTTACCTCTGCATTCTTGAAACCTTTCTCGTCGAAGTACTTCTTAATGACGATTTTGGCCTTATCGACCATGTTGGGAGTCAGCTGGTTGCCCTTCACGATGCCCATCTTTTCCTGCAAGTCGTCGTGCTCTGACTTTTTCACGCCATTGATGTTGATTTGTGCCACGCGTGGACGCGTTGCGAGCGTGATTTTCAGGTAAACCTTTTCGTCCACAATGCTGTCAGCCTCAATCTTCACAGCCGAGAAAAGCCCATGCTTCCAATATCGCTTCACCGCCTCCGTGATTTCGTCGCCTGGCACGGAAATTACTTCGCCTACTGTCAGTCCCGACAGACCGATAAGTATGTAATCCTCATAGTTCTGTACACCTTCCACTGCAATGCCGCCAATCTCGTACTTCTGCTCTTGTCCGTACACCACAGTTGGCTTCGTCTGTTCCTGCGCCTTCAGCGTCGCAAGTGGAGACAGCAGTGTGAAAAACGTAAGTATGATGACTTTTAATAATCTCATGTATATTTATATATAATGTGTAGCGTTATTTCTTGTTCGTCACCTGTTCGCCCGTCTTGCCGAAACGACGTTGGCGTCCTTGGTAGTCCACAATCGCCTTGCAAAGGTCTTCCTCGTTGAAGTCAGGCCAATAGGTGTCAGTGAAGTAAAACTCCGAATAGGCACACTGCCACAACAGGTAGTTGCTCAACCGTTCCTCACCACCCGTGCGAATCATCAATTCGGGGTCGGGCATGAAGTTGGTGGCCAGATGTTGGCTGATGGTTTCCTCTGTGATGTCTTCTGTATTCAGTTCTCCTGCTTTCACCTCGTTGGCAATCTGCTTCACGGCATGGGTGATTTCCCACTTTGAGGAGTAGCTCAGTGCCAGTACCATACAGGTGCCTGTGTTCTCCTGAGTGCGCTTTTCCAGATAGTCACAGGCATCCTGCACCACCTTGGGCAGACGTTCTTTTTCGCCAATCACACGGAAACGGGCGTTATGCTTCATAAAGAGTTCCTCTTCCAGATGCTTGAGCAGCAATGCCATCAAGGCTGCAATCTCAGCTTCGGGACGGTTCCAGTTCTCAGTCGAGAATGTATAAAGTGTGAGGTAGTCGATGCCAAGCTTAACAGCGGCAGTCATGATGTCGTGTACACGCTCCGCACCTTCCTGATGTCCGTAGGTACGTTCTTTGCCACGGGCTTGTGCCCAACGTCCGTTGCCATCCATGATGATGGCCACATGGCGTGGCACTCGGGTCATATCTACTTGTTCTTTATACATAGTCTTTCTTTTTTTAGGTCTTAACTAAACAACTAACCTTAATTGTTGCACTTACGATACTTTGGACAGAGGTCGTAGGAGATGTAGAACATTGTCCACGAGTAGCTGTCCTTGTTCTTCATAAACCCGCTTGGGATGCGGTAAGGGTCTTCGATGCCGTCCAGCTTGTCGCTCATGGTGAAGCGCATCGTCCAGTCGAGACCCACATTCCAGCGTGGTTTGAGTTTATACTTGATGCCGAATCCCACAGGTATGTTCATGGTCAGCGCATCGTTGCCGTAGGTGAAGCCCAACCCCATTTGGATGTAGGGCGTAAGGCGCTTGTGCCCTTTGTAACTGCTTCCTGTACCGAAGCCCCAGAAGCTGATTTCGTATTGGCATCCTAAGTCCACCAGCGAGTTGTTGAAGTCCCATTTTTGTCCTTCTTTGGCAGGGTACTTGTTGGAGCCTTTTAACGCATTGCCCTTGATGCTGCCGTAGGCGAGGTCGAATTTCAGCGACATACGTGGGTTGATGTTGTATCGCCCCATCAGTCCGCCCGCTCCCGTCACGTTCTTGTAGAAGCCGCCTAAGTTGCCGTCGCCCATGTAGAAGCCTACACCTCCCATGGCACCCAGTTCCAGCGCATACTCCAGTTCTTGGGCATTCACCCCGATGGCGAAGAGCAGGGCGGCGATTATCGAATAGAGCCTTGCCATATCTGCCCGTTTTCTTGAATCATCCAAAGCATTGTGCCCACAGTTGCGATGCTGGTAGCACCATTGGCTGCATTGAGATTGGCAGGCATGGGGTATTTCCCTGTTAGCTGATGCCATGTGATGCCATTGTCGTCAGAGCGGTAGAGGTATTCGTACTTGTCCGCATCCGATGTGCCGATGGCATAGAATGCACCATTATAGTAGGTCGTGCTGAGGTTGCCAAGGTGGGGGAGTCCGTAAGGGTTGTCGAGTGTCACCTGTATGTAAGCCCACGGCTGGTTGATGGTGCTGTCGGACGATGTCACTTTGTACCATGCCACTCCGTGGTCAGGGTTGTTGCTCGACAGCCCCGTCATCACAGCCACTTGTAGTTTGCTGTTCGTGTTCGAAGCGTGAGAATAAGCGCACACCGATGTCTCGGGCAGCATATCCAGGTCGGTTGTGCCCTGCACCGTCCATGTCTGAAGGTCAGACGTGCCAATGATGGCCTGTCCGTCATACGCATAGAGGAAATAGTCGTCGGCAGCCAACAGACGTTTCATCGGTTTGTCCGAGGCTTTTGTCCAAGTGTCCAGTTGGTCGGGGGAAGCACTATAGATGTAACCGTCTGTGCCTAACCCATAAAATTGGCTGTTGAACATCACCACCGAACCGCCATCCACAGGGATTGTGGCAGGTGTGCTCCAAGTGGTGGCATCGTTTTCGTTGGCGAAAGTCACCACTTGTTCGCCATTCCCATTGCTGGCAAAGACAAACACCTTTCCATCGGTCACATGCACTTTGCTCGAACCGCTGATAGAAAGGTTTGACGAGGTGGTCTTCCATTCCAATGTGTCGGTGGCTGCCATGTGCTTGTTGATTTTCACCGTATAAAACCTGCTGGCTTGTCCGTCGGTTGAGATGCACATCAGCTCAACAGGCTTGCTGAAATCGATGGAATCAGAACCTGATACCAATCTATAGTAGAGGTCATCGCCACTGACCACTCGTCCGAACACCGTACCACGACTGCTGAAATTGGGCACCACGCGAGTCAGGTCTGTCCAGTTGGGCAGCGAGTCCACGTTATAGATGCGGCCATTCACTTGGTCGATGTTGAAATAGATGTCACTGCCAAGGATTGTCTTCGACACGAGGGTGTCGGATGCATTCCCTTCTCGGTCGTATTTCTTGGTCAAGACCGAACTGGTGATGCTGTTCACCGAGAAAGAAAGGATGGCACATTCGGGTGCCGTTTCCGTCTCGTTGTCCTTGATGCACGACACACAAACGAGCAGTGCCGTCAGCAGCACTGCCACGTTCGAAAGAGTCTGTTTGATATATGCTTTTTTCATTGTTCGCAATAAGCCATCATCCAAATGTTCGGCAAAATTACGAACATTTTTTGCATCTACGAAGGGATAACACCTATTTTAACGGATTTTATAGGATATTAAGACTTATTTGCCGCCACTTTTCACTTTTCTTGGGCCAGAATTTCGCACAGTTCTTTCATTCCCTCGCTTGCACCTTTCATAATATGGTGGATGCCCAAAGCTGGGTTGTAGGGAACATCCTTGGGGTCGATGAGGAAGATTTTGCAATGGCTGTTGGTGAAGTTGAGCAATCCTGCTGCCGGATAAACGTTGAGCGAAGTGCCGATGACCACGAGGATGTCGGCTTTGCCCACCTCCTCGATGGCGGGTTCAATCATGGGCACACTTTCACCGAACCATACGATGAAGGGGCGAAGTTGACTGCCGTCCTTCGCCTTGTCGCCCATGTGGATGACGGGATTGTCTTCAGGCAGAGTGACGATGCAGTTGGGGTCGTTGGGGTTACGAGACGAAGTGGCCTTCATCAGTTCGCCGTGCAAGTGGATGATATGTTTAGAGCCAGCGCGTTCGTGCAGGTCGTCCACGTTCTGAGTCACCACCGTTACGTTGAAGTCGTCTTCCAGGCTTGCCACGAGTTTGTGTCCCTCGTTAGGTTGTACACTGCTCAGTTGTGCTCTGCGTTCGTTGTAGAACTGTTGCACCAGTTCGGGGTCACGCTCGTAGCCCTGAATGCTGGCCACAGCCTCTACGGGATATTTCTCCCAGAGGCCACCGCTGTCGCGGAAGGTGCTGATGCCGCTTTCTGCCGACATACCTGCACCCGTGAGGAATACCAAGTTTTTCATGTTAAATGGGCAATTTATGGAGTTTGTATGATACAAAGTTACAACAAATTCCCACAACCACAAACTTTTTCCTAAGAAATTATTCTCAATTATACAAATCTGCGTAACGCTTTTTTGTATAAAAAGGGAAAAGCAGGGTGGTTCTTGCTCTTTTCCATATACTTAAAAGGTCTTGGCTCCTATCCAACCCCACTCATGGCCGTATATCGCTTCAGACAGTAGCCATACACTACTTTCATCAAAGACCGTACACTACTTCATGCATAAGCCGCATACGACCTTCAGACACAGCCAGAGTTTGTACAGACACAGACTGTGTTTATACAATCTTGGCCTAAGTTTGTACAAACACAGTCTGTGTCCGAAAGTGGAATAGGGCACAAGGAAATGGTCGATGTCCCCTTGTGGTTGAAGTGGTGAAGAGGGTTCTTTCTTAGTATGCCACCTTGCAAGGAATGCCGAGCTGTTCTACTGCTTGACCTATTGTATCGAGCACTTTGGGTTCGGCCTTTTTCAGTTGGCGAGCAGGGGTTTCACGGTCGATGGTGTAAATCATTACTTCGCGTGGCTGTATCTCGTTGACCACCTTCAACCAAGGCTGTACGAATGTTTCGCCTGTATTGTCCACCGACTTGCCCTCATGCTCACCCTTCAAGAACATGGTTTGGATGATGCAGCGGTCGCCAAATTCCTTGAGTTTCTCGATAATTTTCTCCACGTCGTAGTTGGCGTTGGGACGGTCAATAAGGTTGATGTAATCGGCAGAGATGGTGTCGAGTTTGCAGATGTTGTTGTCCACCTTGCAAAGGGCATCAAACACGGATTGACGCAGGATTTGGGTGGCGTTGGTTAGGACGCTCACTTTGGCATTGGGGAAGTAGCGGTCACGCAGGGCAAGGGTATCGTCGATGATTTCGGGGAAGTGGGGATGAAGGGTCGGTTCGCCATTGCCAGCAAAGGTGAATACATCGGGCGTTGGACCTTCTTGCTGCATCTTGATGAGCTGAGCCTCAAGTGCTTGGCGCACTTCTTCGCGGGTGGGCATTTTCTGATGGGGCACAAAGTCGTGGTTGAACCCGCACTCGCAGTAGATGCAGTCGAACGAACAGCATTTGCCATCGCCTGGCAAAAGGTTGATGCCTAACGATACGCCGAGGCGGCGGCTATGGATGGGTCCAAAGATGGGAGAAGGATAAATGACTGTCATGGGAAGTGTTGTTTAAGGGGATTATAGTGGCTATGGCGCCTATAGGAACGATAGGGGACTATAGAGCCTATAAACTTTGTAAAGCTTGCTTGTTATCCAAAAGAAAAGTATTGCGGAGAAGAAGCCGGCGATGGAGTCGATAAGGTAGTGGGCTTGTATATAGACTGTGGCAGCGCACAATAGCAGATAGAGGGGCATCATTAGCCAGAAGAGCCATTTGTTCTTCGTTTGCCAAGCCAGCATCATGGTCACGGTGCTCATGCCCACATGACTGCTGGGGAAGGCGGCTGTAGGACGTTCGCCCGCCTCATGCGCCCACTGCACCAGTTGGCTGAACACGCCCTTCGGCTCGGGAGTGAGCATTTCGGTGTGCGTTTGGAAATAATAGCCTACGTCAGGAAACACGCCAGAAGCGGCATTCTCTGTCCCGATGGCTAAGAAATAATATTGTGGTCCTGCTACGGGCAAAAATTCGTAGATGACATAGTAGATGAAGAAAGAGCCGAGGAAGATGAAGCCGGCACGGTCTGCCTGTGGGTAGCGACACAACTGGTAGAAAACGATGGTTGTCGCCATCATGTAGAAGTAGGCATAATAGCCCATGTTGAAGGCTTCGCTCCAGAAGGTGCTGGTCACTATCTTACTGAACTCCAAGGCTGGCTGACAACCAAACAGGTTTTGGTCGATTTGGGCGAAGACGTGATCCAAGTAAGGTAATTGGCTACAGAAATCGTATGTTTCAGGATACCAAGAGATGAGACCCAGCATGGGAGGGACGATTCGCAGGATGCGCAAGGCACGGCAAGGATGCCAACGGTAAAGCCCATAGAGAACACCTATGCCAACCAACATACAGAGTCGGGTAATCATCATACCTGTGGAGTCGGGTAGCCTTTTCCAATAGCAGGCTATCAAGACCGTGGTGAACAGCATGTAGATCAGCGTGAGACTCTCCATGCTCAAAAGTCCCTTTTCGTCTTCTTTCTTAAAATAATCTTTGAATGTCATCTTATAACCATTTGTTTTCTTTGTACCACGCCATGCACTCCTTCACCCCTCGTTCCAACGGCCATTCGGGTGTAAAGCCGAGGTCAGCCTTGAGGGGGCTGATGTCGCATTGCCAATTACGTTGGCACATAATCTTATATTTGTCTCCATTTAATGTGCTGGGCTTATGGGTGATGTTCGATAGGCTTTCTGCCACCGACGAGATGACCTTCAGAAGCCATAGCGGAGCCTTGATGTGGAGCACCCATTTCACTTCCAACTCTTTCTGTATCAGGTCGCTGAAAGCACGACTGGAGTAGTTGTGACCGTCGCTCACGAAATATGCTTTTCCGTTGGCGATGTCACCCTTCCCGATGGCAGCGAAGATGGCAGAAACGAGGTCGCGTACATAGACGAACGTAATTACTTGTTTCTTGTACCCTACGGCAAAGTCGATGTGCTGTTTGATGCTCTTGGCCATCATGAAATAGTCTTTCTCGCGAGGACCATACACTCCAGTGGGGCGGAAAATGGTGAAGTGGAATCGTCCATCGGTCTTGATGCGCTTTTCTGCCAAAAATGCCTCACTCTTCACCTTGCTCTCCCCGTATGCTGTGTTGGGTTGAGGCTCGTCGGAGGCCAGCATGTCGTTGTAGGTGCCATCAGCGTTGGGCGTTTCGCGGATAGGCCCTAAAACGCTGAGACTGCTGACGTAGAGAAACTGTTGAGGCAACATGTCCAGTTCTTCGAGGGTGTTGACCAGATGGCGTGTGCAGTCGAAATTGTTCTTGTCGAAATCCTCGCGTCGCAAGCATTTGGTGGCACCAGCTGCATGGATGATGACATCCCATCGTCCTATTTTCTCTTTGTACGACGCAAGTTGGCGGCGAAGCACGTCGGCATCGGTCATGTCGAGAAAGGCAAAGTGCAATTTTTCCTGTTGCAACCACCGACGGCTCGAATGTTCTCGCATTCCTGCCCATGTCTCCATACCGCGTTTCAGTCCTTCCTCACAAAGAAAACTACCGATAAAACCGCTTGCTCCTGTGACTAAAATTCTCATGCTAAAGTGAATTTTCGTGCAAAGGTAAGGAAAAAAGTGAAATTTTCCTTATCTTTGCCTCCAAAATCCTAACAATAGCAATATGGGTAAGAAAAAATCGGGACTTTCGAAGTCTGGTATTAACAAGCGAGAGCTCACTACAATGGTGGTGGACTTTTTGAATCGCAATAAGGGACGACGCTTGGTTTTGAAGAACATCTTTAGTGAGATGGGCTTGACCAGCCACCCATTGCGGATGCTCTGTGTGGACATTCTGAACGAGATGCTCGACGATGGCTACATCGTGCGCACCTACGAAGGCGAATTGGTCTTTAATGGTAATGCCCATCAGGTGGAAGGCATCTTCAAGCGGACAACAAGTGGAAAGAACTTTGTAGATACCGACAATGGGGTGGGCATCACCATTTATGATGAAGATACGCTCCATGCCTTGCCTGGCGACCGAGTGCGAGTGAGCATCCTTGCCAAGAAGCGCGGTAGCCATAAGTTGCACGGCACGGTGATTGAGATTCTGAAACGCACGGCGCAACCCTTTGTGGGTACGTTGCAAGTGCAACATAGCGTGGCGTTTCTGAACATGCCAAGCAACCACTTGCAAAGCGACATCTTGATTCCGATGGAGAAGCTGAAAGGTGCGAAGAATGGTGAAAAGGTGGTGGTGAAAGTGGTGGATTGGCCTCAAAATTCCCGCAACCCCATCGGCGAGGTGGTGGACGTGTTGGGGGAAGAGGGCGATAACAATACCGAAATGCACGCTATTTTGGCGGAATATGGTTTGCCCTATAAATATCCCGAGAAGGTGGAGGCTGCAGCTAACAGGATTGACGCCGGCATCACCGAAGAAGAGTTGGCTCAGCGAGAAGATTTCCGCGAGACCTTTACCATCACCATCGACCCTCGGGATGCTAAGGACTTCGACGATGCCATTTCCATCAAGAAACTTAAGGAGGGTCTTTGGGAAGTGGGTGTGCATATTGCCGACGTGAGCCACTATGTGAAGGAAGGCTCTGTCATCGACCAAGAGGCACAACAGCGTGCCACCTCCATCTATCTGGTGGATCGCACCATTCCGATGCTGCCCGAACACCTCTGCAATCAGCTTTGTTCGCTTCGTCCCAACGAGGAGAAGTTGACTTTCTCCGTTGTCTTCGAGATGAATGAGGAAGCCGAAGTGTTACGTCACCGCATCAAACACACCATCATCAAGAGTTGCCGCCGATACACCTACGAGGAAGTGCAGTATCTGCTCGAACAGAACGGTGAGGCTTGCGAGTGTGAGTTGATACGTCAAGGTCAGTCGATGCCCACACAACCCATTCCTGCTCAGGAAGTGTTGCCCGACACCGAACTGAACGCATTCCGTAACCAACTGACACCCATTGACCCTGCGAAACTCCCTGTCACTCCTGTGCCCGACAACCAACGGAAAGGGGAGTATGCGAACGAGTTGATTACGTTGAACCGTATGGCACACAAACTCCGTGAGAGGCGTTTTGCCGCTGGTGCCATCAACTTTGACCGTGAAGAGCCACGTTTCGAAATTGACGAAAAGGGAAAGCCCATTCGTGTCTATTTCAAAAGTGCCAAGGATGCCAACAAACTCGTCGAAGAATTTATGCTGCTGGCCAACAGGACGGTGGCGGAGAGTGTGGGTAAGGTCAAGAAGGGTGAGAAGGTGAAGACGCTGCCTTACCGCATTCACGAACAGCCCGATGCCAACAAACTCGACAATCTGGCAGGTATGGCATCCCGTTTCGGTTTCCATCTGTTGACACAAGGCAGTCAGCTTGATATGGCCAAGAGCCTGAACCAACTTCTTCGTGACGTGAGAGGGCAGCGAATCCAGAACTTGATTGAGATGGCTTCGCTTCGTGCCATGCAGAAAGCTCGCTACTCCACCTACAACGTGGGGCACTACGGCTTGGCTTTCGATTATTACACGCATTTCACTTCACCTATTCGCCGTTATCCCGACCTCATGGTGCATCGGCTCTTGACGCGCTATGAACAAGGTGGAGCTTCTGCTAGCCAGAAGAAGTATGAGGATTTGTGCGACCACTCTTCCCAGATGGAGCAACTTGCAGCCACAGCCGAACGTGCCAGCATCAAATACAAGCAGGTGGAATTTATGGCTGACAAAATCGGACAGGAGTTTGATGCTCACATCAGCGGCGTGACTGAGTTTGGTATTTATGCCGAGATTGACGAGAACCATTGTGAAGGGCTCATTGCTGTGCGTTTCCTGGGTGACGAGGCTTTCTCTTTCGACGACAAGAATTTCTGCTTGATAGGTCGTCAGACGCACCAGCGTTTCTCATTAGGCGATGCTGTCCGCATCAAGGTGGCATCGGCCAATCTCTTCAACAAACAGCTTGACTACGAGCTGGTTGAACACATCGATTCGCCCTACACCAACACAGCATCCCCCGAACCTTTCTACGCTTCTCTTGATGTGTCAAGCAAGAAAAAGAAAGCTAAACATACAGGTAAGGCTCCCAAGGTGTCGAAGAAGGGTGGACATAGACGGAAAGGTTGATAAAGCTCATACCGCCTTTGTCAGCTGAAAGCGATAACACAAAAACTTAAAAACTTAATCGAAATACAAAGCCCCGAAAGTGCTGCTTGCAACTTCCGGGGCTTTCTGATGTCTTAGGTCGAGGATTCACGACCTAACGGAGCGATTACCACAGGCCGTTGGTGGGTTCCTCGTTGGCGTTCATTTGTTCGATGATGGCAATTTCTCTTGCATCAGCATCGGTGACACCAGCACTTGCTGCACTACCACCACTACCGATGACTACCAATATATCGTCTTCGAAAACGCGTTCTTCTTTGATTGCGGGTGCAATATAATTCTTTTTCATATCTATATCTGTTTTTATCGATTACTGAATCATAACTTTTTTACCATTGACAATGTAAAGACCACGAGTTGGGTGGCTTACCTCACGACCAGAGATGTCGTAAATCTTACCGTTCTTCAGCAACTCAGCGGCTTTGATGTTCTCAATGCGAGTCGTTTCACCGAAGTTGAGCGTAACGGCAGCTTTAGCCTCGCTTGCAGCAATCTTGCTCATGTCAATGTAAGCCTTGTTAGCACCTACATTCACAGTTGCACCAGTGGTGTAGTAGAGTTGGTTTCCGCTCAGCACGTAGAAGTTGTCACCCTGTGGAGCAACGATGCTCTCGAATGTACCGATAAGACCGTTGTTCTCACCAGCTTCGCTCACTGTGGAAGGACCAACTTTGAAGAAATACAATTTCTCTTCAGGTCTGAATGCAACACCATTATCCCAATAGCCAATACTTGATTCTACCGTCTTATAGAAATAGGGCTTTCCTGCTTCCATTACGTCATATACCCTGTTAAGAGAAATGCCTGCTTCTTCTGTACCTGCAATCTCATAAATTTCAGCACCGCTACATGCAGCATTGTATGGAAGGCAGATTGTTCCAAACTTATTAAACTCAGTAATGTCACGGGTATAATCTCCTTGAGGATTTGGCTTCGTATTCGTCAAATATGCAAAATTGATATACGTTCCTTCGTCCGTTGCTCCAATGCCAAAAGATGTGATATTTTTAGTATTGATGTAGTTACAATTAGAACCGTCACCAAACTTATTTTGATTTGCAAGCCATTCCAAATCTACAATCGAGATGTGCTGGTTTGTCCATACATCCAGCCACATTCCTGTTCCATCTGGAACGTTCGGGTATCCTTTTGATTGTTCATTTCCATCCTCATTCCAAGTGTAGGTCTTATAACCATCACCGCGCATTTCATGACCTTCACCATCCCTCACATAAATGCTGGCATTATTGGGACTTGCATTGCGAGTGGAATATATAACAAGATATTTGTACTCCGAAAGGTCGTGTTCGCCAACAGGCAGATCCCAATGAGCAGAAGTACTCCAATATTGACTCCAAGCACGTGAATCTACAACAAGTCTTGCTTCGTTGTCTACAGTAACTTCGTCGTCAAAATTCAAATCCTCCCATGTGAAGATTTTGGGGTCTTCTAACAGGTATGGAACCTCAATAATCTCTTTGTAAAGTTTCAAATAAGTAACATTATCTACCGTCTTAGAGAGCGTCATGTATTTATTATTCTTGGGATTGTAGAACGTGAAGCCCGAACCTTCCACGTATGTAATAGTCCAAACAGCGTTGAACTCTCCGTCACGACCATAACCATTTTCCTTATCGGCTGCACAGGTAGTCGACCAGAGGTCACCCCATCCGATGCGGTTTACATAGTTGTCTCCCCACCAGTTTGAAGGCTTAGGTGTTCCGTCTGCATTCTGGATGGCAACACGATAATAAGTAGCATTGTCGTTTTCTCCATTGCCATCAACATCAAGGGGTGGAAGTGCTTCGATAGTGAAGTAGAAGTATAAATCTGATGTGATGCCCGCTACCGACGTTTCTGAAGCATTAGCCTCACTACTTTTATAAGATTGAATGGCAGTTCCTGTGGTATTAGCAATTATAAATCTTCCACCTCCTATCAAATAGTTAATATCTGTAATTTCTTGGTCAAGCTTATTGATGGTAGATCCTTTTTCCAACTCACAAAATGTGAAATAACCAGGAGTGTCGCTGCCGGCATCTTTGGTTGGGTCATTATAGTATTTCTCTGTGCCTTTATTGAGCAGCGTAAATCCTTTGTCTGCAACATACTGAATCTCCCAAACCGCGGTGTTTGCAGCATCAGCACCCGTACCCGTGCCGATACCTAAATCCAAATAGAAACAACAATTTGCATCATCCTTTTTTTGAGATTGGAAGTAGGCTTTTTCTCCATAAACGCCATAAGGTTGCCCATCTGCATCCAAGGCACGGAGAAAATAGCAATTCTCTATTCCAGCACTTTCCAACTGGAATAAAAAGCCTCTTTTCGTAAAAGCGGTGGCGTACACATCATACCCCATATCATAGCCATCCATAGAATTGAAAATAGCTTTTCCGTCTACTTCATTGATGATGGCAAATTTTTTTCCTTCAAGCTGAGCTACACTTGTTAATTTAGTCCCGATGGTCATTGCTGCCGACACATCAGAAATGCCCCCTACGATACCGAGGAGCATCATGCCTAAAAGTAATAATTTTTTCATTTTTTAGTTTTTAATATGGATTAATTGATAATAAAAATATCGTTTGGAAATGCGGTTTCGGATGTCCTTTTAGCGATTGTTATTATTAAATATGTGTCACGGACAATTTTCGGGGTGCAAAGGTATATAATATTGTTTTTGTGGCGTTTTGTTTTTGTAACAAAGGCTTTCATATTTGTTTTTCCGCAGTCCTAAAGGCATGGAAATGAAACTTTTTGTTACGTCTTCAAAAGCGAAAGAAACAAAATAGGCCTGTTGCTAGGTACTGTGTGTATGGGGGAAAGAAGAACGTATGCACGAAAAAAGGGGCTTACCCCATGCGGAATAAGCCCCTTTAAGCTGTCTATAATGTAACCTACTTAGAACTTGAAATCCACAGCGAAGCGGATGCCGTTCTTCTTCAGCTTGTCGCCTCCATAGATGTCGGGCATGTCGGTGTAGGTGAGTCGGCGCACATACTGAATGGTGATAACCTTGAAGATGTTGCTAATGCCGACCGACAGCTCCATGTAAGGCTTGTTGCCCATCACGAACGAGGTCTGATGACCGTCACGGGTGGGGAAACGGAACAGCTCGTTGTCGCCCGTGCTGACAAACGGATTGTTCTTGTCAGTCAGATGTCCGAAGAGCATCTTGAAGCCGACGTACTCACGCAGTTTCAGCTTCTTGAGCAAGGGAATACGGTTGAGAATCTTACCGTCGAAGTTCCAGTTGACGAGCAGCGATACATAGCGGTCATTGAGGAACTCCATGTTGCGGAGCATATTGAACGACCAGCTGTCAAACTGCACGAAGTAGGAGAGGTTCGACTGAGGCGTGAAAAGCATAGGGAAAGGCACCTTGTTCCACTGCACACCACCCTTCACGTATGTCTCGATACTTCCGCATGCCCCAGGCAACCAGAACTTCTTGAAGACCGAAGCCTCCGTCATGTTGTAGTTGTATTGTCCACCCATGAAGCCATCCATGCCCATCGTGTGCGACAGCGTGAAGATAGGTGCATCGTTGTTGATGTTCAGTCGCTGCTGCTTGCTGTTAATGAACGTCTCCCGTGGTGCATAGCGGAACCCCACTTTCACGTCGGTGGTCTTGATGTGGGGCAGAAGCGTCTCGTCCACGTTGCGCATGTAGATGAGCTTACCCGTCGGCGTAAGCTTCGAGTTATCGAGTGCCACTGACCACGTTATATGGTTGTCCGTCTCATACTGATACTTCAGGTTGAAGTCGTTCACATACATCATCTGGTCAACCTTGCTGGTCTTGAACGAGCTATACACATTGTCCTTCACCGTGTTGGCATACTTATCTACAGGCGACATGTCGTCGTACATGTAGCTGGCCTTGATGCTGCGGCGAGGGAACTCATGCGCCATATACTTCTTCTTGTTGAAGGAGTATTCCACCTCCGCCTTATACTTCCACTTGTCGTCCTTCGTGCCGTAAGCCCCATAGCCACGCACGAACAAGTGCGGAGAGAGGTTACCCGTCGTCTGGAGGCTTCCCTGATAACGCCATCCATCCACATCATTGTGGGAAACGATGGCATTCAGCGGAATAAAGTCAATCTTGTTCGGCTTCGGTGTCAACTCCACCGAGTTCTCTACCACCGCCGTGAGCAAGAACTTCCAGAAGCCGCCCAAATCGTCGTTGATTTTATCTACACCATTGCCGAGGTGATTCTCAGCCTCTGTCAGCTGAACAGGACGGATGGAAGCCCAGTAAGTAGAGTCCTTGAAATCAGCATCAGCCATCACACGCTCCACCTGTGGCGACTTGAACGCCTTCTTATCGGTGATGGGGTCGAAGCTATAGTTGCTGTAAGTCGAATAGCGTTGGCACTGAAAATTAACCATCCCATAGAGACCACTCAGCTCCACAATCATGTTGTCCACTTTCATCACACGCTCCCCCGTGGGCAAAGTCATAAAGTCCTGAATGACCATCAGGTTATCCACATAGTTTACGCCCGAATTGGTGGGCACATTGATGATAGCACGCTTCACCTGATTTAGTGCATCGTCGGTGATGAACAAATGCCCCGCAAAGCCAAAGTCCTGCGTGTTGTTTGGCAAAAACACCACGTCGATGCACCTCTCATCGTCCACCATCACCGTGTCCTGTATATAATAATGGTAGAAACCAATTGCCTCGTTCGTCGAGATGGGACTGATGAACGGATGCTGGAGCAGACGCACATTGTCCTTGTAAATATCTACATCCGTGAAGATGTCCTTCACGTAAGTTGTCAACATCTCGCCCGATGAAAGCATCGACTGAAAACCGTCATTGCGCCTCGCCTTCACCGTCGTCTTCACCGTCTTCGGACTCTTGCGGTAGTTCTCCTCCGAAGCCGTCTCGTCCACCATGATGGGGATAATCAGCTTACCCGTCTCAGGACATATCTCCGCCATCAGCGTGTCCTTCGACCCCTTCACATCGTTGTAAGAGAACGTCTTCTTCTCATACTTGTCGAAGTGGTAGAAGTCCTTTTCCCTGATGTCGCTCAACCTCTTGTTGGCAATCACCTTACGCATCAGCTCCACGGCAGGGTTGTTCTTGCGGCTATAGCGGATTTTCGACTTCTTCACCACCACTTCGTTCAGCAAGATGTCGTCGCTGTACAACTTGATGAGCTGATTCGGAACCTCCTTCCTGCCCCTCGGTACTGTCACCGTCTGTGTCTTATAGCCAAGAAACGACACCTCCAGCTTACTGTAATTATCCAGAATTGGCACCACGAAGTGACCGTCTATGTCCGAAGCCCGTCCCTCCGACGTGCCCACATATTTCAATGTAGCCCCTGGAATCGGTTCCCCCGTGCTACCGTCCACCACCGTGCCAGACAGCTGTGCCCTTGTGGCCACAGCACACAAGGCGCAAAGCAGAAAAAACAAATATCTGTGCATAACAAGCCTTTTTGTAAATTTCACAAATGCTCAACTTCTTGATCTCAGGAGAGAAATTTTAGAAGTCCATTCCATTTCGGGTGCAAAGTTACGCATTTTCAGCGAACCAACAGCCTTGCTCACACGAAAAGAAACTTAAAAAGCTTAAAAAAATGCCAACGCCAAGCCATCAGCATCCGCAATCGCACTACCCATAGATTTCATTCTACAACGGATTGGACGGATGAAACGGATTGGATTTTCCATTTTTCGGGACAATTTCAAGTAATCTGTGCAGCATCCACCTTTTGGGCAGTGCCGTTGCCACTTGTGACTCTGCTACGTTGCCTCCTCTGGGTCAGTGTAAGTACTAAAACCAATCGCAACCTACGATTGTACTATCGAAGGTTGCGATTATACTATCGAAGCTTACGATTGTACTATCGAAGCTTACGATTGGAAGTCGGTTCCTTGGGATAGGGAATCCAGGGAACCGACATCTAACTATCCTTTTTCAGCTGCAAATATACAACATTTTTTCGATTTTTCCAAATATTGCCTCGCATCAGCCGAGTACTGCGCCTCATTGCCAGATTTGCGATACTCAGTCGCAAATCAAGCAATGGCCTGTCATTTCCTTGGGTTGCTCCAAGCCCATGATGTGGAGGATGGAGGGGGCTACGTCGGCCAGTACGCCATCTTTCACGGTGGCGTTCTTGTTTTCGGTCACGTAGATGAAGGGCACGGGGTTGAGGGAGTGTGCCGTGTTGGGTGTGCCGTCGGGGTTGAGGGCGTTGTCGGCGTTGCCGTGGTCGGCGATAATGATGGTTTCGTAGTCGTTGGCCTTGGCTGTCTCCACCACTTCGTTGACGCACTGGTCGATGGCTTTCACGGCGGCTTCGATGGCGGTATAGACACCGGTGTGTCCCACCATGTCGCCGTTGGCGAAGTTGACCACTATCCAGTCGTACTGGTTGGTCTTGATGGCTTCAACGAGCTTGTCCTTCACTTCGAAGGCAGACATTTCGGGCTTCAAGTCGTAAGTAGGCACTTTTGGCGAGTTGACGAGGATGCGGTCTTCGCCCTCGAAGGGTGTCTCACGGCCTCCGTTGAAGAAGAAGGTCACGTGTGCATATTTCTCTGTTTCAGCCGTGTGCAACTGCTTCAAACCCTTCGATGCGATGTATTCGCCGAGGGTGTTTTCTACGTTCTCTTTGGGGAAGAGGATGTGCACGCCTGTGAAGGATGCGTCGTAGGGGGTCATGCAGTAGTACTGGAGTCCTGGAATAGTCTTCATGCCCTGCTCTTCCATGTCCTTCTGTGTCAGCACAATCGTCAACTCCTTAGCGCGGTCGTTGCGGTAGTTGTAGAAGATGACTACGTCGCCTTCCTTGATGCGGCCATCGACGTTGCAGTTGATGAGTGGCTCCATGAACTCGTCGGTGTTCTTGTGCTCCTCGGTGTGGGAGTCGTAGCAGGACTGTACGCCCTCGACCATGTCGGCCACTTCACGGCCTTTGCCATGCACGAGCTGGTCGTAGGCCACTTTGATGCGATCCCAACGCTTGTCGCGGTCCATGGCATAGAATCGTCCGATGATGGAGGCGATGGCTCCCACGCCCACTTCGTCGATGTGCTTTTGGAGGTCGGCGATGAAGCCTTTGCCCGACTTGGGGTCGGTGTCGCGTCCGTCCATGAAGCAGTGTACGTAGCAGTTCTCGATGCCATAAACCTTAGCGATGTCGATGAGTTTCAGGATGTGGTCGAAGGAGGAGTGTACGCCGCCTGTGGAGGTCAAGCCCATGAGGTGTACGCTCTTGCCGTTGGCCTTGGCATAGCCGTAAGCCGACTTGATTTCGGGATTCTCCAAGATGGAGTTGTCGGCACAAGCGCGGTTAATCTTCACCAAGTCTTGGTAAACGATGCGTCCTGCTCCGATGTTGAGGTGTCCCACTTCGGAGTTACCCATTTGTCCGTCGGGCAGACCCACGTTTTCGCCAGAAGCTTGAAGCTGTGAGTGTGGATAGTTTGCGTTCAAATAGTCCATGTAGGGTGTAGGTGTCTGATAAATCACGTCGCCCTTACTCTTGTCGCCGATTCCCCATCCGTCGAGAATCATCAGAAGTGCTTTTTTTGCCATAAGTTTATTAAGTTTTTGAGTTTTTGTTTTTAAGGAAACAGCCTCGCGGCTTCCAACTTGGGCACCGACAACGAAATCAATCTGCAGTGCGCTTGGGGAAGGTTTGAGGCTGTTTTTAGTTCTTTCGGGGTCAAAGTTAGTCATTTTTTGCTATTTAGTTGTAGGTTTCCCATAAAATATTTACATTTGTACTCGATTTTTAACAAAAAACAGCATTTATATGACTTTTACACAGTGTGCATACCCTATTTTTGAGCAGTCTATCGTCGATTATCATGTGTATGATGATGTTGACCATCCTATCCAAAATCCGTATCAGGAAGGGTCGATAGAGGCTTATTTATATGTGAAGAATTGGATTGACACCGTGCAGTGGCATCTGGAAGACCTCATCCGTGACCCTCAGATTGACCCTGTGGCTGCTTTGGCGCTGAAACGCCGCATCGACAAGAGCAATCAGGACAGGACGGACTTGGTGGAGATGATTGACAGCTATTTCCTGACCATCTACAAGGATGTGGAGGTGAAGGAGGATGCCACTATCAATACGGAGAGTCCTGCTTGGGCGGTGGACAGGTTGTCTATCTTGGCACTGAAAATCTACCACATGAAGGAGCAGGTAAACCGTGCTGATGCTAGCGAGGAGCATCGTGCTACCTGCCAGAAGAAACTGGATGTGCTGCTGGAGCAACAGAAGGACTTGTCGGGTGCGATTGACCAGCTGATTGCGGACATTGAGGCGGGAAGGAAATACATGAAGGTGTATAAGCAGATGAAGATGTATAACGACCCCAGCACCAATCCTGTATTATATAAAAAGTGAAAAAAGAAAAGGGATAAGTGAAAAGGGTAAAATGCGAATAGGCTTCGACGCCAAGCGTCTCTACAACAACTTCACGGGCTTGGGAAACCACAGCAGGACGACGATTGACATTCTGACGGCTGAGTTCCCCGACAATGAATATTGGCTCTACACGCCAAAGGTGAGGCTGAACGGGACAACGTTGCCATACATGGGGAAAAAGAACTGCCACACGGTGGTGCCGAAGGGTGTGGTGCGAGGCAGTGCGTGGAGAACGTATGGCTTGGTGAACGAGATGAAGCGTGACGGCATCGAAGTTTTCCATGGGTTGAGTAATGAGATGCCTGTGGGATTGTTCCATTCGGGCATCGCGTCGGTGGTGACGATTCACGATGTGGAAAAGGAAATGCACACAACTGGGCATGGATGGTGTTGGGCTAAGTGGCGCGACATGAAGCGGCAATATGCTTGTAATCATGCTGATTGTATTGTGGTGGGGAGTGAGGAGGTAAAGCGAATGGTTATAGATTCCTACAACGTGCCTGAACGAAAAATAGAAGTGGTGTGTCCTGATGCCGCTGATTTTGCTGCGCGGCTGATGGCTATCTATACGAAAATACATAAATGAATATCATTAAACTAAACGAGCGAGAACGTATGGCAAAAACCGTATATTTGGGTATGATTGGCGACATCATGCATCCTGGACTTATCAACATTATCAATGAAGGTGCGAAGTATGGCGACGTGATGATTGGGCTGTTCACAGACAGAGCGATTGCGACGCATAAACGTATTCCGCACCTGACATACGAGCAGCGAAAGACGGTGATTGAGAACATCAAGGGGGTGAGCTGTGTTGTGCCTCAGGAAGAGTGGAGCTATGTGGAGAATCTGAAGAAGTACCAGCCCGACTACATCATTCATGGCGATGACTGGAAGACGGGTGCTGACAGCGAAATCAGAGAGGCTGTGATAGAGGCGATGAAGGAATGGGGTGGTCAGGTCATTGAGATTCCTTATACACAAGGCATCAATTCATCAGCATTAGCAGAGGAAATCAAGAGCATCGGAACGACTCCGGAAGTGCGTATGAAGTCGCTGAGAAGACTGATTGCGGCGAAACCTATCGTGAGGATTTTGGAGGCGCATGATGGCTTGAGCGGTTTGATTATAGAGAATCTGCAGTTTGAGCAGGGTGGGGTGATGGAGTCGTTCGACGGTATGTGGTCGAGTTCGCTTACTGATTCTACGTCGAAGGGTAAGCCAGACATCGAAGCAGTCGATTTGACGACCCGTATGCAGGATTTGACGAACATCTTGGAATGTACGACAAAGCCCATTATCTACGATGGTGACACGGGAGGTAAGTTGGAGCACTTCGTCTTCACAGTGAGGACGTTAGAGCGCAACGGTATCTCGGCAGTTATCATCGAGGACAAGATAGGACTGAAAAAGAACTCGCTGTTTGGAACGGATGCCATCCAGACGCAGGACACCATCGAGAATTTCTGCAACAAAATCAAGGCGGGAAAGAATGCACAGGTGACCAAGGACTTCATGATTATAGCCCGTGTGGAAAGCCTTATCGCAGGTAAGCCTGTGGCAGATGCCTTGGAGAGAGCCTTTGCATACGTGGAGGCAGGTGCTGACGGTGTGATGATTCACAGCAAGGAGAAAACGGGTGATGACATCAAGGAGTTCTGTTCGGAATTCAGAAAGAAGCACTCGCAAGTGCCCATCGTGATTGTACCGACCACTTACGACCAGTTCCGCACAGAGGATTTCGAGCAGTGGGGCGTGAACATCGTGATTTATGCTAATCACATGCTTCGTGCTGCTTATCCTGCCATGATGAAGGTGGCGCGTTCCATCTTGGAGAACCACCGTGCGCTGGAGGCACGTGACCTCTGTATGCCAATAAAAGAGATATTGGAGTTAATACCTGGAACAAAATGATTGCACCTAAATATTTTGTAGAGGAGCTGGCGAAGGCTGGCATCGATTTCTTTGCAGGAGTGCCCGACTCGCTGCTGAAGAACATTTGTGCGTATTTGACAGACAATTCTCCCAAGGAGAAGAACATCATTGCAGCTAATGAAGGTGCTGCAGTAGGTTTGGCGGCAGGACACTATCTGGCTTCTGGTCAGATTCCTGTGGTGTATATGCAAAACTCGGGTTTGGGTAACACTGTAAACCCGTTGATGTCACTGACGGATGAGGATGTGTATAACATTCCCGTGCTCTTGTTGGTAGGTTGGCGTGGTGAGCCTGGTAAGCACGATGAGCCCCAGCATGTAAAGCAAGGAAAAGTGACCATCCCACTCTTGGATGCAATGGGCATTAAGAACACGGTGATGGCAACAGATGAGGCTGATTTGGAGAAACAAGTCGGCGATGCCATTGCTTATTTGAAGGAAACGAAACGTGCCTTTGCTTTTGTGATTCAGAAGGGTACATTCGACGAATACAAATTGCAGTCGGTAGCTACATCGGGATTGAGCATGAGTCGTGAAGAGGCGATTCAGGCGGTAGCTGGAAGCATTGAGAAGAATGCTGTCATCGTTTCGACCACGGGCATGATTTCGAGGGAGCTCTTCGAGTATCGTGCCAACAATGACATGGGACATGACCGTGACTTCCTGACGGTTGGCTCGATGGGACATGCTTCGCAGATTGCCCTCGGTATTGCGCTGGAACAGCCTGAAAGACCTGTCTATTGTTTTGATGGCGACGGGGCAACCATCATGCACATGGGTTCGCTCGGTATCGTGGGAGATATGGGGGTGAAGAACTACACCCATGTGGTGTTCAACAACGGTGCCCATGACTCGGTGGGTGGTCAGCCTACGGTGGGACTGCGCATCAACATCCCCGCTGTTGCTTTGGCATGTGGCTACAAGTCTGTGAAGTCTGTTGATAACATGGAGGACTTGAAAGCCGCCCTGCAAGAGAAAGGCGAAAGTCCACGTCTCATTGAGGTGAAGGTGAAGAAAGGGGCACGGAAAGACCTCGGACGACCTACGACCACACCGATTCAGAACAAAGATGCGCTGATGAACTTTCTTAAATCATAAGAAGACGATGAAGACGGCAGTAATTATGGCAGCAGGCTTGGGTACCCGTTTCGGCAAGATGACAGAAACGGCGCCAAAGGGCTTTGTGGAGTGTGGTGGTATGTCGATGGTGGAACGTAGCATCCAGACACTTATCGATTGCGGTATCGAACGTATCATCATCGGCACAGGTTATCTGAAAGAGAAGTACGAAGAACTGAAGGCATTTTATCCGCAGATTGAGTGCGTGTTTTCGCCCCGTTATGCTGAGACGAACAGTATGTACACATTGTGGAACTGTCGTGAGGTGATTGGCGATGACGACTTCTTGCTGTTGGAAAGCGATTTGGTGTTTGAGAAGAGAGCCATCACGTCGCTGCTCGAATGCCCAGAGCCAGACATCATGCTTATCACACCTGTGACGAAGTTCCAAGACCAGTATTACGTGGAATACGGTGAGGGTAACCGATTGACTCGCTGTTCTACGGTAGCGTCAGCGTTGGATGCGAAGGGTGAGTTGGTGGGTATTCACAAACTCTCCAACAAGTTCTATCGTGCCATGTGTGAGGACTATGCCAAAAAAGCGGAGACTCAGCCGAAATTGGGATATGAGTATGAGTTGCTCACCATGTCTCAGGAAATCATGAAGGTGTATGTACACAAAGTGGAAGGCTTGAAGTGGTATGAGATTGACGATGTGGACGACCTCGACTATGCAGAGAAGCATATCTTGCCTTATTTATAAGGCGTGCATATATAATATAACTCAAGTTTCGGGAGTTGAGATTTCAAGTGGTTATGGAGGACTCGGCGTACAAGCCGCCAAAACTCCTTAACTCCTAAACTCCTTAGACAAAAACAATCTCCAAAGAGAGCAAAGGAGTAGAGGAGTTAAGGAGTGGCTTTCGCGAAAGCCTTGGAAACTACCAAGAAGTGAAACTGCCGAAACTTATATATAATATAATAATGTATATGGAGAAGATTAAAAGAAACGTGTTGCTGAATCCAGGACCAGCAACGACAACCGATACGGTGAAGTATGCCCAAGTGGTGCCTGACATTTGTCCACGTGAGAAAGAGTTTGCGGGTATGATGAAGCAGTTGCGTAGCGACTTGCTGAAAGTGGCACATGCACCCGAAGAGAAATACACCTCCGTGCTGTTCTGTGGCTCTGGCACCATCAACATCGATGTCTGTCTGAACTCGCTTCTGCCAGCAGGGAAGAAGGTGCTGGTCGTGAACAATGGTGCCTATAGCACCCGTGCTGTGGAGGTTTGCGAGTATTATGGATTGCCCCATATTGATTTGAAATCATCGGTGTATGAACGTCCGAACTTAGACGATGTGAAGCAGGCGTTGGACGACAATCCTGACATCTACATCGTCTATACCACTCATCACGAGACAGGTACAGGCATTCTCAACCCCATTCGAGAGATAGGAGCATTGGCTCATGCGCATGGTGCCATTTTCGTCACCGACACCACATCGTCGCTGGGCATGATTCCCTTCGACATCGAGAAAGACAACGTCGATTTCTGTATGGCATCAGCACAGAAGGGCTTAATGGCCATGACAGGACTTTCGTTCATCATCGGCAACACCGAGGAAATCCGCAAGTCGAAAGACTATCCGAAGCGTTCCTACTACTGCAACCTCTATATGCAGTACGACTTCTTTGAGCGCACAGGCGAGATGCACTTCACACCACCCGTGCAAACCATCTATGCCACCATGCAGGCACTCAAGGAATATTTTGCCGAGGGGGAAGAAGCGAAGTTTGCCCGTCATCGCCGTGTGTTCAACGCCATTCATCGAGGCATCGAGCGTTTAGGCCTGAAAGATGTCATCAGGCACGAATGGCAATCAGGACTTGTCGTTTCCGTCCTCTATCCCGAAAGCCCCAACTGGGACTTCGAGAAAGTGCATGACTACTGCTATGAGCGTGGCTTCACCATCTATCCAGGCAAAATCAGCACCACCAACACCTTCCGTCTTTGTGCCCTGGGCACCATCGACGAACCAGACATCGAGGATTTCTTCGTGGTATTGGAAGAAGCACTCAACACCCTTCACATCCCATGCAAGTGACCGCCACGACCGAGGAACAATCCAGAAGGGGACTGCGTGTGCAGTGTGTCGTGAGTCCCTCCTACCGCCATCTTGCATCATGGCTCCGACAGATACCCCAGCTATTTGCCACCCGTCAGGGGAAGTTGCTCTACGATGGGCGCAACCAAATCCGCCTCTTCCAAGTCGGGGGCGAGCAGCTGGTGGTCAAGCGATACAAGCGGCACGACATCATCAAGATGTTCATCTACACCTTCTTCCGAAAAAGCAAGGCACAGCGTTCTTACGAAAATGCCGTGGCCTTAAAGGAACGTCACTTCCTGACCCCACAGGAAGTGGCCTATCTGGAGGAACGACGCGCTGGTCTCATTCTTCAGGTCTATTACGTCTGTGCCTACACCGATTGGCAACCCATCAAGCCCCGACTCATCGAGCAAGACCCCTACGACGAAGCCTTGGCCATCTCCTACGCTCATTTTGTGGCATCCCTCCATGAAAGCGGTGTGTTGCATCGCGACCTCAACCCCACCAATGTGCTCTATCAGGAACGGGACGCACACTTCCACTTCCAACTCATCGACATCAACCGTATGCAGTTCTTCAACACCCCAGTGCCCAAAGCCCAGTGTATGGAAAATCTGACCCTGTTCTGGTGGCTTACGCCCATCTACCGCTTCATTCTGAAAGTCTATGCAGCAGACAGGAAATGGACAGACGCAGACGTGGAGATGGCTTGCGAAGTCAAGAAACGGCACGACAGGCGTTGGGTGCGACGTAAAAGATTCACGCATTTATGGAAAAAGAAAATAAATGATAAATGATAAATGATAAATGATGTTGAGAATAAGATTTATGCCCTATCGGGAAGGATTGGCGACCATCATGCACCGCCAGACACCTGGCCATCGGCTCCTGTCGCAGGATGGGCGTTATGAGTTCTGTCTCGACGATAGCATGGACGAGGCCGACTTCTGGGTGGTGCAGGGCAAGGGAGTGCGTGAAGACCAGACCTGCCGTGTGGCACCCGAGAACACCATCCTGCTGACCACCGAACCCCGTTCCGTATTGGTTTATCCTCAACCCTACATCCGTCAGTTTGGTATGGTCGTGACCTGCCAAGCGCAAATGCGTCATCCCAATATGCGCTTCGGACCCGCCATCCTTCCATGGTTCGTGGGATATAAGCCCGATGGCAAAGGTGGCTACATCTACTTCAAGGACTACGATTCATTGTGTCAGCCATCCGACCCTACCGAAAAGACCCGACTGCTCTCCGTCATCACCAGCGACAAAGCCTTCACTCGTGGGCATGTTGACCGTATCAAGTTCGTGGAGAAACTCAAAGCACATTTCGGACATCAAATCGACATCTTTGGCAGAGGGTTCCGTCCCTTCGAGGACAAGTGGGATGTGCTCCGTCCCTACCAATATCACATCGCCATCGAAAATTCGTCGCAACCCTACTATTGGACAGAAAAGATTTCCGATTGCTATCTGACCGAAACCTTCCCCTTCTACTACGGTTGCACCAATCTCAGCGACTATTTCCCCCAAGAGGCATTCCAACCCATCGACATCCGTCACCCCGACGCAGCCATTGCCACCATCGAGGCAGCCATCCATGCCCGTCGCTACCAACAATCCGTGCCCGTCCTGACAGCTTGCAAGCAACGCGTGTTGGGTGAATACAACATGTTTGAATACGTCGCCCATCTGTGTGACCAGATGAATCCCGATGCCCCCAAACAGCAAGTGACCATCCATCCCTGTCGTTCAGGACACTCATGGGAGAACATCTACAATTATACCATCCGGCACAACTATTATAAACTCATCACGAAAATACATTATCTGACAAATGGAAACAAACTACAATCCCCATGAACAGGCTCTTGCTCTGCATAGTGACCGTATAGACGAAGAAACGCGTTTGGTGCAAGCCCGTCTGTTGGAGATACTGAAAGCCATCGACAAGGTTTGCCGTACACATCACCTTACCTACTACCTTTTGGCTGGCACCATGCTGGGTGCTGTGCGTCATGGCGGCTTCATTCCGTGGGACGATGATGCCGATGTAGGAATGCCTCGTCAAGACTATGACATCTTCTTGGCACACGCCAACGAATGGTTGCCCGAAGGCTTTGAGTTGGTGAGCGGTGGACAGACCAAGGGCTATCCTTATCCCTTTGCCCGTGTACAGGATGCCCGTTCCACCTACATGATGCACCGCAGTTATGATTTTGTGGGAGGTCTGCCCATCGATGTCTTTCCGTTGGATGGGATGATTGGTCCTTCCCTCAGTCGCAGTTACCATTATTTCCGTTATCGCAGATGGTGGAAAATCCTCTATTTCATCCACACCGACCCTTACAAGCACGGCAAGGGCTTTCGATGTGTCGCCACCCAGCTGTTAAGGAAGCTATTCAAGGCAGAGTTTGTACACAAAAAACTCGATGACGTGCGGCGCCAGTGGGACTGCAAGACCAGTCCGCTCATGGCTGACCACGACTACCGTCCCGACAAAGGCGCACAGCCCAGGGAGAACTACGGAACACCCGTTCCCATCTCCTTCGAGGGGACTCTATTCATGGGCGTGGCACGTCCAGACGCTTACCTACGCCATCTCTATGGGAACTACATGGAGATTCCGAAAGAGATACCACCTCGCAACTATCGGTTCTTGGACTTGAACAAGCCTTGGCGACAGTATGTAGAAGAAAAAATAAATGATAAATGATAAATGATAAATGATACAAGTTTCGCAAGTTGCTGAATTCTTTTCAACACAGAGTTTTCACAAGAGGACCGAGGAACACAGAGGAACACTTTTTTTGTATATCAGGTGGAGA
>CADCDP010000003.1:0-132749 GCA_902800305.1 uncultured Bacteroidales bacterium
CCTTGGCAAGGGTACGGACGAGAACGGCACAGCCGACGTGAACAACGACGGCTCGGTGAACATCAGCGACGTAACGGCTCTGGTGAACATCATCTTGGGGAAGTGAGAAATTGAAAGATTGAAGAATTGAAGATTCGACACGAATGGCCAGGTCTTGCAGGACTTGGCCATTCGTGTTTATTTGTGTCATTCGTGTTCGATATAAAGTCTTAGCTGGATGGTGTAAAAACGGTGTGAGTCACACCGAGGGTGCCGGTCTGAGTCACACCGACCTACCCGGTCTGAGTCACACCGCTTTTGGGGCAACGAGCGTACGGTCTTTTCCCTTTATAAAACAAAAAAAATTATACGAAATCATATAATAAGATTGACGTTTAGATTGATGGATATTGACGTTTTAATAAAAACTCTCTATTTCTGTCTTTTCACCTCAATCCATGTCAATTAAATCGTCAATCTGTATCAATATGGTTTTGCTCTCAACACCTTTCGGTGTCTCGAAAAACAATAATTACCAAAAATTAACAATAATTTGTTCCAATAATTAAATTTTTTTATTGTAGTTGGCTTATATATCAAGATATATATGTATCTTTGCAACCTAACTTATTACCGACTAATTTACCAAAACACTTTAAAAATATGGATAACACTATGAACACAGAACAATCAAAACGAAAAGTCGGGACATGGCTGACGGCTATGCTGCTGACCATGATGGCGTGGGTCATCCCACAAGGAGCATGGTCTGCCGACGGAATTTTTGACACCCCCAGTCAGGCGTTCTCTTGGTATTCCAAGGGGCCAGGATGTATCCACCTGAAGATTCTGGTGCATGACGCGAGTGCGAAACGTTCGCTGAAGAATGCTTATTTCGGCTTGAAGGATGCTGAGGGAAGTGTGGATTTCCTGAAGGTGGCAGAGGAATCTTCGTCGAATAAAAGTTGGATTCAGGCAGAATTCCACAACCTGTTGGCTAAGTCCGACGGGCAAATCATCCATGTGACAAACGACGATGGGACGAAGCCTTTCAACAACGTGGGCACTACCCCTCTGTATTATTGCACGGTTTCACGCGAAAGTAGTAACGGTAATTGTTATGCAGAACTGGATTGGTATTACCCTTCTCGCTTAGCTGGCAGAAAGATGACGCTGTTTCTGCATGATGCCTCTGTGTGGGAAGTGGGTGACGGTAAGCAACACAAATACGAGGCTGGCAACAAAGACCTCGGCACCATCACGTTCGACGACATCATGTTTGAGGCTTACGATGCCTTCCCCGGCACCGAGGCTGAGGATGCCAGCATGATACGCATCCCCGTGGCAAGTGACCATGCTATCGAATGGTTGGAAGTGACGTATGAGGATGCCCACGGCACGAAGAAGACCTTGCCTCGCATCACGTTGGAGCAAAATTCCTATTCGGCCTTTATCAACATTCCTGCCAACGAAGCACACCACAATGTCACAATTACAGGAAACATTGTGATGACATCGCTCAACAAGGATGACTTTCCCGATAAGAGCTGGTCATCTGTCGTGGCAGGACCTGTGACGATAAAGATAGGAACGATAGGCATGGTGCATGGTCCTAAGTTCCTGAAGTCGGAGGTTGATAGTGTGGGTTCGGTCGTCCTCAGTTGGCAAGTTCCCGACCCCAAAGAAGAGGACTTACTGGACGGTGATGTGTTTGACATACAACGTTCACTGACAGGTAAGGAAGAAGACTTCCAGAGCCTTCAGGCACAGGTGATGTACGAACAGGACAGTGCCACATACACTTTCATCGACTCCACGCTTGTATCTTCGCTAACAGCAGAACTGATTGATGCCCAATTAGGCATTCCATTGGTGCGATACCGCGTGATTCGTGCCGCCACCCAGCAGTTGTGGGGCATTGACAAGAACTGTACCTCGGCTTACACACAACCACAGTTCACTACGCTTTCGTTGCCCGAACTTGAATGGGCAAAGGCGGCGTGGAGCAATGAGGAGGAACACAAGGTGAACGTGAGCTGGGAGTACAAGAAGAGTAGCAATAGTGTCATCTATGTGTGGGACGACCGTGCCGAAATGCGTGTGGAGATGCTCCTGTATAATCGTGCCGGGCAGCGAGTCGATAGCATCGCCCGTGTGCTGACTGAGGCAGAACGAAGGGCGAAGAAAGTGGAGCTGCAACTGCCCCGTTCGTGTGTGAAGTATGAGATGAACATCGTGGTGGATGGCAAGACTTCGCCCATCGGAAAGGGAGAAGGCGAAGTGTACATACAAATTCGCAACCAGAATGACTGGGATAAATTCATTGGTCGTATCGACAGTGGCAACGAACGGCAGAACGCCATCCTCATCAATGATGTGACGCTCGGTTCGGGAGCGGATATACCCACGTCCGAGAACAAGCCCTTCAAGGGCGTATTTGAAGGAAACGGCCATTCGTTGGACATCCAATATACCTGGGGCAATGCCCATGTAGCACCCCTGCGTTATATGGGTCAAGGAGCCATTGTCGCCCACCTCACGCTCAAGGGGCGCACCTCTGGTCAAAACAGTTATTATTCAGCACTGGCAACTGTCGTGACGGGAGGCAAGGTCTTTATCGAAGACTGCCGTGTGTCTGCCACCATCAAAAGCGGGATGCAAGAATCCTACGCATCCAGTTTCATTTGTTCGATGAAGAGCCCATCCCTCCTTTATATGAACAACTGTCTCTTCGACGGATGTATTACATGGGACAATCCATACAATAACAAAAAAACTCAAAACATAGGTGGTTTTATCTCCAACCGTCCGAACGGAGCTTTCGTTTCGTTGAACAACTGCTATTTCAACCCAAGCAGCATCGACATCGAACCCTCACAGAAAGGTTGCTTCACCTTTGTACGCAATACAGGAGACGCATCCGATACTGGGGGGATTCGCCTCACCGACTGTTACTATAAAACAAAGATGGGTACAGCACAGGGTAGCCAATCGGACACTGCCCCCGACAACTGGTGTTGGAAAAACGGTGCGCCTGTCGTGAAGCAGATGGCGTTCTCCACCCCTCTGCACGATACCACCTGCAAGGTGGGCACTCCTGACCACCAGTTCTACTTCCAGAGCACAGGTAAAATTGACCCGACATCGCTGGAAGCAACGACGAACCTACAAAAGTCCGTGCTGTTGAAGTGGCAGAAGACAGAGGGCACAGTCGATTACTTCGAGGTATGGCGTCGCACTATCGAGGAAGATGGCGAATGGGAAATGGTTGACACACAACTCAGCGACTTGGAGTATGAAGACAAAACCGTCTCACCTGTCTATACCTACCAGTATAAGGTATGCTCCATCAACGACTGCGAGGGCAGAGACTCCACGTTCACCGAAATCGTGCCAGGAAACTGCATACAAACAGGTAAGGTGGAAGGTTTCGTCTGCTTCTCCGACGGAACAGGCATCCCCAACGTCCGCGTCACCGCATCGCCATCAGGCAGCGGAGCCGACCCCTTGTTGAGCCGTTCGTGTGTCACCGACGAATCGGGCTTCTACAGCATCGACAGCCTGAAATACTGGGGGCCACAAGTGGGCAACTACCAACTGACCCTGACTGGTGTGTCCAGAGAAGACCTTGCTGACAACTGTCAAGATGGCATCCCCGTCACCTTCAACGACAAGACCAACTACGAAAAGAACTACTCCTTCACCGTCACCAAAGGCGTGAGGTTCTCAGGTCTCGTGATGTATCGCGGCACAAGCATCCCTGTACACGGTGCCCACTTCATGGTCGATGGACTCGAAGTTCGTTCGGGTAGAGGTCCTGTGGAGAGCGACTTCGAAGGCAAGTTCTCCTTCCGCATGCTGAAAGCTCCACACACCATCCAAGCCGTGATGGACGGCCACGATTTCTATCAGGAAGGTTTCTATTACGAGAACAACCAGAAAGACGACATCTATTTCGGTGTCGATGTGGCACAAGTCTATTTCTACGACGACACCCGTGTGAAGCTCATCGGTCGTGTGGCAGGTGGCAAGAAACAAGGAGAACTGCCGTTAGGCAACTCACTCTCCACCAACAATCTGGGTGACAACCTGAAGATGGTGCTCACACTCGAAGGAGACAACGCATCATGGTTGGTATTCGACAACCTGCACCGTTCCATCATCGAGCGCGACACCACCTACATCCATCAGAAACACAGCTCACTGGATAAGAACGAGTACCACACCCGGGTTCATACCACACGCCACCGCATGGAGGTGTGGCCAGACTCCCTCACGGGCGAGTACCAAGTGGAACTGCCTCCGGTGAAGTGGAAGATTCAGCAGATTACCGCCGATGGCTATGCCACCCTGTTCCAAGAGGGCAAGACCAGCGATGTCATCGACCTGACCGACTCACTCACCCTCCACACCGATGTCATCACGGGTGAATGGAGAAGTCGTGCTGGCGAAGACATCACGCAAGTGGAAGAAGTCTATCACGCCAAGTACAACCGCATCTACCGCTCGCCTGTGCTGTTGGAGCGCAAGCAGGTGGGCTTCGACAAGTTCGACTACTTCGGCGAGAAGAGCTTCACCATGCGCACCCTAACGGGTGAGAAGCACACCATCGACATCGCCTACCCTGTGACTACCACCGATGCTAAGACGAAGAAGGAATTCACGACAACAAAATACACCTTCTCCTACCCCGTGTTCAGCACAGACCGTGGCTATGGCATCCAACTCTCAGCCGTCGAACGCTACTATTATAATAATAATGTACAGAGCGACACGGTGGATGTGGTGAAGCTCGACGGAGGCCTTGTCACCATCCGCAACGGGTTCATCAGCGGCACCCATCGCGACACCCTTTCGCTCGACCAGAACGGCGAGGGCAACTATGTCCTGCGGGCAGAACAGCGACCCTACCTGCTCACAGGCAAGGACGCACTCCAGACCGTCACCTTCACGCTGGAGCGCGATGGCGTGACCTTCGAGGGCGAACCCCTCAAGGGCTACGTGTTCAGCCAGTACGCCAAGCAAGGAGCCAAGGACATCCTCAGCATCAACACACCCGTGCTCGTCGATATTCTGCGTGACCCTCCAGGCAGCGGCTCGTCAGCCAAACTCACCAAAGGCTCCACCCTCAAACTGGCCTACCAGATGGACATGGCATGGAAGGGAGGTGTCAGCATCGGCATCAAGGCAGGCTCCGGACAGGACTTCTACACTGGACTTTGGGCAGGTATAGGTACTGGAGGCAACTATGGTCAAGTAGGTCATTCCAAAGGAGTGTTCAACACCAGCGTCGATATCGTCTTCTCTGGCACAGGCCAACGCGCCTTCTCCTACACACTCACAGCAGCCGAGGACATCTCCACCGACACGGGCAGCACCATGGTGGGAGCCAATGCCGACCTCTACATGGGCATGGAGACCAACCTATTCGTGCGTCCTGCTGTAGCCATCCAAGCCATCAATGACTCCGTGTTCCGTGTCAATGGAGGCAATTTAGCATCAGGCCGCATGGTGGAGATAGCCCGTGGCTACGGTCAGCAAGGCGATACCCTCCACTTGGTGCGAACCGAAGTGTTAGGCTATGGTCAGACCCTCGAGTCCACCTTCGTACACTCCCAGCAGTACATCGTCAAGCAACTCATCCCAAGCCTCGCCAAAGAGTGCGAAGACCTCATGTTCACAGGCACAAGGGAAGAGGCAGAGGCATTGGCCAACGCACTGGGTCAGCGCATCTATCTGTCACTCATCAACGACAAGAAGAGTGAGAATTTCGCCACACTCAACACGGATGCGAAGAACAACTATGTCTATAACACCACCAACAAAGACCATCAGCACACCGACCAGTCCAAGATGAACTACATTATCGTACTGCCCAACGGCGACGATGGCTCCGTGCAGGAAGACAAGGTGAAAGACATCTGCAACACCATGTCCACATGGATCAACATGATTGCCCGCAACGAAAGGGAAAAGCTGGAAGCCACCAACAAGATGAAGAACTTCGAGGTGGATGGAGGCGGCACCGTCAGCTACAGCGAAGACTTCGCCACCGAATACTCCAACACCACCTCCTACAACTGGTTTGCCACCGACTTCACCCACAACTACTTCGCCAACCCCGACCCCGACAAGGACGACTATGGAGATATTGAAAGAACAAGGTTTGCCATGGCAGAAATGCTCACCATCCTCGGCAACACAGCAGGAAAATTCCTCGCCAGCATGTTCGCCACCAAGAACATAGGAGGCAGCAGCGTAGAATCCATCGAGAGGAACACCACCAACCCCCTTTCTGAGTACGACATCAGCTTCGTAGGACTCAAATGGAGTCTCAACCTCACCCCCGTAGCCGCCTTTGCCGTAACGCCCAAAAACAACGAAACCACCAAGTACAACCGCAAAGAAAGCTTCACCATCAAGATGGACAAAAAGTCACACCTCGACTTCGATGTCTATTATGCTACACCCATCGACTCCCGTGCCGACACCGAAGTGGATAGCCGCACAGACGTGTTCGTGGAAGAGAACTTCCTCAACAATGTCGATTACATGGAATACTTCCTCGACCGCGATGTAGGCTCAAGAGACATCGTACACGACATGGTGAAACCGCGTGGCTTCCTCTATCGCACTCGTGGCGGTGCCACCGTCCGCACGTGGGAAAACGAACGCAAGACGTTGTTCTATCGTCATGGCACCGTACTCGACGAACGCACCAAGAAGATAGAGAACCCTGTCATCAAGATGGACAAGCAGAGCATCAGCGGTGTGCCGATGGGTGAACCTGCTCGTTTCAAACTCTACATGACCAACGAGAGTGAGCATCCCGAAGCCATCGGTGGATCGTTGCAATACTTCACGCTCTATCACGACGAGACCACGAACCCACACGGTGCAAGGTTAATTGTCGATGGTTTGCCATTGTCGAGGAACGGCATCACCGTAGAAGCCGTGCCAGGCAAGGTGAACGAAAAGACGCTGGAGGTTTATGCTGGCGAAGACTTCGACTACGAGAATCTAAAGATAGGACTCATCTCGCCCGGTGACGTACAATGCGTACAGGAAGTATCGTTCTCTGTACACTACCTACGCACGGCTGGCAACGTGGAAATCGCCACACCAGGCGACAAGTGGATTATGAACACCGACGCTCCGTTCGACAATCAGCACGGTTGGTACATGCCCATCATCATCAGTGGCTTCGACAAGAACCAAAAGAACTTCGACCACATCGAACTCCAGTACAAGGAATCGACCCGTGGCGACGACTACTGGACGAACCTCTGCGCCTTCTATGCCGACTCAACGCTCTACAAGCAGGCGACAGGCACACACGAGATGATTCCGGAGAATGGCAACATCGTCACCAAGTTCTATGGCGAAGGAACCGTCATGGAAAAGGCTTACGACTTGAGAGCAAGACTTTACTGCCGCAACGGCAACAACTTCATCACCAACGACTCGAAGGTGCTCAGTGGCATCAAGGATACACGCCGTCCACAACTCTTTGGCACCCCAGAACCTATCAATGGCATCGTCGGTGCAGGAGAGAACATCATTTTCAACTTCTCCGAAGCCATCGAGCACAACTACCTGCAACAAGCCACAAACTTCCAAGTGGTGGGCGAGACCAACGAGACCGCTCTGACCGAAGAACCCTCCTTGCTCTTCACAGGCTCAGGCTATGCTGAAACCGATGCGCGGCGCAACTTCGCCAATAAGAACATGACCATCGACTTGATGGTGCGTCCCGACGAGAAAAACGTAGCCATGCCCATCTTCTCGCATGGTACCGATGGTCGCCGTCTGCAACTGTGGATTACCGAAGACTGGCATCTGCGAGCCGTGATTGACAGCATCACGTTCGAGAGCACCAAGACGCTCAAAAAGGGAATGTTGCAACACGTGGCTCTCATCCTCGACAACGACCACAAACAGGCAATGCTCTACAACGACTCCATCATTGGTTCCTACGACAGCGTGGTGTATAACGGCTATGGGTCACTCATTTTCGGTGCCACCAACGAAGTCGATACCAGCGACCGCAAACACTACAGCGGACGTATGTTGGAAGCCCGCCTGTGGAACCGCGCCATGACGGAGAGTCTGCTGAACACCTACGGCAAACGTCTGTTGACAGGCTTCGAATTGGGACTGGCCAACTACTATCCTATGAACGATGGCGAGAGCAACTATGCCATAGATAAGGCACAAGGAGCCAACGCCGAGTTGCACGGAGCCGATTGGGCACTGCCACAAGGCATGTCGCTCAGTCTGGACTTCGACGAACAGAAGCCTGTGAAGGGAATGCAGATAGACCACAAGTTGATGGAACGCAGCACCGAACAAGACTACACGCTGATGTTCTGGTTTAAGACGAACAAGCGTGGACAAGGTGCCCTGCTGAGCAACGGTTCTGGCCGCAAGACAGATGCCGATGCGGTGAACAAGTTCTTCATCGGTTTCGAGGCAGGACAGTTGAAGTATCGCACCAACGGCAGAGAATTTCTGTTAGGCACCCAGTGGGCAGACGACAGGTGGCACCACTTCGCGCTGACCGTTGACCGTTCGCACAAGGTGGCCAGCCTCTATGTGGACCGCGAACTGCGTTCATCCTTCGCCACCGACACGTTAGGCGGCATGAGGGGCGACGACTTCTACGTGGGCAACATGGTATGGCACAACGCTGGAGCCGACAGCAAGACGCTGCATAGCCAGAATGCCCTCACCGGACACATCGACGAAATCGCCCTCTTCGCACAGGCTCTACCCTACACATTGCTGAAACGCTACAGCACCAAGAGTCCCAGCGGACAGGAAAAGGGATTGCTCATCCACATGGGCTTCAATCATCAGGAACGTCAGTTGAACAACAACCTGGAACTCCGTCCCTTCGCGCTCAACAGCCTTGTCAAGTACGACAAAGACGGCAACCCCACTGAAGAACACGATTCTGTATTCGTGGAGCCTGTCGATTACGTCTTGCAGCACATCGACCAGTCCTACGGCGCACACGTGCAAGCCAGCAAGGAACTGCGCAACCTGAATTTCAGCTTTGTGGGACGCAACAACAGCCTACTGGTGAACATCGACGAACTGGATTCTCGCATCAACAAACGTAATGTCTATGTCACCGTGACGGACATCCCTGATATGAACGGAAACTACATGGCTTCGCCGGCCACAGTGGAATTCTTCATCGACCGCAATCCGCTCCGTTGGGAGTGCAGGAGCAGGTCGGAGGAAATCCATGAGATGGGGAGTAGGTTCGACGATGATTATATGTTCGATGTGAAGGTGCTGAACAACAGCGGCACCAGTCATATATACACCGTAAAGGACTTACCACGTTGGCTAACCGTGGACAAGGAAACTGATGTGATAGACCCACAAGGCGAGCACACGCTGCATTTCTCTGTCAGCAAGGACTTGAATGTCGGCTCCTACGACGAAATCATCTACCTGACAGACGAGAACGGACTGGCTGAGCCGTTGGCTCTGACCATCCGCAAGGACGGCGAAACGCCGACCTGGATTGTGGATGAAGAACGTAAGCATTTCTCGATGAATCTTGTGGGACAGGTGCGCCTCGGCGATGCCCTCGTAACGGACAAGGAGGACATGGTGGGTGCATTCGACAGCCAGGGTCGCTGCATGGGTGTGGCTTACATCAGCCATAACCCCAACACGTCTCAAACACAACTCTTCTTGACCATCTTCGACGACGAAGCCCAATCGAACAAGTCGCTCACCTTCAAGCTGTGGCACCACCAGACGGGGCAGATTCTGCTCTTAGAGACTGACCGCAAGGTGACTTTCGCAGCCAGCGAGGTAGTGGGTAGCGTCGATGCGCCCGTGATGATGACAGCTGGGTCGCTCTACTATCAGCAACTGTCTGTCTCTCCTGGATGGAACTGGATTTCGTTCAATGTAGCCAACAAGGACTATCGCGAACCGTTGAAGATGCTCAGCCAGTTCTCTTGGCAGGACGGCGACATCGTGACAGACGACACCGACGACTTCACCTTCATCTATAACGAAGAGTTGGGTATGTGGCTTTCCAACAAGAGCGGCGATATGGAGGGCATGATGATTTCCACGAAACGAAGCTATCGTGTTTACGTGAAACGTTACGATGCAGCCGAAATTCCTGGCTCCCCACTGAAGGAAGAGAGCCAACGCACCATCCCCGTGAAGCATGGCTGGAACAATATCGGTTACACACCGCTGGTGAACCTGCCCGTCTCCACCGCTATGGCCGACTATACAGGCATAGCTCGCAACCACGACGTACTGAAGAGCCGCGAAGAGTTTGCCGTATTCACCGAGACGAACAGTGGCGGAGGCTATTGGTCTGGCTCACTACAGTACATGAAACCAGGCGAGGGCTACATGCTCTACCGTAACAGTGAGAGCACGGCTTCGTTCCACTATCCTTACTACGAACCAGGTAGCGTCTTCTTCGAAAACACTTCGGCAAAGATGCGCACCCCACAAAGCTATGCCCACAACATGTCGCTGGCAGCCAGCATAGAGGGCATCGAACTGCAGGAGGGCGACCACCTATTAGCCTTCAGCGATGGAGAGCTGCGTGGCGAGGCCGTAGCTATCGATTCGGTTTACTACCTCAGCATCGCTGGTGAGGAGAAAGCTCCGCTGTCGTTCGCCATCGAGCGTGAAGGCGAAATTATCGCCACCACAGCCGATGTCATGTCCTACGAGAGCAATGCCATCATCGGTTCGCCCACAGCGCCTACAGCCATCAGCTTCGTGCATAGCGACCTGCCCCAACAGGATGGTTGGTACACCATCGCTGGCCACAAGCTGCAAGGCAAGCCACAGCGCAAGGGCGTGTACATCTTTAATGGTAAAAAACAAATAATTAAATAGTATTTGAACGATGAATTATAAATCTTTTATAGCAACGATGGCAGCCCTCACCTTAGTGTGGGGCTGCTCATCAAGCGACGACGACAACGGTAAGCCTACCTTCAACAACCAAACCGTCCCCTCCACCTTCCAAGCCAGTCCGAACCCTCACTGGGCAGTCGATATGACCGACACCCAGGAGCCTCCACAGTGGACGGCACCAGACCCTGCAATGTATGAAAACAAGATGATAGTTCTGCTACGTCTGCAAGAAGAACTGGTGCCATTCTCCACCGATGCCGACCTGATGGCCGTGTTCGTGGACGATGAATGTCGTGCGCTATCCCAACGCTCAGGAACCGCTTCCAAAGTGTATTTCGTGTTCAACATACACAGCAGGAACACATACGTCACTGAGAAGTACAAAATCTGCTACTACAGCGGTGGACTCAAGCAACTCTTCGTTTTAGAAGGGGAAGACACCTTCCGTAACGAAATGAATGTAGGTTTCGACACCGAATTTGCCCCAGCACTCATCAACGGCTCCACGAAGTATCCCGTGAAGACCGCTTTCACCGTCAATCTCTCGTCCATCGATAGCACGGAGATAGAAAAGAGCGAGGGTGACCGCGTGGCCGTATTTGTAGGCGACGAGTGTCGTGGCGTAGGAAACCCCGAAGCCCCCTTCACCGTCTTTGGCTACAAGCAGAATGAACAAGGTGAAGTCTATTACTATAGCCAAAATCAGGGTGGCATCTTCACAGCAACTCAACCTATCACCCTCGCTGGAGATACGCTCACTTATAAATTAGAATACGAAATAGAACAATAATGAAAACTAAATTAAGCATTTTATTGACGGCAGGACTACTGGCAGCCTGCTCGTCGGACAACGAGACTCAACCCGAAGCACCCGTGCGCCATATCAGAGTGGTAGTCAACGAACGTCCCATGATAAGCAACGAGGCAAAAGTGCGTGGAGCAGAAACACGTGCTGAAATTACAACGACTTCAACACTTAATGGGTTCACGATGTATGGCATATTCAATGGATCCCATAAGTATACGGTAACGAAGAATACTGATGATAATACGTGGTTGATAGACCCCAAGGGATGGATTATCGATGATGATATCAAAGATAACACCGTCGTTCCATTTTATGCCTACACAACCAACGGCTCTTGTAGCGAATTCAATCTGGAAGAGGGAACTGGAAAGCCATATATTAACTTCGCAGTTCCAGAAGATGCCTTCGAACAGCATGACCTGCTGGTTGCCCAAACCTCTGCATCCTACAGTGGCCATGGCGGTGAAGTGGGCACGGTTTCCCTCACCTTCGACCATGCCTGTGCAGCTGTAGCGTTCAACGTGAGTATGTCGGAAAAGGTGAAGACCAAACTTGGTAACAATAAACTGACCGTAAAGAGTATCGTGCTGAAAAACGTCAACAAATCGGGCAAATATTATTTTGATAAAGGCTGGAAAGAAGTCAGCGGTTCTTCCGACTACACGCTAAATCACAGCGATATTGAATTCACTACGACTGAGCAGCAACCTCTGATAGTTGTCGACAACCATCCACGCGACTACTTATTCATGATTCCGCAGTCACACACAGCTAAAGACATCCCAGGAACTT
Source organism: uncultured Bacteroidales bacterium (assembly GCA_902800305.1). Lineage (GTDB taxonomy): Bacteria > Bacteroidota > Bacteroidia > Bacteroidales > Bacteroidaceae > Minthosoma. The sequence continues at coordinate 12,494 of CADCDP010000003.1, forward strand.
ATTTGGAAATAAACTACGAGTTTACAGGACAGACACAAACGAGTGCCACCATCCCTCTTGATATCAATTGGGAAGCGGGGTGGGAATACACCATAAACATTTTACTCGGAACAAGTTTAATAAAATAGAAGAAAGTATGAAAAAGACTTACGATAAGCCATCCACAGCTGTTTTCTATATCGCCATCAACAATATACTTGCTTACAGCGTAAAGCAGTATCGTGATGGAGGGTCAACCACAGTGGGTGGTGACGAAGAAGATGAAGTGACTCCTTCTAAAAGTAGCATTTGGGGGGATTGAACAAGACAAAAGACGATACGTCAAAACAGGCAGCCTCGTCACCTCTGAATCGCACCCGACGACTCCGACTCATCGCACCCGTCGTGTACGGCATTCCGTACCCGACGGGTGCGATTTTATATACTTTTTCTCCGATACTCAGCCACACGCAGCTGGTAGGTGGCACAGGCCGAGACCCAATGGCTCTGGGCTTGGGTGTGGAGGCTGATGGCATCGAGCAGGTCGGTCAGGGTGGTGGTGCCTGCTCCGTAGAAGATGCGCTGCATACGCAGGTTCTCTTGCGCTGACTCCACGGATGCCTTGGCGATGGAGATTTGCTGGTAGGCCTCTTCGAGGTTGTTCCATGCGGCTTGAAGGTCTATCTCTAATTTCTCTTGTGCCTCCATGCGGTCGTTCTCGGCTTGCAGACACTGGAGTTTGGCTTTCCTCACGGCATGAGTGCCGCCCCACCAGTCGCTAATGGGCACAGAAAGGGTGGCGAACACGAGGCCGTTGGTGAGGTCGTGATGGTCGATGGTCTGGTAGAAGCCGTTGACTCCCACGGCTACGGAGGGCAATAGCTTTCCACGTTCCATCTTGACTTGGAGGTGCTTGGCTTCTTCGTTCTTTTGAGAAAGTGCCCATTCCTCACGATGCTGGATGGCTTCGTCCGTTGGACACAGATAGGTGACGGGGAGGGAGGGCGACAGGAAGGTGGAAGTGGGGTGGATGCGGTCGATGCCCTCTCCCACCCCAACCGTCTGTGCCAGCAGGAGCTTCACGATGCTGATGCCGTTCTCCAGTTCGAGGCGGTGGGAGGCCAGTTCCTGTTGTTTCAGCTGCACACGCAGAAGGTCGTTGTGGGTGGTCACACCTGCATCGACATAGTGCTTCGTGAGCCTATACACCTCGTCGAGCTGGGTCTTCACCGAGTCGAGGGTGACCACGTTGCTTTGCAGGGAGACGAGTTGCCAGTAGTATTGTGCCACCTGCAGTTCGATGTCCTTCTCTGTCATCTGGAGTTGCAGCTGGTTGACTTCCTGCCCAAGGGCTGCCAGTTGGTTGCCATAGACGATTTGTCCTCCTTGGAAGAGGGGTTGCACGGCCATCACGCTGCCCACAAATCCTTTCTTCACCAAAGAGATGGGCATGGTGCTTCCTCCTGCTGGCATGGAGCCTTGCAGGATGTCGTCGAAGCCTTGGAAGCCGACGGCATGGGCACTGACTTGGGGGAAGAAATTGGTGCGAGCCTTGGCTCTGTCTGCTTTGGCAGCCTCCACGTTGAGCCGTGCATTTTTCAGTGTACGGTTGTTCTCCACAGCCATCTGTTGCAGCTGTTCCAAGGTGTACTCCTGGGCAGAAAGACCACAAGAGCATAAAACACATATTGTCAATAGAATCTTTTTCATTTTTCACTTTTCCCTTTTCACTTATTTTGTACTAACCTTCCAATAAACAACGGGGAGCATGGTGACCACCATGATGAGCGAGCCGATGCCCCCTGCAAAGATGGTGACTCCCACGGGCATCCAGAACGAACTCTGGGCGATAATCATCGGCACCACACCCACGGCAGTCGTGGCAGTGGTGAGGAAGATGGGCACCATGCGACGCTTGCCAGCCTCGTAGGCAGCCTGTTTCACAGCCTTGTTGTAGGCATCCTTATCTACTGTCCAGTCGCCATGCTTTGCCACGTGCTGCTGGATGAGGTCGATGGCATGTTCGAAAATCAGAATCTCGTTGCGCATAATCATTCCCATCAGGGTGATGAGTCCGAAGATAGAGGTCAGGCCCAATGCGCGATTCATCAGCCCCAGACCTATCAGCGCACCAGGAATCATCAACGCCAAAGCCGCCATGCAGATGGTCGTGATGCCATATTTCTTGAAGTTGAACAATAGGAAGAAGAACACAATGACCATGGCGATGGCGATGCCACCAAAAATCTGTGGCAAAGCCTCGTCGCCATATTCTATCTCACCGCCCACCTCGCTGCGAACGCCCTGTGGCAGCACGAGTTCCTCCTGCATGATGCGGGCTATTTCCTGTTCTATTGGAGCGGTATAGACACCCTGCACAAACTGAGCCGCCACCGTGATGCAACGCTCTCCACCACGATGCACTATGCGACTCTCGCTCCACAGAGGTGCCACATCAGCAATTTGTCGGAGAGGCACGGTGGTGTTGGTGGACAGTTGAGGGCTAACAGTTGAGAGTTGAGAGCCTGCAGCCGACACCATTGATGTGGGCGATGCAATGCCGAGGTTGGCTATGTCGGAGAAAGTCATGTCGGCATCGTCCTTCACCACAACGGGAAGTTCGTAGTTACCCTCCCATATCTGCCCTACCCGCAAGTCGCTGGATGTGGCACTAAGCGCCAGTTGTGCAGTAGTGCGAGTGACACCCAATTGGGCTGACGTGACAGGGTCAAGTTCCACATTGATGATGGGATATGGCTGGAGATAATCGGTATGAACCCACTCCAGTTCTGGCATCTTCCGCATCCGTTCCATCAGCCGCTCAGCCACCACGTGCAGCGAGTCGAGGTTGTCGCCATAGAAGCGGTATTCCAGTTCGTTTACTTCCAAATAATCCAATCTCTTGAACTTCACGTAGGCATTAGGGAAAGCCTCACCCAGCAGGGGCTGATACTTCTTCAAGAGTGCCAGCGTCGCCTTGTCCGAAGTCGTGTTCACAATGAACTGTGCATAGTTCTTTCCTGCCATCTGAGGCGCGTAGGCATCCATGAATCGGGGCGAGGAACAACCGATGAAGCCCGTGATGCCCACTACATCATCATCTTGCTCCAAAACGTGACGCACAGAATCAGCCACCACCTCCGTCTCTGCCAATCCCTTACCTTCAGGCAAGAAAATCTCCACCGCAAACTGGTCGCGGTCAGCGTAGGGGAACAGACGTATCTTCAGCGTCGGTGCAATGAGCGTGGAAATCAGAATGACAGCAATACCTCCAAGGATGGTCGCCCATGGGTGGCGGAAGGTCCAATCAAGCACCTTGTCGTATGTCCTCTGCACCCACTTCGTGATGGCGTTGCCGTCAGTCTTCACCTTGGTCGGCTTAATCAGACGCACCTCCAAGAACGGAATCACCGTCACCGCCAAGAAGAGCGACACCATCAGGTTAATTGTGATGGTCCAGGGGAAAGACTCCAGACAATCATGGAACATACCCTTCATCGTGAGGAGGAAGGGAAAGAAAATCGTGCAAATGCAGATAGTGGCGAGCATCATCGGCATAAAGTACTGCTTGGCAGAATCAACCGCAGCCCGTTTCGGTTCATAGCCCTTACCTAAGTATTCCAAATACCCATCAATCACCACGATGGAGTTATCTACCACCATTCCCAACACTACAATGAGCGCCGCCAAAGTCACGATGTTCAGTTCGATGCCAGCAAGATACATGATGGCCACAGAGACAAACGTGCTGAGAGGAATGGTGATGGCTGCCACAATGGCCGAGCGCAACGGGAACAGCACCATCATCACCAAAATGATGATTGCCATTGAGATGAGCAGGTCGCGCAGGAAGTCGCTCACGCTCATGCTCACCACCTTGGGCTTGTCGGCAATGCGCGTCACCTTCACATCCTCAGGGAGTTCGTTCGCACGGAAAGCATCCAGCACCTTGTCCACCTCCTTACCATACTCCACCACGTTGTTGCCTGGTGTCATCTCCATCGACAGCAACACACAAGGATGACCATCCTGCTCAATGCGGCTCGACATCGGCTCATACTCCCTGACCACACGAGCCACATCCCTCACACGTGCCACCTTGCCTGTGACAGGGTCGGAGAAGATAATCTGATTGGCAACCTCCTCCTCCGAGTTCTCCTGCGCCTCCACATGGATGGGTATTTGCTGGTCGTCGTCGTCAATGCCTCCACTCATGGTGGTGATGCCCTGAGCCTGAAGGCGAGAAAAGAGCATCTGCTGACCAATGCCGTAGGCTTGCAGACGCTGACGGTCGATATAAAGACTGATTTGTTCTTTCTGTTCACCAAACATTTTCACGTTGGCAACCGAGGGGATACGACGCAGGCGGTCACTCAGGTCGTCGCTATATGCTTTCAGTTCACGGTAACTGCGCTGGTCACTCTCGATGGCGATGAGCAATGCCGACGTGTTACCGAAGTCGTCGTTCACCACAATGCCCAGCACCCCCGACGGCAACTGCGCCTTAAAGCCATTCAGCCCATGCTTGATTTTGCTCCACACCTCATCCTTGTTATTCACGTCATCGTTCAGTTTCACCATCACGATGCACATGCCATTCTGCGAGGTCGTAGTGGTCTTCACACGATTCACCTCCCCAAACGTGAAAAGGTAACGCTCCAGCGGACGAGCCACTTGCTGCTCCACCTCCTCACTCGTGGCACCTGGATAGACAGCAATCACCACCCCCTGACGAATCGTGGCGTGTGGAAACTCATCCTTCGGCATATCATACATCCCAAAGATGCCCATGACAAACAAAATGCCGATAACGAGTAGCGATATTGAGTAGTGTTCCAATGGCCACTTGAGCCATTCCATCTTATTCTTCATACTTCTTACATCTTACTTCTTACATCAGAAAACAACTTTAGTGTTTTCGCTTAGTTTCTGATAGCCTTCCGTCACAATGCGTTGCCCCACGCTCAACCCATCAATGACTGACACATTGTTTCCTTGGGTGCCTCCAATTTTCACCATCGTGCGATGAGCCGTACTGTCTTGTGCCACCGTCCAGACAAACAGAGAGCCGTCAGCCTTCTTCTGTACTGAGGTCACAGGAATGTACTTGCCCCCACCGCCTTGTGAATCATCAATGACAAATCTGACACTTGCCACCATGCCTGGCAGCAACTTTCGGTCACCGTTTGCCACATCTATTCTCACATCGTATGTATGCGTGAGGGCATCAGCCTGTACTCCTTTCTCTATGGTGCCACCCTGATAGTTACCGTCAATGGCATCCACCCTGATATGGGTAGGCGTATTGGTTGTAATACCACCTATTTCTGCCTCCGGCACAGCCACTTTCACCTTCACCTTCGAAATGTCAAGAATGCTCACCACGGCCTGAGAAGGGAGAGCGGTCTCGCCAGCACCTATCTGCTTACGTCCAATGATGCCACTCACAGGAGCGGTCAGACGGCAATCGGCCAGATTCTTCTTCGCCATGTCCAACTGCGACTTCGCTTGAGCCACCTGACTCTGTGTCTCCACCCACTTGATGTCGGCCAAGGCTTTCTGGTCGTACAACTGCTTCATGCGTGCGTAGGCATCATTCGCCTGTGCCATCTGAGCCTGCGCATGGCTCAACATATTGCGAGCCTGCGTGTCGTCCATCTCGGCAATCAGCTGTCCACGACTCACCGTCTGTCCCTCATCCACGCACACACGCTTCACCACGCCCATACTCGTGAAACTCACCGCCGTAGCCTCACATTCCTCCACCATGCCCACATACGTCTGGGTGTGAGCCATCAAACCAGACGACACCTCCAGTGTCTTCACCCTGGTGGGAGCCTTGGGCTGCTCCGCTTTCTGTCCGCCACACGACGACAGCAATGCCATCACCATGGCGGCCATCCAAAATGTTCTCTTTTTCATCTTTTTGTTCTGTTGATAGTTTACTTTTGTTTGATTTCGGCTACAAAGTAACAACCTTTTCAGGAGAGATAGAACAAACAAAACACCTCCATGTTGTTCTATTTCTCCTATCAGAACACTCAATAAGACCTATAAAACAACATAAAGGTGAAATAAGACACTGCTATTTCTCCTAAAACACCTAACTTTGCAGCATCATCCGTAAAAAACAATGGAACGAATCGACTTAGCATCCATCCCTCCGAAAGTGGAGGTTGACTACCAAGACAACGCCATCGCACTCGTCAGCGACATCAAGAAGGTGTTGGCCAATTCACCAAAAACGATTCTGATTGATTCGTATGTGACGGTGATTGTTCTGAAAGGAAACGGGTCACTCTGTGTGGGTGAGGAGGAAATCAGCATTGAGAAGGGGGACGTGTTTGTGTGCAAGCCCAGCAGCATCTTGGAAAAGTCGATGATGAGCATGGACTTGGAAATCCGTGGCATCGTGGTGTCGAAAGAGATGGTGGAGATGCTGATGAAGGAGGTGAACTTAAATTGGACGGTACGCACGATAGCCACCGACCACGATGTGGTACACATCAACGATGCTGAGATGCGCCGTCTGTGTATGTACTACGACTTGCTGAAAGATAAGCTGAATGCACCCGAATCCCGACGGAAAAGTGTATCGCTGAAAGCCCTGTTGGTTGCATTCATGAACGAATTTATCGAAATGGTGGAGAAGAGCGACCGCATCGTGCTACCCCCCTCCACCCATTCCTCGGCTGAACACATCTTCGAGCGTTTCATCCACCTGCTCGAAGACCCACAACAGCCCTTCGTCAGTGTGAACGAGTACGCCGCCCTGCTTCACATCACGCCCAAATACTTCTCCTCCGTCTGCAAGAAGCTGTCGGGAAAAACTGCCAACGACATCATCAAGGAAGAGACTATCAAGCAAGCTAAACTCCTCCTCCGTGACAACAGCCTCAGCATCAAACAAGTAGCCGACCGACTCAACTTTACCAACCAGTCCCACTTCGGCACCTACTTCCATCGCTACACAGGCATGTCGCCACAGCAGTTCAGAAACGAGAAGTGATTAGTCGAGTTCCTCGCTGGTGTAGCCTTGTGGGAGGGGGCGACAGTTGTAGCATGATGCCATGATTTCGCCGTAGGCTCCAGCGGAAAGGATGGCTAGCAGGTCGCCACGATGCGTCTTGGGCAGAAGGATGTCTTTGTCGAAGGTGTCGCTCGACTCGCAGATGGGACCTACCACGTCGTACTTCTCTTCGGATGCTTGGCTGTTGAGGTTGACGATGCGGTGGTGCGCTCCATAGAGGGCGGGACGGATGAGGTCGGTGAAGCCTGCATCGACGATGGCGAATTGCTTCACTGAGGCTTGCTTCACATAGTTGACTTTGGTGATAAGCGCACCGCACTGAGCAACGACTGCTCGTCCCAACTCGAAGTGTACGGTTTGGCGTGGACGCACTTTGAGATGCTCCGCATAGACAGCGAAGTAGTCCTTGAAGTTGGGGATGGGGTTGGCTTGCGGGTCTTCGTAGTCGATGCCGAGACCACCACCTACGTTAATGATTTCCAACTGAATGCCCTGTGCCTCCAGACGGTCTTGCAATTCGTTGATGCGATGGGCAAGGGCGATGAAGTCGTCCATCTCTAAAATCTGTGAGCCAATGTGGAAGTGTAGTCCTTTGAACTGGACGTTCTTCATGTCTTGTGCCAAATGGATGACTTTTTCCATGTCTTCCATGGCGATGCCGAACTTGTTTTCAGCCAAGCCCGTGGTGATGTGGGCATGGGTGTGGGCACCGACATCGGGATTGATGCGGAAACAGATGGTGGCAACCTTTCCTTTTCGGGCTGCAATCTCGTTGATGACTTCCAGTTCGGGGATGCTCTCCACGTTGAAGCAGAAGATGTCTTTGTCGAGTCCCAATTCTATTTCCCAATCGCTTTTTCCGACACCGGCAAAGACGATTTTGCTGGCAGAGAAACCAGCTTTGAGTACCTGCTCTATCTCGCCACCCGACACGCAGTCGATACCAAGACCTGCCTCGCGGATGATGTGGAGCACCTTGAGGTTGGCGTTGGCCTTTACGGCATAGTGGACGAAATAGTTGTCGTGCTTCTGTGTCTCTGTGTTGATGGCGTCGAGTGTCTGACGCAGGATGTTTGTGTCATAATAGTAGAAAGGCGTGCGGATGCCCGCAAACCTTTCTACTGGTAATTCTATCTTCATCGTTATTTAGTTATTAAACAAGTGGTCGCTAAGTGACTGGAGTGCCTTCTTTTTGTCGTCGGCTGAGATGAGGAAAGAGATGTTATGGTTTGACCCTCCGTAGGAAATCATGCGGATGGGGATGTCCTTGAGTGCTTCTGTTGCCTTGCTCTCGAAGCCAACATTCTGTGAATCGAGGTCGCCCACCACACAGATGATGCACATGTCTTGGTCAACCTGCACATGGCCAAACTTCTTCAGTTCGTTGACGATGGAGTCCAAGTAGGTCTTGTTGTCGATGGACACGCTGACACCCACTTCGGAGGTGGCTATCATGTCGATGGAGGTCTTGTAGGACTCGAATATCTCGAACACCTTGCGCAAGAAGCCGTATGCCAACAACATTCTGGACGATGTAATCTTGATGGCGGTGATGTTGTCTTTAGCTGCCACCGCCTTAATCTTGCCGTGCTCCGTCTCGTTGCTGATGATAGTGCCAGGAGCCGTAGGATCCATGGTGTTGAGTAGCTTCACGGGGATGCCAGCGTACTTGGCTGGCTGCACACAGGTGGGGTGCAGAATCTTGGCACCGAAATAGGCCAGCTCGGCTGCTTCCTCGAAGTGCAGGTGGTTGACGGGCGAAGTCTTATCGACAAAGCGTGGGTCGTTGTTGTGCATGCCGTCGATGTCTGTCCATATCTGAATCTCCGAAGCCCCCACAGCTGCACCGATGAGCGATGCGGTGTAGTCGGAGCCACCACGTTGCAAGTTGTCGATTTCGCCGTAAGCGTTTCGGCAGATAAAGCCTTGAGTGATATAGATTTCCTTTCCGGGGTTCTCATCTATCTGAACCTTCAACTTCTCGCGGATATACTCCAAGTCGGGTTCAGAGTTTTTGTCTGTGCGCATAAACTCCAATGCAGGAATCAGTGCTGCATTATAGCCCTGCTCCACCAAATAGTTGGTTACCATGTTGGTGGAAATGATTTCACCCTGACCAACGATGATTTTCTCTTCGAACATGGTGAAGATGCCTTTCGTGAAAGAACGGAGATAGTCAAAGACCTCCTTGACGAAATCGAGCGTCTTCTGCTTCATTTCGGGTGTGGAGTAAAGTTCGTCCACATGCTTCTTGTATTTCCGCTCCAAAGAGTTGATGGTCTCGTTTGCACCTTCTGGATTCTTCTTGTAGAGATAGTCAGAAATCTCTACAAGTGCATTGGTTGTGCCCGACATTGCCGAAAGAACCACAATCTTCTGTTCGCCATCGGTGATGAGTTTTACGACATCCTTCATTCGCTGAGGAGTGCCTACGGATGTTCCGCCAAACTTGAGTACTTTCATAATAATATATAATGTGTTGTTATCTTAGTCTAATTCTTCTGTCGAATCTTCTTCTCTCTTTTGAGTCACCTCCACCAAGCAATGGTTCTCGCACTTGAACTGCCGCCCAGGGAACTGTTCGAGCAGATGGAGGTTGTGCGTAATCATAATCACAGTGCTGCCCGATTTGCAAATCTGTTGCAACAATTCCGTAATCTGCCTGCCCGTCTCCGCATCGAGGTTGCCCGTCGGTTCATCAGCCAAAATGAGTTTAGGCCGATTCAAGATGGCTCTTGCTATCACGATGCGCTGCTGTTCGCCTCCCGACAGTTCCGAGGGCATCTTGTAGCCCTTCGTAGCCATGCCCACCAAGTTCAAGACGTCGTTGATGCGCTGGTCTATTTCCACCTTGTCTTTCCATCCCGTAGCTTTCAGCACAAAACGCAGGTTGGCCTCCACATTACGGTCGGTCAGCAATTGGAAATCTTGAAAGATGACACCTAACTTCTTGCGCAAGTCGGGCAGATGGCGACGGCGAAGCTCCACCATGTCGTAGCCGAGCACCGTAGCCTCGCCCTCTTTTACAGGTATTTCCCCATACAGTGTCTTGAGGAAAGAACTTTTCCCTGTCCCCACCTTGCCTATGACATAAACAAATTCGCCTTCATCGACTTGAAAGTTCACGTCCTGCAAGACAAGCTGGGCATCCTGATATACATTTACATGCTTATAGTCTATCAGTTTCATGCGTTCAATGTTTGTGCCAATTGGGGTCGTGACGTTCAGCCAGTTCTGCTGCAAGGTCTTCTATCTTTAGACCTTTCGACGTGAGCAAGACAATCAGATGGTAGAGCATATCGGAAGCCTCGTACACCAGTCGTTCGTTGTTATTGGCCACAGCCTCGATGACTGCCTCCAGAGCCTCTTCGCCCACCTTCTGTGCCATACGGTGACAACCGTCCTTGAAAAGGGAAGTCGTGTAGCTGCCTTCTGGCATTTCGGCATGACGCTTCTCGATGAACCGCTGCAGTTCCACCAAGAACATGATAGGATTGTCGTTTGTCTCGTTCCAACAAGTATCTGCACCCGTGTGGCATACGGGCCCCACAGGGTTTGCCTTGATGAGCAACGTGTCCTGGTCGCAGTCGTTCAGAATCTCCACCACATTGAGGAAATTGCCGCTCGTTTCGCCCTTTGTCCAGAGTGTCTTGCGTGTGCGGCTATAGAAAGTCACCTTACCTGTCTCTACCGTTTTTTTGTATGCTTCCTCGTTCATAAAGCCGAGCATCAGCACTTTCAGCGTCTTGGCGTCCTGTACGATGGCAGGAACCAAACCGTCCATTTTCTTGAAATCGATTTCCATCTTTATTCTATTTTATGTACAATTTACCATGTACAATGTACAATTATCATTTTGTCATATAATCATTTACCATGCGGGTAGCGAATGCCCCAATGTCTCAATAAAAATGGTACATTGTACATGGTAAATGGTACATGTATTTAGAGCCTCACATTGACTCCTTCATTCCGCAGATACTGCTTCAGCTCGGGAATGGGTATTTCGCCGAAGTGGAAGACACTCGCCGCCAATGCAGCGTCGCTGTGCCCGTTGATGAAGGTATCTCGGAAGTGCTCCTTGCATCCAGCACCACCTGAAGCAATCACGGGGATGGTCAGCGTATCTGCCAATCTCCTGAGGGCTACATCAGCAAAACCACGCTTTACGCCATCGTGGTTCATCGACGTGAACAAAATCTCTCCGGCACCGCGTTCGTTCACTTCATGTGCCCAGTCGAAGAGGCGACGCTCTGTCGGCACCCTGCCACCATTCACATAGCACACCCATTCACCGTCAATATGTGGGTCGCCGTTCTCATGCATCATGTCATCTTCACATTTAGCATCAATGGCTACCACACACACCTGACTGCCGAAATGACTTGCGATTTCGTCAATCAAACCAGGATTGCGCAGAGCTGCCGAATTGATGCTCACCTTGTCGGCACCAGCATTGAGAAGGCGGTCAACATCCTTCAGTTCATTGATACCTCCCCCCACCGTAAACGGAATATTAATTTCCAAAGCAATCTGCTTTACCAGTTCCGTGAAGGTCTTCCGACCCTCATGCGATGCTGTAATGTCCAGATACACCAATTCGTCTGCCCCCTGCTCGCCATACAGTTTACCCAACTCAATAGGGTCACCTGCTTGCCGAAGGTTGAGGAAGTTCGTTCCCTTCACTGTCTGCCCGTCCTTGATGTCAAGGCATGGAATGATGCGTTTAGCCAACATATTTTTCCAGTTCCTCCAGTTTTATACGTTCCTCATAAATAGCCTTACCAAACACCACCGCCGGAATACCCGCCGAGTTAAGCCGGTCAATGTCCTCAATGCAACTCACTCCGCCACTGGCAATCAGATACAAATTGGGGAAATCCTTCATCACCTTCTCGTACAGCTGAATGGCGGGGCCTTCCAACATTCCATCCTTGCTAATGTCCGTGCAGAGCACATTGTCCACTCCCTTGTTTACATATCTGTGCAGGAATGGCATCAGTTCATCCTCTCCCTCTTCTTTCCAACCGTTAATGCTGATGCGTCCATTCTTCACGTCGGCACCGAGAATGATTTTATTATCGTTATACTTCTCCAACCACGCCTCGAACAGTTCTGGCCGCTTCACAGCCACACTGCCGATGGTCACCATCGAGGCACCACTGGCAAAGGCAATATCAATGTCCTCATCAGACTTGATTCCTCCGCCAAAATCAATCACAAGGCTTGTGTGGTCGGCTATTTTCTCAATCACCTTATAATTAACGATATGGTTCGAGCGAGCACCGTCCAAGTCCACCGTGTGCAAACGACGTATGCCGTGTGCTTCAAACATCTTGGCCACTTCCAACGGGTCGTCGTTATACACCTTTTTCGTGCCATAGTCGCCCTTGGTCAAGCGCACGCATTTACCGTCAATAATGTCTATCGCAGGAATTATCTCTATCATATTTCAAAAAAGTTCTTCAAGATTTTCTCTCCCACCGCCCCACTCTTCTCAGGATGAAACTGTGTCGCGTAAAAATTATCTCGGTGGAGGGCGGAAGAATAAGGATGAATGTAATCAGTCTGAGCAATCGTCCAATCGCACACTGGAACATAAAAACTATGGATGAAATACACAAATTCTGGTTTGTCAAATCCTTTGAACAAAAGCGACTCCGTGTTTTCTATCGTGTTCCATCCCATTTGCGGCACCTTGTCTTCATGCCGTTGGGGAACAAAACGCTTCACATCCACATCGAACACACCTAAGCATGGAGTGTCTTGCTCTTCGCTGTAACGGCATAACAACTGCATTCCAATACAAATGCCCAATACGGGTTGCTTCAAATCGACAATTACCTTATCCAATCCACGGGACTTCAGATGCTCCATCGTACCACGAGCCTCTCCTTGCCCAGGAAAAATGACACGGTCAGCCGAACGTATCAGCTCTGCATCGTCCGTCAGTACAGGCTCCACGCCCAAACGCTTCACGGCATTCACAACAGAACCGATGTTTCCCGCATTATAATTTACAATGACTACATTCATTACTTTACTTTCAAATCACAAATCGCTTGCAAAGATACAACTTTTCAGCGACACTTTCACTATTTGACGAAAGAAATAGACATTTTTACCCCATAACAATCAATGTTTCAGCCGTTTTATCCTCTGTCGAGGTCACGTCGAAACACACTTCGCCCTTTTTCCCTTAGGTCTATGCCGCGCACATAACATCTCAACTGCCGCTGACGAATTAACTGGAATGCGGCCAAAGAGACATCTCATACATAGCAGCAACGAAGTTCCCCTAAAGGCTATTTCATCAAGATTTCACCCCTTTTCATGGAAGAATGCTGACATTCAAAGACGGTATAAATCAGTTCCAGACATCAAAATAGGCTTACATCCATAATAAAAAATGTGAAAGATTTGAATTTTCGAGATAAAAGCACTATCTTTGCACCCAAATTTGCAAATTTTTTATGAGACAACTTAAAATCCAAAAGTCAATCACGAACCGTGAGAGTGCTTCGCTTGACAAGTATTTGCAGGAAATCGGTCGTGAGGAATTAATCACAGTGGAGGAAGAGGTGGAGCTTGCCGCCAAAATCAGGAAAGGTGGGACGGAGGGTCGCCGTGCATTGGAAAAATTGACCCGTGCCAACCTGAGATTCGTCGTTTCGGTGGCCAAGCAATACCAAAATCAAGGCTTAAGCCTTCCCGACCTAATCAACGAAGGAAATTTAGGTCTGATAAAAGCAGCTGAGAAATTCGATGAGACCCGTGGTTTCAAATTTATTAGCTATGCTGTTTGGTGGATTCGCCAAAGCATCCTCCAAGCATTGGCCGAACAAAGCCGTATTGTGCGTCTGCCACTGAACCAAGTAGGTTCACTGAATAAAATAGGAAAAGCTTTTTCAAAGTTTGAGCAGGAAAATGAGCGTCGTCCCTCTCCCGAAGAACTTGCCGCTCAATTGGATTTGCCAGTAGATAAGGTGGCTGACACCATGAAGCAGAGCGGACGACACATCAGTGTGGATGCTCCATTTGTTGAAGGCGAGGACAACAGTCTTCTCGACATCCTTTCCAACCCCGATTCTCCGTCGGCAGACCGCACGTTGGTCACTGAATCCCTACAGAAAGAGATTGAACGTGCTCTCGACACTTTGACAACCCGCGAAAAAGAAATCATCAAGATGTTCTTTGGACTGGGAGAACCCGAAAAAACATTAGAAGAAATCGGCGACCGTTTCAACTTAACCCGTGAACGTGTACGCCAAATCAAAGAAAAAGCCATCCGAAGACTCCGCAGCAGCTCGAAAAGCAAGTTGTTGAAGACCTATTTGGGATAAGGGAGATGACAGAACATATTTATAATTATGAGACGTAACTGTTTGACCCTACTTTTTCTCATGTTGACACTTGTGGCTTGTGCCAAAAAGAAGTCAAAAGACAATGACTCTTCTGGCAACAGCACCAATGCCATATACCTGTTTGGTGTGAGCCAACAATTAAGCGACTCCATTGCTTATGTGACCAACATTTACAAAATAGACCGTATAGAGTTGGAGAAAAAGACAAAGTTTCTCCCCTATCGCTCTGAGTTTAGCTTACAATTGAAAGAGTATTTAGAAGGTCAACTCCATTTGAAGCAACAGACCGCATGTGTTTTCTATTCAGCCAAACGCAAAAAGCTGTCAAAGAAATTTTACAAGATAAAGAAACGTTACTTGGATAACCCCAACACAAAGATTGTGATGATAGATGAAGAGCGTTTCGTATTCAAACACCCACTCGACGCTGCGACTATACAAGAAGAAGCAACGCCAAGCAAATAATCAATCATAATGATGATAACAAGCAATAGGTTCACTATACGATTGGGCAAATATCAAAAGATGGTTGTGGCAATACTTTGGGGTATTGTCACAATCTGTTCGTTTTCAGCCTGCACGAAAGATCACGAAGAAGACCAACCCGACTCAACTTATGCAGCAAGTCGAACCATCCTGTTCTATATGGTAGCAGAAAACAGTATGCAATATCAAGTAAGCGGAGATGTGAGGGAAATTTTGGCAGGAATGAAAAGTTACAACCTCTCTAATAACGACCGTATTGTAGTGTATCTTGACGACACAGCACTGCCACGCATTTATGTAATAGACAAGAACACTGAAGCTACATCGCTGTCAGAACTGAATCCTGTCTATACTTACGAGGAAGATGTCAATTCTTCCTCCCCTTCTCAATTGGCGACCATGCTCAACAATATGAAGATTAATTATCCAGCAGAAAGCTACGGTCTGATTTTATGGTCACACGCTACGGGATGGATACCATCGTCTTTCAGTGGAGATAGAAACAGCGAAAGCCAACGGAGGGCGTTCGGTTTGGACAATGGGCAAAACTCACCATCTAAATCCTTGAACGGCAACCAAATGGAAGTGGCAGATATTGCTAATGCCATTGAATCTTTCGGAAAATTAGATTTTATCTTCTTCGATGCTTGCTTTATGCAAAGTATGGAAGTGGCATACGAACTTCGAAACTCAGCTAAATACGTCATAGGTTCACCTGCCGAAATTCCTGGGCCTGGTGCAAATTATGCCACGATGGTGAACGCCATGTTCAAAGCAGACAACTATGCCGAAGAGATGGTTTCGGACTATTATAGAAACTACTCATCGGTCAATAATTCATACGGTATCGTTATCTCTTCGGTAAACACAAGCGCACTGCCATCATTTGCCACTTATATGAAGACATTGATAGCCAACAACAAAGAAGCTTTATTGAATGCTAACTACGAGACAACCCTAAACTATTTCAAATATGGTACTTGGAGAACGGAATTTCCCGACTACTACGACATGCAGGGCATTATAAAAACTGTACTTAACGAAGAAGCGTACACACAATGGCTATCTGAAGCGGCAAAGGTGTTCTACTGCAAACACTACACATCATGGTACAGTGCTTTCAACCAAATGCAGAATCCCATTGATGATACACAATGTTGCGGCGCGTCGATGTTTCTTCCATTAGACAAATACAACTCCCTTTCTTCTTCTTTTAACACGAGCTACCTCCAGACGGACTGGGCAAAGGCAGTGTGGAACTAACAAACAAAAGAGAAGACTTTAGTTTACATCTAACATATAAAATACTCAGAAAATGACAAAGACATATTATCGAGTAGGACGACATATTTACTGCATCAACTTCATTGACGATAAAAACTCATCCGCACTGCTTCCATCGAGCGAGCCATTCAAACTCGAAGAAGCACCCGTAGGTGAGCCTTTACTTTTTGAGTTGAATGTGGATGACTCTTGGCGTCCTCAACAAAAAGGAACAGAAATTGGGCAGTTCGACTGCGGTGGCAACAATCATGGCGTGTACAGGCTTCAGATGGATTCACCCGAAGAAACGGAAGGTAAAAATTTCGTTTACCAAATTGTTGTCAGCGACATATACAAGCACCAATGTAGCCTTCTGCAAGCATCCTCGGACTTTTCGGTCGGACATGTTTGTTTGAACGGTGACAATAATATGCGAACGTTCGGACTGAACAACGCTTTGATGATGATGTATGCTTTCGCTTCGGCCGACAAACAAACGGTGCTCATGCACGCATCGGTGGTGCGTAAAGACGGGAAAGGTTATCTATGTCTTGGTGTGAGCGGAACTGGCAAAAGTACGCATACAAGCAACTGGTTGAAGTATATCCCCAACACAGACTTGATGAACGACGACAATCCGATTGTACGGATTTGCGATGACGGGATAGCCCGAGTGTTCGGTTCGCCTTGGAGCGGAAAGACTCCTTGCTACCGCAATGTGGAAGCCCCTATCGGTGGTTTTTTGCAACTGAAGCAAGCACCCTACAACAAGATTCATAGGCAATCTACCATTGAAGGGTTTGCTTCACTCCTTCCATCATGCTCTGTCATGAAGTGGGACAGGCGTGACTATGTAGGAACATGCGACACGGTAGCTAAACTTCTGGCACTTGTCCCCACCTACTTCTTGGAAAATCTTCCGAATGAAGAGGCTTGCCGCCTCAGTTACGAAACAATGGCAAGATAAAGACCCAACATGGAGAAACTGACCGTACAAAACGACATATTCCTACCTCAAGTTGTCGAACTGATAGAAGAAGGGCACATGGTGACCATCTATGCACGAGGCAACAGTATGCGTCCATTTATCGAAGACAGCCGAGATGAACTGGTGTTTGGAAAAGTAGATAAGTTATCTGTAGGAGATGTCATTCTAGCGGAAGTAACGAAAGGCCACTTTGTCTGCCACCGAATCGTGAAGATGGGAAAGGGAATCGTCACGATGCAGGGCGATGGCAATATCTTTGGCACGGAAACATTTCCCATCACTCACGTTCGAGCCAAGCTAATCAAGGTCAATCGGAAAGGAAAGACTTACGTTCTTTCCACCTCGAAAACTTGGAGAATCTATTCAGCGCTTTGGCCAAGACTCTGTCCCATCCGACGGTATCTTCTGGCACTCTACCGATTATTGTGGCTGCATCAGCTGCCACAAAGATTTAGTAAAAACAAGAACTTTTAATTATAATAGTAACCAATGAAAATCAAAAAAGGATTCGAGCTTCGCAAAGTCTGCGACGAAAACATCATTATCTCTCACGGAGTGGAGAACATCAACTTCACTAAAGTCATCACACTCAATGATTCGGCTGCCACGCTTTGGAACAAGGTCATGGGCAAAGACTTTACAGAGGATGAACTGGTAAACATCCTCTTGGACGAATACGAAGTGGACAAGGAGACTGCCGCAAAGGATATAAAGGCACTTGTCGCATCTTGGAAAGAGGCTGAACTTATTGAGCTTTAGTATAAACCACTAAACGAGATGGCTAAGGTACAAATAGAAGCATCGTGGCTCGAAAAACTACAATCGGAGTTCGACAAGCCCTATTTCGAGCAACTTATCCAGTTTGTCAAGACGGAGTATGCCAATGGCACATGCTATCCTCCAGGCAAGCTCATCTTCAATGCTTTTAATCTCTGCCCACTGGACTGCGTGAAAGTCGTGCTCATCGGGCAAGACCCCTACCATGAGCCTGGTCAAGCACATGGACTTTGCTTCTCCGTGAATGACGGAATACCTTTTCCGCCATCTCTTCGCAACATCTTCGCAGAGATTCAGACAGACTTGGGTACACCCATTCCGCCATCCGGCAATCTTACTCGCTGGGCACAACAAGGTGTCCTTCTGCTCAACGCCACTTTGACCGTGCGTGCCCATGCTGCCGCTAGCCATCAGAAACGTGGATGGGAAGAGTTTACCGATGCCGTCATACGCTTAGTCAACGCAGAGCGAGAGCATGTGGTTTTCATCCTTTGGGGAAGTTATGCACAAAGCAAAGTTTCGTTCATCGACCCAACGAAACACTGCATTCTCCGCTCCGCTCACCCTTCCCCTCTGTCTGCCCACCGCGGTTTCTTCGGGAATCATCACTTTAGCATCTGCAACCAATACTTGCGACAAAACGGAATAGAACCAATCAATTGGTAAACTTATGAAAAAGATTTATTTAGCATTCATTATCTCCCTTATTACTTTCAGTGTTGCATGGGCACAGAAAGATTATCGGAAGTCCGTAACCATTTTTGGAGACAGCTACTCCACTTTCGTCGGCTACATTACCCCTGCGACCAATGAGTCATGGTACTTCACTGACCACCGCATCAAAGACAACGATGTGGACAACGTGGAGCAGACGTGGTGGCATCAACTTCTAAAAAAGAACGACTGGAAACTCTGCATGAACAACTCATACAGTGGTTCCACTATCTCTTCGTCAGGCTATCGGGGAGAAGACTATACCCCACGTTCTTTCGTCACTCGTGCACCCAATCTCGGCAATCCAGACATCATATTCATCTTTGGAGCCACCAACGACTCGTGGGTACCATCGCCCGTTGGCGAATACAAATATGAAGGGTGGACGACCGACGACTTAAAAGCATTCCGTCCTTCGTTAGCAAAGTTACTGGACTACATGACCAAGCGTTACCTCGGCGTGGAGATGTATTTCATTCTCAACAGCGACCTCTCCGATGCAATAGATGCCTCTGTCTTCAAAATATGCGACCATTATGGAGTACCCGTTATCGCCTTGCACGACATTGACAAAAAAGCGGGTCATCCATCCATCGAAGGCATGAAAGCCATTGCGGAACAAGTGGATGCCTACGTAAAAAATGCACAGAAAAATGTGAAGAAGACACACAAGAAAAAGTGAACTTGTGATGAAAAAACTCTTACTCATATTTACCCTACAACTCTTCTCTGGGATACTTCTTGCCCAGACAACTTCGGACACCATTATGGCGTATCACCTGCGTCAACGTGGTGTCAACATCACCGATGGCAACTCTGTGAAACTGCTGAAGACAGGACATGATAAATTCGTCGATATGTTTGAAGCAGTGAAGAATGCCAAGTCATTCATTCACCTCGAATACTTCAACTTTCGAAACGACTCCATCGCTGGACTGCTCTTCCATCTGTTAGCACAGAAAGCAGCAGAAGGTGTTGAAGTGCGCGCCCTCTATGACGCCTTCGGGAACTCCTCCAACAACAAGCCCATCAACAAACAGATGCACGATTCCATCCGTTCATTAGGAATCAATCTCGTAAAATTTGACCCTATCCGTTTTCCTTGGGTGAACCACATTATCCCACGCGACCATCGAAAGATTGTGGTCATCGATGGACAAATAGCCTATACTGGCGGTATGAACGTAGCGGATTATTACATTGAAGGTATCCCCGAAATCGGAGACTGGCATGACATGCACATGCACATCGAAGGACCCGCTGTTAATGACCTTCATGAGATTTTCTGCCGAATGTGGTATAAAGCTACAAAAGAATATATCTCTGGAGCAAAGTACTTTCCCCCACATATCAACAGTCAGGACAATCAGCGATTGGCCATCATAGACCGCCACCCTCTCCGCAGTGCAGATGCCATCCGCGACCTTTTTGCAGAGATGCTCAATACTGCTCAACACAAGGTGTTACTCATCAACCCCTACTTCGTCCCAACCCATCGCGTCAGGAAAGCTCTCAAAGATGCCATCAACCGAGGGGTGGACGTACAGATTTTACTTTCTGCAAAAAGCGATATTCCTCTCACTCCCGAAGCCTCCCATTATGTGGGCAACAATCTGGCTAAACGTGGCGCAAAAGTTTACCTTTTCCATGGGGGCTTCCACCACACTAAAATCATGATGGTCGATGACCTCTACTGTACCGTTGGTTCCAGCAATATGGATGCCCGTTCGCTTCGTTGCGACTATGAAGTCAACACCGTTATTTTCAGCAAGAAAACCACGGCGGAGCTTACAACGCTTTTTAATGAGCAGTTGAAGTCATCCACTCCGATGGAGAAAGGCTACTGGAGCACACGCACTACTGGCAAGAAATTCCAAGGCTGGTTCGGAAACTTGCTTACCCCATTCTTGTAATCACTTATGCTTATGAAACGATTTTTACTCATCCTCTTCATCGTTCTCCCTTTTTTTCTCCACGCATCCAACCCCAAACGAGAATTCCGAGGTGCATGGATTCAGTGTGTCAATGGACAATATTTAGGGAAATCTCCCAGCCAAATCCGGCAAATGCTCTCTTCGCAACTGGATGTTCTCCAGCAGTGTGGCATCAATGCCATTCTTTTCCAAGTGCGTGCAGAAGGTGATGCCCTCTATAAGTCAAGTTATGAGCCTTGGTCTCGTTATCTAACAGGTACACAAGGAGTAGCACCAGCAGACGGATGGGACCCCTTAGCTTGGATGGTTGAACAGTGCCACAAACGCAATATGGAGTGTCATGCATGGATCAATCCTTATCGTGCCAAAACGAAAGGCACCAAGGAACTAGCACCGACCCATCCCGTAATACGCTATCCCAGACGGATGTTTGAGTACGATGGTCTATACATTTTTAACCCTGCACTCAAGGAGAATCGCACCTACACTTGCATGGTGGTGGAAGACATTCTTACTCACTACGATGTGGACGGCATTCACATGGATGACTATTTCTACCCATATCCTGTAGCAGGACTTGCAATGCCTGATAGACCTTATTTTGAGGCAGATCCACGAGGCTTCAGCAACATCGAAGATTGGCGACGCGACAATGTGAGCCAACTCATCCGAGACCTTCATTATTTGGTTCGTTCCGTTAAACCTTGGTGCAAATTCGGTATTTCTCCATTCGGAATTTACCGCAACAGCACTACAGGGAAAAATAACAAGTCTGGAAGTGCGACCAGTGGTACACAAAACTACGATGACCTCTATGCAGACATTGTCTATTGGACAAAACAAGGCTGGGTTGACTACAATATTCCTCAAATCTATTGGAATATCGGTACAAAGGCAGCAGACTACGAAGTGCTCCTTCATTGGTGGAACGACTATTGCGGTCAACGTCCGCTCTTCATCGGGCAAGACGTAGAACGCACCGTCAAAGGCGTGGATCCACACAATCCGAACTCACACCAGATGCACGCCAAGTATAATTTACAGCGTTCCCTTCCCAACATTCAGGGTTCCTGCCAATGGTATGCAGCAGCTGTAGTGAACAATCCAGGCAACTACCGCAGTGTACTTCAACAAACTTACCATTCTACACCAGCCTTGCAACCTCTCATGCCGTTCATCGACAACAAAGCACCCGAAAAGCCTCGTAAGGTACAAATAGATTCCAATCATCCCCAAAGTGCTGTCCTTTTATGGGAGGCACCCAAAGCTAAAAAGGTGATGGACAAAGCACGCCAATTCGTCGTCTATCAATTCCAGAAAAAAGAGAAGATAGACCTTGACAAAGCTGACCACATTATCGCCATCACCCCAAACGCCTTCCTCGAACTATCCTCGCCCAAACGGGGCACCACCTACGTGGTCACGGCACTCGACCGCCTACACAACGAATCAAAACCGACCAAGATAAAGGTAAAATAGTATTCCAAGCATGGCCGAGAAAACAAAAAGAACATTTTGTTTTGCCAACCACTAAATTTTCCATACCTTTGCACTCGATTTGCCAATCAATGCAAACCCTTATACACATTATTTACAAATAGCATGAAACAAAAAACAAAGCTGTCGCTCGACGACCTCAACAAAAGCAACGTATGGACGGTTACGTCCAACGAGCTGAGCCAAATGATTATCGATGCTAAGAAAAAGCGCGATGAATTTGCCGAGAACGAGAAACACTTCACGAATATCATCAAGACAGTATTCGACATCCAGTACTTGAAACGTGAAGACACTGAACAGGTGAATAAATTGGAACGCATTGGATATGAGGTCTTTTCCACACCCGATGAAAACGGAAACAACGCCATTGCTATCCGCAAACACCCCATCAAGAAAGTGACAGACTTAACCTTGGAGAACATCCAACATTTGGAACCTTGGGAAGTGCTGGAGCTTATCAATCACAATATGGGCACTGGATGGAAAGGACTGCCTCTGGCCATCCAAGACATCATCGAATCAGCATTTTTTGTAGATTGCACCATCATGCCCATCAAGACTATGCGGAAAGAAGGTGGTATTATTGACCGTCGAAAAGAGGATGGCTATGAGGTGCTGGAAATAGAACGAGGCACATGGCTCGAAGGAATTTTCATGAAACCAAAACCTAAAGTGGAAAAAATCCACATCGACTATAGCATTGAGGATGAAGAAGACGGACGACGTAAACGGAGAAAACGTTCACATGATGACGATGATGAGGATAAGGATTTTGAAGACGATGACTTGGATTTGGAAGAAGAGGATGAGGATTTGGACGATGAAGAGTTGAAAAAGCTAGATGGTGAAGACGATGAGGAAATTGAAGATGAAGAGCCAGATGAGAACAATCTGCAAATCGAAGATATTGATGAACTTGACATCGCCGACGACGAAGAATAAAGTCTGAAAAAAGATGCGCTTTCGTGCTACCGAAGCGCATCTTTTATTGTTTCCTCTATTAGCCACATGGCGTATGCCCGTTGCAGCTCATTTCTTCACGAGGGCATGACATATCTCGAAACGAGCGTATGTATCATTTCATGCTCTTTGTGGGCGATTCGTCCATTCGGGCAAACACGCCATCCCTTTTACAGCAGCCGACTCAGTCCTTATAATAATCAATGTTTTCTTTGGTCAGCAACTCGATAGAGACATAGTGGTCGCGAGGAAGCTGCATCTTCAGCACACAGGAGTTGAACATGGCGCGGAAACAGTTGAGGCCTTGTGACTGGGGGTGCTGCGCAATCAAGAAGTCGGCAGAACCGTTCTTGATGCACTCCACGTTGGCATCCACCGCGTCGTAACCCAACAAGGTGACATGGGGATGGTCGGGCATCTCTGTCTGAAGAAAATCTGCAATGATATGGATAGAAGAGTTAAAGCAAAGGGCATGACGGATATTGGGATTCTGGGTGAAAAACTCACGCATGATTTCCTTCATTCCTTGTTTATCATAAACATAGAGGTTGACATCGACAATCTCAATCTTCGGACAATGCTCTTCCATGTATTTTCTAAAGCCAACCTCTCGATCCATCTGCTGTCGGCTGGCCACACGTCCTTCACCCATTACTTTGAAAAGGGCTATCTGCTGGGTTTTGGCATCGGTGGCCAACGACATGATATGTCCCGAAAAGGCACCACTACGTAAGGAGTCCTGCCCATAGAAGATGCGATGGTTGAATTCTGGCCAATTGGAATCGAGCAAAGCGTAGGGGATGCCTCGTTCATCCAATTGAGCAGTAAACTTGGCCATGATATTGTAATTGAAGATGGGGCCAATAATCACCGTATCGGGATTGGCATCCAGCAAGCTTTGGCACTCCAGCTTAAAGGATTCGGTGTTGAAGGGGTCGTAGCGGAACACCTTAAACGAAATCTTAAAGTCATTGAAACGACGTACCCCATCCACAAGTCCATTCTCCACTCGTGCCCAATAGCTGTCCACTTCGTGCATGGGCAAAATGGCTGCAAACTGATGTACGCTGTGGGAAGCCAGTGCCGAAGCATAATGGTTGGGGGTGAAATTGATTTCATCGAGCACCTTCTGTACTCGTTCGAGGCTGATGGGCGACACATTACCGCGCCCGTGAATAATGCGATCGACGGTTCCGACCGACACACCAGCCCTTTCCGCAATATCCTTAATGCGAATCTTGGAATAAAATTCCATACCTTATTTTACCTTAACAATACTTTTTGAATCCTAAATCTCTTGGCTATGAGCATGACAAGCTCGCCGGAAAAATGTATGCAAAGGTAAGGCTTTTTTGCCACATAAAAATATAAAATAGACGAAATTTCACTTCTACGACATTTTTTGTAAAAGAAAAGATTCATTTCTCGCAAAAAAGAATTACCTTTGTACCTAAATTTCAACCACTATTAATCTATTATGGCGAAAATTGTAACTATGGGCGAAATCATGCTTCGCCTTTCACCTGAAGGAAACTACCGTTTCGTTCAGGCAGAGAAATTCAACATCATTCCAGGTGGCGGCGAAGCCAACGTGGGCATCAGCTTGGCCAACTACGGGCACGAAAGCGTGTTTGTGAGCAAATTGCCGAAGCACGAAATTGGGCAGATTGCCGTCAACGCTCTCCGCAAGTTTGGCATAAACACCGACTTTATTGCACGTGGTGGCAACCGCGTGGGTCTTTACTATGCAGAGACAGGTGCCAGCATGAGACCGTCGAAAGTCATCTACGACCGTGCCAACTCTGCTATTGCTGAGGCAAAACCAGAAGATTTCGATTTTGACAAGATATTCGAGGGTGCCGACTGGTTCCATTGGTCGGGCATCACACCTGCTATCAGCGATGACTCGGCTGAGTGTCTGAGACAAGCATGTATCGCTGCCAAGAAGCATGGCGTGACCGTATCGTGCGACTTGAATTTCCGCAAGAAGCTTTGGACGAGCGAGAAGGCCATCAGCATCATGCGCCCACTCATGCAGTATGTGGACGTGTGCATCGGCAACGAAGAGGACGCAGAACTGTGTCTCGGTTTCAAGCCCGATGCTGACGTTGAGGCTGGTGTGACGGATGCAGCTGGCTATGAAGGAATCTTCAAGGCTATGGCACAAGAGTTCGGCTTCAAGTATGTGGTATCGACTCTCCGCGAGAGCTTCTCAGCCACCCACAACGGATGGAAGGCACTCATCTATGACGGTAAGGAGTTCTACCAAAGCAAGCGCTACGACATCAACCCCATCATCGACCGTGTGGGCGGTGGCGACTCGTTCTCGGGCGGCCTCATCCACGGCCTGCTCACCAAGCCTACGCAAGGCGAGGCTCTGGAGTTTGCAGTAGCTGCATCGGCTCTGAAGCACACCATTCCAGGTGATTTCAATCATGTTTCAATAGAAGAAGTAGAAGCACTGGCTGGCGGCAATGCCAATGGCCGTGTACAACGATAACGATATGGCAAAATTCGATAAACTTGCCGTTATGGCAAAAATCGGTGAGACAGGCATGGTGCCTGTGTTCTACCACAAGGATGCAGAAGTAGCAAAGAAGGTCATCAAGGCTTGCTACGATGGTGGTGTCCGCGCGTTTGAATTTACGAATCGTGGTGACTTTGCCCACGAGGTCTTCGCCGAGTGTGTAAAGTTTGCGGCTACAGAATGCCCCGAACTGGCACTGGGTGTAGGTTCGGTCGTTGATGCCCCCACAGCAGCCCTCTACATCCAGTTAGGTGCATGTTTCGTTGTGGGTCCTCTCTTCAACCCCGAGATAGCTCCTGTGTGCAACCGTCGCCTCATTCCCTACTGCCCTGGCTGTGGTTCGGTCAGCGAGGTAGGCAAGGCTCAGGAACTGGGCTGCGACCTCACGAAACTCTTCCCTGGCGACGTGTATGGTCCAGCCATGGTGAAGAACCTTAAGGCTCCGATGCCATGGTCGAAAATCATGGTGACGGGCGGTGTGGCTCCCACTGAGGAAAACCTCACAGCGTGGTTCAAGGCAGGAGTTTATTGCGTAGGCATGGGCTCCAAGCTCTTCCCCAGCGACAAGGTGAAGGAAGGTGACTGGCAATACGTGACCGACAAGTGCAACGAAGCTCTTGGCTACGTGAAAGCGGCACGTGAAGCAATCAGTAAGAAGTAATTCATTAACAATTAACTAAAATCCATAAACCAATGACAATTTCTAATTTGCAGAAAGCTCGTGCTGCTTATCAGCCCAAGCTTCCCAAGGCACTCCAAGGCCCAGTAAAGGCCGTAGAAGGTGCCGCTACTCAGTCTGTGGGCAATCAGGCTGAAATCAAGGAACTCTTCCCTAACACGTATGGTATGCCTGTCATCACGTTCGAACCAGGCGACCCCATTGAGTTGCCTCCATTCAATGTCGGCATCATCCTCTCTGGTGGTCAGGCTCCTGGTGGTCACAACGTGATCTCGGGTCTCTTCGACGGTGTAAAGTCGCTCAACCCAGCTAACAAGCTTTACGGCTTCATCCTCGGTCCTGGCGGTCTCGTTGACCACAACTACATGGAAATCACTCCCGAACTGATGGATCAGTATCGCAACACGGGTGGCTTCGACATCATCGGTTCTGGCCGTACTAAGCTGGAGGAAGAAGACCAGTTTGAGAAAGGCATCCAGATTCTCCGTGAACTGGGCATCAAGGCACTCGTCATCATCGGTGGAGACGACTCCAACACCAACGCTTGTGTGCTGGCAGAGTACTATGCAGCTAAGAAGTATGGTGTGCAGGTGATTGGCTGTCCTAAGACCATCGACGGCGACCTGAAGAACGAGCAGATTGAAACATCCTTCGGCTTCGACACCGCTTGCAAGACTTACTCAGAGATGATTGGTAACATCCAACGCGACTGCAACTCTTCTCGCAAATACTGGCACTTCATCAAGCTGATGGGTCGTTCAGCTTCCCACATCGCGCTGGAGTGCGCCTTGCAGTGTCAGCCTAACGTCTGCCTCATCAGCGAGGAAGTGGAGGCTAAGGCTATGTCGCTCGACGATGTGGTGACCTACATCGCACAAGCTGTAGCTACACGTGCTGCCGAGGGCAACAACTTCGGTACCGTGCTCATTCCAGAAGGCATCATTGAGTTTATTCCTGCCATCAAGAAGCTCATTGCAGAGTTGAACGACGTGCTGGCTATGCCAGAGGCTCAGAGCATTACCAGTGCCAACGAACAGATTGAGTTCGTGAAGGGCCACCTCTCATACGAGAACCTCGCTGTGTTCAAGTCGCTCCCATCAGACGTAGCTGCTCAGTTAGCTCTCGACCGCGACCCACACGGAAACGTACAGGTTTCGCTTATCGAGACAGAGAAGCTGCTCTCTCGCATGGTAGCAGACAAGCTCGCTGTGTGGAAGCGTTCAGGCAAGTATGTCGGCAAGTTCGGCAGCCAGCACCACTTCTTCGGTTACGAAGGTCGCTGTGCCGCTCCATCGAACTACGACGCAGACTACTGCTACTCGCTCGGCTACAATGCTTCTCGCTTGATTGCCAACGGTAAGACTGGCTACATGTCCGTTATCAAGAACACGACAGCTCCTGCTGCAGAGTGGGTGGCTGGTGGTGTGCCAATCACCATGATGATGAACCTTGAGAAGCGTAACGGCAAGATGAAGCCCGTTATCCGTAAAGCGCTCGTTGAACTGGACGGTGCTCCATTTAAGTTCTTCGCTGCTCACCGCGAGCAGTGGGCTAAGGAGACTGCCTACGTTTACCCTGGTCCTATCCAGTATTGGGGACCATCAGAGGTTTGCGACCAGACAACGAAGACGCTGCAACTGGAGCAAGTTAAATAATGCCCACAAAGCGTAAGACAAAAAGAAAGAAGAAAGGCACACGACGGAATCCGCTCCGCCGTGTGCCTTCCTATATTTTATGGGCAACGTTGGCTTTCATCGTTGTCATCTACATCACCTTCTTCTATAAGACCTTCGTTGGCCCTTACTCATTCCGTTGGAAAGCCCTCTATGGCAACGTCACCTACCCCAAAGGAGAGGTGAGAGGGTTGGACATCTCCCATTACCAGGGCGACATCAACTGGAACAAATTGAGAAATGCCAACATCCAAGGTGCTCCCGTCTCTTTCGTCTTCGTCAAAGCGACACAAGGCACCGACATCTGGGACGAAAACTTCAACCAGAACTTCTACAACGCCAAGAAGAACGATATTATACGTGGTGCTTACCACTACTTTAGTCCCTTCACGTCGGGAAAGGCACAAGCTAAGTTTTTCTGCAAGGTCGTCCAGCTCGACGAGAAAGACTTGCCTCCCGTGCTCGATGTGGAAGAAACGGGAAACTACACCACACCACAGCTACAACGCGAAGTGCTCAACTGGATGAAAGTTGTCGAGAAGCATTATGGTGTCACCCCTATTCTCTATACGGGCTACAAGTTCAAGACCACCTACCTCAACACCCCCGACTTCGACCGATACCCCTATTGGATTGCCCACTACTACGTTGATTCCCTCGAATACAAAGGCGAATGGGCATTCTGGCAGCACACCGATGTAGGCAAGGTGGACGGCATCCGTGGAGATGTGGACATCAACCTCTTCCACGGTGACTTTCAAGACCTCATGGACTTAACCATCAAATCCGAAGACTAATCCCTCCCTATCTTCCCCCCACTCATCCCCCGTCCAGTACGTGATGGCACCGCCATCACCTCCCCAAAAACCTCTCCCCATGCAATACCTCTTCATCGACATCACCATCTCCCCCTACGCCGAAACCACCAGCGACATCCTCACAGCCTTGCTCAGCAATATTGGCTTCGACTCTTTCGAACTTACCGACACCGGACTCAAGGCATACATCCCAGAGGAAGATTTCAACGAGGAATACCTTCGCGGCACCCTCGACAGCCTTAGCCTCCCCGACACCCAGATTTCCTATACCCTCCACACCTTGGAGAACAAAGACTGGAACACGGAATGGGAGCAGAACAGCTTCGACCCCATCTTAGAACGTGAATTCGGCATCCGACTCAACCCACGCATGGCCTTTGGTTCTGGTTCCCACGACACCACCCACCAACTGACCTCACTCCTGTTCTCTGACGACTTTAGCGGTCAGCGCACCCTCGACATGGGCACAGGCACAGGAGTCCTTGCCATCGCCATGGCCATGCGAGGCGCACGAGAAGTCGTCGCCATCGACATCGACGAGTTTAGCGTAGAAAACGCCCAAGAAAATCTCGCCCTTAATAATATAAATAATGTGTCCGTCCTTCTTGGCGACGCATCTGCCATCGAAGGTGAATTTCAAACCATCGTGGCCAACATCCACAAGAACATCCTCATTTCCGACATGCCCATCTACGTCGAGCATCTCGCACCTCACGGCACACTCATCTTGTCAGGCTTCTTCACCGATGACGTGCCCGACATGAAGAAAGCAGCACTCGCTAACCATCTTTCCATCGTTCGGACAGTCGAACAGAACAGCTGGACGGTCATGGTGCTTCAAAAGAACTAAAACCCCTATCAACTAATTAACTAAACAAAAACCAAACATGAAGAAATTATTCACCATCCTTTGCGCCACACTCGCCCTAAGTGCAGCAGCGCAAGACAGCGCACAAACACAACGTCGCCCGCGTTTCCACTTCGACACCGAACACCCCGATGTCCACGACCCCGTCATGGCGCGAGGCGAAGACGGACGTTACTACATCTTCTCCACAGGCATGGGCGTAGGTTGCATCTCGTCAGCCGACCTCAAGACTTGGCAACCAGAGAAGTCTGTCCTCTCCCCGATTCCCCAATGGGCTATCGACTCCATCCGTGGCTATCGTGGCCACACATGGGCACCCGACATCAGCCACCACAATGGCCGTTGGCTCCTCTACTACTCCTGCTCCACCTTCGGTAAAAACGGCTCAGCCATCGGACTTGCCACCAACAAGACGCTCGACCCATCATCCCCTGATTTCCAGTGGGAAGACCAAGGTTCTGTCATCGTCTCCCATCAGCACCAAGACCCCTACAACTGCATCGACCCCAACCTCATCGTTGACGAGAAAGGAACACCTTGGCTCACCTTCGGCTCCTTCTGGGATGGCATCCAAATCGTCCGTCTGAAGAAAGACTTCAAGACCCTCGACGGAAAACCCAAGACCATCTCACGTCGTGTGGGCAGAAAGGTAACACTTGCCGAAATCGACAACATCGAGCACTATACCATCGAAGGTAACGACACCATCGAGGCGGGCGACAACGCCGTCGAAGCCCCCTTCATCATCAAAAACGGCAAGTACTACTACCTCTTTGTCAGCTTCGACTACTGTTGCCGAGGCGAACGCAGCACCTACCGCACCGTTGTGGGTCGCAGCAAGAAAGTGACTGGTTCTTACATCGATAGCAAAGGCCAACCCATGGAAAAAGGTGGTGGCGACACGCTCATTGGTCCCAACAGCGAGTTCTTCGGAGTGGGACACAATTCCGCCTACCAGTTCAACGGCCAATGGTACTTCCTCAGCCACGCCTACGAGAAAGCCCGCAATGGCCAAGCCAAAATTTTCCTCCGCAAGATGAACTTCAACAAGGACGGTTGGCCTGTCCTCGAATCGGCACAATAATCCCCTCCTTTTACCCACTTCTTGTACCCCAAAAACGGTGTGAGTCACACCGAGGGTACCGGTCTGAGTCACACCGCCACCCTCGGTGTGACTCAGACCGCTTTTGAGGTGACGAGCGCAACCCTACAGAACAGACGTATTGAGTGTTCCAAGCATGAAGGGTGAGGGCGAGACGACAGAATGCTTCAGGGGGTTCAAACGCGAGGAAAAAGGCTGAAAAACATCAAGAAAAGGGATGTTTCGTAAGAAAAACGTCCAAGACAAGGCCAAAAGGAAAAATAATTGCGAGTTTTTTTGTATAGTCAACAGAAAATCACTAACTTTGCAGCCGTTTTGTGGTAAAATGTCCCAGACAGGAAATTTAGATTTTATCAACATAATGTCTAACTTTATTAATTAAACACATTTTTTATTATTTATGGAAACTAAAGACATTAAACCGCTGGAAGGTTTCGATTGGGAAGCATTCGAGAACGACGGCGTGAGCGCTGCCGACAAGGCCGCTCAGAAAGCTGCCTATGAAGGCACTCTCAACAACGTGAACGACAACGAGGTAGTGGACGGTACCGTCACTGCACTCAACGACCGCGAGGTGGTGGTGAACATCGGCTACAAGAGCGAAGGCATCATCCCACGTAGTGAGTTCCGTTATGCTCCCGACCTCAAGGTGGGCGACTCAGTAGAAGTGTACATCGAGAATCAGGAAGACAAGAAGGGTCAGTTGGTGCTCTCTCACAAGAAAGCTCGTCAGAGCCGTTCTTGGGACCGCGTGAATGCCGCTCTCGCCAACGACGAAATCGTGAATGGTTTCGTTAAGTGCCGCACAAAGGGTGGTATGATTGTTGATGTATTCGGTACTGAAGCATTCCTCCCAGGTTCACAGATTGACGTTAAGCCTATCCGCGACTACGATACATTTGTGGGCAAGACCATGGAATTCAAGATTGTGAAAATCAATCAGGAGTTCCGCAACGTGGTGGTTAGCCACAAGGCTCTCATCGAGGCTGAACTCGAAGCTCAGAAGAAGGAAATCATCTCTAAGCTGGAGAAGGGCCAAATTCTTGAGGGTACTGTTAAGAACATCACCAACTACGGCGTCTTCATCGACCTCGGTGGTGTTGACGGTCTCATCCACATCACAGACTTGTCTTGGGGTCGTGTCAGCGATCCGAAGGAAGTGGTTGAACTCGACCAGAAGCTCAACGTGGTTATCCTTGACTTCGATGACGAGAAGAAGCGCATTGCTCTCGGTCTGAAGCAGTTGACTCCACATCCATGGGATGCTCTGTCTGCAGACCTCAAGGTAGGCGACAAGGTACACGGTAAGGTGGTTGTGATGGCTGACTACGGCGCATTCATCGAGATTGCACCTGGTGTAGAAGGTCTCATCCACGTTTCTGAAATGTCATGGAGCGCACACCTCCACTCTGCACAAGAGTTTATGAAGGTAGGTGACGAAGTTGACGCTGTTATCCTCACCCTCGACCGCGACGAGCGCAAAATGTCTCTCGGCGTGAAGCAGTTGAAGGAAGACCCATGGGAGAAGATTGAAGAGAAATATCCTATCGGCAGCAAGCACACAGCTAAAGTGCGCAACTTCACGAACTTCGGCGTATTCGTTGAGGTAGAGGAAGGCGTAGATGGCCTCATCCACATCTCAGACCTTTCTTGGACGAAGAAGGTGAAGCATCCATCAGAGTTCACAAAGATTGGTGAGCCTATCGAAGTACAGGTGCTCGACATCGACAAGGAGAACCGTCGTCTCTCTCTCGGCCACAAGCAGTTGGAAGAGAATCCTTGGGACAAGTTCGAAGAAATCTTCACACAAGACTCTATCCATGAGGGTAAGGTGGCAGAGGTGCTCGACAAGGGTGCTGTTATCGCTCTCGAAGGTGGTGTAGAAGGCTTTGCTACTCCAAAGCACCTTGTGAAGGAAGATGGTAGCCAAGCACAGCTCGGCGAGACACTCGAATTCAAGGTAATCGAGTTCAACAAGGAGGCTAAGCGCATCATCCTGTCTCACTCTCGCATCTTCGAAGATGTTGCCCGCGCTGAGGCTAAGGCAGCCAAGAAGGCAGAAGCAGCAGCCAAGAAGGCAAGCCGTCCACAGAAGGAGCAGGCACCGGTCATCAAGAATGTGGCAGCATCCACTTCTCTCGGCGACATTGATGCACTTGCAGCCCTCAAGGCTCAAATGACCGAAACGAAGGAATAATAACACATTCCTATACACACCAAGGGACATGTCTGAACAAGGCGTGTCCCTTCTTTTCTATCACTAAACCCCACATCCCATGAAGAAGTCATTGAACGTATTGCCGTTCTTCTGTTTGTCTGCCATGTTACTCTTCCTTGCTTGTGAGTCAAAGCAGAAACTGCAAGAAACTGAGACTAACGAAGAGGATATAGCTGAAACATATCGAAGTGTAGCAGAAAAAAACGGCGACAGCATCATCCAAGAGAATGTCAGCAATCAATGTGCCCTCATCTATTGCAACTTCGACGAACTGAAAGAGCAACTCACCACAGTGAAGTCGCCCGATGCACTCATTAGGGTCAAAAAGGAATATCTGGAAAAGATTGATGTGCTCACAAACGACATGGCCACACTCGACCCCGAAGAGCAGAAATTCGTCACCCATCAAAAGAACACGCTCGACTCGCTGTATCGCAGGGTCTGCCAAGAATACGAAGTGCCAGCCAACGGAGTGATAGACAATCTGAACCACCTCATCGCCCGAATTGACCAAGTGAAGACAAAGGATGAACTGAACCGATTCGAGGATGTGCGCTACGGCATGTTACAAAAGCTGGACGACATCTATTTATGCGTTGAGCACACCAGTAACCGCATTTCTGAGGTCAAGCGACTGGCTCAAATCCTCAAAAATAAGTACGAAACAAAGAAACATGAGCTAAGTGAAAGGTAGATTCACTGAAAATACCTATATTTGCAACATCAATATTCATCACTAACCTTTAACCTATTAGCAATATGTTTGCAAAAGAAATTTATGTACAGCGTCGCGCAGAACTGAAAAAGCGTGTCGGTGAAGGACTTATCCTATTGTTCGGGAACAACGATTCCCCCAACAACTATCCTGGCAACACCTACCACTTCCGCCAAGACAGTTGCTTCCTTTACTATCTGGGATTACGGCGCGAAGGGCTTGCAGCTATCATCGACGTGGACAACGACCAAGAGTATGTTTTTGGCAACGACATCGACATCAACGACATCATCTGGACAGGCTTTGTGCCATCAGTCAGCGACCTTGCAGCCTCCACAGGCATCAACAACACGGCTCCTATGGCTCAGCTGAAAGTGATGATTGATGCCGCCAAGGCAAAGGGACAAACCATCCACTTCCTGCCGCAATACCGCCACGACCTGATGATTCAGTTGGCTGACCTCGTAGGCATCCACCCATTGCAGTCAAAAGAGAAAGCATCTGTTAAACTCATCATGGCGATTGTGGCCATGCGTTCCATCAAGAAGCCCGAAGAGATAGAGGAACTGAAAAAGGCTTCAGCGATTGGCTACGAGATGCACACCACGGCCATGAAGCTGTGTGCTCCAGGCGTGACTGAGAAGTACATTGCAGGTGTGATTGAAGGTATCGCCATGAGCTACGGCGACGGCATTTCCTTCCAAGCCATCCTGTCCACCCACGGCGAGATTCAGCACGGTTTCCCCAGCTACACTCCCATGGAGGCTGGCCGTCTGATGCTGTGCGATGCCGGTGCAGAATCCAGCGAGAACTACTGCTCCGACCACACCCGTGTGACTCCTGTCTCTGGCAAGTTCACCCAACAGCAACGTGAATTTTATGCAGGTGTGGAAGCCGCTCACGATTGGGTGATTGCCAACTCCAAGCCTGGTGTGAAGTGGTTGGACATCCATCTGGGTTCAGCCCGTGTGATGGTTGACCATCTGAAGACACTCGGCCTGATGAAGGGTGACACCGAAGAGGCTGTGATGGCTGGCGCACATGCCATGTTCTCCCCTTGCGGTCTCGGACACATGATGGGCATGGACGTTCACGACATGGAAGGACTCGGACAGAATTATCTCGGCTTCGATGACGAAGTGCAACCCTCTACCCAGTTCGGCCTCTGCAACCTACGTTGCGGTCGGCGACTGCAAGAAGGATTCGTGATGACCAACGAACCAGGCATGTACTTCATCCCCCACCTCATCGACCTCTGGCAATCAGAGAAGAAGTTCACTCAGTTCATCAACTACGACGCATTAGGACCTTGGCGCAACTTCGGAGGCATCCGCTTGGAGAACGACATCCTCATCACCAAAGACGGTTGCGAGATGATTGGCGACAAGATTATCCCTTACCACATCGACGACGTAGAAGCATTTATCAGCAAATAAAACTTTTAGCAATATGAAGAAAGCATTCATCCTCGCCGCACTCCTTGTTTGCGGCACCTCTCTCTTCGCACAGGAAGGGAAACAAGACGAAGGATTCCGATTCACCGTAGTGAAAGAGAACCCCATCACATCCACCAAGAACCAAAACCGTTCCGGCACATGCTGGGCATTCTCGTCCCTCGGTTTCTTCGAGGCCGAACTGCTCCGAATGGGCAAAGGTCAATGGGACTTCTCCGAGATGTATCTCGCCCACAAAACCTACGAAGACCGTGCCAAGGCCACCGTCCGTCTGCATGGCGACATGGACTTCAGCCAAGGCGGCTCGTTCTATGACTGCGTGTACTGCATGAAGCACTATGGCATGATTCCACAGACAGCTATGCCTGAGCCAGGCACGCTCTACGGTGACTCTCTGCCTAACTTCGGCGAGTTCTTCAACATTCTCACTCCCATGGTGAAGGCCGTTGCCAAGGGCGAACAAAAGAAGCTCTCCCCTATCTGGTTCAAGCCCATCAACGCAACACTCGATGCCTATCTGGGCGAAGTGCCAACCGAGTTCACCCACAACGGCAAGAAGTACACTCCACAGACTTACATGGCCTCCACAGGACTGAACATGGATGACTACGTGAGCCTCACGTCCTTCACTCACCATCCCTTCTACGAGCAGTTCATCATCGAAGTGCAGGACAACTGGCGTTGGGGACTCTCCTACAACCTGCCCCTCGACGAGTTCATGGAGGTGATGGAAAGTGCCGTGAAGAATGGCTATACCTTCGCTTGGGGAGCCGATGTCAGCGAAAACGGATTCTCCCGTGATGGCATCGCCGTTTGCCCTGACTTGAAGAAAGTGAAAGAGACCAGCGGCAGCGACTATGAACACTGGTTTGGCACATCAGGCACACCCAGCCGAGCTGCCTACACCGCCCGTCCATTGCCCGAACTCACCATCACACAAGAGATGCGCCAAGAAGCCTACGACAACTGGGAGACCACCGATGACCACGGTATGCTCATCTATGGTATCGCCACCGACCAGAACGGCAAGGAGTATTTCATGGTAAAAAACTCGTGGGGCACCGACTACAAGTACAAAGGTGTGTGGTACGCCTCTAAAGCCTTCGTCGCCTACAAGACCTTGAACATCCTTATCCACAAGGATGCCCTCCCCAAAGCGATTGCGAAGAAGCTGGGCATCAAGTAAGGAACAAGAGAAATACAGACTGTAAATACAACAAGACTTTCCACCCCCTAAAAAGGGAAACATCCATACGGGAAGCCCCACTACAACCAATGGAGACGAGTCGATTTTGACTCGTCTCCATTTTCCCCAAGAATACAGAATGATTTGAAGAAACGACTGGGGGATTCACACTTTTTTCCGTCGTCCACAAAAAAAAATGGTTAATTCTTTTGCTGGTTTCACAAAATGTCGTACCTTTGCACTCGCAAAAGGAAAGAGAGCGCTTTCCGAAGCCTAAATGGTGCGTTAGTTCAGTAGGTTAGAATACATGCCTGTCACGCATGGGGTCACGAGTTCGAGTCTCGTACGCACCGCTTAAGGAACATATAATAATATATAATGTATAAAGAAGGTTCTTACCCTGTAAGTTGAAGGGGTATAACAATTATACATGATGTATTGAACATTGGTGCGTTAGTTCAGTAGGTTAGAATACATGCCTGTCACGCATGGGGTCACGAGTTCGAGTCTCGTACGCACCGCTTAGGAGAGTTTCAAACGAAAAGGGTTTGAAACTTTCTTTTTTTTCGTCTGCTATTAAACCTTTTGCCTCGAAGGTAGTCTTACCAAACAGAATGAAAATAAAACCGACATGGCATCGACGAAACAAAAACTCCTATCTTTTTTTCTGACAAGTCTTTTTCTGTGTGCAACTGCTAATATCCATGCGCAGACATTGCTGAAGGGCAAGGTGATTGACAGCGAGAACGGTGGTGCGCTGATGCGCAGTACCGTGATGGTGATGACACCCGACACGACCCGCATGGTGACAGGCGGCACGACGAGTGAAGACGGATCGTTTAGCATCAAGAACGTGAAGGACGGAACGTATGTAGTGAAGGTGTCGTACATCGGTTACCACAATTTCTTTCGTACCGTCACGGTGAACCGAGCAGCCCACAATGGTAGCCAACTGTTGGGCACAGTGATGCTGGTGCCCAACACAATTGAACTGAAACAGGCGGTTGTGACGGCGCAAATGAAGGAGGTGGAAGTGAAGGAAGACACCATCATCTTCAACGCTGATGCTTTCAAGGTGCCCGAAGGGAGTGTGCTGGAGGAACTTATCAAGAAACTGCCTGGAGCCGAAATTTCGGAGGATGGAACCATCAAAATCAATGGCAAGACAGTGAAGAAAATCATGGTGGAAGGAAAGGAGTTTTTCGGCAATGACCAGAATATGGCGATGAAGAACATTCCAACGGAGATTGTGGACAAAATTAAGAGCTACGATAAACAGTCGGACCTGAGCCGCATCACGGGCATTGACGACGGCGAGGAGGAGACGGTCATCGACTTGACTATCAAGAAGGGTATGAAAAAGGGATGGTTCGGTAACGTCGATTTGGCATACGGCTCAGAGAAACGGTATGCTGAGCGTGTGATGGTGAATCGCTTTGCCGATAAGATTCAGGCAAATGTGCTGGGCTCGCTCAACAACACGGGCGGCAATGGAACGACGACCACAGGACAGACGGGTGGTCGGCTCGTGGTGGCTCTCGACAATTTCGAATTGGGCGGCAACATCCGTTATAATTACCGCAAGAACGATGCGCGTACCTATAATAGCAGCCAGAATTTCGTATCGACAAATGCATCCTTCAGCAACAGCTTACGCAACAATCTGAACAAAAACAACAATGTGAACGGCGACTTCAAGATAGAGTGGAAACTCGACACGCTCACCACCCTGCTCTTCCGTCCCAACTTTTCGTTTGGCAAAACCAACAGCAGCAACAACAATTTGTCTGCCACCTTCAACGACGACCCCTATCAGTATGGGGTATCTGACCCGCTTAAGGAAATTTCCTCTATCAGTAATGACATCAAAATCAACGAGAACACTTCTAAAAGTTGGAGCGATGGCTCAAGCTACAATCTGAGCGGAAACCTCATGCTTAACCGCCAATTGGGAGGTAAACCTTGGTTCGGTCCGAGTGCCGTGACTGGCAGAAACGGACGTAACATTAGCCTACGGTTAAACGGTTCGACAAGTGGTAACAAGAACAAGAACTACAACTTCTCGAATGTGATTTACCATCAGCGCAATGACTCGACCGACCTCACTTACCGTTTCCGCAACAACCCTTCGGACAACCGTAACTACAGCATCGGACTGACCTACTCGGAACCCATCCTGCGCAACCTCTTTGCACAGGTGAACTACAGCTACAACTATTCGAAACGTCACTCCGACGGTCAGACTTTCGACTTTGCCAAGGTGGACTCCATCGGAAGGATTCTGTGGGAAGACTATGGGCAGTACGGAATGTTGGCTCCCAATTATTACGATTTTCTTAGCGACTCGCTCTCGCGCTACACCGACAACATCAACAAGACTCACAACATCGACTTCTCCCTGCGCTACATCACCTCGCTGCTAAACCTCTCAGCTGGTGTACGCATCGAGATGCAGAACCAGAAGATGGTGTATCAGTATCAAGGACTTGATACCATCGCCAGCCGCAACTTCTCCCGCATCTCCCCCACCCTCAATGCGCGTTTCCGCTTTACGAAGCAACACACCTTGCGACTGACCTACCGTGGCAACACCAGCCAGCCCGAAATGACCGACCTCTTCAACCTGACCGACAACAGCAACCCTCTGAACATTCGCGAGGGTAACCCGAATCTGAAGCCATCGTTTACCAACAATTTCAATGCCGACTACAATAACTTTTTCACAGCCACATCACAAACACTATTCGGTCGCTTCTCGTTTAGCAACACACTCAACAGCATCAGCAATCGAACTGAGTATAACGAGGAGACCGGCGGCCAAACAACACGACCAGAAAACATCAACGGCAACTGGAATCTCAGCGGAAACATCGGCTTTAACACACCGCTGGGGTGGGACAAACTGACACTCAACACCAACACATCAGGTTCTCTAAGCCACCACGTAAGCTACATCTACCAAAACAGGGAGACCATGAAGAATCTGGTGAAGCAATCGTCGTTGGGCCAGAACATGAGCATCACTCTTCGACTGAACAATTTCGACATCCGTGCCAACGGAAGAATCACGTGGTCGAAATCGACAAGCGACATTGTGGAAGCCAGCAACCAGAACACGTTCAATTTCCACTACGGACTCTCCTCCAGCGGCAACTTTGAAAACGGTTTTGGCTTCTCCACCGACATCGGCATGAGCTCTCGCCGTGGTTACTCGTCAGCATCGATGAACACGAACGAACTCATCTGGAATGCCCAAGTGAGTTATCGTTTCCTCAAGAACCGACTGGCCACTCTCTCACTCCAAGCCTTCGACATCTTGCACCGACGCAGCAACATCAGCCGAAGCATCTCGGCTTATTCACGTAGCGATAGTGAAACGAACAGTGTCAACAGCTACGTTATGGCACACTTCATCTATCGTATCAATATGTTCGGTAGCAGAGAAGCCCGCCAAAATCTCCGCGAAATGCGTAACATGAATGGTGGCTACGAGCGTCCTGACTTCGGTGGTGAAGGTGGCAGATTTGGTGGTGGGAACGGTGGCGAACGTGGTGGCTTTGGAGGAGGTTTCGGAGGAGGAAGAAACCTGTAAAAAAAGAAAATGATGGGCTTTTCTCACTTTTATTGTGTAAAAATGCATTTTTTTGTCAAAAAAATTTGGAGCTAAAGAAAAAAAACATTACTTTTGCCTAATAAAACTGATTGTAGTATGATAAAGTTAATACAAAACATATTCAAAGTCCTTCTAATTGTAGCGTGTTGTTTTGCTCCGGCGACCCTGTCGGCACAAGATGTACAACACAACCAAATTGAGAACGAACAGAACCAAGTGGGAATTACAATCAGCAATTCATGCTTGCGTGTAAAAAATGCAGAAGGACTTGTTATTGAAATTTTCAATTTGACAGGGGAAAAAGTTTACACCCAACGTATTGAAAGCTCATCGAAGACAATAGATTTGGCACATTTGCAACGAGGCTATTATGTTGTAAAGATAGGCAATTACACTCGCAAAATCTATCTGCATTAAGAGATTATAATTAAAATAAAAAAATGAAAGTGAAAGTTTGTATTCCGAATGCGGATTTAACGGGCTTTCACTTTTAGTATTTAAACCTTCGACTCGAACGTTCATCTAACGGAGATAAACAGGACAAGCCAATGGCAAAAATTGACGAACAAGAGATATTAAAAAGGCTTCGAGACCCACGAACGAAACGACGTGCTTTTGAAGACATTGTCAACGGCTATTCTCGTCAACTATATTGGCAAATCCACCACCTTGTCCAAAACCACGAAGACACGGATGATGTGTTACAGAACACATTCATAAAAGCATGGCGAGGCATCGACTTTTTCAAAGGGGATTCAGCTCTGTTCACTTGGCTATATCGGATTGCTTACAATGAAGCCATCACTTTTCTGAAACAACGTAAACAAATGGCTTCTATTGACGATGAAGATTTTACGGAACAAGCAAGTTTTGTGGCAGATGAATATTTCGACGGTGACGAAACAGAGCAGTTACTGATGCAAGCAGTTTCAACACTACCAGCCAAGCAACGCCAAGTCTTCTGTATGAAGTATTTTGAAGACAAAAAATATGAAGAAATTTCGGAATTAGCAGGCACCAGTGTGGGAGCATTGAAAGCTTCTTACCACATCGCAGTGGAGAAAATAACGAGATTTTTCAACGCATTATAGCTGATGGCAGCAAATAATACACATATTTAATATATAATGATTAAACTTTCACAAAAAAACATAGTCAAACGAATAACTAACAACAAAGTAATATGAGTACAAAGGATAAGAGAATATTAAACCCAGGTGGCGGAAGGTACCCTTTTAAGGTATCAGACGAATATTTCGACAATCTGACTGCTCGTATCATGGAACAGATACCAGAAGAATCGAGAGTCTCCCCCGTGAACTCTCTCAAACAAAACGATGCTTCAGACCAGAGCACAAAGATTATCGACATCAACGACAAGGGGCGTCACCACAATCTATGGATTAGTGCTATCTCGATTGCGGCTTCACTCGTTCTCATTGTGACGGTTGCACTTAAATTTATTCCCATCTCGACATCGAGCAATATACCCGACGAACTGACATCGGAATATACCGACGATGACTACAACGAGGATCTTATGACATACACGATGGTGGACAACATGGATGTGTACTACTATCTGGCTTCTGAAGATATGGACGAATAATAAAAAAACATCTAAAAAGACTATACTTATGAAGAAAATTATTATATGCTTTATCGCGGTCTTCTTCTGCTGCTGTGTAAATGCACAAACTCCCAACAATGGGGCTAAGGGCCAAAACACACGCAGAGAGTTTAGTCCTGAATTATACATGAAGAGACTAAACGAGTTTGTCACTCGCGAAGCAGGTTTAACGGAGGCAGAATCCGCCAAATTCTTCCCTCTCCTCAAAGAAATGTTCGATAAGCAACACAACTTAATGAGGCAACAAAGGGAACTGATGATGAAAGGCTGGAAGAATCAGAATCTGAGTGAATCGGATTATGAGGAAATGGTTACCAAAGCTGCAAATCTGGAAGTGGAAAGCCATAAGATAGAACAGACTTATTACAAAAAGTTCCATACTGTATTATCTTGGAAAAAAGTGTACGCGGTAAGAATAGCCCTATCACGGTTCCAAATGGAAGCCTTAAACCATTTCCAGCCAGGAAGGGGAAACAGGGGGAACGAACAAAAATGGAAAGGGAACAACAAATAGGCCTAAATAAAAAACACATCAAAAGCGTCAAAGAAAGAACGATTGCATAAAAAA
Organism: uncultured Bacteroidales bacterium; assembly: GCA_902800305.1. GTDB lineage: Bacteria > Bacteroidota > Bacteroidia > Bacteroidales > Bacteroidaceae > Minthosoma. The sequence goes on from CADCDP010000003.1 coordinate 54,540, forward strand.
GAGGGAGATACCAACATAATGGTATCTCCTTTTCTGTTTCGGAGACACTTTTTAGAATATTTAGAAGTAATAATTTGACTATAAATTGTAAAAGCATTAACTTTGCATAAGATTCCATGTTTATTCCCCATAGAACATCAAAGAAAATAGAATAATTAAAGCTTTAGTAATATGAAGAAATTTATTTTTGCCCTTATCGTAATGGCTCTTCCCATGACGATACAAGCTCAGAGCGAAGGCCTTTTAGCCCGTAAATCTATAAAAAGTGCAAATGCTGACCTCTCTACTTATGCAGCAAAAGGAGCTGTACCAGAAGTGGACGGGAAGATTGTATTTAAGGCAGACATTTTAGCTCCAGGCAAAACGAAAGAAGACCTTTATCAGAAAGTCGCCCAATGGGCAAGTTATCGCTATAGTGCCAATAGTGTACGCGGCAACTATACCGACAATGATTTCTTCAAAAACCTTGAATACGCAACGGTTAAATCTGCGGACAAAAATAGTGGAAGATTCCAATGTCAAGGTGCAGAAGAACTTATCTTCTCCATTAAGCCGCTCGCAAAAAATTATACTCAAGCATTCTACCTTCTTGACCTTGTGGTCTCTAACGGTCAAGTATCATTCAATCTTAATTCTCTGTCTTTCAATGTAGATCAAGGAGAAGGACAGTTCACACGCGTAGCTGCCGAAGACTGGATTAGCGACAAAGAGTGCATCAATAAAAAAGGAGAACTGAGGCGCATCCCTGGAAAATTCCGTATTAAAACGATTGACCTTGTAGAAGAACTGAAGAAGGAGATATCGGAAACCGTCAACCAATAAAGCCACAAGGAGTAACATCGTTTCATCCTTATTCAATTCCATAAAAAGATGAATCAAGAAGACGTTGACAAAATTATAGCTGATGCTGTTGCAGAAAGTAAAAAAGAAAGCCGCAGGAAGTGGCACAAAGGGAGTTCCTCCCAAGACAATATAACAAAAACTCGCAATATTCTCAACTGGATTTTTATGGTGGGGTTCGCTGTTGCTGTCGTCATCTATTTTGCCTTACCCGACCAGAGAGTTCTCTTCTTCAGCATCGGATTCGGTGCTGTCGTGCTAAAACTCGTCGAATTTTACCTCCGTTTCATGTTTTAGGATTAAATTCTTAGAAAGAAACAGCCAGTGCTCCAATCAAAACAAGACATCTAAACATTTTGAATTTAAGGTATCCTTTCATACTACTAATTTTTATAACATTCGCTGTGACAACCCATGCACAGCGTATTGTTTCCGAGTTAGAAACAAACTCGGACATGTCAATGGATTCACGACCTGACTCTGCAACAACACGCAAAAAGAACAAGGTCGTGCCTAACGACATCCATGCGTGGACTGTAGATGAAACTTACGGAAACATGACAGAGACGGTCGTTGATACGCTCCAACACCTATTTATGAACTCAGACCTGCCTGAAGGTAAGGAAGGTCACTACAACTCATTAGGTAATGTGGGGTCACCGCGCATGTCACGCATCTTCATGGAACGTCCACAAATGTCAAGATTCTTTTTCACAGACCCTTTCGACATGTTTTTTGTAGATACTGAACATTTTCGTTTCTACAATACAAAATCCCCATTCATGAATGTCTCATACCATTGGAATGGAACGAAAGAAACCGGTTCTGACCATGTGAAGGCGACTTATACCAATAATGCGGGCAAACGCGTCAATTTTGGTGGCATCTTTGATTATATTTATGGACAAGGCTACTACAATAGCCAATCAACATCATTTATGAATGCCTCTGCATGGGCTTCATACTTAGGAGATAAATATAATTTCCATTTCTATTACCAACACAACTTCATGAAAATAGCAGAAAATGGTGGTATAGAAGATGAAAGGTATATTACGAATCCTGAAATCATGGAGCGTGATTTTAATTCCAACGATATTCCAACAATGCTTACAAGCACATGGAACCGTCAAGAGCATGACGTCTTCTTCTATAACCATCACTACAACATAGGTTTCTACAAAGAAGAAGAAGTGGATTCCATCACAACTAAGCAGGTGTTCGTGCCTGTAAGCAAAATCTTCCATACCGTGAAGTTGCAAAACATGATGCGCAACTACCGAGCGTATATAGAACCCAGCAACTATCATACTTATACATACCTGCCTGGAGATTCTGCACAAGACAGGACAAAACATTTTTCCGTAAAGAACCTATTAGGTTTATCACTTTGCGAAGGTTTCAACAAATGGGCCGTTTTTGGTCTCAATGCTTATGTTGGCTACGAATACAATAAATATACCCTGCCTGACTCCACACAATACGGAGGATTTTACACAAACACGAATGGCATCATTGGGAAACAAAACTACAGTGAGCACAATATTCTCGTAGGAGGACAAATCATTCGAAGTCAAGGGGAAACCGTACACTACAATCTGAACGCAGAATTTGTCGTTGCAGGCGAGGACATTGGACAATTAGACCTCAACGGACACGCAGAAGTGAACATTCCACTCTTAGGTGACACAGCCCAAGTGGCTCTTAACGCCTACATCAAGGACAATAATCCCAGTTTCTATTTTCGGCACTATCACAGCAAACACGCGTGGTGGGATCAAGAAACAGAAAAAGAATGGCGGCAACGTATCGAAGGAGTTATCACAGTGCCCCAAACCAACACCCAACTCACGGTGGGAGTGGAAAACATCAAAAACTTCTGCTATTTCCAAAACACAGGTCTTCCGTTGACTACAAGCGACGGAGAATCTATCGTAACCAACAATGTTTCAGCACAACAATGCAATAGCAACATACAAGTGCTGAGTGCCAACCTGCGACAAAACTTTAAGTTGGGAATCTTGCATTGGGATAATGACATCACTTATCAGACATGCACAAACCAAGATGTACTACCCCTTCCCACTCTATCGCTCTACAGTAGCCTCTATCTCAAATTCACGATTTCCAAAGTTCTTAAGACAGAAATCGGTGCAGATATCCACTATTTTACCAAATATTATGCTCCAGACTATTCACCCGTCCTTGGGATGTTTATGAATCAAAATAAGCTCAAACAAACCAAAATCGGAAATTATCCTGTGATATCGGCACATGCCAATTTCGATTTGAAACGTACACGTTTCTACATCCAATACCACCATGCCAACCAAGGTACAGGAAGATACTTCTGGGGACCTGGCTACCCCATGAACCCCTCAAATATTCGTTTCGGCATTAGTTGGAATTTTTACGACTAATCCAACTCTCTCTGTCTGCAGAACATGCCACTGAATTCTTCATCCACATTTTCCACAGGATCATCAAAGATACCAAAGACACTCGAACCACTTCCTGACATGCTGGCATAGATAGCGCCAAGGTCATACATTTTATCTTTAATAGCCGCTATTTCTGGATATTTTGAGAAGACACTAAACTCAAAATCATTCACCACCGTATCTTTCCATTCTGTCACAGGCTGAGAAAGCAGTTCTGGTAATCGTCTTTCAGGATGGCATACTTTCACTTTGGCATAAGCATCTTTAGTCGAAACAAAGATATCGGGCTTCACCAAAACCAACTGTTTATACTTTAGATTCAGTTGGATAGGATGAAACACATTACCAATCCCCGTAGCAAAAACTGGACTATTTTTGATAAAGAAAGGGCAATCTGCGCCAAGCCGTGAACAATAGTCTTCCATTTGTTCTTCTGTCAATCCAAGATTGAAGCGACTGTTCAACGTCTTTATTGTAAAGGCTGCATCCGATGATCCACCTCCCAAACCTGCACCTGTTGGTATATGCTTATACAAACCTATACTGACAGGGGGCAAATCGAAATCTTGTTTTAACAGCTTAAAAGCTCTCACCACAAGATTGTCCTCTGGCGATCCGTCAAGCACCGTCCCTGACACTCGAAGCCTATAGCCACATGTGGGTGCATTCTCCTCAATTTCTTTAATCTCAAGAGCATCCTGAAGATGGATAGGATAAAAAACTGTTTCCAAATTATGGTACCCATCTGGACGTCTTTCTACAACATTCAAACCAATGTTAATCTTTGCATTTGGGTAAACTATCATAAGATTCAATTATTTGTTTTCGCCACAAAGATATATCTTTTTCACCAAAGTAACAAACTTCTAAGTCATTTTAAGAAAACACAATAGCATGTTAACACGTTTTTTTGCAAATTTCTTCTATAAAAAAACAGTTTTATATCAACCCAACGTAATAATTTCGAAATTTTTATTTAACTTTGCAAACGATTTCTAATTGATATGAGGAGGCTTTTACACAATATTATATTTATAGGAGTATTGTACATCTTATTCCCATCGTTTGTCATGGCCGAAGGGAAGAATTTTGTAGTGGTGCTCGATGCCGGTCACGGAGGCAAGGATCCTGGCACAATTGGTTCTGCTGCATCACACAGAGAAAAAGACATCGCTTATAACATCACCATGGAAATCGGCAGACTGCTGAAAAACAATCATCCCGAAATAAAGATTGTCTATACCCGTTCGACAGATGTTTTCGTCGAATTGGGCAGACGGGCCGAGATAGCCAATAAAGCCAAAGCAGACCTCTTTGTCTCCATCCATGTCAACTCTTTACCCAAAGGAGCATCAAAGAACATCACAGGTGTACAATCATATACGCTTAGTCTCTCCACAGCCGATACTAATCTGGAAGTGGAAAAACGTGAAAATTCCGTTATAGCGTTAGAAGGGGAAGCTGCTAAAAAATACAATTACAACTCTTCGACGGAAAGCAATATCATGTTTGAGCTAATGCAAGACTATGACATGAAGGAAAGTGTGGCATTTGCAAAGATGGCACAAAACGAAATGACGCACACAGCCGGACGTAAAGACATGGGAGTTCGTCAAGCCAACCTTGCCGTACTCCGTCTCACTTACATGCCCAGTGTATTGCTCGAAGTTGGCTTCATTTCCTCGCCATCCGAAGAAAAATTCTTGCTTTCAAAAGAAGGGCAACAGAGTTTGGCAAAATCCATCTATAATGCCATTGTAAAATACGCATCACAAAGAACTGGCAAACAACCACAAGTAGAAAAACCAGACAACACCTCCGCTCAACAACAAGAAACGGCCCAAACTCCGTCTGCTTCCAACACAAAGAACCCAACAACACAAAAGACTGTATATAAAGTACAAGTGTTGGCTGGCGATGTGAAGCTGAAAAGTAATGATAGGCAATTCAAAGGACTAAAATGCGAAATGCACCAGTATGGGAAACGATATACCTACACCTATGGTTCTGCATCCACAATGGAAGAAGCAAAGAAACTTCGCAAATCCATTCTTGATAAATTTCCAGAAGCATTTATCGTAACATTCAAAGAATAACTCCAGACATTAGCAACAAATAATCCACAACAATAAAAGGAATATCCAACATGAAAATCAGCAAAGAAATTAAAATCGCTTTAGTGGCAGTACTTGCCATTGCCATTGTGTATGTGGGCATTATCTTTCTGAAAGGTCTTAAACTTTTCAGTGATGATGTTTCCTATTTTGTTGAAATAGCCGATGTACAAGGTATGCCAACAGCATCCGATGTTCGTGCTAACGGTTTAAAAATAGGCTCCGTAAAAGCCATCACTTTTAATCCCGACAAACAAAACTTGACGGTAGAAATAAATGTGAATCCTAATTTCAGAATACCACAAGGCACCAGTGTCTATATGACAAAAGAGATGCTGGGTAGTGCCATGATGAATCTCAAATTAGGACCAGACCCCAACGCGATTCTTCATCCAGGTGATACCATCATGGGCAATCCCATGACAGACCTAATGACTGCGGCAGGCGATATGCTGCCACAAGTCGAGGCACTTTTACCTAAGGTGGATTCTATTTTGACAGCTTTGAACACATTGGCCAACGACCCATCCCTTGCCACATCATTGCACAACATGGAAACCGTCTCTGCCGACTTAAAGCTGACAACAAAGCAAATCAATGGATTGCTGGGTAAAGATGTGCCACAGTTGATGGCCAAAACCAACACCATCTGCTCCAACTTGGAAACTACGACTAACACGCTAAACCAAATAGACATGCTCGGTATGGCACAAAAAGCAGACGAGACATTAAGCAGTGTACAGAACATGACCTTCAAACTCAATACGGCCATGAACAGCAAAGAAACCTCGCTTGGAATGCTAATGAACGACAATTCTATAGCTATACATATCGATTCGACCATGATGAATTCATCACGTTTACTTGAAGACTTCCGTCTGCGTCCTAAGCGATACGTACACTTCTCTCTTTTCGGCAAAAAAGACAAGCAATGAGAAGAAAAAAATGGTAGAAAGAGGCTGCTATTTGAATTTTATCTAAACAGCATTCTCTTCATTTCCTTTCTTATAATAAACAAAAGAAAGCACATAATAAACAACGGATTAAAACCAAATCCTCCTCGAAAACCTCAAGAGATTCCGTATTTAAGACCATCACACAACAATTTGTGAATCAGTATATAATATTTTTCACATATCAAACAAGACCTCACTCAACTAACGAAACGTAAACCGCTGAAATGAGGCATATTTAATCGGCAACAATACATAGCTTAAAAAAAGAGATTTTGCAATCTCAAAAAAAAAAGCGAACTTTGCATCCGAAAATAATAGAGAGAAACTAAAACCTGAAAGTTAAATCAATGGTACAGCATTCAAAACAGTTGTGGGACAGATGCATTAACATCTTTCGAGACAACACCACACCTGAACAATTCGCAGCATCATTTGCCCTCGTGGAGTTTAACAGCTTCAATATCGCTGAGGGCAAACTGATTCTTAATGTGCCAAGCGAATTTGTTAAGAAGCACCTGGAAGACAACTTCCTCCCATTGATGGCTTCCACTCTCAAGAGAGTGTTTGGTAACAGCATCAAATCACTCTATTATAATGTAGCTGTAGTCAACACCAACACTGGTGGTGATGTGATAGAAAAAACAGATTTCGCACCAAAAACAGTAAATGGTACCCCTCGCACTGATGCACGTAAGTCACCCGATGACACAACAGCTCCCCAAGTGCAGGATCTCGATTCACAGCTTTTACCCCACTATCGTTTCGACAACTACATCGAAGGCGAAAGCAATCGATTAGCTCGTTCTGTCGGTGAGTCGATTGCCAACAATCCAGCAAAGACATTCAACCCATTCTTCGTATATGGCCCTTCTGGATGTGGCAAAACGCACCTTATCAATGCCATTGGACTGCGCATCAAGGAACTGCACCCACAAATGCGTGTGCTTTACCTTTCTGCACATCTTTTCACGGTGCAATATACAGATGCTGTGCGTCAAAATAAGGTGAACGATTTTATTCGTTTCTATCAGACCATTGACACATTGATTCTTGATGATGTACAAGAACTTTCTGGGAAGACTCAAACCCAAAACACTTTCTTCCACATCTTCAACCATCTGCACATTAACGGCAAGCAAATCATCCTCTCTGCAGACCGTCCTCCCATTGCGATTCAAGGTTTGGAAGACCGACTGCTTACTCGATTCAAATGGGGTATGCAAGCGGAGATAGAAAAACCCACACAGAATCTTCGCCTCAACATTCTGGCTGCAAAAGTTGACCAAGAAGGTCTTAACATTCCAGCGAATGTACTGAAATTCATTTCCGAGAATGTCGATGAGAGCATCCGAGACCTTGAAGGCATCATCAACTCCCTCATGGCTTATTCTGTCGTTTACAACTGCGACATTGACATGAAGCTTGTAGGAAAAGTCATGCCACGCTTTGTCGCTACTGCCGATAAGACCATCACCATCGACGATGTGAAAGAATGTGTGTGTAACTATTTCAATCTGAAAGTCAGCCAACTCGATTCACGCACTCGAACCCAGCAAATAGCCTATGCGCGTCAAGTGGCCATGTACCTCTCTGATAAATTAACAGGCAAATCACATGTACAGATTGGAGTGAACATCGGCAACCGCAATCACGCTACAGTCATCCATGCCCTACGCCAAATTAAGGACATGATGGAAGTAGATGAGAAAACAAGGAAAAACATTGAAGAGTTGACAACTATCCTTCAGAGCATCAAAAAATAAGCATATCCCCATCAGAAAAGGGACGAAGAATCACCTTTTCTCCCTCATACATCGATATTTACGGATAAAAGCAGGGCTTCCTCTAAAGGAAGCCCTGCTTTTTTAATGCCTCAATCAATCCTGCCGACATCGCTTCATTGTCTTTCTTCGTGTACCGACAATCCGTAAACACCTGCGCAAGATTCTCCTTCTTGTTCACTTCCACAAACTTTCGGTTCTCCTCCAACTGCTCCTTATAATAATATATAATGTCCAGCTGGTTGGCCGTATAATCGTGATACGTCTCTTCATGAATATAAGCCAAATGCGGCAAACGGTCGGGCTGTTCGGGACACTCATCAGGCACACCAACAGTGATAGTTGCCACAGGGAATGTCAACTTCGGTAATTTAAGCAAGTCAATAATCCCCTGCGGATTATACAAAGTTGTTCCCAAATAGCAAGTACCCAACCCTGCCTCTTCAGCCAGCGTACAGAAAGCCTGCACATAAAGCAAAGTATCGCTCGCCGCATTCAGGAATGACAGAAAATTGTCATACCCAGCGTTTGCGTCACGCAACTGACACCATTCCGTAAAACGGTTAAAGTCCGCACAAAAAGTCAGCACAACGGGAGCACCCTTCACCATGGGCTGACCAAAATGAAGAGGCGACAACTTTTCCTTCATCTCCTCAGAACGAGTTACGATGACACTATAAAGCTGCATATTCCCCATCGTGGCAGCACGAGATGCCTGAAAAAGAAGAGACTCTAATTGGGCTTCGGAGATATCATCCTTCTTATACTTTCGGATGGTACGTCTGTCCTTAAAAGTTACCATGTTAATGACGATTTACAATTTACTAATCAGAATTTCATACAAAGATAGTCATTTCTTTCCGCTTTTATTTTGCCATGTCAAAAAACTCTCGTATTTTTGTCTTTACTTAACACTTTTACCACTATAAAATACCAGATATGGCATCTGTACAGTCTCTATCAACAACCATCTTAAACATTCTATCTGAGTTTGGAGAGAAAAAGCTAAAAAAGGCTTTAGCTCCCTACGACCCCGACTTGGAAGAAAATGAAGAACGAGAGGAACTGTTGTCGCTGCTCGATAACGAAATTTACGCCTATCGTCCCCAATTCGAAATCACAGAGAAACGCCCCATCAGTTTGGAATGCGATGTGGTCAAGTTCCAAAACAAAAAAGAGAAATGGGTCGCATTCGTGGGATTGCTCGACGGCTATCCTTACGAAATATTCACAGGTGTGCTCGACGATGAAGACGGCATTGCCCTTCCTAAGACTGTCTCTAAAGGGCACATCATCAAAACCATTGAAGCCGATGGCACTAAACGCTACGACTTCACCTTCGTCAACCGCCGTGGTTACAAGACCACCATCGAAGGGCTGTCCGAACGATTCAACAAAGAATATTGGAACTACGCCAAGCTCATCAGTGGTATTCTTCGTTACAGAATGCCTTTAACACACGTTATCAAATTGGTTAGTTCTCTGCAACTTGAGAATGAGAATATAAACACATGGGCTAATGGTGTTGCCCGTGCCTTGAAGAAATACACGACAGGTGAAGATGACTCCTTTGAAGATATAGGCACCAAGGAAGAGAGCCATGCAGAATAAAATCATTCTTCAAGGGGTCAGGCTCTACGCCTACCATGGCGTGATGGAACAAGAACGGAAAATCGGAGCCTATTTCACCATCGATGCCGAAGTGGAAACCGACTTTTCCTCTGCTATCGAGAGTGACCTTCTCGATGGCACGATAAGTTATGCCGACATTTTCACCATCATCAAACACGAAATGTCCATTCCATCCCACCTTCTGGAACATGTAGCTGGACGCATTGCCCAAGCCATTTTCGACCAATGGGTCACGGCACAATCTGTCCGTATCAAGATACTGAAAGAGAATCCGCCCATGGGTGCCGACTGTCAAGGTGCTGGGGTGGAATTAACAATGAACAATCCAAAAACTCTAAAACATATTATTAACAAATGAACAATCAAACAATCAACAAGATGACCAATTATCGTTGGGTCATCTGTTCCATGCTCTTTCTTGCCACCACGGTCAACTACATGGATCGTCAGGTGCTCTCACTCACATGGAAAGACTTCATCGCGCTCGATTTCCATTGGTCGGATGCCGACTACGGCTTCATCACCGCCATCTTCTCCATCTTCTATGCCGTCATATCCCTCTTTGCCGGCAAGTTTATCGACTGGATGGGCACCAAGAAAGGCTATATCTGGGCCATCGTCATCTGGTCGATAGGCGCATGCCTCCATGCAGCTTGCGGATGGGCCACCATGCAGATTGTGGGCATCGAATCGACAGAAGCGCTTCAAGCTGTAGAGAAAGGCACTAAGCTCGCCCTCCTCATCAGCACGTGGAGCGTGTGGCTCTTCCTCGCTTGCCGCACCATTTTGGCTACTGGTGAGGCTGGCAACTTCCCTGCCGCCATCAAGGTGACCGCCGAATACTTCCCCAAGAAAGACCGTGCTTTGGCCACCTCCATTTTCAATGCAGGAGCCTCCGTGGGTGCGCTTGCTGCTCCCCTCACCATCCCTGTGTTGGCCGAAGCCATGGGTTGGGAGATGGCCTTCATCATTATCGGTGGTGTCGGCTTCATCTGGGCCATTCTTTGGGCTGTGCTTTACAACAAGCCAGCCGAGAGTAACCATGTGAACGAAGCAGAGTTAGCTTACATCCTGCAGGACAACAACGCACCTGCCGAAACCACGGCAGTCACCAACGTACCCACCCGCGAGCAAGCGAACGACAACCTCCAGATTCCTTTCTTCAAGTGCTTCACTTACCGTCAGACATGGGCGTTCATCGTAGGCAAACTCCTTACCGATGGCGTTTGGTGGTTCTTCCTCTTCTGGGCACCCGCCTATTTCTCTGAACTTGGCTACAAGTCGTCCGACCCGATGGGACAGGCACTCATCTTCGTGCTCTACCTCATCGTCACCGTGGTCAGCATCGGCGGCGGCTACTTGCCTAAGTTCTTCGTGGAGAAGAAAAACATGGAGCCATATTCTGGACGTATGCTCGCCATGCTCATCTTCGCCTTCTTCCCCATTTTCGCCATGTTTGCACAGCCATTGGCCGGCACCTCTGTCTGGTGGCCTTGTATCATTATAGGTCTTGCAGGTGCTGGACACCAGTCATGGTCAGCCAACCTTTATTCCACCATCGGCGATATGTTCCCCAAATCGGCCATCGCCTCTATCACGGGCATCGGCACCATGTTTGGTGGTCTCTGTTCCTTCGCCATCAACTGGGGGTCGGGTCTTCTCTTCACCTACGCTGAGGAACAAGGCACAGCCTTCGAGTTCTTTGGCGTGACAGGCAAACCTGCTGGCTATATGATTGTCTTCTGCTATTGCGCCGTGGCTTACCTCATCGCATGGGCACTGATGAAGACCCTTGTGCCCAAGTACAAGCCCATCACGAAGTAACATTTGCGGGCATTTTGCCCCCCAAAAAGCGTGAAACGAGAAAAAATTATCGAATAACGGTAATTTTTTCTCGTTTTTATTTGGTGGTTATCCAAAGAAGTCTTACCTTTGTACCGAAATCAATTATCGAATAACGATAAAAACTTCAAAAGAAACAATATTATTCACCTAAACATTATTTATTATTATGGCAACAAGTAACAATTCCGAGTTTGAGTTTAAGGGCGGTTCCATGAACGGCTTCTTGATGTGTGTAATCGACGAACCTGCACAACCCGTCGTCAACTCTGGTGTGAACTAAAAAGAAGTAAAAGGACTCAAAAATCGAGACAAAAATGAAAAAGAAATTCAACTTATATTGCGGGCTTTTGATAGCGGCTATCGTGTTTGGCATCGGCTTAAGCATGTTTGAGACAGGCTACTACATGGTGCAGGGTGGAATGGCCGGAGTGGAAGCATCGAGGAAGATGAGACAGGCGGGAGAAAACCAGAAGCCCTTTGATGTATTCGAAAGAATCTCCAGGATAACACCTGTGGAGATGATGCCCAAGGGAGAATACCTAATGGAGTTTAATACAGGAGACAGCATCGTCAATCTGAAAACAGGAGAAAAGATGCCCATCATGACCGGTCAAGGTCTGGTGATGCCCAAGAACGGCACTAACAGAATGAAAGTGATACAAGGCATCAGTTATCTGGGTTGTGTCTTCATTATTGTTTTCTTGGTGGCGTTCATCAAACTCGTTATCGCGGTGAACAAAGGGCGCATCTTCGAGAAAAGTATGGAGACACAGTTAGCTTGGGGCGGTTGGTCGGTGTTTGCCATGTATGTATTAGGCTGGGTGAGCGCATTGTTCAACTACTGCCACAACATACAAGAGTTTGAGTTTGAGGCATACAACTTTTGTATCGTCCAAAAGCCAGACATCGCCCTACTCTATTCGGCCTTCGGCATGTTGCTGATGGGGCAGATATTCAAAATTGGCCGTCACATGAAAGAAGAACAGGATTTAACAATATGATAGTAGTAAACCTCGACGTAATGATGGCACGACGCAAGATGTCGTCGGGCGAACTGGCTGAACGCATCGGCATCACACCAGCCAACCTCTCTGTCCTAAAGACGGGGAAAGCCAAAGCCATGCGGTTCTCCACCCTGGAGCAAATCTGCCGAGTATTGGAGTGTCAGCCAGGAGACATTTTAGAGTATAAAGAAGAATAAAAAACAACAAAGTAAAAGAAACATGAAAAAAGTAATTTATCCCATATTCGCAGTGGTGGTTTTCCTCATCCTGCAAGCATTGGCTGGAGTGGCCGTTGCAGTCATAATTATCGTCTCCAACCCCGGAGAAGCCAAAGAGATAATGGGTTCGGGCGACCCCAACTCCTTTATGAATCTCATTACTCCTGAGGCATTGGGATGGGCTATCGCACTGAGCGGCATCGTAAGTGTGGGCATCGTTGCCCTGTTGAAAATGATTGACTGGAAGAACGTTCTCTGCTTCAAGTGCATCAACTGGAAATGGGGAGTCATCAGCATCATTGCCTCCATCGTCTGCATCTTCTGCCTCGGCATCTTAGAGGAAATAGCCGACCTGCCCAATCTGATGGAAGACACCTTCACCGATATGTCCAACTCGCTGACAGGAGCACTGTGCATCGGCTTGATTGGCCCCATCGTCGAAGAGTTCATTTTCCGCGAAGCCATCCTTGGCTATATGCTGCGTGGTGGCATCAACAAATGGGTGGCCATCATCGCCTCGGCACTCGTCTTTGGCATCATCCATCTGAACCCTGCCCAAGTGCCTTTTGCCGCTGCCATGGGAATAATTTTCGGCATCATATACTATAAGACCGGAAATATCGTTATTCCTTGTATATTGCACATTCTGAACAACAGCGTCGCCGTATGGCAGATGTACACGTTGGGCGAAGCTGCCAAGGACTTCAGCCTCATCGAATGGCTGGGCGGTCAGGGCTATGCCTTGGGCATTTTCTATCCAGGGATGATACTCAGCATCTTAAACCTCTTCTCATTCTGGAAACACTACCAACCGAAACAAACTAAACAACTAAATAACTAAACAACCAAATAACTAAACAATGAAACAGTTCTTTAAGTATGTGCTGGCCACTATCGTCGGCATCTTCATCGTCGGAGTCATCATCTCCATCCTGTCCATCCTCAGCTTAGTGGGCATGGCAACCATGGGCAGCACCACTGCCTCAGTGAAAGACAACAGCGTCCTCGTCATCCAGTTGGAAGGCAGCATCAACGAGCGCAGCGAAGAAAACCCCTTCGCACAGATTATCGGCAACAAAGCCCTCGAACAGCAGGGATTGGACGACATCCTCGCCGCCATCAAGAAGGCCAAGGATGAGGACAAAGTGAAAGGTATCTACATCGAGGCAGGCACCTTTGCCGGAGCTATGCCCGCCACACTGCAAGCCATCCGCAACGCTTTGGTTGACTTCAAAAAAGCTGGCAAGTTCATCGTCTCCTACGGCGACACCTACACACAGGGAACTTATTATCTCTGCTCCGTGGCTGACTCCGTGGTGGTGAACCCCCAAGGCATGATTGACTGGAGCGGTCTCAGCAGCCAAGTGACCTACTACAAAGACCTGCTCGAAAAGGTGGGTGTGGAAATGCAGGTGGTGAAGGTGGGCACTTATAAGAGTGCCGTTGAACCCTTCTTGCTCAACGAGATGAGCGAAGCCAACCGCGAGCAAATCCTGACTTACGACACAGAAATCTGGGGCGAGATGACCAAAGCCATCAGCAAGAGCCGTGGCATCAGCGTGGCCAAGCTCAACGAACTGGCCGACACCCTCATGCTGCTGCAAGACGCCCAACTCTACAAGAAAGAGAAGATGGTGGACAAACTCGCCTACAGCGACGATGTGCCTAACATGATTGCCCGCATGATGAAGGTGGACGACCCCGAAGACTACCACACCATGACTGTTTCCGACCTCGCCGGAGCTGCATCGAGCGAACCCAAAGGCACCAGCGGCAACGTGGTGGCTGTCTATTATGCCACAGGAGACATCGTGCAGGAGGCCTCCACAGGCTTCAACACAGAGCCTGAAATTGTGGGCAAGACCGTCATCAAAGACCTGCAGAAACTGGCTGAAGATGAGGACGTGAAGGCCGTTGTGCTCCGCGTCAACTCAGGCGGAGGTTCTGCCTACGCCAGCGAACAAATCTGGCATCAAGTCATGAACATCAAGTCGAAGAAACCCATCGTGGTCAGCATGAGCGACATGGCAGCATCGGGTGGCTACTACATCAGCTGTGCCGCCAACTACATCTTCGCTGAACCAACCACCATCACAGGCTCCATCGGCATCTTCGGTATGTTCCCCAACGCCGGTCAGCTGCTCAACGACAAGCTGGGCGTACACTTCAGCACCGTGAAGACCAACAAGTTCTCCGACTTCGGCGACTTCACCCGTCCGTTCACCGAACAGGAACGTGCCAAGGCTCAGACGTACATCAACAACGGCTACGAGCTGTTCACCAAGCGTTGTGCTGACGGTCGCGGCATGAAGCAGGATGCCATCAAGAAGATAGGCGAGGGCCGTGTCTGGACAGGTCTCCACGCTAAGCAGATTGGTCTCGTTGACGAACTCGGAGGTCTCGACCAAGCCATCGAAAAAGCCAAGAAGCTCGCCAATCTTGACGAAGCATCGGTGATGAACTACCCCGCCAAGTCGAACATCCTCGACAATTTGCTCAACGAAATGAAGGGTAACAGCTACGCCGACAAGCAACTCCGCGAAGCCCTCGGCGACTACTACATCTTCTTCTCCGACATGAAGAACGTCAACCAGAAGACGGGCATCCAAACCGCCCTCCCCTACTACTTGAGGTTCAACCTGTAAGCATATTCAACACAAAAGTTGCGAATAAATACGAATCTTTTGTTCCCAATTCTTGACAAAGTGGAAAAAATTTCGTATATTTGCACTGAAATAGGGAAGTCATCAGGCCTTCACAGCTCCGACCATTTTTTTCCGTGAGGGCACTTCAGATGCCTTTCAAACACAAGTAGGATTTATACAAATACTTCTTAAATTTGTACAAATCCTACTTGTATTTGTGTAAATCCTTCTTATATTTGAAAGTCGTGACGGGCGTATGGTAAACGGGGATACGAGCGTAAGGCAAAAGGAGATACGGGCATAAAACAAAGATTGACGTTTAGATTGAAGGGTATTGACGTTTAAATAAAAACACTCTATTTCTATCTTTCACGTCAATCTTTGTCAATTCAATCGTCAATCTGCATCAATATGATGATATAAACTATTTTTAAAAAACCAAAATTACAGAAGGAATACGATATAATTGGAAGATTTTAGCTAACTTTGCATGAGTTTTATGGTAAATGTTAATTGAAACAGACAAATGTTTGGACAAATACCTTTCAAGGTGATACTGCTATTCATGCTCTACGCCGTGGGGGCGGCGACGGCTCTCATCGCATGCATCTACCTGCTGATACGACGAGGAAATGCCTTTGCTCCAGACGTGACGTCGCCTGTGCGACTGCGTAGGTGGACGGCTGCTTTCTTTGCCTCGTTGGCTCTGGGTCACGTGTGGTATATGCCTACGGTCGTGTGTACTTCGGACGATACTATCATGTTGGGCAATCTTGTGGGCGGACTGCTTGACTGCATGATTGCCATTCCCCTGGCGATGGTGGTGTTATTATGTTTGCTGCAGGATCGCCGACGCCCACTGTGGCTTGCGTGGGCGATGGCAGCGCCACTCGTCGCAGGAATGGTGGTGAGCATCATCAACCGTAACTATGACCTGTTTCCAGCAATGCACATCTACCTGCTACTGTTGGGCATTGGACTTGTGATTTATATGGTACATGCCGTCAGGCAGTACGGACACTGGTTGCGCGACAACTATGCCGACCTGGAGCACAAGGAGGTGTGGCAGAGCTTCGTAGTGCTTGCCGTCATCCTGCTGGTGTTCGGCATTTACGTATATGGCTTTGGATGGCCTGCTTACGAATATATCATTCAAGTGTGTGGCATTGTGTTTATATGCTACCTTTTGTGGCGTGTGGAAACGCTCAGCGACTTGAGCATCTCCCAGCCTTTGTTCCTGTCTGTAGAAAAGGAGAGAATCACCACAGAGGAGATGGAGGACGACAGTCTTTCCGAAGTCTCTCTTGATGACATCGGGCCATTGCTACAGCAGTGCTGCATCGACACACAGCTCTACCTGCAGCACGACTTGACCATCACCCAGCTTGCCAAGGCCATTGGCAGCAACCGCACCTATCTCAGCCAGTATTTCGCCCATCAGGACACGACCTACAATGCCTATATCAACAATCTGCGAATCAATCATTTCGTTCATCTCTATCGCGAGGCTATCGCTGCCCAACGTTCCGTCTTAGTCAAGCAACTGGCCAACGACAGTGGCTACCGCAGCTACAGCACCTTCAGCCTCGCTTTCAAACAGCGCATGGGACAGTCTGTGACAGCCTGGATGCACGACTCAGCCGAGTAGAATGAGAGGATGAACAACCGCATAACCGTACAACCGCATTACCGAATTACCGAAATATACATATATGCAGACAAGATTCAAGAAGAACGCAAAGATTTTTGACATTGGCATTACCGCTGTGGCCGGTATGGTCTCGGTGGGTGTAATGCTTTATGCTATTGGCCACTTCGGCTTGCAGGAGGCATGGCCCGAACTGGTGCTCGACCTGTTTTACATCGCCTGTCTGGTGATGATTGGGATGTATTTCTTTAACCGTCTTGACACCCATCGGTTCAACTATTGGTGTTCCATCTCGGTGGGCATGACGGTGTTGCTGCGCGACATCCTCTTTCCGCCACCCTTAGCCTATTACTCTTTACATTTAGTCTGCATCACGTTGTCGGTGCTACTGCTCTGCACACTCACCTTTTTCTATGCGCGAAAGAACTGGCAGAGCTACACCAAGCGCAACCTGTGGACCATCTGCATCATCGACATGGTCATTGCCTCACTGTACAATTACGACATCTATCTGGAACCCATCAACGAATACACCACCTATATGTTGACCGAAATCTGGATACGCCCCACCATCACCTATGGGCTGGTGGCCTGTTTCGTCACGGAAACTAAAATAACAACAAAATAGTTATACAATAAATACCCCAAGCTACATTTTCCGCCGAGTCAACCTACAAAAAGAGGTGCTCGGCGGTTTGTTTTTTGTAACATGAGGGCTGCGGGATTTGCAAATTGGGAGTCGGACTTTCAAAATTCACAAAAACAGTTTCAAAATTCACAAAAGTTAATTTGTAAGGCACTTTGGGCTTGTTTTTTAAGAAAATTTTGCTCAACTTTGCAAAACCAAAAATACCAAAACGTGAAAACGCCAAAACTCAAATAAAGTTTAAAGTTTAGAGTTTAAAGTTTAAAGACCATGCGGCTCGTTTCCAAACACCGCGTCAGCCTTCTTTAAACTTTAAACTGTAACCTTTAAACTTTACAAAAACTCTTATTTAAATTAATTATCATGGAAAAAAACTCAAACATTCTGCGAGGGCAGCCGTGGCTGATGCTACTGGCGCTCTTCGTCTGGCTACTGCCTCAACAGGCGGCGGCAGAACTTACGTATGAGGATGACCCCGACAACTACGCAGTAGAACTGGGTGGCTCGAATGTCATCTATTTCACGGCTCCGTGTTATGACACGAGAGGTGCCGACACGTGGATTCAAGAGGGCAACCTCCGGGTCTCGGTAGATGGTGCTGATCCAGTGACCATCTTCACATGGAAGTCTGAAAAGAACATCGACAACGACAACACCACGTTGAAAGTGAACTTCAGTACCAATGCCGACGGTTTCTTCGACATTACGCTGGGTAATTCGAGAAACACTTTCCGTCTGACGAAGAACAACGGCGGAGAGCAATCCGTGGTGCGCAACAGCGACGGCAAGACCTTCGGGTTCAGTGCTGAGTGGATGGTGCCCTACAACCTGTTAGGCAAGAAACTGACATTCAGCTGGGATGTTACTCGTAACGGTAACTCTGCCACCGTTCTAGAAAGGGCGGTGCCGGGCCTCGCGACGAAGGAAATCAACATGCCTGCGGCCAGTGCCAAGCTGGAGCCTTTCGTCTCGCTACCCATGCTGAGCGCCAACAACCCGGGCAAGCTGGAGATTCCCTGGTTTCTGGCTTCCGACAGCATTGTCAGTGCCTACTACGAGTACACGGACGATGCCGGCAAACACCATGAAGATAAGATTGAGAATGTGAAGAGCGGTACTATCCTGCTGGATGCCGGTGTGCCCTACCGTAACTTCCGCGTCGTTTGCAGCTACAAGGAGGCGAGCGACAAGGGGTCTTACCTCATAGAGAACCAGGGGTCTGCGGTGCAGAACATCCCCCTGATTCACACCCCCATCGGACTGTCCACCCGTCAATTAGACGGCCAGGACCTGAAGGTGGAAGTGAAGTGGAACGTAGCCTATCCAGACGATGAGGACCTGACACCCACCGACTTCTTCGAGGTGCAGCGTTCGATTACCGGTGAGGAGAAGGACTTCGTCACCATACAACAGTTGCCTTACATCTCTGTCAGCAAACAGTCAACCTATACCTTCGTTGACAACACGCTGATGGATGACATCACGCCTGACATGCTGGTGAATGGCGGTACCTTAGACAAGCTGACCTACCGTGTGCGCCGCACCATCACCAAAGACTGGAACTGGGCCAAGAACAGTTGCTTCTCGAGCGTCAGGAGCGTTGTCGACAACCTGCACCTGCTGCGCATTGCCAACTACTCGGCTAAATGGGAGGACGAGCGGGCCTACACCGTCCGCGTGTCGTGGAACTATGCCGACGAGCACGGCGCCGTATGGGACGACCGTGCCCAAATGGTGCTGCGCGTAGTCATGAAGAACCGCGACGGCCAGCCTGTGGATACCCTGGTCTATACGCTGGACCAGAACGACCGCGCACAGCGCTACAAGATTGTGAGCCTCTCGCGCTCGTGCGTGACGTACGATATAGATATGTATGTGGAGCGGGGTGAGTCGCCTCTGAACTTCTTGGAACAGACGGAGGACTATTTCTTCCCCATCCACAATGCAGCCGACTGGAACACCTTCCGCCAGAAGGTGAAGGATGCCGGTGGCCAGTACGATGTGAACGCCCGCCTCTATGCCGACATCAGCTTGAATAGTAAGGACAATATTGTAGGCAACACAGGCAATTATCCTTATCGAGGCCTCTTCGACGGCAACGGCCACACGATAACCCTCAATATTTCAGATGATGCCGCGCGCACGGCACTCTTCTCTCACGTGACCAACGCCACCTTCCGCGACCTGCACACAGCGGGTACTGTTACATCGTCGCAGAAATTTATTAGCGGTTTGATTGGTAGCATAGATGCCAATGCCCATGTCACGATAGAGAACTGCCGCTCATCGGTGACGCTCAACAGCAGTGTGAGTGGCGACGGCACCAACGGTGGTTTCGTTGCTGTGATTGAGGCAGAAACCAGCAGTGTTGCGTTCCGCAACTGTAAGTTCGACGGTAGCTTTGAGGGTGCTAACTGCAGCCACAACGGCGGCTACGTGGGCTGGGCTAACGGACCTGTTACCATCGAAAACTGTCTTTTCGCCCCTGCAAGCATTAACACCAAACCCGAAGGCAGCGAAACATGGAAACGTGGCGGTGGCACCTTGACACTCGTCAACAGCTATGCCACCCGTGATTTCACAGCATTGGTCGTCATCCGTACTGCCAATGACTGGACTTCATTCAGGGATATGGTGAAGAACGCCAAGGGTCAGTATGATGTGAATGCCATTCTCGCGGCCGACGTTAATGCCGGTACCATCATGGTCGGCTGGGAAACAGAAAACTACTATCGCGGCACTTTCGACGGCAACGGCCATACGCTGACTTTCAGCGTAAATGACCATGGCGCAGAATGTCTTGCTCCCTTCAGATATGTAGGCAATGCCACTATCCGCAACCTGCACACGGCAGGCACCATTAATAACAACCATAAGTTTACAGGCGGTCTCATTGGCCAAGTTCTTGCAGGAAGTACTGTCAACATTGAGAACTGCCATTCGTCGATGACCCTTAACAGCGGTGTGAATGGTGATGCTACTAACGGTGGTTTCATAGGCGTTATACAAGCCACCAATTCCAAAGCCAGATTCACCAACTGTAAGTTTGATGGCAGCTTTGAGGGTACCAATTGCCACTCGAACGGTGGCTTCGTGGGCTGGTCCGACAGTCCTGTCACTATTGTGGACTGCCTCTTCATGCCCAACAAAGTCACTACCAATCCCGAAAGCAGTGAGACATGGGCACGCGGCGGAAACTGCACGACTACGAACAGCTATGCCACCAAGGAGTTCATCCACGTCATCAACAACACCAGCGACTGGGAAGAGTTCAGAAATGCGGTCGCCAGACGTGGCAGTCATAGCGTCAATGCTATTCTGAATGCAGACATCAAAGCAGGTACTTCCATATTGGACTTCAAGGGTATGTTCGATGGCAACGCTCATACCATCGAGATGAGTTGCACCATGTTCAATTCTGCCAATGGCTACACCATCAAGAATCTGCACGTCACAGGCGCTTACGGTGGCGACCAGCACGTAGCAGGACTTGTAGGCTCAAGTTGGAACGCTAATATCCAGAACTGCTGGGTATCGACCTCTATCCATTGTAACACAACCCATGCCGGCGGCTTCATTGGCCATGCACACGATTTACCGCACACCATCAACAACTGTCTGTTCGACGGTGCCATTAGCGCTAAAAACGATGGAAAGGTTGATGGAACATCCTACGTCGGAGCATTCATCGGCTGGGGAGGCGGTGCAGATAACTACGTAACCAATTGTTTGGAAGACGGAAATTATTTCTACGTGGATCACGCTGGATTCTGCTATAAAGGAAGTGGCGATGCATGGGGTAATACCGGTAACAGCAAAAATAACTACACCTACAAAGGTGTAAGCTGGAACGAAGTCAATTACGCTGGCATCAACCATAGCAATCCGCAGAAAGTGGTCGATAAACTGGGCGCTGACAACTGGTATGTGAGTGGCGAAAACGCTCTGCCAAAGATGAGCAGACGCGAATTGTGGAACAACGTAGGCTCCCTGTCAGCCAGCGATCTGGCCAAGAATCTGGGCAGTGGATGGAAGGTGGATGGCAACAAGGCGGTACCTGTGATGGGCAGTAGCTCGATTGGCGCCACTGAGGAAGAACTGGAACAGTACTTCACTTTCGGCTGGACGAAGGAGAACAACAAGCTGGTGCCCGCCACCACGACGGTTGAGGAACCCGTTTACGCCGAAGTCACAAAGCCGACGCTTCCCAACTTCTACCACAAGAACACGGGTACAATAGACAAGACACTGGTGACGACGACGCGCCAGAGCAGCGTGCTGCTGGCCTGGAACACCGACGGCAACCCCATCGACTACTTCACCGTGATGCGCCGCGTGAAGGGTCAGGGCGACGATGCTTGGAAAGAGATTGCCACCTTCTTGGATGATATGAGCTATGAGGACACCAGCGTGTCGCCTCTGGCTACCTACGAATACAAGGTGCTCGGCGTGAACGACTGCGAGGGCATCAGTACCACTGAGACCGAGGTGAAGCCGGGCGAGTGCAAGCACACGGGCCGTGTCGATGGCTATGTGCGCTTCAACGACGGCACCAGTGCTGCTGGCATTCAGGTGGACATCAACTATAAAGGTAAAAAGGTGATGAGCGTCTTCACTGACGATAGCGGTCACTTCGTGGCCGACGAACTGTCGTACCAGGGCGGTACGAGCGTCACTTACGATGTGAGTGCCGTGGGCAAGAACGGCGAAGATTTCTCGCCAAAGGGCTTCAGCGTAACCTTCGATGCCCATAGCAACGACGAGACGCTGCGCGAAATCTCCATCCTGAACGGCAAGCGCTTCTCGGGCTACGTGATGTACGACGGCACGAGCATCCCCGTGAAGGGTGCCAACTTCAAGGTGAACGGCAAGATGGTCTATAACACGAAGGGCAAGCTCTTAGAGACGGAGTACGACGGCTCGTTCTCCTTCCGCGTGCTGCCCGGCAACGACACCATCCAGGTGGTGATGGACGGCCACAACTTTACTAATGACGGCTACTTCAAGGGCGCCACTGGCCACAACTTCACCGACGATGTGGCTGGCATCTACTTCTACGACGCTACGAAGGTGAAGCTGACGGGCCGCGTGGTGGGCGGCGATGAGCAGGGAAAGAAGCCTTTGGGCAACAACCTCTCCATCAACAACCTGGGCGACTCGCTGACGATGGTGCTCACCCTGGAGGGCGACAACACGTCGTGGTTAGTCTATGACAACCTGAACCCGAACAAGACCCAACGTGAGGAGGTGGTGCGCCACCAGCGCAACGGCAACAAGCACTATACCGAGGTGAAGACCGAGCGCAAGCGCATGGTGGTATGGCCCGACCCGACGACGGGTGAGTATGAGCTGACGCTGCCACCTGTGCGCTGGAAGGTGCAGCAGGTGTATTGCACAGGCTATCCCACGCTGTTCCAAGAGGGACAGGTGAGCGAGGTCGTGGACCTGACCAACTGCCTCACCCCGAAGGACACCACCTATGTGGGCAGCTACAAGGACGTTGACACCATTACGGTGAAAGACCCCAAGCTGACTTACAACGCCATCTACAACCGCATCTACCGTGCACCGGTGGAGGTGACCTACAAGCAGTTGGGCTACGACAATTTCGACTATTTCGGCGACAAGAACTACTACGCTACCCAACTGACGGGCGAGACGGTGGAGGTGCCGCTGGCATATCAGAAGACGGAGGGATATACAGCCTATGAAAACCCATTTGACCAATACACCCATACTCCGACCCTGACACCGCAAGATGCAATCCATACGGCGTTCTTCTCCGAAGAGTATGATAAGCTGTTCGATGGCAAACCAAGCACCAAGTGGTGTTCAACTTCCGGCTCTGATGGGTGGTGGGTCACTTTCAAGGTCAACCAACTCGTCAGCCTCAAAACGCTCCACCTGACCACAGGCAATGACACAAAGACTTACAGTGAACGCAACCCCAAGGCCATGCGCCTGTTAGGACGTGCCACAGAAAGCGATGAATGGAAAGTGTTGATGGAAACAGCCGATGCCGGCATGGGTGCTGAAAATCTCAAAACGTACGATTTTGATGTTCCCAACCACAGTTTCTGCCAGTTCTTCCGCCTGGAAATCTCCAGTGTCTCGAATGGTAATATACTTCAGTTGGGCGAACTGTCGCTGACCTGTCGCGGCAACGCTGACTCCGACCCCGCTGACGACCACGACCCAGATCCTATTCTTGCCGGCCAAGCCACCTACACCTTCGGCCATCCCGTGTTCAGCATTGATCGCAAATATACCATCGAGTTGCAGGTGGGCGAGAACTATCTTTACAACAACGACCCAGCCGGGAAGGTTGACATCGTCCGACTGGGCGGCGGCATGGCCATGATGCAGAATGGCATGAAGCCTGGTTCATACGATGAACCGGTGATGATCGACAGCCTCGGACGGGCACGCTTCACCGTACAGGCCAGCCAGACCACCAACATGAAAAAATCGCTGAAGACGGTGACCTTCACCGTGATGCGCGACGGAACCTTCCTTGAGGCTAAGCCCCTGCAGGGCTATGTGCTCAATATGTTCCCCGTTGGCGAGAGCACAGAACTTCTGACCGATGGTCAGCCTCTGCTGTTCGATATCCTGCGTGACCCGCCTGGATCCTACAGTTCGAACACGCTGGCCAAGGGCGCTACACTGAACTATTCGTACATGATGAACCTGACGCTGATGGCAGGTATCATGATTACCTACAAGGATGGTAAGAAACTGCAAACTTTGTCTGCCACCGTGGTGGCACCTCAAGGTTCAGGTACCGCTGTCGGTCCCATCAGTGCCGGAGAAACACAGGAGGGATCTATTGACCAATTTATTTACACAGCACAGGGCAGCAAGGCCTTCTCTTACACCATGGCCATCGGCAACAACATCAGCACCAGCGGCGACCCGTCGATGGTGGGTGCCGACGCCGACCTCTATATCGGTGCGGTGCAGAACGTTGTGGTGACGCCGATGTCCACCGTCCGCGCCGTGAACAAAAAGATGTTTGACGAGATAGCCGGCCGCCAGGGTGGCATCAACAAGGCATCTGAGATGACCAAGGACATCGACTATGGAACGGTGGTGAAGATTGCCGATGGCGTTGATGCCAAGGGTGACAGCATCTACCTGATACGCGACGTGGCACTGGGCTATGGTCCGAAGATTCAGTCGCAGTTCATCTACTCGCAGAAGCAAATCCTGACGCAGATTATCCCCAACAAGGCGAAGGAGATTGTCGATATGATGTTCTGTGGCACCAAGGACGAGGCGCAGGCGATAGCCGACAGGACTGGCAAGCCTGTCTATTGGTCGCTGCGCGAGCCTACCGACTCCATGTTTGCCGTGGTGAACACGCAGATTGACGGCCATGCCTACAACACGACCATTGACAAGGCCAAGCCGGGCATCAACTACATGGTGGTGATACCTAATGGCACATCGCCGGATCAGTTCAACGATGAGGTGACAGAGAAGTACCAGATCATCAAGGCCTGGACGGAGATGATAGCCCAGAACGAGTTTGAGAAACTGCAAGCCAGCGACCTGCTGACCAACTATGACATAGCTGGTGCTCAAGGCGTGAACTACAGCGAGACCTTCGACAGTAACTTCTCTAACTCATGGACGCACCACTTCCCCGTTGCCACCGAGGTTGACTACTTCGGCCCCGGCATCAGTTATGCCACTTCGGCCTTCTCTATTGGTGCTACCATTGTGGGCAGTATCCTTGCTTCAATGGAAGAGATGAAATATTGGAAAAGCCCTGGAGTGGCTACCTCCAAGGTGGATATTAGCAAGGACGATGGATGGAATGCGTCGCTTGAATTCGCTGGCAAACTGAGCCAGTGGACCATTACCCCTGTGGCCTTATACCAGACGGTAGGTGCCAATTCTGAGGCTAAGGCGTTCAACCGTACGGAGAGCTTCACCATTGCCACCGACCCGATGAGCCGTCTGAGTGTGGATGTCTATCGCGTGAAGCCCCTGTATGAGTATGATAAGTCCGGGTCGTTAGTCCATAACATGATCAATCCACGGTATATCGCTAACGATTCCGTAGGTGTTACCAACATCTTTACGAACTACCAATTCGAGAAGATGACCGATTTGGTGACAGATTTCGTGGGTAAGGAGGCTCGCGAAGATGGCCTCACAGGACCACGCGGCTTCGTCTTCCGCACCCGTGGCGGTGCTACCCAGAATCCGTGGGAAGACCAGCGCACGACGAAGTTCTATGAAACGGGTCGGGAACTTGATGCCCGCACGCTGAAGATTGTGAACCCGAAGATTCGCTTAGACAAGCAGGATGTGAGTGGCGTGTCCATCAACGATGCAGCCCACTTCAAGGTGTATGTGAGCAACGAGAGCGAGAAGCCCGAGGCTACCGAGGGTCTGACCGTCCTGCAGTTGTTCTCCGTTGACCAGACTAACACCAACGGTGCGAAGATTAGCGTCAACGGACAGACACTGACCACTGGTGGCATGACCATATCGGTGGTGCCGGGCTCGGAAACGGAACTCGACATGGAGGTTCGTGCCGGCCAGGGTTTCGACTTCATGGGTCTGACCATCGGCGTGATGTCGCCTACCGACGCTGTCAATACCAAGGAACTCGTCTCGTTCAATGTTCACTACCTGCATGAGGCAGGAGGCTTGGCCATTGCCGTGCCGGGTGACAAGTGGGTGCTGAACACCAATGCCCAGATGGATTCGAAACGCGGCTGGTACCTGCCTGTCACCATCAACGGCTTCGACCGTCACCAGCACAACTTCGACCATATTGAGTTCCAGTACAAGGAGTCGCAGCGCGGCGATGACTCGTGGACGAACATCTGCTCGTTCTATGCAGACCCGACGCTGATGGCCAATGCCAACGGCGTTCGCAAGCTGATTCCTGAGAACGGTAACATCGTGACCGAGTTCTTCGGCGAAGGCTGGGTGATGGAGCGTACCTACGACCTGCGTGCCGTGCTGTTCTGCCGCAACGGTAATGACTTCCTGACCACATCGTCGAAGATCATCAGCGGTATCAAGGATACCCGTCGTCCGCAGCTGTTCGGCACACCAGAGCCGAAGAGCGGTCTGCTGGCCAGCGGCGACGACATCATCTTCAACTTCTCTGAGGATATTGAATATAATTATTTGAGCGCCATCACCAACTTCGAGGTGAAGGGCGAAACGAACAACGACAACCTCTCTGAGATGGTGAGCGTGCAGTTTGCAGGCCAAGCTAGCATAGAGACGGAGGCCAAGCGCAACTTCAGCGGCAAGGACCTGACCATCGACATGATGGTGAAGCCTACCGAGACGGGACGCGACATGCCGCTGTTCTCGCACGGCACCAACGGCCAAAAGCTACAACTCTGGCTGACGAAGGACTTCAAGCTGAAAGCCGTAGTCAACGACCAGGAGTTCACGTCAGACTCTACCATCGTGAAGAGAGGCTTCACACAGGTGGCTATGACTGTCAACCAGCAGGATAGCACCGTGACCTTCTTCAACGGCGGTATACAATGCGGCAAACCACAGAAGCTGAATGCCCTGTACTACGGTACGGGTCCGCTCATCTTCGGTCGCACCAACGAACTGGACCGTGCACAGAGCCTGTACTACGAGGGCAAGATGATGGAAGCACGCCTGTGGTATAGCGCCATGGACGGCGGACTCATCGGCACAACCTACGGAAGCCGTCATCTGACGGGCTACGAGAAGGACCTCGCGGACTACTACCCGATGAACGAGGGTTCGGGCGACTACGTCACCGACCACACCCAGGGTGCCAACGCCAAGCTGATGGGTGCCAACTGGGCTATCCCACGCGGTCTTTCACTGCACTTGGAAAAGGCTGACAAGGGTGTGGAACTGACACGTGATGCCATGAACCGCACCAGCGAGCAGGACTACACGCTGATGTTCTGGTTCAAGACGGATGCCGACGGACGCGGCACGCTGCTCTCCAACGGTCGTGGACTGAAGGAAGACAACGGTGCTGAGAACCTGTTCCACATCGGATTCGAGGGCGACAAACTGATGTATCGCTCGAACGGCTTCACCACCGAAGTGGCTGGCGACTGGAGCGACGGCCAGTGGCACAACTTCGCCATGACGGTGAACCGCGCTCGCAACGTGGCCAACATCTATATGGACAAGGAACTGAAGACGACCTTCGAGGCCGACAGCCTTGGCGGCATCAGCGGCGGCTATCCGCTCATCGGTGCCACCCGCTACGACGTGGTGAAGGAGAATGGCGACGTGGAGGTGAAGGACGGCGGCGATGCCCTGAAGGGTAACGTGGACGAACTGCTCTTCTTTGCTCAGGCTTTGCCACAAAAGCTCATCGAGACTTACACCACGAAGAGTCCTAACGGCGACGAGGCTGGTCTGATGACCTACTTAAGCTTCGACCGTCAGGAGCGCCAGAAGGACAACAGCATCGAGCTGGTGCCCTACGCCTACAGCAAGAAGCTCTACCTGGATGACAAGGGCGAGCCACGCTATCAGCTCGACCCGATGACGAAGGAGCCTACCGACACGCTGGTACGCGACTACGTGTTCGTGGACGATATGGATGTCGTTCAGCAGCACTTCGACGCAGGAACGGCAGCACCCGTGGTGCCCAACGAAGAGGTGAAGAACCTGAAGTTCGGCTTC
Source organism: uncultured Bacteroidales bacterium (assembly GCA_902800305.1). Lineage (GTDB taxonomy): Bacteria > Bacteroidota > Bacteroidia > Bacteroidales > Bacteroidaceae > Minthosoma. Next base: position 82,972 of record CADCDP010000003.1, read on the forward strand.
ATCGGCAGGGGCAACCAGCTGCTGGTAGAGCTGGACGAGCCGGCTGCTAAACTCCACCACCGGAACATCTACGTAACGGTGCGCGACATCGAGGACAAGAACGGCAACACGATGGCTTCGCCGCAGACGGCCTGCTACTATGTGACCAACAACAGCCTAGAGTGGTTGGTGAACAGACTGGACACCACCATCATGTATGGTTCTGTTCAGGAAGTGGAACTGCCGTTCTACAACTGGAGTGCCTCAAGACACACCTACACGATTGAGAACAGCCCGAAGTGGCTCACACTCGACAAGTACACCGACGTGCTGGCACCGCTCGGCATGGACTACGTGAAGGCAACGGCCAGCAAAGACCTGAACATTGGTACGTATAACGAAATCATCTATCTGACCGACGAGGATGGCATCTCCGAGCCGTTCTACCTAAACCTGACGGTGGAGGGCAATCAGCCTGACTGGGCACAGAGCGTGGGAAGCGAGCTGCTGGAGAACTCGATGAGCATCAGTGGTCAGGTCTATCTGTACGACGAACTCGACACCGACGGGCGCGACATCGTGGGTGCGTTCGACAACGAGAACGTGTGCCACGGCTTTGCCAACATCAGCCACTCGGCTCTGACGGGCGAGACGGGTGTGTACCTGACGGTGTATGACAGTCTGGCCAACGGTCGTGAGCTGAACTTCCGTCTGTGGCAGTACAGCACAGGACGCGAGATTGTGCTGACTCCAGAGCAGACCATCACGTTCGAGAAGTCGGCTGTGCTGGGCACCGATAAGCCTGTGCGCTTCGACGGCGGGGAGGACTTTGTGCAGTACTTCCACCTGAAGAAGGGCTGGAACTGGGTGTCGTTCAACGTGAGCAGCAAACAGCTGGACAAGATGAACACTCTGCTCACGAGTGTGCCTTGGAAGGATGGCGACATCGTGACCGACATGAGCAGCGACCTGACGCTGACGTATCAGGAGAACGAATGGTTGGCATCGGACAGTGTCGATGTGGCCATCTCGTCGAAGACTGCATACGCCATCAAGGTGCAGGAGCCTTGCACCATCCCCGTGGGTGGCACGGTCATCAAGGACAGGGATGAGCGCACCATCGACCTGAAGGAGGGTTGGAACGCCATCGGCTACACGCCAGCGATTAACCTGAGTGTGGAGACTGCCCTGAGCGACTACTTCGACGCGGCAGAACCTGGCGATGTCATCAAGAGCCACACGGAGTTTGCTTACTTCACCAAGACGGGTAACACGGGACGCTGGCGTGGTAGCCTGCAGTACATGAAGCCTGGCGAGGGTTACATGATGCTTCGCAAGGGAGCCTCCGATGCCTCGTTCACTTATCCGTACTTCGAGATGGGCAGCACGTTCCGCGAAGACTGGACGACGGGCACACGACGCAATGCTGCATCGCAGTCGCCAAGGACGATGAGTGTCTCTGCCGTTGTGGAAGGTTTCGAGACGGAGGAGGGTGATGTGCTCGTAGCATATAGCAATGGCGAAATCGTGGGTGAGGCCACGGTGGGTGTCGGCGAGGAAACCGCTGGCCACAACGACCCGCTCTATCTCAGCATTGCTGGCAACACGCAGCAGCCCATCTGGTTCGCCATCGAACGTGACGGCGAGATAGTGGCCTCTACTGGTGAGATGATGACCTTCAAGACCAATGCTGTCATTGGTAGTCCAGATGAGCCGACAGCTATCAGCTTTGTTTGCGCTACGCTAAATGATAATGGACAAATGATAAATGATGAATGGTACACCATCGACGGTCTGCAACTGCGGCAAAAGCCAATGCGCAAAGGTATCTATATTTATAATGGTAAAAAAATCGTGATTAAGTGATATGAAAAAGATGTATTTATCAATCGTTCTGCTGGCAAGCCTCATTCTCGGGGCTTGCAGCAGCGACGATGACAACGATAGCAAGAATGCTGCCTACACAGAGACCACACAGAGTGAGGCTCCCGAATGGCAGATAGACTGGAGCAACAACCAGGAGCAACCGAACTGGACGAAGCCAGACGCAACGCTCTACGAGAACTGGACCACGCTGCTGGTGCAGATAGAGGAGGCACTACAGCCCTTCGTCTCCGAAGGTGACATGATGGCACTCTTCATCAATGATGAACTGCGCGGATTGGCAAAGCCCGCCATCACCGTGGGCAACGACCAGAAGAGCAGTACCACGTTCTTGATGAAGGCATACGGCAACGAGACGGGCACGGAAACGGTACACATCTCGCTGAGATACTACTGCCAGAAGCTGAAGCACATCTTCACGCTGTCTGACAACATCAATTTAAGTTCAGATGAGGCAATCGGCACCGACGAAGACTACATTCCTCTGTTCACTCTCGGTTCTGCCAAGTATCCCGTAGTGAAGACAGTGAATGTGGAGCCTATCCTGACAACGGTTGGCATCACGCCCGCTCCAGGCAACATGGTGGGTGCCTTCGTGGATGAAGAGTGCCGTGGCAAGGCGATGCTCTCAGCGTCTGGCGTCACGCCACTGGTCATCTACGGACGTACCGCTGGGGAATCGGTCACGCTGAAGTATTACGATGCAGCAAAGGGAGTTTTATACACCATCCCCGATGCGCTGCGCTAAAGATTTTTCACTTTTTACATTATACATTTCACATTTCACATTTTTATTCGTACCTTTGCCCACGAAATAAAGTTGAGTAAATAGTATATGAATGTGAAACAACAACGTATAACTCTTTCAAAGAAAACTATGAGAAAAGTACTTTTTGCAATGCTCTTGACGCTGACGGTGGGGCTGACAGCCTCTGCCCAAACTCGGCGTGAAGTGGTGCGCAACCGTGTCGATAGCGTACTGCGTGTCAACTATGAAAAGGGAGTCTATGACACCCTCTACATGAAACGTCCTGACAGTAAACTAACGTTGAGACTGAGAGGCAACCTGTCGGGCACCTCCATCAAGGGCAAGGACAAAGACGATGGTGGCACCATCAAATCCGACCTCAAGACCAAACCCCGTGGCACCATCAGCGTGGGGGCAAGCTACTTAGGCTTATCGGCAGCGGTGGCCATTAATCCTGCCAGTCTGGCTGGCAAGAGCAGGGACACGGAGTACAACATCAATTTCTACGGCAACCGCTTCGGTCTGGAGGCCAACTTCTTAGACTCCAAGACGCTTTCGGGCGACATTAGTCAGGCAGGGAACAGCATTCAAGTGGAGAAGGGCGACGCGAGATTCACGTTGTTCACCATCACGGGTTACTACGCCTTCAACCATCGACGCTTCTCCTACCCTGCAGCATTCACGCAGTCTTACATTCAGAAGCGTTCGGCAGGCTCATGGCTCTTAGGTGCCACCTTCCAGAGTGGCCGAATCAAGAACACCGACGATGCACCCGCCTATATGAATGACACACGGCTCACCATGAATTGTTTTGCCATCGGCGGTGGCTATGGACACAACTTCGTGGCGAAGAAATGGCTCTTCCACATCTCGGCTCAACCATGCCTGATTGTTTACAACGACAACAGCGTCCGTGTGAACGGTGAGAAGCAGAAAACGGGCACCCACTTCCCTGAAATGATTTTCAACACCCGTGCGGCCATCATCTATAATATCAACCGGAAATACTTCGCTGGCTCCACTTTCCTCTTCAACACGACCGTCCTTGGCGACAAAGACGAATACACAGATTTGTTGAAGTGGCGTGCCCGTGCCTTTGTAGGCATACGTTTGTGATGTTTTTGTAGCGAACTGGTGTCGATGAAGTAACCTGCCCCTTGCCGTGCAGCACCCAGAGATTCCGCTGGAATAGCCTATCTTCACCACCCCGTCAAGTCTTTATGAACGCGCTTCTGAAGACTTACAAATAAAAATAGGATTTGTACAAACAGTTCTTATATTTGTACAAATCCTACTTTTATTTGTGTAAATCCTTCTTATATTTGTAAGTCGTGACGGGCTATCATCCCATCACCACGTCAAGCACCATCATCAGCACAAAGCCTATAGCGAAGCCAATAGTGCTGAGATTGGAGTGCTGGCCACTGGAGGCTTCTGGGATGAGTTCCTCAACCACAACATAGAACATGGCACCTGCAGCGAAGGCCAGCATATAAGGAAGGATGGGCATCAGCAAAGAGGCAAGCAACAGGACGGCTACGGCTCCAACGGGTTCTACAACTCCGCTCAACGATCCTATCAGAAACGACCGCCAACGGCCATTACCAGCAGCACGCATGGGCATCGAGATAATAGCTCCCTCTGGAATGTTCTGAATGGCTATACCTACAGAGACAGCGATGGCACTTGCCAAGGAAATATTCATCACGCCACTGTCAGCCCCTGCAAACACCACACCAACAGCCATGCCCTCTGGCAAATTGTGGATGGTGACAGCAAGAACCAGCATCGCTGTCTTCGAAAGATGCGACCGTATGCCCTCCGGTTTATCCGTTCCGAGGTGGAGGTGTGGCGTCAGTTCGTCAATCAGCAGCAGGAAGCCCATACCAAGCAGGAATCCAATAGCAGCTGGGAACGCAGCCCATTTGCCGTTATCAGTTTCCATCTCCATCGCAGGAATCAGCAGCGACCATACTGATGCTGCCACCATCACGCCCGACGCGAAGCCCAGCAGCGACTTCTGCAGCCGCGCCGACATTTGTTCCTTCATGAAGAATACAAAAGCAGAGCCAAGCATTGTACCCAGCAATGGAATCAGCAGCCCAATGAGTAATGTAGTTGTCATAATCAAGTACAAAGTTACGATTTATCGGGTGTTTTGAGGGTATTTTTGAGGATATTTTTGGGTTTTTAACTCCATTTTGGGGTATTTTTACCCCATTTTTAGGGTGTTTTTACTCCATTTTTGGGGTATTTTAGGGTATTTTTACCCCATTTTGGGGGTGTTTTTACTCCATTTTTGGGGTGTTTTTGGGGATATTTCAGGGAGTTTGGGGCGTTTTTAGGGAGTTTTAAGGGAGTTCTAGAGGGAGTACTCCCGTCCACATCCAACTGTTTTACAACTACTTATAGACATTTCAGGGAGTTCAGGGAGGTTTTTTCAAAAAATACCTCAAAAAAATTTTCTTACCCTATTTATAGCAAAGACCTCCCTAAACTCCCTGAGGATAGGCTTAGACCGTTCATTTTCAGAGGTTTGTGGAAAGGGAGAACTCCCTTAAAACTCCCTTAGAACTCCCTTAGAACTCCCTTAAACTCCCTAAGTACTCCCGATAAACTCCCTTAAGAAAAGTTTCTCAAATTTCATAGAGACCATTATGCTTTCACTCCGATGATGGTGGCATAAGATGACTTCTTATGGTGAACCATTGTCTGGGTGAAGCCTGCATTGTCGAGCAACTTTTTTAGTTCTTCCGGCGAATAGGCAGTCATGCCATCCACGATGTTCGTCCACACAGAATTGGCATCAATCACCTCCACCATGATAGCGCATCGTCCGCCAGACTTTAGCACACGGTACACCTCTTTCAGACAGTCTGGAAGATTGGGCCAGAAATACACCGTCTCGACTGCCGTCACAAGGTCGAACTTCTCGTCCTCGTAAGGAAGTTTTTGGCAAATAAATAACTTTTTGTCACTAATTCCATTAAAGTAGTTCAAATACAGATCATATTATTCCTTCTTGTTTCAAGATTCGTTTTAAGTCACTTGCAAAAACAGATGAGTACAGTCTTGCTCCTCTATCCCACAAGTGATTAGGATCTTTAAAGTAATCTGGGTGATCATGATATAGCCCCTCTTTATGGTAGTCTAAAAAGGGAATCTCATTTTGCGTCGCGATGCCTTTCAAGACATCATAATAATCATCATCAATTTCTGTATACATCGGAGAGACCATAAACACCAACTTTATCTCATTCTCATGACAGAGATGTATGAATTTCTGAACATACTTCAGTTTTAGGCTATCCACATTCTCTGGCGTATTCTCGTGTTCCAAATAACTTGGATAATGAGCAGGCTGAGGACTTGGTATGTATCCATTATCTCCTCCTTTATGCCTATTGATGGCAAGTCCTGCAAGATTCGAGGCTGCTTTTGCATTATATCTGTATAAATGAGATATGCGATATTTCCAATATTGACCAGCCATACGGAATATGGAGTCCGCACCTTCGTTAATCCCGAAATAAGGAGCAAAGAATGTTACAGTATTGAAGGGGTCTGCTTCCTCTTGAAAATCATTTGCCATTACTTCAAGGCATATAACTTTAGGTTTATGAACGGCCAATATGTGGTTGAGCATTAGGTAATGGGCATATATATTATTAGATGCGTCTATGCCGCCATTATACACACTGAGTCCAAGTGAATCGCTTATGATGGATGGAACATAATGCAAATTACAGCGAGAAGTTCCCATCAGCAGTACATCTTCATGAACATCATTAACCAAATATTTAATTTTAGGTCCTGATACATCATGCGTATGCTGATTAACCCACCACATTATCATGCCTCCTAAACGGTCAACGGCAAAAAGACCAACAGCGACAAACAATATACTTGCTAATAATTTCTTCATATCCTCAATAATTTAAAACTGGAAATATATGAACTGGTCGCCTCCTAATACTCCAAATAGAATGATGTATGCAATCATCATGATAAGATAGACATGGCGCACAAACCATGATTTTGATTCTGCAACCCGGATTTTCCATTGGTATTCGTCAGCAAATTCTTTTGTAAGCAACACCGCCAGTGCCAATCCAATAGCAATGAAATTCGCATACTCTGGTTTGGGAGTACCTGGATTAATGAATATTCCCGTAATAACCGTAACCGCTTCAGAAAGATTGTTTGCCCTGAACAGTATCCAAGCAAAACAAACAAGAACAAACGTCATCATCCAATGATAGAATTTTCTTACACCAGTGTATTTCTGTTTACTAACACCCAGCGCCTTTTCTATACAAAGCAATAATCCATGCAAACTGCCCCAACAGAGAAAAGTCCAGTTAGCACCATGCCAGATGCCGCTGACAACAAAGGTAACAAACAAATTGAAGTAGTTGCGCATACGACTAACTCTATTACCGCCAAGCGGGATATAGACATAGTCTTTAAACCAAGTAGAAAGCGAAATATGCCAACGATGCCAAAACTCACCTACTGTGGAAGCAAAATAAGGACGGTGGAAGTTTTCCATAAGGCGAAAGCCTAAAACACGAGCAACACCAATAGCAATCAAAGAGTAACCTGCAAAGTCCCCATAAATCTGAAATGGGAACAGCAACGAGGCGACAAGATACGATCCACCATTGTGTTTATCTACATTATTGAAAATGGTATCAACATATAGTCCACAGCGGTCAGCTAATACAAGTTTCATGAAATATCCCCACACCATTAGCCTCACACCTGCCATCACACTATCGTAATCAAAACTATGCTTCTGCTTAAATTGTGGCAACAGGTTGTTGGAACGTTCAATAGGACCTGCAACCAATTGTGGGAAAAATGACACGAACAATGCATATGTAGGGAAATCTCGCTCAACTTTTGTGGTTCCACGATACACATCAATGGAATAACCTAAGGCTTGGAAAGTATAGAAGGATATACCTACAGGCAAAAGCAAGCTAAACTCAGGAATATCTATCCCCAAACCACATGCATTAAATGCCGTTTCAATGTTTGCTGCCAGAAAATTATAGTACTTGAACAGAAATAGGATGGTCAGGTTTAATACTAGACTACTAACGAGACAAAACTTTTTCTTACGTTTTTCCTCAAAATGCCCGATACCAAGAGCAGCGAGATAAGTCACAATGGTGCTCGTTAGCAATAAGAGCGCATAGGCTGGTTCCCAATTCATATAGAAATAGTAGCTAGCCACAAGTAAAAATAGATTCCTTATTCTGATTTGGGCTGCAGAAATGCAGAAATAAAGCAAGCACACTATTGGGAAAAACAATAGAAACGCAATAGAATTAAACAACATCTCTCTTCGACGCTTTTGTTTTTGTTGCCCGAGAGACACCCAAATATCGGACTAATTTATAACATCTTTGACCACATAAAGAAAGCGGGGTATCTGGCTTCTGCCTGTTCGCTATTCGCGGCCTACCACAGCCTTGGTTGTAAACAGACAGAGTGATCCCCACGCCGTTGGTATATATAATACGCTCCTAAAGGTGTGCGTGATGGCGTGGTTAGCCATCGGCACACCAACGGGAACGGTATATACCTACCCGCAGCATCTACCTCTGCAATGTCTTCGACAACCAATTCGATTGTGGTAGTTTCGAATATCCAAAAACAGAGCGTCAGCGACGCAATTCAAAATGTAGTGCTCCCTCCTTCGGCCGCTCCTACCTTTTACAAGGTGGCTCGACGTGAGTTTGCGAGTACAAAGGTACTAATAAATCCATAATTATTAACACTTTCACTGGAAATTATAACAATTTTTGGCTTCTACTGAGAATTAAATTACCCTCACCTGCCATTTTGTTTCTTTTTCCATCTCAATTAATGGAATGGAGTGTTACATATGGAATCCACGGCTTCGACTTTGCTGATGTTCCTCCTTCATATCTTGAACGATATAGCAAAGTTGTCCTTTTACTCGCTCACACTCATCAGATTTCAAGAAAGGAAGTGAAGCATTGAGAACATTGTCTGCTGCTTCCTCCTTGTCGGGCTGGCTATTCATGTAGCGTTTGACATCACACTCCTGGCGATAGGTAAAACTACGGTAGCCGGACTGAACATAGTCAATAACAGCCTTAACAGCACCTCTTAACATCAATGCTGCTGCCATCGAAAATAAAATCTTCTTCATTTTACCTTATATAATATATAGTTTAGAGTTTTCTATTTTACCACTTCAACCTTTTCCAAATCGGTTGCAAACCGAATACAGAGTAAAGCTTGCTTTGACTATGTTGAGGTGCAGCCCTGATTATCGAAATCGGTTGCAAACCGAATACAGAGTAAAGCTTGCTTTGACTATGTTGAGGTGCAGCCCTGATTATCGAAATCGGGTGCAAACCGAATACAGAGTAAAGCTTGCTTTGACTATGTTGAGGTGCAGCCCTGATTATCAAAATCGGGTGCAAAGGTACGGCGATTTCAGAATTCGTACAATACCTTAAAATTAGTAAAAATGTGTGGTGGCTTGCCTGTATCATACTACTTGATACCTATTTCTCATCGTTCCATACTCATTTAACTGCTTCTTGATACCTAAAATTGATGAGAAGGGAGGGAGGGATGATGGATGCTATGGGGGAAAGAAAGAGGTTGATGCGGTGTTTGCATAACACCGCATCAACCTCTCTCAGTTGTATTTTCGTCTTGATTTTGTCTCTATCACTCCCCTTTGGGGAAAATCACTCTGTATTTTCCGCTTAGGTGCATGAAGGCAAAGAGGCGAAGGAGGCCGTCGTAGTAGGCATCAAAATAGCCATCGTCGAAGGGAACGTGCTTGGCTGTCCAAAGCGCATCGACAAACTCCTTGCTCTTGGGGTGACTGCACATCATGGAAGCTGCTGCGGTGGTGGCTACGAGGCCTATGGAATGACGGAGTTTGCGGAATCCACCTGCCTGAAGTATCTCTCCTTCCTCTGGAAGTGTACCATCTATACGATACTGGTCAACAAACGTATTGACCCCTTGGGAATAGAAGAAGTTTTGAATACGCTCTCCATATTGCCGTTGCCAATCGCGGTCGGCACAACTCCACTCGTAGTCGAGGGCGATATTCATAGGTACACGCCAAGAGTCATAGCGGAAATTGTTGCCTCCGTTGCGACGGCCTCCGAAGCCCTGCATCTGACTCCCATCGTATTGACACATATCGGGGTTTAAGCCTGTCTCTGGATGGGTGGCTTTGTGAAGGAATGCACGTGATTGGGCTGCACACTCCTTCCAGTAGTCGGAACGGCCATCATCTGCCCATCGTGCCCACACCTCATAGAAAGCAGGTATGTGGTAGGAAGGGTCGGTGAAACGCTGTCCGAAACCATCGGGCGTAAAGGTGATGAGCTTGGTGTCGGGGTCGATGAGGAAAATCCGTTGTTTCTGAGGAGTGGCATCGGCTTGTTGCTGTCCAAATCCTCTGAAGACAGGTATGTCGGCCTCACGGGGCATGGTGCAGTTGAGGATGCGCTGTGCCTCTTTCTTGTAGTTGATGCCTGTGTTGTCACCCCAACGGTTGGAGGCAAAGAGGAGAGCCGTGATGAAATACAGCTCGCCATCGGAAGCTGCCCCTTCAGCGTTGCGAGTGCCATCGGTCTTGCAGCTCCAAGCGAAGTAACCCTCACGAGGCCCCTCCTGATGCTGCATATACCGTTTGCTCCAACGCCACAAACGGTCGAAGATGTCTTTCTTGTCCAACTGCACAGCAATCATCATGCCGTAGGACATTCCTTCGGTGCGAGCGTCATTGTTTTTAATGTCAGACACATATCCCATCGAGTCGCCCACCTCGAAATATACTTTATTAGGGCCAAAGAAGACATCGTTGAACACTTCCTCCACTTTGGCTTCCACCTCCTTGGGTGAATAGCCCATCTCGACAAAGAGGTTGCGATACTGATGAGTTTCGAAACCACCTTTGTCCCACGGTTTGTACGTTTGTGCTTGTGTTACCATCGATACGCACAGGAATAATATAGAAATCGCGTGTTTCATATTGTCTTCACTCTGTATCATTTATCATTTGTCATTTATCATTTAGCGCAGCGATATTTATCATTTAGCGCAGCGATTTCACTCAAACATCCACCAGTCGAAATTGAATGTGCCATTGAGCTTTTCGAAGTGCAGATAGAGGTCGTGAACACCTTTCACGTTATCGACCTTCGTGCTGAAGGTCTTGAACTTCTCATCACCACCTGTTGCCTTCACTGCCACACGACCAATCTCCTTTCCTTCGATGCCATCGATGCGCAGGGCAATCTCACCACTACCCTTTGCAGAAGCGACACTTGCCAGGAACTTTTTAGCTCCAGCACTGCCGAAGTCAACGCCACGGACACGGATATACTCACCCTCGTCGATGTCGGTGATGAACATGTTGACACGACCTACCGAGTAAGGCATATCCTTCACCACACCCGTATTAGCAATGCCCATCTTTTGACTCTTCAAGCCCTTACCCCAAGCCATCGTCTCTGCCTCCACACGCTTGTAAGGATTGAGGCTCAGAATCTGCCTCATCGGCTCTTGGTCAAGCCAATAAGGAATCTCCTGAATGGTGCCGTCAGCATTGTAGGTTATCTCCTGACCGCTCACCGAACGACGCTCATGGTGCTCCCATGTGTCGATGTGCATGATGTCGTAGTTTTGACCAAACACGTAGGTCTTGCCCTTGTAGTCGCAGATACCAGGATGGTTACCACGGTCACGCTCCGTAGGACGCATGATGTAACCCTTTTCTTCCCACTTTCCGTTGGGGCTGTCAGCCATCGCATAACCCAAAGCCTCTGGGCAACAAGTGGATGCGTAGGCCATGTAGTAGTGACCATTACGCTTGTAGAACCAAGGTCCCTCCTGATAGTGCTGCACCGCCCATGTGGCTTTCTGCTCCCATGGCACTCTGAGGTTGATTTTTGAACCTTCTTCCTTGACAGGGCGCATCAAACCATCCTGATGATTGAGCACGTAGATGTCACCTTTGGTCGAAATCATGTCTTCGTTCAACTTGACGTAATAAGTGTGAGGATTACCCCAAAACATATATGCCTGTCCATCATCGTCGATAAACACGGATGGGTCGATGTCATCCCAATGCTCCTTCTGCCATACAAGTGGCTCACCGAGTGGGTCTTTGAAGGGACCGTAAGGAGAATCAGCCACTAACACGCCGATGCCATGACCATGAAGGGGGGCATAGAGATAGAACTTTCCATTACGCTCCACGGTTTGAATCGCCCATGCACCGTTTTCACGACTACGCCACTCGAAATCACGGAGGGAAGCCACAGCACCATGCTCTGTCCAGTTCACCATGTCGGTGGTTGACCAGAGCAACCAGTCATACATGAAGAAACCTGCAGAATTACGCTCGTTGGCATCTGGAATATCCTCAGGATGAGCATCGTGGGAAGTATAGAGGAACAGCGTGTCGCCCACCACCAATGGCGAGGGGTCTGCCGTATATTTTGTGGTGAAGAGTGGCATGTTGCACTCCTCTATGCCACGGAACTTCCACCAGTCGAAGCTACAAACCTTCACACCTTTCCTGCCTCGGAAAATGAAATAGAGGTCGTGTGTGCCCACTACAGGAGTACGGAGGTCAACCACTTTTTCCTCCCATTTTTCCCAACCACCTGTGTGACCCACTTCGAGCCGTGCAATTACCTGACCTTCAAGGCTATCAATACGCACCTCAATGGCACCACCTCGCAAGGCACTGGCAACGCTGGCCGTGAAGGTGCGGGGCACTTTCTTACCGAAGTTGACAGCTTGCAACTTGATGTAGTCGCCATCGTGAGTATCAGAGATATACACACCCGTCTCATCGTTCCACTCACTCTTGATGCCCTTGGAGAAAGCCATCGTCTCAGCTTCCACTCGCTCGTATGGATTGAGGGTAGCGATGGGGTCAACACCCTTGTCTGTAGGCAGAATCGTGGGGAAGGTACCATCCGCATTGAACTGAAATTCCTCCACAGCGACACTACGTCCGAAACCTCCACCACCTGGCAGTTTGCCTGTGTGATAGAAGAAGTAGTCGTGACCTTTAAAACGCTCATAACCACAATGGTTCGTGAAAGAACCCGTACCACCCTCTGGCATGATGGTTCCCTTGTATATCCAAGGCCCTGTAGGAGTTGGAGCCTCAGAATAAGCAATGTGCTCAGGCACACCACCAGCAGCATACAACAAATAGTAGCCCTTGGTTGCCTTAGCTCCTTTCTTTACAGCAGCCATCTGAGGCTTCTTCATAATCCAAGGCCCTTCCGTGTAGGTGTCCTTATACTTCTTATTTTTATCTCGCTTAGTCATATCTGGCGCACCGAAACCCTCTTCCGTCATCTCCAAGAGGGTCACTTCACCATTGAGACTCACCATGTCCTCGTTGAGCTTCACACAATAGACACGAGGGTTACCCCAATAAAGCCAAGCCTGACCATCATCATCGATGAACACCGTGGGGTCGATGTGATCCCAACTGCCATTTTCATAGAGCGGTTTCCCAATGGCATCGCGGAAAGGACCTGTGGGAGAATCTGCCACAGCCACACCAATAGCCATACCGTTCGAAAGACGTGAATGGGCACAGATGTACCAATAGAACTTTCCATTGCGCTCAATACACTGGCTTGCCCATGCACGGTCGTCTGCCCAACTGAAACTCTCCAGCGCAAGAGGGCTTCCATGGTCTGTCCAGTTCACCATGTCGGCAGAACTATACACACGCCACTCCTGCATCCAGAAGAAATCGGCCTTATCTTCATCATGCCCCGTATAGACATAGATTCTGTCACCATGCACCATCGGAGCAGGGTCACTCGTACACCACGTCTGCACAAACGGATTTTGTGCCTCTGCTTGCAGGGCAAAAAGCGATGCCCCACACAGCACACTCAAAAAACGAAAGATTTTTCTCATTGTAAATTGGGTTTTGGTTTTATTTTGTGTGCAAAGGTAACCCTTTCTCCCCCAAAACCCTTTTCTCCACGTTTCTTATCCTTGCAGTTTCGTAACATTAAGCCCCTTTCATTTTGCACTTTCCACAATTTGTCATAACTTTGCAATAAAACTCATTGTCATTACTTTGCAAACATTTTCACCTATATTAAAAATACGACTTATGAAAACAACCTTTCTGACAGTTGCGTTTGCTCTCTTTACGTGTCTGGGATGCGCCCAAGATAAAAAAGGAGATGTGACCAGTTTTTACGAAAAGAACACCGTCTTGAACTACAACGATGGCAACAACGCCGCCGGTGAAATCCAGCAACCCACGAAGTTCGACCCCAACTTCCACATTTACCTCTGTTTCGGACAGTCGAATATGGAGGGTAATGCACGCATCGAACCTCAAGACCTCGAAGGCATCAACACACGCTTCAAGATGATGGCCGCCGTCGATTTCAACAACACGGGTCGCAAGATGGGCAAATGGTATGTAGCCGTTCCCCCACTCTGCCGTGAATACACAGGACTCACCCCCTCCGACTACTTCGGTCGCACCATGGTGGAAAAGACCCCAGAGAACATCTCCATCGGTGTCATCAACGTGTCCATCGGTGGTTGCAGCATCGACCTCTTCGACGAAGACAAAGCAGAAGCCTACATCGCTAAATCAGCTAACTGGCTCCAGAACTTCTGCAAAGCCTACGACAACAACCCCTACCGTCGCCTCATCAACTTAGCCAAAGAAGCTCAGAAGGTGGGAGTCATCAAGGGAATCCTCCTCCATCAGGGATGTACCGACAACGGACAGCGCGACTGGCCAGAACGTGTGAAACTGGTGTATGAACGTATGCTGAAAGACCTCAATCTCGAAGCCGAGCAATGCCCCCTCCTCGTCGGAGAACTCCTTTCCCAGCAAGACAACGGCTGCTGTTCCCTCCATAACAGCGTCATCGCCACCATGCCCCTCGTCATTCCCACCGCCTACGTCGTTCCTTCCCTCGGATGCCCAGGCAATTTCGACAAACTCCACTTCACCGCTGCTGGCTATCGTGAAATCGGACGCCGCTATGCCGAAGTGATGCTTCGAGCCGAGAAAAACATCGAAGTACAGAACGGGAAAAAAGCAAAGAAGGCCCCAAAAAACAAATAGGCATACTTTACTAACTAAAAACTCTAACAAACTATGGCTAAAGAACTGAAAGGCACAAAGACAGAAGCGAATCTTTGGGCAGCGTTCGCTGGCGAATCGCAAGCACGCAACAAGTACACTTACTATGCCTCGAAAGCCAAGAAAGACGGCTACGAGCAGATTTCCGAACTCTTCACCGAGACAGCCGAGCAGGAAAAGGAACACGCTAAACTCTGGTTCAAACTCATCCACGGCATCGGCTCCACAACAGAAAACCTACAAGATGCCGCACAAGGTGAGAACGACGAATGGACAGACATGTACCCACGCATGGCCAAAGAAGCCCGTGAGGAAGGTTTCGACGACATAGCCGACCTCTTCGAAGGCGTGGCAGCCATCGAGAAAGTGCATGAGGAGAAGTACAAGAAACTCCTCCAGAACATCGAGCAGGAAATCGTCTTCTCCCGCGATGGCGACTGCATCTGGCAATGTCGCAACTGCGGACACATCCACATCGGCAAGCAAGCACCCCAGCTCTGCCCCGTCTGCAACCACCCTCAAGCCTTTTTCGAGTTGAAGAAAGAGAACTACTGACAAACTTTCGTAGGGGAAAAAACTTCATGAAAGTAAAGACATCATAAAACGGGGCGCACGGCATGGGTCGTGCGCCCCGTAAATTATACATGAATGGGAACCGCTTCTTACAATTCCTTTCCAAGAATGATATTCACCAAAGTGGTCACATCGCTGATATCTACATGCCCATCTTGGTTCACATCAGGTTCGTAGGCATCGGCAGCATCTTTGCCGAGAATGTTGTTCACCAAGGTAGTCACATCGCTGATATCCACACTTCCGTCATGGTTCACATCGCCACGACGGTAGATAGACTCGTAGTAGAGCGTGTAGCTTTCCTCCTTACCGATGATGTTATCAGCCAAATGGATGCGGTTATCCACTATTGTCGTATAGTCGGGAAGCACCGTGCGATGAGTTTGCCAGACATTGTCCGTCAGTTCTTCCCCATCGCTGTTGCGCACCACCTTCACCAGATTCATCGAATGGTTGGTGGGGTCATGGATGACACCATATACCCATCCCTCTCTCGAAGCCTTTACATTCAGCACATAATGCCCCTCGCCATCATCAACACAGCTCATGCCACCGCTGACGATTTCGAGGTCTTCAGTACCGTTGCCTTGGCTGTCCATCACATAGTCTGGCAAGTTGTCCTCATCCTCTATCGTGTTGAGCAGGAAGATGTTACCCGTTGTATTGAACGACGGAGCAGCACGACGCATCTTACCATTTCCCCCATTGAATCGAGTCAGAGAACCTTTCACCGAACGTGTCAGTTCTCGTACACCGTCCAGCGTGATGAGGTCAAATTCTCGTCCATAGTTAGAGCCTTTAGTCATCACGGCATTGTAGTTGGACACATGTGCCGACACACTGCTGTAGAACCACCATCGTGCCATCACGTTCTGTCCCGCGGCGATGCGTCCGAGGTCGAGATTGTTGAAGTTATAGTTGCCAGCCTTACCGTCCACCGTCGTGTAGAGTTTTGTAAACTGAACTGGTAAGTTATTGGCATTGTCCACCACTTCTGGGTCACTTGTCTCAATCCGAAGGTTCAGTGCCTCACCCGCACCCTTGTTCTGGATGAGCAGAGCAAATTCCACAGGTTCCCAAGGCTCCACCTCTTCCGTCAATGGGTCGTCAGATACAAAGTCACGCTGCACGAAATAGGTCAGATGCAAGTCAGGCGACGGATTCACAGTCAACTTCGTCTGCATCAGCTCCTGTGTGATGAGTTTTCCCGTTGCCACATCGCGGTAGGTCACCGTACCTCCAAACAGATAGTTGACTGGCTTCGTCGGAGCCGTCTCCTTCGAAGGCACATACAGCACAGTAGCCTTTCCCGTTTCCGAGGCATCCAGCGTCCAGTTGTCCGAATGACTCCATTTGCCGCCACCCACAAAGTTGATGGCAAACAAGTCGGAAGCATCTTCGCCATCGGTCGTCTTCACCGTCGGCATCAACGTAATGTGCTCAATGCCATCCATCTGCAAATTTTCCACCGTCAGATGACCTTCGAAAGCTTCACGTTCCAGGAAGAACGTCTGTTCAAACTGCAAGCGAACACGGTTGTCCACACTTTGAGTGTAGTCACGCACATTCACCACAGGGAAATCGATGCCACTACTTGAGCTATACGATCCTCCCAAATCCACTAAGCCTCCCGTCACGGGTATGTGCACACTTGACGAAGAGTTGCCATCATCCGAACGACCACTACCCCATCCAGGCAGATGGATGGGCACATCATCATGGCATCCCACTTGAGCCGCATACATTTCCTTACTCCAGTGAGTCTCACCACGCAGTTGGTAGGCATAGTGCATCACGATACCTCCAAAGTAGCTCTCAGCCTTGCCCTCAGGGCCTTCATATTCCACCACCACATCGTAACTCTCATTCGGATAGAGCACGTCAGGATAGTCACTCTTCACCGTAAAGGTGTAGCCGTCGATAGTCGGAAACTCCAGATAAGGCATGTAAGCCGTTAAGCGTCCCTTGTTAGTCAATCGGATGGAATACGTGTTCAGTCCGCATCCCCAGTTGGCAGGCAGTGTCGGCACCACGATGGCCTGTGGTACGTTTGGAACGATGTCCATATAAAGGACAGTCTGATACTCGTCCGTCACCGTCGTCCGCTCCACCGTGTAGGTCATCTTCACCACCTGATAGTTCAAGAACACCTCCAGCGCATTCACTTCGCCAGGATTCACCGTGACAGTCTTCTCTGCATAGTAGTGGTCGTCGGCAGTCACATACACATAATACGTACCTTCCTTCAGATGTTCCATCGTGAAGAGTCCATCCGTACCCGTCGTACCCGTCGCCACAACTTCCTTCGTCAAACTATTGGTCAGACGCACCGTAGCACCAGCCACATGAGGGCCATCCACTTCATCGTCTGCACCCAGCGTATAAGCATCCACCACATCCACCGTCAATGTTCCCTCGTCGGTGCTCACCACCGTAGCCTTCACAGGCACACTGATGGCTGCCCCATGCTCAGGGGTCAGCTTCACATACGACGTGTAAGTGCCATCCACCAGCAAATCCTCCCGTCCCGTCAGCGTCAGCGTCAACGTCGTCTGCTCATCCTTTTCCAACGAGGCCAACATTGCCGTTGTAGCTGTCAACCAAGGCGTGTTCGTGGGACATTCCACCGTGATGTCGCCAGTCGCTGCCAAACCCGTGTTCGCCACCTCTAATGTCCACTGACGCACACCTTGCTTATAGAGCGTGGTCTTCACACCATCTTTCTTACTCACATTCGTCGTCAACTGGCATTGCGGTGCACGACTATAGTAATTGAATTTGAGTTGGCTTTCTGCCACAGTCACACCTTCACCATTCTTACCAGCCACTTTGAACTCACCCACCATATAGTTCCGACCTTCACTCACCGTTTTGGGCACAATCCGATAGTGAACCGTCGTCG
Organism: uncultured Bacteroidales bacterium; assembly: GCA_902800305.1. Lineage (GTDB taxonomy): Bacteria > Bacteroidota > Bacteroidia > Bacteroidales > Bacteroidaceae > Minthosoma. The sequence goes on from CADCDP010000003.1 coordinate 101,221, forward strand.
TGGCTCCACCCTGCAAGGTCGATGCCCCGCTCAGCGTCACCGTCCAATCCGCAGGTAGGTTGGCCATCCTGTACGAAAGATTGTAAAGCGGTTCCTCTCCCAGATTCGTCACCATCAAATCCCCTTCGGTAGCCACACCTTTGGTCATGTTTAGCGTCAGCACACCACCCTCATAGTTCTTCTCTATCTTCAGTGCCGACACCCCGAAACGTGCTTGAAATTCGGCATCCTTGTCGCCCTCGCAACACACGCCCAGACCATAGCTGCCACCATAGTTCGAACTGAGTGTGTAGGTCAGGGCGAACCTGCCCTCATTGTCCAAAGTCGCCGAACCCATCAACTTACGGTCATTCCGGCTGTCCACCACATAGATGTCCACCTTCTTGCCCTCCATCAGCACCCCCGAAGCGGCATTGTCCATCCGTCCGCTGATGCTCATTTCGTTCCCTTGACTGTAAGTTTCGCGGTCAGTCGTTAACATCTCGGCCACAAACGGAGGTCTCAGATAGAGCGGAGCCGTAGCCCCCATGCCATTCTGCTTGTTCAGTTCCTCCGTCTCCCCTACGAAGTTCAGCCAGCCGAACACGTAGTACTGCCTTTCCTCCATGCCATAGGGCAACGGCACCGTGAAAGTCATCTCCTCCGCCTCTCCTGCCGCTACCGCCTTCGTGGTTCTCTGGTTATCCAGCACCCAATGAGGTGAACTCTGATAGGTAGTGTAGCGGAACACCCTGTCGGTGGTCAGGAAGAATCGCACTGGCACATCTGCGGGCAACGTGGCCGTTCCTTGGTTTTGCACACGGAGCGTCACCGCCAACGTCTGTCCACCATAAGCCTCACTCACCGCCAACGTCGGAGCGTCCTTCAGCACACCATCAGGCTGCGTCTGGTCGCTCACGAGGAACATGCACGACGTAGGCTCATAGCCCTCAGCTTCAGCCACGACACTGCAATAGTGGTCATCGTCCGCCGTGACGTTCACCAAAGCCTCGGCCGTGAACGTGGCAGACGACTTTCCTTGCGGAATCGTCACCGTCGGGGTCGAAAGCACCACCTGTTCGTCCTCACACGTCAACTGCACCACGGCATCCCCCAAGGTCGTATTGCGCGATACGGTCACCGTCACAGCAGCACCACCTTCGGCCAACTGACCCCTATTCGACTGCAACTTCAGCACTCGGTCGGTGTCATCGTCCGTCACCGTCAACTGCACCGTGCAACGTGAGTCGCTACCTTCAGCCGCTGGTTTTTCCGTCACAGCATCCAGAGCAGCCACCGTCAACACCCAAGTGCGCTGCCCCCCTACCGTCGAATTGTCCTCCACGCTCACAGGAATGGTCACCGACGAGCGTCCAGCAGGAATGATGTTATATTGTGAATCGAAATACAATTCTGCACCAGCGTTCGACTCTACCTTCACCGTTAGATTCTCCACCGTATTGCCCTCACGAGTGATGGTCAGCATGGTTGCCCTATAGCCGTCACCCTCCGAAATAATGGGGCGCGACAACGTGGCAGTCAGTTTCGGCCAGTCGTTATCCCTGACGAGAATAACACACTTCGAAGTTTCGAACCCCGAAGCCTTCGCCGTGAATGTAACCGTCTCATCTACTCTCGGATAATTGTCTTCCACGATGTCCGTCGTGGCCGTGGCCGACAGCTGTCCCGCAGGAATCGTGATGGAACGCACAGACGGAGAGAAGCGGTTAGCCGAAGTCTTGCCAATCTCCACCTTCAAGTCGTTGTCCAACACCTGACCGATGGTGGCAGTCAGCGTCACCGTTTCCCCTTCAGTATAGAGCACCTTGTCCGTGGTGAGCGTCAACGCATAATTGTCATTATCCTCCACATCCACGTTCATGCTCACTTCGGCATAGCCATTGCCCTCTGCCTTTACTTCCGTGCGATACTGCGCATTCACCGTCGTATTGTCATCAGCCTTCACGGTAAATGTGGCTCCCGACTTTCCAGCCTTGATGGTCACCGACGAGGGCAACGTCAGCATCATCTCGCCATGCGTGTTCTGCTCGCTCAGCGTGAATGTCTCATCCATCGACCAGTCACCCGAACGGGTTAGCGTCACCGATTTTGACTTTCCTTCCGTCAACACAATACGGCTCTCACTCAAGAAAAGTTTCTTGGTCAGCATTTTCGTGTCCTCCGACACCGTCGTGTTGTTACCTTGATCGGCAATCAGTTCTCCCGTCTTTTTCAGTGGCACAAGCTCCACTACAGCCCTCACCTCACCGTCGGTCTTCATCACCTTCGGCAAAGTCAGTTCGTAACGGCGTGTCACACTGGCATTTGTATCCAACGTGTTCCCATAATTATGCGAACCCACATACACGCGCTGTCCCATGGCATCCTCCAGATAGACCTTTTCCGTCCATCCGTCGCCACTCTCACCTGTACCTTGATTCCGCACCTCGAAACTCAGTCCCAACATGCCATTGGGTTCCAACTCGTCGCCAGCACCCGTCATTTGGAGTTCTGTCATCACCAAATCCGGCGTAGGCGTTCTAAGTACCGTGAACGTCGCCTCCGAAGTTCTCGAAGTAGCCAGATTCCGTCCCGTCAGATGCGTCAACACGATGTTCGACAGCTTCACGGGAAAGGCATCTTCAGCCTGTGCATCCTCCGCTATCTGGATAGGGAAACGCATCAACAACCCAGCATTACCTCGAAGAGGCTTATTCTGGAGCGACATCACCACGACGGTGTAGCTGGTGTTCGACCGCTTTCGGAGCGAAAAGGTGTGTCCGTTGCTGCGCGTATCCATCAGCACCACGTCACTCGCTCCCTTAGCGTAAGGAAGCGTGATGTCGAACTGTGCCCCCACGATGTCGTCGCTATTCTCCAAATAGATGGGCAGAAATGCCTCCTTACCTGCAGCGGCAGTAAAATCTGCCACACGCAATATATTCTGCGCCAAGGCTGTAGTGGGGGCACAAAAAGCACACGCCCAAACAGCCACCAGAGAAAACAGTTTAATGATACTAACCTCTTTAAACTGTAAACTGTAACCTTTAAACTTTACAAAACTTACATTCATACGATTACATAATTTATTACGGTTCTACGGCTATGCTGTTTTGAGCGATTTCTATGTCCGTCATTCCATCGGAGTCTATCATCACATCGACATCCTCAGCCTCCGGACTGCTGGCTTGTACAGCGTTCAAGACACCTTCGCCGCTCATACGGAGAATCTCAGTCGTGCCGACGGGGATGGTGTCACCCGTAGGCGAGAAGATGAGTAGGCGCACACCGTTGGACGTGTTGCGGGTCTGCATGGAGAATCGGCGAGCATTGAGCAAGAGCTTGACTTGCTGGGCGGTCACACCCTCCAGCTCCACGTCAATAGCAGCCACTTCTTCCTCTGAGGTCAGCGTCACCACATTACCATCTACCGAGAATACATTGGGCGAAAGCACGAATGACCGTCTATGCACTCGGCGCATCTTGCTTCCGAAGTTCTGCGGCTCGTCGTTCGTCTCCAGCACAATGTTCACCGTGCAGACGATGTCCTGAATGTTGATGTAGCCAGCCTCTTCCTCCTCGTCGGTGTAGGTGTTGGCAGCCGTTACACCGAAAGTCGTCTTGTTGTTTGTGTCGATGACATAGTTAAGTGTCCGCTGCACATCGTTCACATCCACCCATCCGTTCAGGTTGGCATCGCCCATCGTGAAGTGCATCCGTGCCGGATAGACTGACTGGTACGCCACATCGTTGCTGCTCGACGGACGCACTGTCACGTCTTCGTCCTGCAAAGCAGTCTGTTTCCAAGCGTTGGAGGCAAAAGTGTAAACTTCGTTGACAGCCGACCATGAAAGATTGCCATACACTGTTCCTGTGAGGCTACACACCTGCAATGAAGGATGTTCTGTGAACGTCTGCTTCGCATGGTTGTAGCTGACCATCGAGGGCAGCGTCAATGTGATGCCCTGCCCTATTGCCATTGTCTGGGTGGCTAATACATCCAGCCCTGGATAGGTTGTGGCATTGTTGTAAATACGATGCTGATAGTTCAGCGTCAGTGATGTGATGTGTGTAGGCAGCGGTGCTGACAGCTCGTCGATTTGGTTGTAGCCCAAATTAAGCGTTGTCAGTGCTGTCATTCCGCCCAGAAAGGCTGCCGGGTCGCCTGTCAAGGCGTTGCGGCTCAGGTTCAGCCCTGTAAGCCGTGGTAATGCCACGGCACACTCAGACGAGAGAACACCCGTCAGTCCGCGTCCCTGCAGGTTGATGGCGGTCACGCAACCGTCGGTGTCGAAGGTTACACCGCTCCAGTTGTCCTTCTTAATGAGGGTCGATTCCACATTCCACTTCGTGCCATTCCAATTATCTCCACCCAAGCTGTTGTAAAGTTGACGCAAGGCGATGAGGTCAGAAGCGTTCACATAGAACGGTTTCAGTTCGGCGGTCGAAGAAAGCAGACGGTTGTTGTCATCGTTGCTCTCCAACACCTTCCTCTGCACGTCGGTAGCCACGAACACACGCAACAGGCCGCTTTCCACGTCGGGCACGGTCAGCGTGAAGGTCACATCGTAGCTTTCGCCCACGGCTAAGGCACCCTTGTGGGTCAAGTCGCCCGCAGCCACAGCCTTGGTAAAGTCCTCGCTATCTACCGTGTAATAGAGGCGGTCTGTCCACTGAGTCTCGGTCGTGTTACCCACACCCGTGTTGCTGATGGTGGCGTTCACGGTGATGGTGTTGCCAGCCTCAGCCCCTTCGGGGAGCGTGACGGTTGTTACGGTGAGGTCGGGCAGCAGTCGTCCCGTCAGTGTCATGGTTGGGCTAGTCAGCTCATCGCAGAAGCCAATGGCAGTCACTGTCCAAGTGTAAGTATATCCTGTCACCACCGTCAAAACGTATGAGTTGGTGGTCACGTCCACCGTCTCTACCGTCGGTTCCGTACCTTCCTCGGCATCGGTCGGAAGCGACGAAATGGTCAGTCGGTTGCCGCCTACGGCATCACCCACCTCGTTCCATTTCAGCGTTGTCTTGCCAGGGTCGAGACTACTGCCCGCCGCAGGAGTGAGACCACTGAAGGATTGGGTGGTCACTTTCGCATGTACATATATATAATAAGTATAGCTCGTCAGAACGTGTCCACCTTGGTCGCTCAGCGTCACTTCGTATGCCAGCGAGTCCAGTTTTGTACCGCTGTTAGCAAGAGTCATAGCGGGCAGGTCACCCACACCGTTCAGCATATAGCCGCTCAAGGTCGTGCCTTCGTGAGGTTGAGCCACCCACGATGCGTTGATGGCAGAACTGATGCCCGACAGAGCCACAGCCGTCGTCTCGCCGTCAGCACACACCTCGTCGTGACGGAAGGAAGCCGCCGTGAAGTCGTAGGACGTACCGTTGATGAGCAGCGCCACATTCTCAGTCGTGGTGTGGGCAAAGAGGTCTATCACGGTGGGCAGTCCCTCGTCGGTAGTGGTCACACTCATCGTATTGCCCGACCCTTCGGCAGCGGTGAAGCTAATGGTCTTCTCTGTGCGTGGAGTGTCGGTAATGTCGAGACTCTCAGCCGTAGCAGAAAGCAGTGCCAGCGTCTCGTCGGTGGTGGCATCGAGGGTATAGTCAGTATTGGTGGTGGTCACAGAGAGCGTGATGTCGTCGCCCACACCCCGTTCGGCAAAGTCACTGAAGGCATCGTCCAACGACTGGTAGTTTCGTGCCACAGCATCTGTCTCAGCCTCAGCATTGAGGGTGTAGTGCCCTTCGGCATCCACCATCACCACATAGTCCAATGTAGGACTCCAACCGCCCGTGGTGCCTCGGAAGCGCACAAACAGGGTGCAGTCGCCATGAACCTTCCCCGAAGGAAGTTCCACATCTTCCAAAGTCACCTCCTGTCCTAGGGTGATGCTGATGGGAGTACCCTTGCCAAAGCCTGGGTCTTCGTTCCAGAAATACTCGGCACCCACGATTTCTTCGTTGCCCATCGTGCGTGGCACGGTCACAGGTCTGGATATCGTAGGACTCCAACCCATGCCACCGTAGATGCGGAAGCCTAAAAGGTGCTCTCCAGGGGTGAGTCCGTCTGTGGGGATAGAGAGATTGTCCATGGTCAGCTCTGCCTGATGGGCAGGGATGGCAATCGGCGTACCCTTACCCAAACCAGGGTCTTCGTCCCAAAAGTATTCAGCGCCCGTCACATCGGATTCACTTTGTTCTCGCGGCACGAGCACCGTCCTTACGATGGTGGGACACCAGCCTGTGCCACAAAAAGCACGGAAGCCTAACAAGTGTTCGCCAGGAGTGAGTCCGTCAGTAGGGATAGAGAGGTTTTCCATCGTCAGTTTCTCCCCATGAGTGGGTACAGTCAGCAGAGTAGCACGACCGAAACCAGGGTCTTCGTCCCAGAAGTACTCCATCGCCTGAATGGTAGAAGAAGACGATGATGCTGGCACAAGGAACGATCGCACCAGCGTAGGCGCATAGAAAGTGGCATCGCTCGTTTGGCGATAGGCACGCACACCGATGGTGTGGCTGCCCGGAGCGAGACCTGTGGTGACAGGACTGAATTGCACGTTGCCCTCAGCGTCGGGCACCACACCTGTCAGCTGCATGGCTTTACCCATTCCGGGGTCGGAGTCGAAGAAATACTCCACACCCACCTGAGCATGAGCCATCCACACCACCGATGCCGCCATCGCCACTGCCACCATGCGCAGTGTCTGTAGGCGTATCGGATTATTCATTTTGCATCTTGATTTGGAATGAAACATTCACTTTTCCGTCTCTCGCCACCGAGCCAACATTGGCTTGGGTGTAGTAAGGAAATGCGAGAGGCAGACCACTCAGCACGTAGGGATAACCACCATCGAAGGGGCCACAGTCGCCACCGTCGTTAGCCGCACCCTTGGCAGGGCTTTCCTCTGCCAGCTGATACTTTTCATCATTGGAGCCAGTATTGCAAATCACGGATGACATATCGTTTGTGCCGAAACAAACGTTATCGGGATAAGCAGAATAGGTTCCCTCATCGCATGAAAGTAGATTATTGGAAAGTGTACAGTTGTCCACGTCAGAGAGAACCCAATTTCTATTCTTTGTTGCACTAATGATATTGTTGTTAATTTGAGAATAATCCACCTCAGTTATTGTATGATTATAAACTTGTAAAGTACCAGAAGAGTAATTAGTTCTTATATAATTATTTCGAATTGTTGCTATATAAAATTGGCATATGCATCCATAACTAATGTTTGTTTCAATAATATTGTTCTCTATAACACACCCCATCGAGGCATTACTTGATTCCCCTTTCCCTCGGATTTGTGCACAGACAAAACACTGACGAATGGTAGCATTGGTTGAGTTTACGTATAAATAACTCCCGTTGATATTGCAACGCTCCATCGTGACATTGGTAGCATTAATATAATTGGAGCCACCATTCAAGATGACACCCGTCAACTTCGTGCCTGCTGCATTGATGTTCAAGCGTCCTGCAAGGACAGCCGAAACATGGGGGGCACCCGTGCGGAAATAACCTGTTCCGACAATGGTAACTTGCTTCGTAATAGTCTGCTCACTACCCAATGCACAACCTGGGTCAAGGTAAAGCGTATCGCCAGCCACCACGTCCTCGCTGGCCATCGCAGCGTTGATGTCGGTAAAATGAGCATGTTTGGTTACGTCGTTGTTGATGCGCCATGAGGTAGCGTGGGCATCGATCACAGCCACGGCCAAGAGTGCCACGGCAAACAGAGTCTTGCAATTCACTTTTTCCATTTTCTTTGATTGTTTTGAGGTTTATAAATTTTGTGTTCTATTATCTCGGGAAATAGGAGGGAAACTTGTGGGCTTCTCTCCTGTAGGTTTGGAGCGACAAATGTAGGGCTTTTTTCTGTATTTGCCAAAGTTTTTGGGAAGAAAATGACGGGATAAGCAAAGAAGGTGTGTCTCGATTGACGTTTCCCGCATACCCCTAAACCGCACCCGACGGGTACGATGTGCCGTACCCGACGGGTGCGATGCGTCGTACCCGTCGGGTGCGGCAAAGGGGTGTGCTGGGAGCACATCAAGGTGTACAAGGTATGATGTACGATGTAGGATGAAGATAGGGAATGGGGAATGAGCTACCGACGGTGGCGAAGGTAGTGGTTCTTTACATAGAGGAAGTAGAAGATGACTCCGAGGAGGTTGACGATGAAGGCGAACCAGAAGGCGGAGAGGTAGCCTGTGTGGTGGATGGCGAGTCCTCCGCAGATGACGCCGAGTCCCATGCCGATGTCCCAGCAAGTGAGTTGGGTGGAGTTGGCTGTGCCGCGCTGGTAGTGAGGTGCAAGGGTGATAAACATGGTTTGCATGCCTGGCCAGATATGGCCGTTGCCAAGTCCGATGATGAGGGCAGCTCCGTAGTAGCCGATGGGGGTGTGGAGAGTGGCGAAGAGGAGATAGCCGAAGAGACTGATGAGGATGCCGTGGTTGACGTTCTGCACGATGCGTCCCCGACGGAGGGAACGTGCGCCAATGAGTCGGGAGAGGATGAGTCCGCTGCTGAGCACGGCGAACCATGCTCCTGTGCCGGCGGTGATGTGGAGCACTTCTTTCCCATAGATGGCAAGATAGGTGGCGAGTACGCCGTAGGAAGTGCCGACGCAGGTCATCACGACTCCTTCGCTCCATGCTCGGAGGAGGAAGAAGCGGTCGAGGGAGAGGGGAGATTTGTTAGGCACAACCTCTTTGGCAGGGAAATGGACGGTGGCGTTGATGGCACAGCCGACACCAGCAGCAAGGAGGGCGATGAGGAAAATGACGTTGTAGTTGCCAATGGTGTCGTAGATGAGAAGCCCGATGGTGGGGGCGATGCTGGTGGCAAGATTGTTTGAGAGGCCGTAGTAGCCGATGCCCTCGGCTCGTCGTGTGGGGTGGAGCACGTCGATGGCGCAGGTGCTGTTGGCAACGGTGACAGCGCCCATGGGTGCGCCGTGGGTGGTGCGGATGATGGCGAAGAGGGTCATGGTGCCAGCTATGAGGTAGCCAGCAAAGAGGGCGAAGAAGAGGAAGTAGGTGGTGAGGAGGATGAGCTTTCGGGGGTAGCTATCGACGAGGTAACCCGCAATGGGACGTGCGAGCAAGGCGGTGAGGGTGTAACCCGAAAGCACAAGGCCAATGGTGTCTTTGTCGGCGTGGTAGTTTTCGCTCAGATAGAGCGGCAACAAGGGAGTGACAACCATGAAGGAAAAGAATATCATGAAGTTGGCCGTCCACACCTTCGTGTAGTTGGAGTTCCAGAGTCGTTCTTTCATTTTTTCTCCAATTCGCCTTTGGCCAGATGGCTGTAGTCGTAGTACCACCAGTAGGTGTGGCCAAAGTGTCGGTGGGTCTGGTTGATGCGCTGGGTGGGGTCGGCAATGTCAGCTTTAGTCTGGCAGTATTCTCTGTACTGTTGGACGAGGTCTTGATCGGAGAAGGTGGCCAAGGTGTGGTGGCCTATCACCACTTTTCCATTGAGTGCCTGGTCGCGGTCGCCAACGATAAGGAGTGCCTCACGATAGGCTTTAGGCAGACGGTCGTAGGCATTGGGCAGACTATCAGCTAAATTGTAGTAGCGGGGCAACTGGCGTTGGAACTCTTGGAGTCGCTTGTCGAGCAGGAGGCTACAGAGGTAGTAGTCGGCGGTGTGCTGGTTCCAGAGGCTGTCGGAGAGCATGAGCTGGTAGTATTGCTGGGTGGAGTGGATGGAAGTGCCGCAATAGGCTCCGAGGTGGGCACAGATGTGACGGGCACTGAATCGGTAGAGGGGGAGTGTGTCGGCGATGTCTAAAAGCCCTTGCGAGCCGTAGTGCTGAGGGTAGTCGAAGAGGCGTTCTGCTAACTGCCCTTGTTGGGAGAGGGCATACATACGCAACTGTGTGAGCCGTGCGCTGGTGCGGAAGGAGTTTTCACCCACTTGGGAGGCAGCTTCGTAGTCACCTTGGAGAATGAGGCGTTCGGCTTTCAGTTCGTAGTGATAGACATCGGAGGTGTGGGGAATGCCACCAACTAAGAGGATGAGGATGAAGAGGATGATGTAGTTGGGATAGAGCTGCGACTTAAAGGGTTGGCTGGCACTGTTGTAGTGGGCATCGACACGGTGGGCGACGATGGCGAGGATGATGTAGAGGATGAGGATGAGGGGTGCGACCCAGAGCCATGCACCGAAGGTGAAGTGCTGGAGAACGGATTTGTTGACATCAGTGAGGATGGCCAGCAGGAGCATGGAGGGGATGTAGGTGAGGGCGTGCCATCGGGAGGGCAGACGGGACAGGAGGGCTACTATCCACTGAATAACTTGGAGTGTGACTGTGATAATCAGGGAGCCTACGAGAAGGTTGTAGGTGGTGAGGCCGTTGGAATAGACGTACTGCGCCTCGGCAAGGATGTCGCCTTGCAGGAAGTAGAGGTAGCAGAAGGTGAAGAGCATAGACAGGATGCCACAGGAATAACGGATGATTCCTGCGGCTTCCTGTCTATGTGAATGTGTGCGTCTCACTTATTCTGCGTTTTTGCGGAGAACGACGGCTGAACGGGCTGGTATGTAGAGTTTGAGCCAGCCTTTGCCATCTTTCTCGTAGATGGGGTCGTAGTTGGTGAAGTGACGAACGGAGTCGTCAGCGAGGTCGTTGCCGCCGTAGAGCTTGTTGTCGGTGTTGAGCACCACGTCGTAGCTGCCTTGCGGAACGATGAAGCCGTAGTCGGTGTAGGAACGGTTGGGCGAGAAGTTGAAGACGAACAGGAGGTCGCCACGGGAGAAGGCGAGAATCTGGTCGCCATCGTTGTGCCACACCTCCACGACGGGGGTCTTCTGGAAGTTCTTCACGGTCTTGATGACTTTAAGCATGGCTTCGTCGAAATCGCCTAAGTAGTGGTAGCACAGTTCCTTATTATCAACGAGGTTCCACTGACGACGGGCATATTTGTAGCCCCATCCGTTGCCTTCGCGTGGGAAGTCAATCCATTCGGGATGGCCGAACTCATTGCCCATGAAGTTGAGGTAGCCGCCATTGATGGTGGAGGCAGTCAAGAGGCGAATCATCTTGTGGAGGGCGATGCCTCGGTTAACCATGAAGTTCTCATCGCCTTTCTTGAAGTGCCAGTACATGTCGGCATCAATCAGGCGGAAGATAATGGTCTTGTCGCCCACCAAAGCTTGGTCGTGGCTCTCGGCGTAGGAGATGGTCTTCTCATCCTGACGACGGTTGGTGGTCTCCCAGAACATGGAAGAGGGTTTCCAGTCTTCGTCTTTCAGTTCCTTGATGGTCTTAATCCAGTAGTCGGGGATGTTCATGGCCATGCGATAATCGAAGCCGTAGCCGCCATCCTTGAAGGGGGCTGCGAGTCCTGGCATACCCGACACTTCCTCTGCAATGGTGATGGCCTTGGGATTGACTTCGTGGATGAGGAGGTTGGCCAAGGTGAGGTAGGCAATGGCCTCGTCGTCCTCGTGACCGTTGTAATAGTCGCCATAGCCACCGAATGCCTCACCGAGTCCGTGGCTGTAGTAGAGCATGGAGGTGACACCATCGAAGCGGAAGCCGTCGAACTTGAACTCTTCGAGCCAGTATTTGCAGTTGGAGAGGAGGTAGTGGATGACTTCGTTCTTGCCATAGTCGAAGCAGAGGGAGTCCCATGCTGGATGTTCACGACGACCACCTTGCATGAAGTATTGGCAGCCATCGCCGGCAAAGTTGCCCAAGCCTTCTATCTCGTTCTTCACGGCATGGGAGTGAACGATGTCCATGATGACGGCGATGCCCATCTCATGGGCGGCATCTATCAGCTCCTTCAGTTCTTCGGGGGTGCCGAAACGACTGGAGGGGGCAAAGAAGTTGCTCACATGGTAGCCGAAGGATCCATAGTAGGGGTGCTCGGCGATGGCCATCACTTGAATGGCGTTGTAGCCGTCCTGCTTGATGCGAGGCAGGATGTTGTCCTTGAATTCGATGTAGGTGCCCACCTTCTCGGCATCCTGTGCCATACCAATGTGGCACTCATAGATGAGCAGCGGATTGGTGTCGGGCTTGAAGTTCTTTTTCTTGAACTCATAGGGCTGCGCTGGTGCCCATACCTGAGCGGAGAATATCTTAGTCTGGTCATCCTGCACAACACGGGTAGCGTATGAAGGGATTCTTTCGCCTGCGCCACCTTCCCACTTGATTTTCAGTTTAAAGAGGTCTCCATGATGCATCTGGCTGGCTTTGAGCTTTATCTCCCAGTTGCCATTGTCGATGCGGGTCATGCGATAGGCTTCTTGCTCCTGCCATCCATTGAAATCGCCCACCAGATAAATGTCGGTGGCATGGGGTGCCCACTCACGCAGCACCCATCCCTTGGAGGTCTTGTGCAGACCGAAATAGAGATGTCCGCTGGCAAACTCGGAGAGTGTCTGCTTGCCACCTTGCGTCAGCTCGTTCAGTTTATACAGTGCATGGTCATGGCGACCTACGATGGCTCCCTCAAAAGGCTCAAGCCATGGGTCGTTTTTCACAATACCAATGTGTTTCACCTTGGGTGCAGCCTCTTTTTTCGTGGTAGAAGAGGCTTTCGTTTTCTTTGCTGTAGCCATATCTTATTATGCTTTTACTTTGAAGATAACCTTTTTATACTCTGGGATGGGCGAGATGCAAGGAGCGTGACCGTCCTGTGGGAAGAAGATGACAAACTCGCCTGGATTCACTGTGATGTACTGTTCAGGACGTTCAAGATAGAAGGTGATGTCCTTGGCTGCATCATACTCTGCATTGGCAAGATACTGGCGCGGTGTGTAGCCCATCACCTCGGGACACGACAGCGGTATCTGAATGTCAATCATCGCATTGTGTGTCTCCATCCGTGCGTCATCCACGGTCTTGCCCTTCGTTACGTTGTGATTCACGAAAAGTTTGTTGCCATCGATGTTCACCCGACCTGGTTCATGGTTCATCAGGTCAGTGTTCTGAAGATACTCAAGCACCTTGGGGAACAAGGGATTGAGCGAGGCATACTTGCCGAAGTTTTCGAGTGTGTCAATAATCATAATGTCTCATTTATTAAAGGTTAATACTATATTGTTAGCTTTTCTCTTTTGCCACCTCCATTTCTGTCATGACTGTTTCATGCAGCAAACCATTGGTGGCAAGCACTTGTCGGCCACTCTCCCAATGTTCGTCACCACCATCGTAGTCGGAGATTCGTCCTCCAGCTTCCATCAGGATAACGGCTCCTGCCGCCACATCCCAGGGCTGGATGAATGATTCGAAATAGACATCTATCTTACCTGCTGCCACATAGCAGAGTTCCGCTTCTGCGCTACCCATGCTGCGAATGCTGGCACAATGTCCATAGAGTTGCCTGGTCATGTTCAGGCAGAACGACCGCCAAGCATCGGCATCGTAGGGGTATCCCACCATGACCAACGCTTGGTCGAGGTCGGAAATGGCAGACACATGGATGGGTTTGTCATTCAGGTATGCCCCCATCCCCTTAGCTGCACTATAGAGTTCTTGTCTCGACACCTCATAGACCACGCCCAACAAGAGTTCTGTCCTGTTTCTAAGGGCGATGCAGACACAATAAGGAGCAAGGTCATGGATGAAATTCGTGGTTCCATCCAAAGGGTCAACCACCCAAAAGAGCTCTTCCCCACCCTGCTCCTGCTCTACGGTCTTTTCTTCGGTGATGAACCCAGCTTCTGGCAGTATCTCCTTCAAGCGCGACACAATCAGCTGTTCGCAACCTTTATCTACATAGCTCACATAGTCGTGACTGTGTTTCGACTCGACCTTGTTCAAGTCGAAATCCCGACGCTGCTCTGCCAGAAAAGCTCCAGCCTCCTGTGCCAAAGCCTTCACTTCCACCAATATATGTTGCAAGTCTATCATTGCCCCATCAGTTTACCACGATTATAGATACCCTTGCGAATCACCTTCCCATTGCGGTCTTTCTCCACAAAGGAACCATCTTTTTGGTCGTTGAAGAACGAACCTTCGAAGCGAATACCATCCGCTGTTTCCTCTACACCTTTGCCATTCTTCATGCCATCCTTAAAATGACCCTTGAACTTCGTTCCATCAGAGAGCCTCAACACACCTTCTCCGTTCATCTCGCCACCAGCCCATTCTCCATCATAGACATCGCCATTGGAACCCATGAACTTTCCACGTCCATGCTCTTTGTCCTCCACCCAGTAGCCTTCATACTTCGACCCGTCTGGCCACGTATAAGTGCCGAAACCATCCATCAGTCCGTTCTTGAACTGACCCACATATTTTCTCTTGTCCGTATAGGTGAAGATGCCTTGGCCAGTACGCTCACCATTCTGATAATCACCCTCATAGATGTCACCATTCTTAAACTTATAGATGCCCTTTCCGTGCATCAAATCGTCTTTCCAACCACCTGTATAGAAATCGCCATTGGCGTAGGTATATTTCCCCTGACCATTGCGCATATCATTGTCCATGTCACCTTCATAGCTTGACCCGTCACGCCAATCAAACAAACCCTTGCCCGATTTCTTATCGTCCTTCCATCCACCATCATAGTAGATGCCATTCGACCACGTATAGCGTCCCTTTCCACTGCGCTTATCCTCATACCAATCGCCCGTATATTTGTCACCATTATAATAATACATGGTGCCAAAACCCTGCTGATAGTCTATGTACCACAAACCATCGTACTTATTATTGTTGGCAAAGTAATACACCCCCCTGCCATGCTGATGGTCTTGATGCCAATTCCCTTCATATTTCTCTCCATCGGTGAAAGTGTAAACGCCATACCCCTGTCGCTTACCCTTCTCATATCCTCCTTCGTAAGTGTCCCCATTCTGGAAGGTCGTCTTTCCTTTGCCATGAGGCTTTCCCCCTTCCAATTCGCCGTAGTAGGTCGCCTTGTCTTTTGGAAAGACATAATTACCAATCATCACCTTCTGTCCGAATGCCATTGATGAAGACATCAACAATAACAATCCACCTATCACATATTTATATTTATTCATAATCTATCTAATGCTTTTTTAGTAAGTTCTTAATATCGACATGACAAAGATACTCATTTTTTTCCATACCAACGCTTTTCATTAAGTTTTATTATCATTTCAGGGCGAAATATTTGGAAAAACATGCCAAATGGGACGAAAAAAGGCGTAAATTTGCAGGTGATTAAGAAAGAGAATATGGATTATCTACCGAAAGACCCTTTCATGCTGGTGTCAAGCATCAACATGTTGTTGAGAGATGGAGAATATGAGTCACTGGAAGAACTATGCGTCTGCTTCGACCGCGAAATCGAAGAGGTGAAAGCCGAACTCCTGAAGTACGACTACGTGTATAGTGAAGAACATAAGGCGTTTTCTTAAAGTAAAAGGTAAAAGTGAAAAGTGAAAAATTTGCTACCGCAGCTGTTTGCCACCTGTTGACGTACAAGTGCGGTAGCAAATTTTTCACTTTTCATTTTTCACTTTTACCTTTTCTCCTCAATCGCTTACGTATCGTCTCGAAATCATGTCGCCAAGAAAGTCCAAGTCCTTGGGTATTGAGAGTTGCCTTGGTAAAATAGCGGTCGTTGGTCTGGTTATAGGCTTTTAGATAGAGAGAGCCTTTGGCATTCATACGCCATTTTACTTCAAAATCGCCAATAAAGTTCGCCTGATTGGTCAAAGCATTGTCGCGGTAACCAAAATTGCCGTTGATGAGCAACCGTTCGTTAAACAATCTACCTTCCAAAATACCTTCTACATCAAGGTCATCCCAGCCCTTCTCGCCAGTAGTGAGTGATGAGCCAAAGTTCCAATTACCATTGTTGCCAATTACGTTGCTCAGCATCTGATTGATTTGTCCGCTCAAAGTGGAAGACAAGAGGGAATTGACGGCTTGACTGGAGTTGTCACCACCGTTGGCACGAGCATATTCGTTGGGATAGAAACGTCCAAGCCCCAACAAGTAAATCATCTGTGTGTTCATCTCTTCCTCGGAGTTAATCATGGAACGCACTAACTGACGCACTTCCTCGTTCACATTGGGAATGTCCATGTCGAACTTGAAGTCCATATTACCCAGCTTTCCCGTAATGTCAAGGATACAGATGACCCTCACTTTGTTATTCTGCGAAAAAGCCGTCGTATTGGTCAAGTCACTAAGTGGAACCGAGGGAATGGTATGATGGCAAATGAGATGAATATTGGCATCAAAGGGGTTGCCGTTGAACTCGACCATAGAACCCGACTGCAAGGCAAGGTCACGGAAAATGATGTCCTGTAAATAAAGACGATAGGAACCAGAAGCAATATTATAATTACCGAATAACTGGAAAGAACCTTTGTTATACCATTTGGCCGTGAGCTGAGCATGGCCAAAGGTACTCATATAACCACCATCTTCGATATTGTCCATTCGAAGCTTCACTTCACAGGCTGGAGTTAGGTTGATGTCGAAATTGATGAAGATATCGCTGTCATAGTTTTTCTTGGCAGCTTTCACAATGGCCAACGAATCCTTTTGTACTGGTTTCGTTTCCCATTCGTCCTCAGGAGGAAGACTCACCCTCCGAGGATGAATCGTCAGCAACGAATCCCTGTCGCGAAATTCAATGAAAGAACTTCCCGTGATAGCATCTGGCGTAGCAGCGTCGTAGGCAAAAACGGAACCACGAGTTGGGGTGACCGAAGCGTTCACATAGAGCGGATGGCCGTCGCTACCATCGATGGTCAAATCGCCATCGGCAAAGACCGTGGCAAGAAACTTGTCGCTATTGAACTCTGTCTCGTCGTATGCTAAAAGCTCATGTAAATCGGCCTTGAAACGGTAAACAAAGTTCTTCATGTTGCGATGCGTCACTTGCCCATTGATGGTCGAACGGTGACCGAATCTATCGTAGATGCTTATATCTTTGAAATCGAAAAGATAAGGGCGCATGTGTAGCGTATCTCCTTCAATGTGATAAGGTACATTGGTCGCACGTAGCCGTAAATTCATGTTGGGTACAGCATCACCTATGATATTCACATTATTGAGTGGACCAATGATGCTGATAGGCCCTGTGACATAGCCCGACACTTCTTTAAACACACCACCCAAAAAACCGTGCATGAAAGCAGCATTCGTGTTATGCGTGTCCACATTGATACGCATATCATTCTTGGCAGGAGAAATCCAACCATCCACCGTGGTAATGCCTGTTATCTTTTTATTACGCCCAGTCAAGCCATCAGGCACTTCATAGAGGTCAACGATACGCCCTTCCACTGCAATACCTTCCACTTCCTTATCCCAATGTGCCGTAATGTTAGCATCGCCAATAGCCCCCTCCTGCACCGAAAGGTCTTCAACAAACAGATTGGCACGAAGTTCTGGCACTCCCCCACCCAATACATTATTCACGACAGCTTGTCCAGAAGCTTTTCCTGCAAATCGGACAGCATCGAAATCGACCAAAGAAATGAGGTACTTGATTTCCAAATTGTTGAGTGTCACCACCAAAAAATCATTAGGGGAGCTGGTAGCACGTCCGTCGATAGACAGAAAACTATTCGTATTGTCATTGGCAAACTTCACGTTATGACACTCTATATTTTTCTTAAAGAGCGAGATACATGATGGCGAAATAGTCCATGTTGTATCGTTGATAACGGCATTCGACTTGCGTAACACGATGTCGGTCTTCATGTTACCCAATGAATCACGAAACTGTATGTTGGGAAGTAATTGCAGGATAATATGGTTGCGCCCGTCCATATTCAGATAAAGGTCACTACTGATGGTGTTGTCATGCACATCAGCCGTCACATCCAGTTTAGTGGTAGATGCAGGAACATCCTCATCATCACTATCTTGGAAAGTGGAAGCCAAAGCATGTACATTCATATTATCAGCTGTGGCATTGCAGGTCAGCGCTATATCGTCATATTGCTTACCACTGTAGGTGACGCATGGGGCAGACAATTGAAAAGCCATCTCCCGTTGCCCAGCATGAACATCTCCCCAAATCCGTACAGGCTTATCCAGCGAAAAATCCACATCCGTAAAATGATGAAAAATCGGAGCATCTGCCAGTGTGACATGATAAGTGAAATCTGCGGTGGTTGTCTCTGTCGGCTGGACAAGGATGGGCAAATGATGAGCGATTTGGTTGGTGAAGCTCTTGACGAGTTCGGAGAGTCCCACACTGCCTTGTATGTCAGCAGAAAGGACTTCACTACCAAGGGTATATAGGCTCTTTCCCTCACCCTGATTTTCCGCATGGAAATCCAGGCGTTCCATCGAATAGCTGTCATTAGGCGTTGTCAGACAGAGGTCACGAATAGAGGCATCGCCCTCAAGATGTTCCCAATCGTTGCCATGCAGATTGGCTGAAACTGCCAATGTCAAGTTTTCGTCAGCATATTGATCGGTGAGTTTCAAGTGATGAGGAACGAATCTTTCGAGCAAAAGATTCAACAAAAGATTTTTCGAAGGGGACTCGGTGTAGGAAAAATCAGCGTGAGCCTTCACATTTTCATCGTCAATACTGGCTGCACCTTCTATCTGAGCCGAAGTGCTGCGGGCATTGACAGCTATATTCCGATAATTGTAACCATTATAATATATATTGTATATGTCTCCCGCTATTTTACCTGCTGGAAAAGGACTCTTATCGACAAGATTCATCGTAAGTTCCACGCTAAACGAAGCTGTCCCCCACCGTTCATCCCCTTGCAACTGGCCTAAATGAATGCTGTCACCATTCAAAGTGCCTGAAAGAAAGCCATCGGAGCCGTAGGTCACATCGTAAGTCACCTCACCCAAGCCTGTCGATAAACTTCCCTTAGAAGCCCAATCACCCTGAGCCGCATAGTCAATCTCGCCGCTATACACTACCTCTTTCAATTCATTCAACGCCTGAGTCAAACTATCCTTTGGCTGCCCTATAGCAACTATACGCTGAATTTCTTCATTGCCAATACGTAATGTATTGATGGTGGAATGAACACTTCGAGTGCTCTGAACAAGAGGATGGTGTATTTGAGCCGAAGCATTCAACTGCAGACTTTCATCTTCAGAGGTGATGCTACATTCTTTCAACCTCACCTCCCGTTCATCACCTTCAGCCAAAATATTGATGTCTAATGGGTTATCGAATGAAGATAGTTCTTCTTGGAAGAGAGAGAAATCGCTCAAAGTAACGCTTCCACGAATAGGAGAGCCCGTAAAAAGAAAAGTGCTGTCCGATTCGAAATGTCCATATTCCACATACAACGAATCTGTCGCTATATGAGAATGAAGACACGAAAGATAAAAATCAGTCAGCGTAGCAGATTGCCGATTGGCCACCAGTTTCAATTGTGTATCTCGAGCTGAAAGTCCTGAATGTAGTTCTTTGGCTTGGAATCGACGCACGGCCACATTCAAGGAATCGTTGGTGAAACAACGGAGCACAACATCCATTCCACAATTTTTCAGCTGAATGTGATTCACATCCAATGAACCAACCCGTCTCTTTTCGGACTTCACATCGTAGGTGATATCAGCATGACGCATAATAAAAGAACCAATACTAAGATGTATATCCGAAGGTTCGTCCTGCTTGTCACTCTTGAATGCGTCAATCAGGAACTGGGCATTGAGGGGACTTTCTGGAGTACTCTTGTAAAGAACAACTTTCGTACCAAACAACTGAGCCGTACCTATCTCTATTTGCCCCGAAAATAAAGATGCCCAGTTGATACTAGCCGACACACGGGCTATGCTTGCCATCCGCACGCCCGACGGCTCATAGATTTCCACATCGCTGACCACCAACCGATTCAGCAATCCCAAATTGATGCTTCCAATCTCGACTTTCGAATGAAGCTGTTTCGACAATACATGCGCAGCCCCATCTGCCAAGGCTTTCTGCATGGAAGGCAAACTAAACAGCAGTACGATGGCGGCGTAAAGAGCCACCATCGCACCAACCACATTGACTAATATCTTTTCAAGATTCTTGATATTTCTTTACATTTTACATTTACATTTAACATTCCGAAGGAAATCAATCATCTTTATAGCGGTTATGGCACATTCATCACCCTTGTTGCCCATTCGTCCTCCAGCCCGATCCTCTGCCTGCTGCATGTCCAAGGTCGTAATCAACCCATAGATAACAGGCACATCCTGCACCGCATTCAGACGAGCCAAGCCGTATGTCACACCCTGACAAATATAACGGTCGTGAGGTGTATCGCCACGAATGACACACCCAATCGCAATCACTGCATCAACCCCCGTCTTCACCATTTGCGATGCTCCATACACCAACTCAAAACTGCCAGGCACCGTCATCACCGTAATGTCGTCGGCAGCAACGCCATTCTCCATCAGCGTTTGCTTAGCTCCATTCAGCAACGATGCCGTAATGCTCTCATTCCATTCAGCTACCACGATGCCCACTTTCATGCCTACAGCATTAGGCACCGTATTGATATCGTAATCGGAGAGGTTGTGATTCTTTGTTGCCACTTTTTACTTCGTTGCCCTTTCGATGTACTTGTCAATCTCTTGAGAAAGAGGACTACGGAAATACTGCTTCTTGATACGGTTATACAGGTCAAGAGCCTTTTCGTTCTGTCCCATCGACTCATAGACCTGACCCGCTTTCAGGAGGAATACAGGACTAACAGCATCATTGTTGGCCTTATCCGCAGCCTTGATGAAAGCATTGATACCCTTCTCATTGTCACCCTTCTGTACGTAGAGGTCGCCCAAAGCCGCAATGGCCGATGGAGACACCATGTCGTCATCCTGTGTAGAGAAATCCTCCAAATACTTGATGGCCTCATCCACCTTGTCGGTCTTTGCGTATGCCAAACCAGCATAAAGCTTAGCAAGGTTAGCAGTCTTCGTTCCGCTAAACTCATCTATCACCTTCAGAAAACCCTTACTATTGCCATCACCCTTCAGCGCCTGCTCATATTGCTGCTGAGCAAAAGCAGTCTGAGCCAATGCGATGGCCTTCTGTGCTTCCAGTTCCTTGTCAGCCATGTGGTGCTTGTAGATGTAAACACCAGCTACAATCACGATGATTGCTCCCAAAACTGTAGCAATCTTCTTCCAGTTCTTCTCAATAAATGCCTCGCCCTTGTTCAACTGCACATCCAATGCAATAGGCTCGTCTTTTACTTCTTGTTTCTTTTTGTTTTTTGCCATAATATATTAAAATTGATGATTCAAAGACTGAAAAACGTGCAAAATTACAACATTTTCCCCTAACAATAAAGACTTTTTCCAAAAAACTTGAGTTTCGCACCTTCTTTTTCGCCTTATCCCCCCGTAAAGGTTAAAAGGTTTTGTAAAGTTTAAGATTTAGAGTTTAAAGTTTAATGACCATGCGGCTCGTTTGCAAACACCGCGTCAGCCTCTTTAAACTTTAAACTCTAAACCTTAAACTTTACAAAAGCCCAAAGCTATAACCTTTACTTTAGATATTTCAATATCTTGCCAGCCTTGTCCTTCAGAATGTATAGCTGTCCCTTCCGAAGAGCAGACTTGTCCACCCGAATGCCATTGGGCAGATAGTATTGAATGCCTTCGTCGGTGTCGGCAGCAATGGTATGGATGCCTGTGACTACACCGAGGTCTATGACGTAGGGTGCCCATGGCAATCCGACATTGGTGTCACTCTCGAAAGTCAGGCTCTTGTCGATGGTCAGTTCTTGCCCATCCAAGACGGTGCGCAGTTCGATGGTCTGTCCACCATCTTCACCCTGCACCATAAGGTAGTAAAGTCCGTTGATGGCTGTAGCGGTAGCGCGACACTCTCCATCAATAAAGGCTCCCACCTCAGCGGTATCCACCACCTCTGCGCCATCGACGAGTTGAAGCACAATCGACATGTTGTCGGGGTACTGGTTCGCATCAACTGGCGTGAAGATGTAGGAACGAGTTGACTTCGGGGCTTTTGTGAGACCGCTGCTAACGGTTTCCACATCAGGATAGGTGAAGGTATGGGGGTCTATCACTTGGGTGAAGTACATATAACCCTTGCCTGGCTCCATCGCTTTCAGATTGCCTTCCCATCCGTAAGGACCATAGATGGCAAAAGCTGTCTTTGACTTCACGTAGTCGCCTTCTACAGCTCCGATGCCTCCCAAGGCTTGATGGACATCCAAAGCACGAGCTGGGGTGTAGCCTATCCAGTTCCAACCAAACTTGACGGTGATAGGGGTCTCAGAAGGATGAGCGTAGTGTCCCTTCACCTCGAAGCGGACGGGTTCGGTGACACAGAGCTTGTACATGTCGCCCACACGAATGGAGGTCAGATTGCCATTGCCCCATCCTGTGCCGTCGAAGTAGCTGACGCTCGACTTATCTTTCAGCACGTCGCCTTGCACCAATCCGTCGGCACGAAGGTTGTCATCGACAGAGGCGTTAGTGGGCTGCACATAGAAGGAGAGCCAATTCCAACCCGCTTCGGCAATGAGGTTTTGCTGTACTTCGTCGGCATTGGTGAAGATGACAGGATAAGCATAGCTACCCTTCATGCTGTTTTTCCAGAACACAACTTCTGGTTCCACCTTCATGCCCACGTAGGTGATACCTGTGGAGGCATCCCAGTACTTGAACTGCAAGGGCTTTCCACTGTGTTCATCGACAGAGCCGCAGATGGTCATGGCAACATAGTAGCTGCCGCGTGACTTCTCTGGTGAACCTACGCCCACACATTCGCCTCCGATGAAGGCTGCCATGCGGCTATCGGGGTTCTCGCTAACAATACCATCGATGAGCACCTGACCCACCATGTTCATGTGGTCTTCATATTGGCTCAGGTCAACCGTCCAGTCAGGAGCCTGTCCCTTCACCTTCATCACCACTCTGAGCGGTTCAGAGATGCCGTTGTTGCCCACCAAAGTGAGGGTGACATCGTAGAGTCCCACGGCAACAGCATCGGCAACATGGAAGCGAAGCACCTGCTGCGACTCTGGAGACAGGTTGCCATCGGTATCATCCATCGAAAGCCATATTGGCAGGTTCTCAACGCTATAGAGTTCGGTGGCGTTGCCAATGTTCTGGATGGCCACATCGAAGGTGGCTTCTTCGCCATAGTCCTTGATGACGTTCACAGAGTCTTTCTCCCAAAGGAGTGTGTTCTGATGCACATACACCTGCCATGTGACAGGAATGGAAGTGTTTCCGTTCTTGTCGAAGATTTTGTTGACGGTGATATCCAATGTTGTCCCTTCAATCTCGCTCAGCGAATTGGGTTGCAAAGTAATCACCATCTTGCGGTCAGACACCGTGGCTTGATTGATGATGCTCTGCATCTCGGGTACACTTCGCAATGGAGGTGCATTGTTGGAGAATGCAGCCAAGTCGTATTGACCGGTCATGCTGCGTGCCTGTATTTGCCCTGGAGCCATGTCCTTGTCAGACGGAGTGTTGACGACAACGCCATTGACTTCGGCTGTGGTCTCCATCGGATAGTAAACGCTCAGACCCTGAACGGCTGCGGTGAGGGTATCGATGTTATGGTACATATTGCCCTTAACCACCTCTGGCTTAACCATTCCTTTCCAGAAACGTATCTCATCGAAGGAACCGCTCATAAACTGATGATACTGAGTCACCATGTCCAAAGGTATCTCGTAGCCAGCTCCCATGACAAGCGTGGCACTCTCGAAAGGCGGCACTTCACGCTCGGCAAACACTGCCGTGCGCTTGCCATCGATGGAAACGGAGGCAGAGGCTCCACGCATCACATTAAGGGCGAAGTGATGCCATCCGCTGGTTGGGTCGAAAGCGGCTGGTGCGACTGGCACAAGATGGATGCCATATTCAAACATGAGCGACCCTGACTCATCGCCGAAGAGTCGCAGGTTGTTGTCGGCATCTGTTCCAGCCTGGAAGACAGTCTTTTCAGCGATAGGTTCATCAGCCTTAAACCAGAATTCCAGCACATAGCTCTCATTGTTGTCAGTGATAGAAGTAGCGACATCGAGGTCGAGGTGTTGCTCCTTGGAGGCATCGACCGTAGCTGCATAATTATCATTGTTAATGCGCCAGTTGGGAGCATTGAGAACAAACGGATGGGCATCGCTGCAGAGGTCACGAGCCTTCGTGCCCTGACCTTCATCCATCGGCCAGTGTGCCATCAGTCCTGCAGTATAGATGTTCGTGTCGCTATACTTCTCAGCTGCCACTTCGTGTACGTCACGGGTTATGCCATAAATGCGCAAGTCGTGAATGTCGGCCTCCAGACCGTCGCCTCCGAGGAAGAGCCGCTTGTCGTCGGCATAGATGACTTGTTCCAAAGTACGAACGTTACCAAAATAGACGTTGATGGTTTCCGTCTCAGTGCCATGCTGCACAATCACGTTCAGCGCGGTAGATTCTTCGTCGTAGGAGTAAGCCAAATAAGTCCACTCATCCTTCGGAAGGGTCAACTTCGAGGTATTCTCAGAATCACTCGTCTTCACGGTCAGATGACCTTCGCCGTCGATGCCGAACACCAAAGCATTCTCACCTGCACAATGACGGAAGATGGTTCCACCCTCAGTATATTTCAGCCATAGAGCAACCGTGCTGTTGCCACGCATATAGAGGTCGTTGGCCGTATATGCCGTAGGTTCAGTTCCGCTCAAGTGCAGACTCACTTCGTGTGTGGTAGGTTGATGATTCACCTTTCCCACCACTTGTACGTTCGAAGCGTTGACATAACCAGGAACGATATCCTCGTTAAATTCCACCACCAAATCGTCGCCAGCATGAAGGATGCCGTCGGTGGGCTGCGGTGTGCCGAGAGCTGTGGGGCGACTCATGTCTCTTGTCACCACCATCTCTTCGCTATAGACACGGATGTTCTCTGTGCCGTAAGGTGTTTCGGTATAGGCACGGAAGATGTAAGTTCCATCGGGATAGCTGTTGCTGTCGCTCATGTCGATGTTCAACTTCACATCGCCCGTGGCGGGCACCACGATGTCGTCTTCTTCGGAAGCATCAGCGGCGTTGAAGTAGTAGTCCTGCACTTGTGTCCACCTTGTAGCACCATCCGATTTATACTCCACACCCATCGTCTTCAGACCTTGGAAGTTGCGGTCGAAGCCCGTCAGTGTCAGCGCGAGATTGCCACCCGTGACGGTATTGACCACAAATCCATCAGTCTCCAAAATGACAGGTGAAGAACTTGGCTTAAAGTGTACCCCAAACGTACATTGGTCGCGGATGATTCCGTTGACACTGTAAGTATCGCTCTGACAAGAAGAGGCGAAGTTGATTACCACGTCGTCGTAGTCGAGGATGGACACATCACTCTGCCGCACTTCAAGGGTCTTGGTAATAGTACCTCCAGAGGGCACGACGACGGAACGTCCACTGTTGAATCTCACGCCATCAATGATGAACTGAAGGCCGTTAGGGTTGGATCCGTCTTTCTCACCCAACACAAAGGTCATGTCCATGTCAGCCTCAGCATCGTTAGAGAGGGTAAGCGTGAAATAGGCTGGCTGGCCTGTGGGAATGTCGGTCAGCACGGCTTCTTTCGAGGGAGCTTGCATGCCGTTGGAGATGCGAATCTGTGGGTTCTGCATCTTGGCAGTAGCATTACTCAGGACGTACTTGCCCGGCTCGTAATATTTAGTGGTGATTTCGCCTTCGTAGGGGCAATAGGTCTGTCCACCCAACACGGAGAAAACATTAGTCCAACCCTTCACGGACTTGTACGCATCGACGGTGTAGTCAGAGCCAATGTTGGTGTCAGAGAAGTTGTAGGTGAACTGTGCGGTGTGGGTGTAGTTCTCGTCAAGGTTTGACCAAGCGCTGGAGCCCTGGAAGCCAGAACTGCCTGAGATGGTGAGGTTGATGCCGAACTTGGAGCCGGTACTGGCATAGACTCCGAATTTGACATCTCCCTTGACGATGACGGAGTAGTTCCACTGGTTGACGTCACTGTGAGTGGAGTCCGTCTTCTCGGAGTAGTTGTAGGTTGTGCCGCTGTCGAAGGAGAAGTTTCGTTTCTCTTCATAGTAGGGAGAGGATGTGCTCATGGAAAGGACTTTGTCTTCTTCGTTGTTGGCCATGACCTGCTCCCATGCTGCCACCTGTGCTGTGTAGTAGTGTACCATGTCTTCTTCGGCATGACCGTCTTTGGGAGGAATCTGTATGTAAGTTTCGTCAGCTATCCACTCCTCGCTGTCGAGAGGCTGCCATGTGACGTAAAGACTCTCGTTGGTGGGATTTGGGTAAGCCTCTGCCTCTTTCTTGGAATTGACAGGTATGAGCAGTTGGGAACGGAGGGCTTTCCATTCGGGTATCTGCTTCAGTTCTATTTCTCGTTGTGTGAACATGAAGGAGGTAGTGACACTGTCGCTGATACTGATGGCCATGGAGTCTTTGACGGCAAAGGTATTGTCGTTGGGGCCATCGCGGAAGAAGCCCACTTTCTTGCAGTCTCCCAAGATGAGGTTAGTCGATAAGCCAATGTAGATGTCGCCATTGGCTCCCACATATTCTTTATTAGAACTGGTGGAGATAGCTTCAGTGGCAGTGATGGTGTAGGTGTCAGTTATGGGATTGGAGTAGTTAGCGGAGATATCGACTCCTCCGTGAATTTGTTGGTCTGCTCCCTGCTGTGTGATGATGGCGAGTCCGAAGCCTGTAGCCTCACCAAGTTCCACGCCCGTGACGATTTCGCCCAAGATACCGAGGTTGCCGGCATAGCCTTTGGCCGTTTTCTTCATCTCAGTGTTGACTTGGCCTTGTGTCCATGTGGTGGATGAGTTGCTGCCTGGTGGGTCACGCAAGACCATGAGGACGTTGTCAGGTCCCTTGGTGACGAAGTTGTTGCCCAAAGGCATGGAACCGAAGACCATGGCATCGATGCCGTCCCACTGGTAGGTGCGGTTGTTGCGCTTGTAGGTGATGCCTACGTGACGGGTGTAGGGATAGACGGTGTTGGGCAGTCCTGCTGTCCATTGGTAGAGGAACTCGCCTTTGTCGTCAAGAGCCAGTTGGTTGGATTGCAAATCATAGACCTCACCCTCCTTCACGTCGTTCTCTGGACTGTCCTGAGTAACGATGCGCTGGTCGGAACTCATCTCGTTCTCCACGGTGAGCACTTGTGACTGCATCGGCAGGATGTCGTCGATGGGTGTTAGGCCGTCGTGGTTGGTGTATTTCTCGTATCCTTTTATTTTATAGGTATATTTTTCCTTCATCTTATAGATGGGGTAGTCGTAGAGGTAGCGGGGAGTGTTGTCGGCATTCACTTCATATACTTGTATGCCATCGACGGTACCGTATTCATCTTCGTAGCCATCGTACTGCATCACGCCGTATGCTCCGATGCCCTCCAGGTCGTTGAGGTCTGTCACCTCCAAGGTGGGGGTGGCATACCATGTCTTGACCATCTTCTGGTTGTACTTGTAGGTGCGCACATCCAGATTGCGTTCGAGGTTAGAGTCGGTGACGAGGCTCATCAGCGTATCGACCTTAAAGGAGATGGGATTGGTCAGGTCAATCTCTGGCAAGGCGGTAAATTCGACTTCGGGGTTGCTGGGTACGTCGATGCTGATCACGGAATACTTCAATGGAGGCAGGAGTGCGGAGAACTCTCCTGTCTTGGTGTCAGTCTCGATGTAGATGTTTCGGGAGCATTCTCCTGCTCCAGCCCATGCGGTACTCTGGATCGTTTTCTGGATCGTGTCAGGATTCTGAGCAGAGAAGGGTCGTGTGGTGTTGCGGTCGTTGGTAGTGCCTTCATCACAGTTGAAACTGAGGTTGAGATTGCTGATTCCGAGGGTGATGAGGGCACGGCCGATGTTGTTTTTGGAGCCGCTCTCTGTGCCGAATCCGACAGGCAGAGCGTCCTGCACTTCGCCTCCTGCCACTCGTCCGCAGAAGTTGACGAGGGTGGAGTCGGAGAAGTTGTGATGGGTGGCTTCTTGGAAGTCGTAAGTGCCTTGTGTAGGCCAGCGTCCGCCATCCACCATGTCGTGCCCTGACTGCTTGGCTTCGATGAAGTGCTCTCCGATAGGTACGGAGATGTTATAATAACCCATATCGTCGGTCTGTGCCACCTCGCCACCTGTAGTCACCAAATTGCCATCAACATAAAGGTAGATGCCCTTGACGGGAATGTTGGTGTCTTTGTAGTAGATGAAGCCCGTCAGCGGGAAGCTGGACTTGTCGGTGAAATCGACATTGTTGATGGAGAGCGAGGACGGACTGATATAGAGGTTTCGAGAGATGGGACTGAATTCGTGAATGCCAAATTCTGGCACAAGCTTATAGTTGGTGCCACCAGCATCGAAGGGAACGCCTCTGACGATGTAGTTGCCATCGTCGTCGGTGATGCCATAAAGCCCGAGCCGGAGGGGGGTGATGATGCAAGGTTTGACGTTGGCACTGACGGTGGCGTGGTTCTCGTTGTTGATTCCGTTTTGCTTGGAGATGTCGAAAGCATAGCCGTTGATGCCCTCATCGAGTGGCCAGTAGAGGATGAGTCCATTCTCGGAGCCACCAATGAGTCGGTCGTAGTTGTTGCTCACCTCATCGGAAGAAAGTGCCTTAGTCCAGAGGCGCACTTCGTCAATCAGCCCTGTGAAGCTGTCATCAGAGCCAAGGCTGCCCACACGGAAGAGGTGGGTGCCGTCGGCCAATGTCCATGCATAGGGCAATACCGCTGTGACTGTCTGGAGTTTGTCACCATTGTTGAGGTAGAATGTCCATTGTTTCGTGTCGTATGAGGCGGTGATGTGCGTGAAGCGGTCTGCTTCTAATGTGGCATTCAAGGTGTGCAGATGGCTGTAGATATCCTTGTAGCACAACTTGTAATTCTCGCCAACGGCAGAGAGACCGACCTCTACCACACCGTCGAGGGTGAAGATAGGCATATAGTCTCTATTTCCCACTGGAGCCACCCACATCTGTACGGAGAGAGGGGCGCTGCTGGTCAGGACGTTACCGTAGCGTCCTGCGTCGGGTTGCCAGGTGAGGGCTTCGCCTGAGCCGTTGATGTAACTGGAGAAGAACTGCTGCAGGTTGTTGTCGGTGCCGCTCTTGACGAGTGAAACGTGGACACCCTTCACGGAGTTGCCTGTGCCGTAGCTGATGTGTCCTGTGATGGTGCCTGTAGCTAAGCAGAATCCCATCGTGGTGATTTCGTCGCTCTGAGCCATCTGTTCCTCGCACTTGATGCCGTAGAGCACCACCCGGTATTCGTAGTAGCTGCCAGCCTGCACTCGCTCGTCGGTGAAAGAGTATTCTGGCAAAGTGCCGTGGGTCTCGCCCACCTTAACCCAGTCACTGGTGCCCTCGTTGCTGATGGTGCGTCGCTCGATGTTGAAGTAGGAGTCGGAGGTGCCTCTCTGATCGACTGTCCATGTGACAATGACCACCTTTTCTTCTGTTCCCTTGGTGGCATCGATACCCGTGATTTTCGTGCCTGCAGGAAGGTTGCAGGTCAGCTCATTGCTGGTGAATTCGCTGCCAATGGTGGTAGCGACAACGCGATAATCGTAGTACTCACAACTGCTGGAGGGAGTGTGGTCGATGTAGGAGGCTTGGGTTTGGGAGGTGTTGACTGGCATCTGTGAATCAGCCAAAATGCGCCATGTGTTGGTAACTTCGTCCTTACGCTCCACTCGGAAGGTGGAACCGCTCTGCTTGATGCTGTATGTCCAGTCGAGCTTAATGCCAGGAAGCTCTTCGTCTCGGTCCTGCGTGAGGGTGAGCAGGACATCTCGGTCGGTGTTGACGGAAATGGAGGGCTTCAGTCTGTCATCGAACCAAGAGATGTCGGTGTTCTTCATCACGGTGGGTACGAACACAACGCTGTAGATATAGTTTTTGTCGTAATCAAGTTTGGTGTCGGTGTATCGCAGGCCTCCGTCGCCTGTGTCGCCGCTGAGGGTGGCTATCTGGGTGGAGACGAAGTTACCGTCTTCCATGTATCCACGGAAGACACACCAATTTCCGTCGGTGTTGCGCTCATATTCATAGTTGTCAAAGTGAAACCTATCGGTTCTGACGGCAGACCAAGAAACCGTGACTTGCTTCTTCCATTGGTCAAATGGGGTGACTTGCAGACCGGTCGGATAGAGATAGCCCTTAATCGTATCCTCCCACTCATTGATGAGTCCATTGATGCTGGCAGGATTGTCATACACATCTACCACGCCGCCTCCCACGCATCCTCTATAGGACACATAATAACCATAAAGTGGCTGCATGCGTTTTTCTGTTGTGGTGGCATCGATTTTATTGCTCTTCTTTGACTTGTCCCATCCTGTGCCATCAGCCATCAGATTCAGACTATAAAAACTGGACCATCTGCTCTCTCCAGAAGATACCATGTGCCAACGGTAATAGCATGTCTCGGCACCTCCAGGCACGCCAGAAGCCTTAAAGTTGACATAACCGTTAGAGGCTGTGGAAAGTTCAGCCTTTGGCATGGGGGTATAATTGAACACCAGACCTTCGTCCATTCCTTTGTACAGCTTGATGTCATAGCCCTTGTCTTTCTTGTTGTTGCGATTGTGGTTGTAGTGGAAGGTAAACAGCATCTTCGTGATGCCCTTATACATCATTTGGTCGCTGGGATAATATTGATAGACACCATCGTCACTTCCCTTTTTCTTCAAGACACCCCAGCCCGAACCCTTCACCGGTCCTTCGCTGCTGTGTACAATAGTGCCGATGTAATACGGGTAGCCCTTAAGGTCATACACATACACATTAATATCGGTGTCTATCGAGTTGTACTTTCCCTTATTATCGTGCGCATTCGGTTCCCATTGATGGATATAGAACTCGTAACACCATCGCCCTGCTGCATTGTCGAAAAAGGAAATGGAGTAAAACTGATTGTTACGGATGTCATTGTAACAATCGTCGAAATCGCCACCGTCACCATACGTTTCGATGTAGAACGACCCGTTGAGGAGCGTCTTTTCATTCAGGGTGACTTTGATGTTGCCGTCTTTTGTCCATCCAGGAAGGGAGGATAAAAGCATCAAAAAGACGAATAGCCACCGCCACTGATGCACCAGCGGCATGCGCATTTTCTTGATAGATGTAAATGTTCCTTTCATTGCAATTAATATTTAGGTTAGTAAAACTTCATTTAAGTTCAATTCTTTAGAGCCGTCATGGCTTTCGCGAAAGCCACTCCTTTCCTCCTAAACTCCTTAGACTTTTAAATATCTGTCCTTAGCACCTGTCTCTCTGTGGAGACTTTTTTCTCTAAGGAGTTTAGGAGTCAAGGAGTTTTTGGCGGCTTGTACGCCGAGTCCTCCTTAACTTCTCAAAAACTCAACTAACACAAGTTGAGTTAGAAATACGGCCACAAAAATACATTATTATTTACATACTAAACAAAAAAAAAGCACAAAAATACTAAAAGAGGCATAAAAAAATAAATTCGTGATTATTTCGTACTCATTTATATCGAAAATAAAACGTATGATTTGCCGCTTTGCGGCATTAAAAAGAAAAATTCAAGTTTCGCAAGTTGCTGAATTCTTTTCAACACAGAGTTTTCACAAGAGGACCGAGGAACACAGAGGAACACTTTTTTTGTATATCAGGTGGAGATGG
>CADCDP010000003.1:132847-133372 GCA_902800305.1 uncultured Bacteroidales bacterium
TTCTCATGTATTCTCCCTTTTAAAAGAAAAAAATAATTCTCCGTGTATCTCCGTGCTCTCTGTTTTCTTTGTGGTGAAAAGATACATGCGAAAGTTGAGAAGAAAAATAAAGAAAAACAGATAAAAACATAGAAAAAAAAATTTTTTATATATTTTTGCCTATTTTTTTCTATTTTTTCTTTCTACGCCCCGCAGGGGCATAAAACGTACCAAGTTATTTTTTTACAATTTCTAAAACAACGAATTTCACAAATTTCACGAATTGGCAGCCAAACATAGCTGTTTGGCCATCGTCGCTTGCGACGACTCATTCGTGTAATTCGTAAAAAATTCGTGTAATCCGTCTTAATTCGTTGTTGAAAAAAGGTTGAGTGAATTACTTGCAAATCTCGAAAAATTGTTGTATATTTGCACCTGAAAAGGCTATTCTTGTGGGCTTCCCACACATTTCCGCCCCAAAAACCCAAGTTCCAATCGTAAGCTTCGATAGTACAATCGTAAGCTTCGATAGTACAATCGCAACCT
>CADCDP010000004.1 GCA_902800305.1 uncultured Bacteroidales bacterium
CATGTATTCTCCCTTTTAAAAGAAAAAAATAATTCTCCGTGTATCTCCGTGCTCTCTGTTTTCTTTGTGGTGAAAAGATACATGCGAAAGTTGAGTAAATGATAAATAAAGAGTTAAGAATGAAGAGTTTTAATACAGCCGAACGTTTTGATGCTTACGTATTTCCTCCAGAGGTTCAGTTTCCGTTTTTCAGGCACACCGTGGCGGTTGATGTATGATTGTACCCCTTCCAGCATTCGATACGCCACTTTCCCATCGGTGTAAGGGTCGTAATGCTCAATAATCCAGCGTCGTCGCTCAGCCCACATTGAGCTATTTTGAGATTCATCGTAAGCCTCGCACAGTTCAGAAGCATTTTTGATGTCTTTCCAATAAGGGGAGTCCGACACCGTGTTCAGCGTGATGACAGGTTTGTCGAGTAGCAGCATCTCGTAAATGGTGGAAGAAGTGTCGCTAATCATGGTATTGGCCATGAGCATATATTTGGTTACAGCGAAATCATCCTCAAACAAAATGTTTTTGTGGCTCATGGCCAGTTGCTTATATTCTTCTACCCACTCATGGCTGGTTAAAGGATGAAGCTTAATAAGTAAAAGGACATTCCTCCGTTCAACAAGCTCTATGAGTGAAGACTTGATGGTCGGCAGCGATGTCAGTCGTGGCGAGAAGGTGGGGGCATAAAGAACAATGCTTTCACATCCATGCTCCCTCAGCAACCGCTCTCGTTCGTTGTCAAAGTCATGCCGATGTTCCGCAATCCAATCCTGCCGTGTCCATCCCGTTTCTAACACCTCGAAATCCCCATGTTGACGTTGTAGCTTTTCAAACTCTTGGGTGAAGTATGGCCCTTGAGTCATATAGATGTCGAAGTAGTTGCGAATGCGGAATTGGTCACGTTTCTCAGCTGCATAACCATGGAAGATGCTGCACTTCACACCGCTCAAATAATAGGGCACGATATTGCCTGGAGCATACACCGCGTCAGGATGGAAATCGTAAGCCTCCTGCATCGAAAAAGTATAGCGCACCTCGTCCTTCAAAGGGAATTGAGGTATTTTCCTTTTGTGTACATACCACAGCACCTCATGTCCCCCTTGGCGATTAGCTTCCACCTGTAAAGGGCTCAGAATGTCAACAGCATATTTGTTTTCACAGAACAGAAGAATCTTCATAGTGGTCTATTTTCTAAAGATTTTACTCCACATACGTTTCAAGGCCGAGCGGCGATAGCTTTTCTGTACCTCTGGCAACACTACCCGATAATCCCTGTACGCATCAATCACTAACTCCCCATGTAAGGTGGGGTCTTGCATGGGGGTCATATAGTTATCTCCATATTGTACACGTAGATATTCATCCCATCCCACAGGTGCTGGAACCTTGATGTCTTCGAAATCAAGCCAAACGGTTTCCTCGTAGATGCACTTGCGATAGACAAGGCTTGTGCCGCTGTACGACAATTCACCCACCTCCTCACAATCCTTCACGGAGAACTGACGGAACAATTCCTCCGCTTCTCGATAGATTTCAGCCCAACCACGTCGGCTCACCTCCCTCCGGGCCCTCAGTTTGCGGAACACCAGTCCCAAACGTCCCGATGCCAATATCTGAGTGTTCTTGGCCTTCAGGAAACGCAGAATGCGCCGACTCTTCCGCAGGGCATCGTCCACACGCCTGTCGTCAGAAGGAATACCATCCATTGGAAAGACATCAATGAAAATGCCCTGATGGAAAGGCTGGTAACAATCGGAGGGACGTATGGCTGTTGTACCATCCATGCGCAACTGGCCATGACTACGATAATAATCTTTATCGGTATAGGCGGTCTGATAAAAAAATGGAGGTTGGAACGCTTCTGCTGCCACGGCCTGCAAGCGGTCATAATCCTCACGCATCATGTTCACGTCTACATCATCATCCCAAGGAATAAAGCCTTTGTGCCTAACGGCTCCCAATAATGTACCACCATCTACCCAGCAACGCAAATGATAGCGTTGACAAACTTCTATGAATTTCTGCAACAAGTCCAACTGAACCTGCCAGAGGGGCAGCAGTTGCTCCTGTACCGTATACCCCTCTTTTATGCTTATCTTATGTATCATTTCCTTGTTTTTCGTGCAAATTTACAATAAACTTGTGTCTTTACAAAAAAAGTTACCGATTCTTTCCTTTTCCTTAATTCTTTTCCATATCTTTGTCGGCGAAAATATTCTGTATATAATATAAACAGAGAAATTACATGAATAAAAAGCTGATTGTAGCCGATGACACCACACTTGTCATCACGACTTATAATAACCCTCCTTTTCTTGAGTTGGTGCTTAAAGGAGTGTTGAGGCAACAGGTGATGCCCTGCGAAGTGATTATTGCTGATGATGGCTCTACTTCGGAAACGAAAGAGCTGATTGAACGATACAAGAAATGCTTTCCCGTCCCGCTTATTCACTCATGGATTCCCGACGAAGGCTTTCGGGCGGCCAAGTCACGCAATGTAGCTATCTCCAAAGCACACGGCGAATACATCATCACCATCGATGGCGACATTGTCATCTCCCCATCATTCGTAAAAGACCATGTTGCAGCTCGCGAGCCAGGCTATTTTATCAATGGAAGTCGCTCCCGACTGATGGAAAAGGCTACTCGCAAGCGTTGCGCCTCGTTAGACCCCCGTTTCTCTGTCTTCACCATCGGCTTGAAACGCCCCATGAACCTGCTACGTATTCCTTGGTTACACCGTTTAGTTAAAGGGGCAAAAGGTATTGACAAGATTAGAGGTTGCAACATGTCCTTCTGGAAAGCTGACATCGTGGCTGTCAACGGCTTTGAAGAACGCTTTGTGGGTTGGGGCTGCGAAGATACAGAGCTAGTTGACCGTTTTTACAATATTGGCTTAAAACGTAAAAACATCAAAGGGTTGGCTCCTTGTGTACATCTATATCATCCCAAAGCGGCTGTTAATTACAAAACACACAAGGCTAATATTCCCATTCGAGAAGAAACGGAACGGCTTCACAAGACAAGAGCAGACAAGGGCTTGGATCAATATTTATCATCAAGTTCCTCTTGAAACCCATTTGAAGGTTAGAGGGGAAGAAAGACCCCTTTCGGGGGTATGCCCGTAGCTATTGAATCGACCACGTCGTGGTCGGCGAGTTGACCACGTCGTGGTCAGTTCATCGACTACGACGTGGTCGATTTAGAGGGTTACGGGGGATGGGTACGGTGGCGCGGTGGATGTCGTTGCAGACGGGACTGGCTTTGACAAATCTGACAGCATTTCCCCCCATTGCCACGCCTACCCCTTCCTCCCAAAACCTGTTTTCTTTTTCCTTCTGCATGGTTTCTTCTTCTTTTTCTTCTAAACACCCGAAAAATTTGTGTTATCACGAAAAAAAGTGTAACTTTGCCCACAAAAAATGAAAGAATGAAAGATTTGCTTAATTTTACAGTGGGGCCCGTCATGTCGTGCGACTCGGTGAGGGCTATCGGCAGCGAACAGGTTCCTTATTTCAGAACTCCTGCGTTCTCGGAGGTGATGCTGGAGAACGAGCGGCTGGTGAAACAGTTTGCTTCTGCTCCCGAGGATGCCCGTGTGACTTTCATAACGGGTTCGGGCACTGCCTCGATGGAGGCCGTGGTGATGAATGTGCTGTCGCCTTCGGACAAGGCGGTTGTCATCAATGGCGGTTCGTTCGGCGAACGGTTTGTGCAGCTGTGCCGAGTGCATGGCATTCCGCACCATGAGGTGAAATTGGCTTACGGAGAGCCTCTTGCGGAGGAACACCTGGCTGCGTTGGCTGACAAGGGGCTGACGGCCTTTTTGGTGAATATGCACGAGACTTCTACGGGGGTGCTCTATGACATGGACATGATTAGTCGCTTTTGCAGGGCGAACGGTCTGCTCCTGCTGGTGGATGCCATTAGTGCTTTTCTGGCTGACCCCTTCGACATGGAGGCTCTGGGGGCGGATGTGATGATAACTGGCTCGCAAAAGGCGTTGGCTTGTCCTCCAGGCATTTCGCTGATTGTGCTTTCGCCACGGGCTTTGGAGCGTGTGGAGGGGAATGAGACGCGTTGTATGTATCTGGATTTGAAAAGTGCGCTAAAGAATGGGGAACGTGGTCAGACTCCTTTCACCCCAGCTGTGGGCATCTTGCTCCAGATTCATCGGCGGTTGCAGGAGATAGCGTCGGCGGGCGGCGCGATGAGTGAGATACAACGTGTGAAGGCGTTGGCATCTGACTTCCGCCAGAAGGTTTCTGCCTTACCTTTTGAGATGTTCAGTCCATCTCCATCGAACGCTGTCACGGCATTGCGTCCCGTGAGTGGGTCGGCATACGACATCTTCACGACGCTGAAGGATGAGTATGGAATATGGATTTGCCCCAATGGGGGTGATTTGCGGGACAGGATTTTCCGTGTGGGACATCTGGGTGCGCTGACGACGGAGGACAATACGGTGTTGGTGGATGCCATGCAGGACATGGTGAAAAGGGGGTTGATGGGATGAGGAAGGTCATTACATACGGAACTTACGACTTGCTGCACTATGGCCACATTCGGCTGTTGCAACGGGCAAAGGCTTTGGGTGACTATCTGATTGTGGGTGTCACCGCCGACAGCTTTGACCAGGCTCGTGGGAAGCTGAACGTGGAGCAGTCGCTCATGGAGCGGATTGAGGGGGTTCGGGCTACGGGCATTGCGGACGAAATCATTGTGGAGGAATATGAGGGTCAGAAGATAGATGACATACGTCGCTTGGGGGTGGATGTTTTCACGGTGGGCAGTGACTGGCGAGGCAAGTTTGACTATCTGAAGGAGTATTGCGAGGTGGTCTATCTGGACAGGACGAAAGGTGTGTCGAGTACGGAACTGCGCTCAGAGAGCCATTCGCTACGTCTGGGTCTGGTGGGGGAGTCTTCCATTCTGAACAAGGTGGAACGTGAAAGCCATTTTGTGAATGGAATGCAGATAAGTGGTGTGTGTGCCGCCAACAGTACACGTTTGACGAAGTCGCTGAAGCAAATGGCCATGCCCATGGAGCGTTTGGATGAGCTGGCAGAGGGGAGCGATGCGCTTTATATCATATCGAAACCTCGATTTCACTATCAGCATGTGCGGCTGGCTCTTTCCAAGGGTTGTCATGTGATGTGCGAATCTCCCATTGCCATTCGCCCTGCGGAATTGCAGGAGTTGCGGGCTTTGGCTCAACAGAAGGGTTGCCTGTTGGTGGACGGGTTGAAGACGGCTTTTTCGATGGCCTATTTCCGTCTCGTGTTGCTGGCTAAAAGTGGCATTATCGGCCAGATTGTCTCTGTGGATTCCACTTGTACGAGCATGGCAGATTTCGAAACGATGGACGATGGCGATGTGAAGTCGTTGTGGAATAGTATCAACGCATGGGGACCTACGGGGCTGCTGCCGATTTTCCAGTTGCTGGGCACGGACTATAGCCGTAAACTCATTGCGACACGTCTGCTGGATGGTGTGCCTGATTTCGACACGTTTACCAAAATCTCATTCTTCTATCCTCATGCGGTGGCCTCGATGAAAGTGGGACAAGGTGTGAAGTCGGAAGGTGAGCTAATCGTTTCTGGGACGAAGGGTTATATCTACGTTCCTGCTCCATGGTGGAAAACTGATTATTTTGAGATTCGCTATGAGAATCCAGCCGACAATCGTCGCTATTTTTATCAGTTGGATGGAGAGGGCATCCGCTTCGAACTGGTGTCGTTTATGAAAGCGATTCAGACGGGACAGCCCATGAACTATGTTGACGAAGCTATGTCGGCGGCTATTGTCTCTGTCATTAGTGATTTTTACGAAAGAAAAGATACGATTCTTCTGTAACGAGGGGATTGTTGTTAAATCAAAAGGAAAGATGAATTATTACATTGGAATGGATTCGCCTAACACGGCGAAGCGGCATGTAGATGTACTGATGGCGCGGATGGGATTTCGCGATGTGGCTGTCAGGATGGGGA
This sequence comes from uncultured Bacteroidales bacterium, assembly GCA_902800305.1. GTDB lineage: Bacteria > Bacteroidota > Bacteroidia > Bacteroidales > Bacteroidaceae > Minthosoma. The sequence goes on from CADCDP010000004.1 coordinate 5,985, forward strand.
GGGGGAAAGTGGCTACTTTCTTCCGTAAATTGTTCAGTATGGTGAATCTGGCCACGAAGTTGAAACACGATGATGTGTTGGTCATCCAATATCCTTTCAAGAAGTTTTATGTCATCCAGTGCAGGATTGCTCATTGGAAGGGTGCGAGAGTCATCACACTGATTCACGACCTGGGCACGTTTCGCCGACGCAAATTGACTGCGGAACAGGAGATGAAGCGACTCTCCCACACCGATGTGTTGATTGTGCATAACCCCAGCATGAATGAATGGCTGGTGAAGCATGGATGCCGAAAGCCGATGGTCAATCTGGGCATTTTTGACTATCTCTCGAAGGAAGAGCCTACGGCAACTCCTCACGTGTTGGGTGCCAAGCCGTCCATCGTCTTTGCAGGAGGCATCAGCAGGAGGAAAACGTCTTTTCTCTACGAACTGGATGCTGCCTTGGAGGGCTGCGTGTTCCACCTGTATGGCTCAGGTCTGGAGAAAGGGGCTGAGAAGGAGTGGAAAAACATGGTGTATCATGGTGCCATCGGGTCGGACGAGTTTATCCGCACGGCTGGTGCTGACTGGGGCTTGGTGTGGGATGGCGACACCATCGATGGCTGTTCGGGCATCTGGGGCAGCTATCTCCGTGTGAACAATCCGCATAAGGCTTCGTTTTATCTACGTGCAGGGCTGCCTGTCATTGTGTGGAAGGAGTCTGCCATGGCACCCTTCGTGACGGAGAATGGAGTGGGCATCACGGTGGGGTCGCTGCGCGAACTGCCTGAGAGACTGAGGGGTATGTCGGAGGAAGAGTATCAGCACTACAAGCAGAAGGCGATGGCGATGAAGGCTCGACTGAACGATGGCTTCTTCTTCATAAAGGCTTTCCAAGAGGCCAAAAAGATGTTGTGAAATGGGGAAGGGTGTGACGAAGAAGAGGTTGGGCAAGAAATCCCGTATCATCGCTCTTGTGGGAGTGGTGGGGCTTGTGCTGGGTGGCTGGTGTGCAAGCCGTTGGGATGTTTGGTTCGACAATCCCGATGAAGCGGCCTACACACCTTCCAACGTGCCAACAAGGGTGTTGCTGACCTTTGGCAACGAAAATGGGCTGACGCGCAATGTCAGCTGGACGGCTGGAAAGACGGTGCAGAAAGCGTTTGTTGAGCTGTTCGACAGAGACGATAGCCTGATGAGTCGGGTGGATGCTGTAGGCGAAGTATTTGAGTCGCGCAGTGGACAGGCTGCCTACTATGTGGCTCGGTTGCGCGACATGAAGGCAGGACACGCTTATCGCTATCGGGTCTGTACAGGGAACCAGTATTCCGCATGGTATGCGTTCCACCTCCCCACGGAAGAAGAAGGCCATACATCGTTTCTCTATATGGGTGACATTCAGGACTCTATCGGGGGAATGGCCAACCAGTTGCTTCGAAAGGCTCTTCATCACCACCCCGATGCGGAATTTCTCGTCTGTGGAGGTGACTTGACAGAACGTCCCACCGATGCCTATTGGGGTGAGACTTTCGAAAGTCTTGATTCCGTGGGACAGGCAATGCCCGTGCTGACCGTCACAGGTAACCACGACTACCTCAAAGGTGTCATCTGCCAGCTGGAACGTCGTTTCTCCCTCATCCACTCCTATTTCCTCGACTCCATGATAGGCGAGAATCAGGTGTTTACCGTATGTTATCAAGACGTGCAGATGTTCTGTCTCGATGGCAACAGGGAGTTTTTCTATCTGGCCACACAGCGTAAGTGGCTCAGGGAGCAAATGTCGAAGAGCCAAGCTAAATGGAAAATCGTGGTCATCCATCATCCACTCTACTCCATTCGTGGCAGCATGAACAATATCATCCAACGCTGGATGTTTGACGGCCTCATTCGAGAACAGGGGGTTGACCTTGTGCTGCAAGGCCATGAACACGCTTACGCCCGAATGACGGCTCACGATGACGATGGCAAGGCTGCCACCCCCATCTACACCATCAGCCATTGCTCTCCCAAGAACTATCGTATCGAGTTTGACGAACGGTTTGACAAATTCGGCTCTGGCAGCCGTTATTACCAGACAGTGCGCACTCACGCCGACACCTTGTTCCTCGCTGCCTACGACGCTTTCACCCATAGCCTCTACGATTCTCTACTCATCGTGAAACGTGAGGACATGGCTCGTGTCATCGACCTTGGGCAGGACATACCAGAACGCATCCACTTCACCCCCAACCTTAACAACCGAAAGGATGTCGCTTTTGCCCAGCGTATAGAAGCTTATAAAAAGAAATCCAAATCGAAGAAATTCCAATAATATCATGCGACGCATACACCTACAGAAATCGTTTATCTCCAATCCGATTGCCTTCTTGTGCAACCTCGCTCTCGTTTACCTTGCCTACGGCATCTGCCGCATTGCCTACCTTCTCGAAAACTGGGCGACCCTGTCCGAAGGTTTCGATACGCTCTCTTTCGGGGAAGCATTCAAGGGAAGCTGGATGTTCGACACCTCGGCCATCCTCTACACCAATGCCCTCTATGCCATCCTCATGTTGTTGCCCCTCCACCTGAAGGAGCGTGACGCTTGGCAACAGGTGGCCAAGTGGATTTATGTGGGTGTGAACGGGCTTTGTGTGGTGGCCAACCTTGCCGATGCTGTCTATTTCCAATATACGGGTCGCCGCACCACTTCTTCCGTGTTCCAAGAGTTCAGCCATGAAAACAACATCGGAGACGTGATAGGGGTGGAGATGTTGCGGCATTGGTATCTGGTGGTGTTGGGTGTTGTGTTGATAGTTGGTTTGGCTGCCCTCTATGTGAGACCGAAAGGAAAGTTCCGCCTTCACTTGCTGAAAAATATGCTCGTTTATTATACCATCCATTTGATTTGTTTTGGCTTGTATATCCCCATCACGATAGCTGGAATGAGGGGTGGTGCTACCACGGCAGTACGTCCTATCACCATCAGCAATGCCAACCAGTATGTGAACCGACCTGCTGAGGCTGCTCTGATTCTGAACACGCCTTTCTCGCTGATTCGTACCATCAACAAAAATGTCTTCGTTGACCCACAATTCTTTTCCCGTCAGGAACTGGACGAGATTTATAGTCCTGTCTATACACCAGCTGACAGTGTGGTGATGAAGAGGAAGAATGTGGTGGTGCTCATCATGGAAAGCTACGGAAGGGAGTACATCGGTGCTTACAACGAAAGGTTGGACAATGGAAATTACGAGGGTTACACCCCTTTTACCGACTCACTCATTCAGCAGTCCCTCACCTTCGATTACACCTTTGCCAATGGCCGAAAGAGTATAGACGGAATGCCATCCATCTTGTCAAGCATTCCACGCTTCATCGAGCCGTTCTTCCTCACTCCAGCCTCGATGAATGAAGTGAGTGGATTGGCTGGAGAGTTGGGCAAGGTGGGGTACGAGTCAGCTTTCTTCCATGGAGCGGAGAATGGTTCGATGGGATTTGAAGCCTTCGCCCATGCTACTGGGTACAAAGCCTATATGGGACGTACTGAGTACAACCAAGACAAACGTTTCAACGGTGACAAAGATTTTGATGGTATGTGGGCTATCTGGGACGAAGAATTTTTGCAGTTCTACGCATTGAAGATGAGCGAGATGAAACAACCTTTTATCACTTCGGTCTTTACGGCCAGTTCGCACCATCCATATATTGTGCCAGAACGATACAAGGACATCTACAAAGACGAACCAGGAGACCCCAACATCATGCACAAGTGCATCCGCTATGTAGATAATGCCTTGCGCCTCTTTTTCGAAACGGCTAAACAACAACCTTGGTATTCAAACACCATTTTCGTTCTTACGGCAGACCACACCAATAAAACCTCACGCCCTGAATACCAGACTGACCTTGGGGTGTTTGGTGTGCCCATCATTATCTTCGACCCTTCTGGCAAAATCCTTCCCCAACGTCGCCATTGTATTGCTCAACAAATCGATATTATGCCAACTATTCTTAACTACCTCGGTTACAAGAATTCATATTTGGCTTTTGGACAAGACTTGCTCAATACACCCGACAGCCTCACATGGGCTGTCAATAATACGGAAGGCATCTATCAATATGTAAAAGGAGACTATGTGCTACAATTTACTGATGATGGACATGCCAAGGCTCTCTACAACTACAAGAAAGATTGGTTCCTTAAGCAAAATCTACTGGGAAAGAAGGGTGAGAAAGAAAAACAGATGGAACGTGAACTAAAAGCCATTATACAATCCTATATGGAAAGAATGATAGAAGACAGACTGGTTGTAAAGGGAACCGAAGGAGCAGCGAGAGCCATCCAAGCTCGCTTGGGGATGGCCGAGTCGCGACTGAGGAAGGCGAAGCCAAAAATGAAAAATGAAAAGGGAAAAGTGAAAAGAGAAAGATGAAGGAACGTAACCATACTTTTGACTTTCTGTGTGGTGTGTGCATCATTCGAATGATTGTGTTGCATACCATCACCTTCTGTGGCCACAAGAGCGACGGATGGTGGCAGGAGGTGATGGCATGGTCGTTTTTCTTCATGTGTTTCTTCTTTTTTAAGGCGGGCTATTTCAATAAGACGGTGTCGGGCAACACGAAGGCTTACGTGAAGGACAAAGCGAAGCGGCTGCTGGTGCCTTACGTGGTGTGGGGAACGATAGGTTTTCTGATTTATGCAGCCTTTCTCCCTTTCGAGATAGACCGTTACCATCATCCTGTGGAGCCGATGGAATGGAAGCATTTATGGATGACGAGTTCCTTCTGGGGGAACGAACCCGTGTGGTTCCTGTTCTCGTTCTTCTCTGCCTACGTGCTGGTGCATTTTATCAAGAAGATTCACATCGTCAAACCCATTTCAGTGTTTCAGACGGTGGTGGTGCTGGCTTGTCCTTTCCTCAGCTACTGGATGTACACCTTGGGGAATCCACTGCCCATGAGTCTAAGCAATGTCTTCATGGGTGTGTTCTTCTTCAACTTGGGGCGCACATGGCGATGGCTCATCGACCGCATGGGACGACGCTTGACGTTGATAGTTTCTATGGTCTTGATAGCAGCGTTTGTAGTGCTGAATGTGCTGTGGCACGGTGAGTATGCCATGAGCACCAATCTTTTCCGTGGCAATCCTTGGGCTGCTTTCTTCAATACGATGATGATTCTGATTGGTTTGTCGGGATTCCTGCTGAAGTGGCCGTTGAAGCGTGTACCCGTGGTGAACTACATCGGGCAGCATTCGATGGTTTATTTTGTGGCGCACTACCCGTTGTTGCAGTTTTATCGTTTCACACATATCTCCTTCGGTCACAGCATTTATGGTCATTGGGATGACTTCATCGTGCTGTTGGTGTTCGTCTTTGGATTCTGTACATGGCTGGTGCCGTATGTGGAGAAAGTGCCGTGGTTGTCGGGACGATTTTCAGTCCGCAAGGTCTCTTAAACTTTAAACTCTAAACTTTAAACTTTACCAATCTGAATGAATATCGCCTATCTCATATCGGCTCATACCGATGCGCCTCAACTGAAAAGGCTCATCGAGGCATTGCATCGGGATGCGCATTTCTTTGTGCATATCGACAAAAAGTCTGACCTTAGCCTTTTTACGTCGCTCATTCATCAGGACAATGTGCATTTCTTGCAGGAGAGGGTGGATGTGCGATGGGGCACCATTCTGGAGGTGGATTATCAGATGCTGCTTATCAAGGCAGCGGTGGATTTTCCTGTGCATTTCGACCGCCTCTTCTTCCTTTCGGGCATGGACTACCCGTTGTGGAGTAACGAGCGTATTACGGCATGGATAGAGGCTCAGGGGGAGAGGGAAACTTTGTGTGGCATCTGCATGGATACAGACTACATCCGAGGGCAGCAGCGGGATTTATACACGCTGGCTCGTCCGTTCTTCAATGTCAATAGGTTAGGCAATCGCGGCAACCAACGGCTCAGCATCTTGTGCCGCAAGGTGAAGGAATGGTTACGCTTGAGGAAATCGCTTTCTTTCACGGTGGATGGTCGTTTGTGGCATCTCTACAAAGGGTCAGCTTGGTGGTGCATCAGCGAGCGTTTGGCTTCCTATATATATAATATGTATAAGACCAAGCCAGAGATACGGCGTTATTTCGTCGATTCGTTCGGTCAGGCGGAAACGGTGATACAGACGATTGCGTTCAATTCGCCTGAATATGCTCCCAAATGTATGTTGGTGGAAGGCGAATATCCAGGCTTGGCTGCGTTGACTCCGCTCCACTTCATCATCTACGAGCCAGTCATCAAGGTGATGGACGAAACGGACTACGACACACTGATGGCGAGTGGACGGATGTTTACGAGAAAACTGGTGAGTGGCAAGAGTGACCCATTAGTAAAACTCCTAACTCCCAACACCTAACCCCCAACTCCTAACTTAAGATGAAACAGCGCAATCATGCTTTCGACCTCCTGTGCGGCATCTGCATCATCCGTATGATGCTGCTGCACATCACCAACGCCTGTGGCTTTGGCAATGCAGACTGGTGGACACCCATCATGCACTGGTCTTATTTCTTCATGTCTTTCTTTTTCTTCAAGGCAGGTTACTTCAACAAGACGGTGTCGGGTAACACGAAGGAATACTTGAAAGATAAGGCGAAACGGTTGCTGACCCCCTACGTGGTGTGGGGCACCATCGGCAATCTCATCTATTTCTTCTTCGTCTGCTTTATTTTCGACCCCAACAACGCCCTTTCCAAACAGGTGACATGGAGCCACTTGTGGGAGTCGAGCCAATTCTACGGCAATATCCCCTGCTGGTTCCTTTTCTCGTTCTTCATGGCGTATGTGGTGGCTCACCTGATTACGAAAGTGCCGCCGCTGTTCAGCGTGACGATAGCAGGAAGGAAACGCAACTTCAAAATCCATTGGTTCATCTTCCTGCTGCCCTTCGTCAGCTATTGGTTATGGACAAAGGATAATCCTATGTGGTTTGGCTTCGACAATGTGTTCATTGGCATCTACCTCTTCTACTTGGGTCGGGTGTGGCATTTCGCCATCGAGAAAATGGGCGAGGACGTGACACTGGGCGTGTCGGGCGTACTGTTGGCAGGGTTCATCTATCTGAATGGCACCTACTTGGGTGAATACACGATGGTGGACAACATCTGGGTAGGCAATCCCCTCGTTACGGTCGTAGATATCACCCTGGCACTCTGTGGACTTTCGGGCATCCTGCTCACCATCCGCACCCCTCGCATTCCTGTGGTCAACTACATCGGCGAGCATTCCATGGTCTTCTTTGTGGCGCACTATCCCATCTTGATGCTCTACAAGATGATACGTTCCGCTAATGTCCGTACCTTGCGAGGGCATTGGGACGACTATGCCATTTTGGTGCTCATTCTCTTTGGTGTCTGCTTCCTTTTGGTGCCGTATGTGGAAAAAGTTCCGTGGTTGTCAGGGCGATGGAAGAAATGTAAAATGTAAAATGTGAAATGTAAAGTAACTTTACAAAAAATTTTCGTAACTTTGCAGCCAACAAAACCTCTAAATGGCAGACATGAAGAAAATATTAGTGGTGGGCGGTGCTAATGGCATCGGGCTTTCGGTGGCAACGCTTCTGGCTCAACGGCCAACGTGTGAGAAGGTGGTGATTATCGACAGGGTACCCGTGTCGAAGGAGTATCGGCATCCCAAGTTTGAGCAACATCTTTTCGACCTGACGACCCCCGATTATGCGATATTCGACCAGTTCATGGAGTGTGATACGCTCTTCATTTCTGCTGGCTTCGGACATCTGGCGCTGTTTCGTGATGTGTCAGAGGAACAGATTATTGACTATTTCAACGTGAACACGCTGCCCGTATTGCGCATCATCAAACGTTTCTATCCTAAGTTGGAGGCGCAGACCGACTTCTATTGTGGCGTGATGGTCAGTATTGCGGGCTTTATGACTTCCCCCTTCCTTTCCGTGTATGCAGCCACGAAAGCGGCACAGCGGATGTTCATTGAGAGTGTCAATGTGGAATTGGTCAAGTCAGGCTCTCCCAACCGCATTCTTAATGTGTCCCCTGGCTCCATCCAAGGCACTTGTTTCAATGGGGGTAAGACCGACCTCTCGCAGACGGAGGCTTTGGCGAAGGACATCATTCGCCATTTGGAACAAAAAGACGACCTCTTCATACCGCAGTACGAAGAGGTGTTCAAAGGGGTGTTGGAACGCTATTACGCTGATTTCCGTGCCGAGGGCTTGCATTCCTACGATTACAAAGTGCAGTCAGGGCGCGTCCCTACCAAATCCTGACATCCTCCGAGTGATATTCGCTGCCTGGATGCTTGGGCAGTTGCATATAGTCTCCATACCTGTAGGCCAGGCACTTTTCCGCTTCCTTCATGATGGGGACTTTCGTGTGTTCGTATGGCACGTACCTGACGGGCAGATAGTCTTCTTTCAGACTCTTCTGGTAATAGGGGATGCCCAACGCGAAGTCGTAGTATCTGGTGGGTAGCAGCATCGACAAGCCTCTCAGCAGCGGAAAGACGATGTTTCTGTTCAACGCCGCCAACCGCCGCACCTTCCCCATGACATCTTCCACTCGTTTGGCTGTGCGCACCATCTTATAGGTATGTCCGAAGGTGAGGTTCGACAGCTTATGTATCCACAGCGGCACACGTTCCAAAGGGAAAATATCCACCCAGATGCCATGTTCCTTCCACACCTTGTCGTAGCCGTTTCGTTCGAAGAGTTGGCTGTTTCGGTCTCTCACTTTCGCAAACTGGAAGAAATAGTTCTTGTCTGTCGTGTACCACTGCAAAGCCAAATGCTGGGGCAGTTCTTCGGGCAGGATTTTCATCAGGCGTTCAAAATCGGGGCGCAGCATCTCGATGTCGAGGTCATCATCCCAAGGGATAAAACCTTGATGCCTCACTGCCCCCAGCATACTGCCTCCCGACAGCCAGTAAGGGATGCCGTGCCGTTGACAAATTCCGTCTATCACTTCCAGCACTTCCAGCATCCGTTGCTGCATCTTCCATGTCAGCGAGCCTTCGGGGTTGTACTTCTTTCTTAGTTCTTGTGGGTCAAAAGCCATAAACATCAATTTTTTGTTGCAAAATTACAGAAAAACATTTACCTTTGCAAGTAAAACAATCTATTTTTATGCCATTAGCTCCTGTTGCCCTCTTTGTTTATAATCGTGCAGACAACATGATGAAGACCCTTGAATGTCTTGTCAAGAACACGTTGGCTGCCGAAACCGACCTCTACGTCTTTTCCGATGGAGGAAAGGACACGAAATCTTGGCGGCAGGTGCAAGACGTAAGAAGGAAACTCCACAGGTTCAAGTCGAAGGTCGAGGCAGAAGGTGCGCTCAAGAGTATGACTATCGTGGAGCGTCCCGAAAACATCTACCTTGAGCGCAACATCACCGAGGGCATCGCACAAATCTTCGAGACCTACGACCGCGTGATGGTACTGGAAGACGACATCTGCACATCCCCCTATTATCTCCAATACATGAACCAAGCTTTCGACCTCTATGCCGACGTGCCGAAGGTGATGCACGTGGCGGGATTCACCAATTTAGCCTTAGACCCCCTTCAGGAGTCTGTCTTCTACTTCACCCCTCACATGTCGGGTTGGGGTTGGGGCACATGGCGCGACCGTTGGCAGCAGCACTTCATCCACTATCAGACGCGTGAAGAGGCACTCGAAGGCATGAGCCTCGATGACCAGGACGCCATTCAATACGGAGGTGTCTTTCCCTGTCTGAAAAGCCTCGACAAACGCCCCATTCCGTGGGACATCTGTTGGGAAATAGCCATCTACAAAGCTGGTGGACTCTGTCTCACCCCTGGCCATACCCTTGTGCGCAACATCGGCCTCAAGAATGGAACCCATTTCCGTGCGTTTGACATCATCCAACGCTATGAGTTCGACCGTGACCCCATGGAAGAGCCTCTGCCCCTTACACGTATAAAAAATCCGCAAAAAGATCCTCACATCGAAGCTCTTTTTGCGGAAGCCATCACCGATTGGGGCATCCGTTATACCCCTTTCGGCAAGTTTGTCCGATTCTTCTATAAGATGTTTAAGGGATAAAAACCTTTTTCCCCTTCCTGAGATAGAAACCTTTGGTCGGTTGTGCGACGGGCATCCCTTGCAGGGTGTAATAGGTCTTATCCTCTTTCGATGCCGTATAGGAAAGGCCATCGATGGCGGAGGCATCTTCGTTGAACTGCCACCAGTCCCAGTTGAAAAGCGTCTCGTCACCAGTACCGACGAAGCTGAAGTGAAGGTCATGTGTGCCAATGGGGGTGTGGTCCAGGTCGAATGTCCGTTCTTCCCACACCTCGTTGCCACCTGTAGCCTCGATTTTCACTCTTGCCAGCACTTTCCCTCGGGCATTGTCTTGGCGCACCACAAGGATACCGTTCCCTTTCTCCGCCGCAACACGGAGGGTGATGGACTTGGCTCCCTCGGTGCCGAAATCTATGTTAGCCACACGCATGGAGTCACCAGCGTGAATGTCAGTCACATACACACCCTTGCTCTCGTTGCCCACCACACTGATTCCCCATGCTGCATTGAGCGTTTCAGCCTGTTGCTGCAGGTAGGGACTCATGGTGCAGAGTGCCTTCACCCCCTTCTTGGTGGCAGTGATGGGCTTAATGGTACCAGTTGCCGTGAAGGTCATTTCCTCCACCGCCATGCTACGGTTGAAGCCTCCACCGCCTTGTGCCCATCCTGTGTGGTAGAAGAAGTAGTCTTTGCCTTTATAATGCACCATACCGCTGTGGTTGGTGAACGAACCTGTGTTCTGCTGCTTCATCACTTGTCCTTTGTATGTCCACGGCCCTTCGGGACTGTCGCTCATGCTGTAGGAGATGTGTTCGGGCACTCCTCCTGCCGCATACATCAAATAGTAGTGGTCACCTCGTTTGTCCAGCCAAGGCCCTTCTTCGTAGCAGTCTTTGCCCGTCACCTTGTCGTCCACCTTCACGCCGCCAAAAGCCTTCTCCGTCAGTGGCACTTCCACGATGCCGTTATTGCCGATTCGTGTGTCAATCAGAATCATGTTGCTTCGTAGCTTGGCATAGCGCAGCTTGTTGTTGCCCCAGTAGAGATAGGCCTGACCATCATCGTCGATGAACACCGTGGGGTCGATGTCGCCCCCTTCGCCCGTATCGAAAATGGGCTGTTTGCGTGCATCCTTGAAAGGCCCCGAGGGTTTATCGCTTTTGCCCACACCGATGTAGTGCCGCCAGTCGCCTGGCTTCGATACGCACATGAACCAATAGTAAGTGTCATCCTTCTTCACACACTGGCTCGCCCAGCACGTTCCTTCCCGTGCCCAAGTGAAAGCCGTGCGAGGCATGGCGATACCGTGGTCAGTCCAGTTCACCATATCGACAGTTGAATAGACACGCCAGCGTTCCATGTAGTAGAAGTCGTTCACACCAGGCACGTTCATGTCCTCGTCGCAATAGACGTAGAGGCTGTCGTTGCCTTCGAACGCCATCGGCGCGGGGTCTGCCGTGTAGCAATGGGAGACAATGGGGTTTTGTGCCCATGCTGCAAAGGACAGCATCAAAGCAGATAACAGGAGTCCGGTCTTCTTCATCTTTTCAGTATTTTGTGGTAAGTCGTTTTACCGTCTTTTGTGCTTTTCTCCACACACAGTCCCTTGTCGTTTGCTTGGGCAACCATTCCGTTCAGATGGTAGAGGGTGCCAGCTGGCTGTGTTCCCTCCGTCCAACGGTTGTAGTCCTCCGCACGTACTTCTCCCACTGAAGTGCCCTGCTGATACACCGTGTAGTCTTGTCCAGCTTCTGTCTTCAGGTCATATTCATACACGGTCTTCAGGGTGGCGGTTGGTTTGCTGGTTAGCGATTTCGACAGCAACGGGGTCTTCACTTCGGCTGGTGCATAGAGCGGATTAGGACATTCGCCACTTGCTTCGGTCAGTCCCGCACCTTCCAGTGGCACGTAGGAGCGCAGACGAATCACACCACCGATGGTCGAGTGAATCTTGGCCAGTTGTAGTTTCCCTTCGCTCCAGTCCATATCTACTTCGAAACCGCCTCTTGCTCGCAGTCCTTTCACGTTTCCTGTTGTCCACTTCGTTGGCAGTGAAGGCAAAAGATGTACCGCTCCGTCGTGGCTCTGCAACAGCATCTCCGCAATGCCCGCCGTGGCACCGAAGTTACCGTCAATCTGGAAGGGTGGGTGAGCGTCGAAGAGGTTGGGGAAGGTGCGTCCGTTGGGATATTTGTTGGCATCAGCCTCCGAGGGCAATAGTTTCAGCATGTTGCTCAAGATGGTCAGCGCATGATTGCCGTTCAGCATTCGTGCCCAGAAGCAAATCTTCCAGCCCAAACTCCATCCTGTAGCCTCGTCGCCACGTTCTTTCAACGTCTGTGCCGCAGCGGCAAACAGCTCGTTGTGTGAATAAGGGCTGATTTGGTTCGAAGGATAGAGACCGTAGAGATGGGAGATGTGGCGATGCTGGTTGTTGGGGTCGTCGGCATCCTCCAGCCACTCCTGCAACTGCTTGTGCTTGCCTATCTGCATGGGGGGCAGCTGTGCGATGGCATCCTTCAGCGTCTGCTGATAAGCCACATCTTCGCCCAAGATTTCCGCAGCATGGAGCGTGTTCGACAGGGCATCGAAAGCAATCTGATTGTCCATCGTGCAGCCCGCCGTGACGGGAGATGACTTGCCCATCGGACCTTGTTCAGGACTCACCGATGGCACCACTACTAACCATCCGTAGGTGGGGTGCTTCTGCATATAGTCCAGATAGAAGTCAGCCGTTCCCTTGATGACGGGATACCACTCGCGGAGAAACTCCTTGTCGCCTGTGTAGAGATAGTGCTGCCACAGATGGGTGGCGAGCCATGCACCACCATTCGGATACATGCCCCAGAACGCACCATCTACAGGTCCGGCAATGCGCCAGATGTCGGTGTTGTGGTGTGCCATCCATCCCTTGCAACCATACATCTTTTCGGCGGTCAAGGCACCTGTCTTGCTCAGGTCACGAATCATGGAGAAGAAGGGTTCCGTGGTCTCTTGCAGGTTGCACACCTCGGCGGGCCAATAGTTCATTTCTGCATTGATGTTGATGGTGTATTTCGAATCCCACGGTGCATCGCGCTTGTCATTCCATACGCCTTGCAGATTGGCAGGCTGTCCACCGGGCTGGGAAGACGAGATGAGCAGGTAGCGACCATAGTTGAAGAGCAGCGCCACCATGCCCCAGTCTTGACTGCCCGTAAAGGCATCCAGACGCTTGTTCGTGGGCAACTGGCTGTTGTTGCTCGATGGCAACGAGAGCTTCACGCGGTTGTACTGCTTCTGGTATGCCTCCAAATGGCGAGCCAGCAGCGTTTCGTAGTCATATTTTCCAGCGTTTTTCAGATAAGCCTCGTTCTTGGCAGCAGCGTCACCACTTACGTCATCATACTTTACGAAGTTGGTGGCTGCCGAGATGTACAGCGTAGCCTTCTTTGCCTTCTTCACGAGGATGATGCCCGTTGCATTGTTCGTCACCGAACCGTCACTCTCCACCTTATAGACACATTCGGCATTCAGCTTGCTGTCGATGCCTTCATGTCCCACACCTTCAATCGTGGCGATGATACCGCCCTGTCCCTTCTTGTACGTGCTGTTGAAGGTGCATGAATGTTGAATCGTGAAGTTCATGTCCTTCTCCGACTCGATGCGCATCACAATCACCCCGTCGGCCATCGAGGCAAACGTGGTTCTTGAATATTTTTTGCCATCCACCTCAAAGGTCACCTTCGAGAGTGCTGTCTGCAAATCCAGTTCGCGCTGATAGTTCGTCACGCCCGACTCCTGCAAACCGATATACTTCAGCGTGAGGCTTCCCAGTGTCAGGTACTTCATGCCATGAGGCCCCTTCACAAACTGCTGGTTGATGAGGCTCTCTGCTTCACTCTCCTTGCCGCCGAAGATGAGTTCCCTCACTTTCGGCAATGCCCCCAATGAAGTGTTGCTGTTGTTGTTGTGAGGACCGCCCGACCAGAACGTCTCTTCGTTCAGCTGAATCTCGTCCGTCGCCGTACCGCCATACACCATGGCTCCCAAATGGGAATTTCCGATGGGTAGGGCTTCCAGCCAGATGTTGGCAGGAGCATCATACCACAATCGTTCCGTGTTGTCATTTTGTGCCAGTGCGCTTCCTGTCAGGATAGCCATGGCCATCGATAGAATGATTTTCTTCATGTTTTTGATGTTTTGAGGTAATTTTCCGCAAATTTAGTCCTTTTCCACCCTATCCCTTTTTGATATTGAAACATAAACTTCCGTCCACGTAACAGCCCCTCTTTTTCCTTCCGTCCCGTTTGTGCCAGTCCTCGTTTTTCCTTACTTTTGCAAAAAAATAAATGTAAAGGTTAAAGTTTAGAGTTTAAAGGTTAAAGAGGCTAACGCGGTGTTGGCAAACAAGCCGCATGGTCTTTAAACTTTAAACCTTAACCTTTAAACTTTACAAAATTTACCAATATGAAAAGATTCTCCGTTTTTGTGGCAAGCCTGATTGCATTCAGTGCCAGCTTGAGTGCCCAAGAGACCTTGAAACCCTTCACTAACCAGTGGACAGCTGACCAAGGGAATGGCACTTACATCAATCCTATCGTCAACGCTGATTTCCCCGATTGCGATGTCATTCGTGTAGATGACACCTACTACTTCGTCGGCACCACCATGTACCACTTCCCCGGTGCTACCATCCTCAAGTCAAAAGACCTCGTCAATTGGGAGTATTGCGCCAATCCTCTCGAACGGATAGACGGAGGGGATGCCTACAACCTTCTGAACGGTAAGCATCACTATTCGCAGGGGCAGTGGGCGGCTTCCCTCAAGTACCACGATGGCAAATTCTACCTCTACTTCATCTGTTACGGACGTTCGGGCGTGGACGATACCCAGAACATCCTCCTTACCGCCACCAATCCCGAGGGGCTGTGGAAAATGGAGAAAATGAGTGAGCACTACTATGACTCAGGCTGGCTTTTCGACGATGGAGAAAATGGCGACGGCTACCTCTATGTGGCTTGTGGCATCGGTGACATTTGGGTGAATAAACTCGACCCTGTCACCCTCAAGAAAATCTCCTCCGAACGAGTCATCACCGTAGGCAATGGTTGCGAAGGCTCCCACATGTACCACATTGGCGACTACTATTATATATATGCCACCTATGGAGGTACCGAAGGCTCTCAAACCATCTTTCGTTCCAAAAAGCCCATGGGACCCTACGAAGAGCATCAAGGTCGTGTATTCGAACATCAGAGGATTCACCAAGGTGCCCTTGTCGAGACACAGACGGGCGAGTGGTGGACGGTGCTGTTCAAGGATGCTGGAGCCATCGGTCGCATCCCCTACCTCGAGCCCGTCCAGTGGAAAGACGGCTGGCCTATCATCGGCAACAATGGTATCGACGTGAGCAAGAACAGCAAGCCCTATCGCAAACCCGATGTGGGAGCCGAACACCCCCAAACCTACCTGCCCACCAACGACCCCTTCGTGGCTCCCCTTTTAGGTAAACAGTGGGAGTGGAACCACAACCCCGATAATACTGCATGGAGTCTCACCGATCGTCCCGGACACTTGCGCCTCAACACCGCTTCCGTTACCGACCACCTCGTTTCTGCCCACAACTCCATCACGCAACGCATTATCGGGCTGAACCCCGAAGGCACGGCATCCAACAGATATTCGTGGTGCTATGGCACCATCAAGATGGATGTGAGTGCCATGCAGGAGGGCGATGTGGCAGGTCTTTCCGTCTTCCAGACGCCTTATTCCTTCATTGCCGTGAAGGTGCAGGACGGGAAGAAGGTGCTCTATAGCGAGCGTTGCACATTCAGTGGGCAAAACCATAAGGTTGAGGAGACCAAGACGGGAGCCGAACTGACCTCCGACGTGATTTACTTCCGTGCCTCCCTCAATTTCGGCACCAACGCTTGCCGTTATCAGTACAGTTACGACAACCAGACGTGGAAATCCTTTGGCGTACAGATGAACATGGGCTACACCCTCGACTTCTTCGTGGGTCAGCGTTTCTACCTCTTCAACTATGCCACCCAAGCGCTTGGCGGTCATGTGGACATCGACTGGTTCTCCACTGAGAAAGCCTTCACCGAAGAAGACTATTACGCCCCCGAAACCCTTGCCCAGATGGCTACGCCCCCTGTGGGTGAAGAGCGGAATTCCGAAGACCTCTTCTCCCTCGCCGATGGATCCTTTGTCCCCAACCTCTATCTGGCTGGCACCTTCAAATACATGTCCTCGGCTTCTTCCTTCACCTCGGGCAAAAACGGTATAGGCGGTTGGCACTATCCCGATGCCATCGACGTTTCTTCCTACAACTACCTTGTCATCAACCTCGTGCGCACCCCCACCTGTCATCCTGTCCTCCGTATTTACGACCAAAACACCCTCTGGATGGCCGAAGCCTATGAGCAGGAAGTGAAGTCGAAGAACATCGTGGTTGACCTCCGCAACATGACAACCCTCGGTGGCCGCACCATTGACCCCTCTCGTCTCTACATCGTCGGTTTCCAGACCGACGGCACTTCCACGATGTACCTCAAAGAAGCCTTCCTCTCCATGGATGGCCTGAACCCTGCCACCGACATCGAGGCTCTCCCCACTGCCCAAGGTGCAGACCCCACGGAGTCCACCACCTACTACACCCTTGACGGTCGTCGTCTCGATGGAGTTCCCCAACAACGAGGGGTTTACATCGCAGGAGGCAAGAAATACCTAAAGTGAATCGCACAAAAAACGGGCCACGCCGTCTTTGGCGTGGCCCGTTTTTTTGTGCGCTGCACGTTCTTAGTACCCAAAGATTTCCTCCAGGGTGACGCGGTGGACGGGGGCGATGTTGTTGAGTCCCTGCATGTCCAGCTCCTTCTCGTCGCCGAGGATGACGTGGAGCCAAGGCTTGTTCGTCATGGTCTGCTGCTCGAAGCGGACGATGTCTTGGAGGGTGAGGGAGGGGAGTGCCTGATAGACGCGTTCGTAGAGGTCGTAGTCGAGACCGAGACGCTTCATCTGGAAGTAGTAGGCAATGAGGCTGGTCTTGGTGACGCGGCGGCTCTGGAGAGTCTTGGTGAGCGACTGCTTGGCGAGGGTGAAGGCAGCCTCGCTCTGTGGCATCCGCTCGGTGATGTCGTCGAAGACGCTGATGCACTCCATGAGCTTGTCGTTCTGGCTGATGATGTGCTCCATGGCGTATTCGGGGTCACCCTTCTTGCTGGGTGAAGCGTAGTAGGCACTGGCGTTGTAGGCCAATCCACGGGCTTCACGCAGTTCCTGGAAGACGATGGTGTTCATGCCGCCACCGAAGTACTCGTTGAAGAGTGCCTCGACAGGTGCCGCTTCGGGTGTCCACTGGCGACCTTCGTTATGCAACTTGCGCAGGTAGATGTTCTTCGCCTCGTAGGGAGCTAGGATGACCTCTGGACGTGGTGTCTGACGGAAGGTATATGCCTTGTTTTCAGGCACAGCGAGAAGGTGCTTGCTGGTCTTGTGGAACTTGCTGATGAGGGCTGTCACCTCCTTCTGGACGGAAGGACCGTAGTAGATGGCGGTGTGCTGCAACGCGGAAAGCCCACTGAGCAGGTCGAGCAAGGTCTGTGGGTGGGTCTCCTTCAGTTGTTGGGCAGACATGAGGTTGGTCGAGGGGTTATAAGAGCCGTAGAGGGCGTAGTTCCATGCACGGGTGAAGCAGGTGCGCTGTTCCTTCTTCTGGTCTTCGCGGTCTTTCAGAATCTGCTCCACATATTTATTATATATGTCTTGGTCGGCCTTCGCTCCGTGAAGCACTTCCTCCGTCAGACGCAACGCCTCGCCGAGGTTCTCGTTGAGTCCGCTGATGCTGATGGTGATGTTCTCTTCGCCCACGTTGATGCTGTATCGGCAGGCGAGGGCATAGAACTTCTTCTGAATCTCTTCGTTACTCATTTTCTCCGTGCCGAGCTTGTCGATGTAGTCGGAAGCGATGTCGTAGCGGTTGTCAGCCTGGTGGCCAAACTCATAGCGGAACTGGAGGGTGAAAATGTCGTTGGTGGTGTTCTGCTTGTAGATGAGGGGCACCTCCTTCTTCGCTTGTCCGAAGGTCAGCTCTTTTTGGAAATCGACGAAACGTGGTTGAATCGGCTCCACCTCGCTGGCGGTGATGTCGTCGAGGAAGGCACTGTGAAGGTCACGGTTCGTGGGAATGGGCGTGATGGTGGGCTTGTCTATTTTCTTGATGCTGGTGTCCTCGCCTTGCAGCTTGCGGGCACAGACATAGCCCTCGGTCAGGTATCGCTGGGCGAACGCCACCACATCCTCCTTCTTCAGTTGGGCGATGCGGTCAATCTGCCCGATAGCATCTTTCCAGGGCTGTCCGTTGATGTAGGCATCCACGAGCATCCCGACACGACCACGGTTTTCCTCCATCTGTCGGTTGTACTGCAGCTTCATGTTGTTGACGATGGCGGTGAGGAGGCTTTCGTCGAAATCCCCCTTCTTCACCTTCTCCATTTCCTCCAGCAGGAGTGTCTTAGTCTCGTCGAGGCTCTGTCCCTCGTTCGGATAGCCGAAGAGTGCCATCACGCTGTAGTCCTTCAGTGACAGGAGCTGTGCGCCTCCAGCCTGGATGCGCATCTTTTGGTTGAGGTCGAGGTCGATGAGTCCAGCCGTGCCGTTCGAGAGGATGTTGCTGACGAGGCGAAGCGTGTCGTTCTGCAGGTCGGCAGCCCCTTTGAACCGCCATCCCAAGATGATGCTTTCCTGCTCGATGCCCACCACCGACGTGTCCTGCGGAGCGGTGAAGATGGGCTGTGCAGGGAACTGACGGGGCGTGATGTCAGTGCCCGCCTTCCAGTCGCCAAAATACTTCTCGATGGCATCCACGGTCTTGTCGTAGTCGAGGTCGCCCACCATGCAGATGGCCACGTTGTTGGGCTTGTAGTACTTGTTGAAGTAGTTCTGGATGTTCACGATGGAAGGGTTCTTCAGGTGCTCCTGTGTGCCGATGGTTGTCTGTGTGCCGTAGGAATGCGAGGGGAAGAGCTTGGCCATCAGTGCGTCAAACTGCTTCTCGTCGTCGTTACTGAGGGAGATGTTCTTCTCTTCATAGACCGCCTCCAGCTCCGTGTGGAAACCTCGGATGACCATGTTCTGGAAGCGGTCGCCCTGTATCTTCGCCCAGTTCTCCACCTCGTTCGAAGGGATGTCCTCGGTATAACAGGTGATGTCGTACCACGTGTAGGCGTTAGAGCCTTCACTGCCGATGGCCGCCATGAGCTTGTCGTACTCGTTGGGGATGTTGTACTGTGCCGCCAACTGGCTCACGGAGTCAATTTCGTGGTACTTCACACGGCGAGCTTCGGGGTCGGTCAAGCGATAGTGTTCCTCGTAGAGCTGGGTGATGCGGTCAAGCAACGGGCGTTCAGCCTCGTAGTTGCTGGTGCCGAACTGCTTTGTCCCCTTGAACATGAGGTGTTCCAGATAGTGTGCCAAACCTGTGGTTTCGGCAGGGTCATTGCGGTGCCCCGTGTTCACGGCGATGTGTGCCGTGATGCGTGGTTTCTCTGGATTGACGGAGAGGTAGATTTTTAGTCCGTTGTCGAGCGTGTAGATACGCACGTTCATAGGGTCGCCCGCCACAGTGTCGTAGGGGCGTTGTGCTTGGGCACCGACGCTCGCCAGTGCCACCAAGGCTAACAGCAATATTTTTCTCATACTCGTTTCTAAAGTTTTATATTTAATCGATTTATTCCAGATTCGGTTTGTCTAAGGAGAGATTTTTTTTGTCTAAGGAGTTTAGGAGTAGAGGAGTTTTTGGGGCTTTCGCGAAAGCCTTCTCCTTAACTCCTTGACTCCTTAGACTTTAAAAATATCTGTCCTTGGAGAGGGCTTAGCAGCTACTTGATGCTTTCGATGAATCCTCGGAGTTGCTCTGGCTCCACGTCGCCCATTTGGTACTCCCGCTCGGCATCATCCTTGACCATCTTGAGCCACAGCGCATGAGCCTCCTCCGCCTCGCGCATCCAGTGGTCGCGGTCGATGAAGAGGTTGTCTCCACACGTCTGCATCACATAGTTGGCGTAAGCTTGCTCATACTGCCGGTAGTTCTGGTGGAGCTGCAGGAGGATGTTGTTCAGCTCTTCCGTCGTGCTGATGGCACCGCTCTCGATGTCGCGTACCACGCTGTCCACCTCGCTCTTCGGCACCAGCAAGCCCATCATATCCACCCAGCGACCACCCACGGCTTCGTCGGTCTCGGCGGTGTTGAGTTGGAAACAACGGTGGAGGAACAGCTTCACCGCCAGCTCATAGTACTGGATGCCCTTCAGCACAGCGGCACGCTTGATTTTGCAACCGTTGTACACATAAACATCGGTACTTTCGGGGTTCTCCTTCAACAGGTCTTCGAGGACTGCCTTGCCCTCCAGCACCGACTGGATGATGTAAGGATTGGGGAAGGCAAAGTTGATGATGTCGTTGCGTGAATCCAGTGGACGTGCATCCCGCTTCGGCCACTTGCCCACGTCGCGCCAGGTACCCACCGTGCGGATGTTGATGCCTGGCACGAGCCACGTGTCCCTACCCTCGGCAATCACGTAGCTAAAAGGAAGCTTCTGCACTTGCGGATGGTTCTGCACCTTGCCCATCACCATCGAGAAACTCCCGATATGAGCGGGCCAGAGGATGTGGCTGCCCGAAGCCGTCTTGCTGCCTCGGTCGAGTGTACCCCAGTGGATAGGCCCCATCTTGTAGGCATGGTTGCTCTGGTTCGTGCCCGAACCTGCGTTGTAGAAGGAGAAGGCACCACCGATGAGCAATGTGCTCTTGTGATGGCTCGTGGCAAAGGGACCGCAGAAAGCCGCACACGACTCCCCATTGTCCATGTAGCTGTTGGCGAAGAACACGCTCGCCTCGGCAGAGAAGCCCTTGCCGATATGCACGGACTCGCCTACGAAGCAGCTATACACCTTCGCCCCGTCGATAACACTCGCGCCAGCCGCCACCACACTGTCCTCGATGATGACATCCGAACCGATGAGTGTGCCGGCATTCTCCGTGCTCAGGATGGTGCAGTTGCTCAACTTGCAGCTGCCCTGCACCTCGCAACCCTCGCCGATGCGCACATTCGTCATCTCCTGCACACCCACGATACGGGCACCTGCACCGATGAAGCCGATACCCTCTCCCTTCCCCATGAAGGGAGAAGAGTTGGAGGTGAGGGTCTTCGCTTTCGGGAAGTTCACCATCATCCACGCCAACTGAGCCGTTAGCCCTTCGAAGATGACGATGTTGCCGTCGCCACCCTCGTTCAGCACCGAGATTTCGGTGCCGTTGCCGAAGGTGCAACCTTCTTGATTCGTGATGATGCCGATATTCGCCACATAGCAGCGGTCACCTATCCGCGTGTTGGAGATGTAGCCACGCACATTCTCCACTAAGCAGTCGTCGCCGATGCTTACGTTGCGCAGCACGGCGTTCCTGATACAGCAGCGGCGGCGGAACCCTTCTTCCACCTCCACCGAGCCGCTCAGGCTACCCAGTTCCACATGCCCATAGAGCATCACTTGTTCCATTTGCGAGGGTGCGAAAGCCTCGTCCACCAGAATGTCCGACCAGTCTTCGGCCCAACATCCACGCTCTTCCAGCAGAGCGATTTCGTTCACAGTTAATTCTCTCATATTTTTTATTCTCTTTAAGTTTCTTAGGAACGATGATTCCACCAACTGTTCATGCCCATGCGTTACGGCGACAAAATTACAAAGTTTTAAGCTTTTCTCCAAATAAATAGCGTAAATCTTTCCGCAGAGCACCCTTTTCTATGGAGCCAATGGGTTAAAAACTCTCTCTTTCCTTAGCCGTGTGCTCGTGACCCCGTAAGCGCACCCGTCGGGTACGACGCATCGCACCCGACGGGTGCGGCGTGCCGTACCCGACGGGTGCGATTATGGGGTGCCCTGCGAGCCTTCACGCACACTTTCCGCAGGCTCTTCTTCGTGGAAGTCCGTGCGTGTCACTCGGCGTTGCCGTCGGCATCGTAGGTGTTGTAGAGGAAATCGTTGTAGGGATACTTCTGGACGTGCATCTCTCGCACCTTCTTGTAGAGCGTGTCCTTTAAGATGTCGATGTTCTCCTTCTTCACTGCCGAGACGAAGAGGCAACCACCGTTGAGCTTCGCCATCCAGGTGCGCATCAGCTCGTCGAGGGAGATGTTCTCCTTGGTGGGGGGCGTGAGGTCGTCGGCCTCCTTCTCCACCCACGTGTAGGCATCGATTTTGTTGAAGATAATCATCTGGGGTTTGTCGGCACAGCCCAGGTCGCCGAGTGTTTTCTCTACGACCTGTATCTGCTCTTCGAAGTCGGGGTGGCTGATATCGACGATGTGGAGAAGGAGGTCGGCTTCGCGCACTTCGTCGAGGGTGCTCTTGAAGGACTCCACCAGGTCGGTGGGGAGCTTGCGGATAAAGCCGACGGTGTCGGAAAGGAGGAAGGGGAGGTTGTCGATGATGACTTTGCGGACGGTGGTGTCGAGGGTGGCAAAGAGCTTGTTCTCGGCGAAGATGTCGCTCTTGGAGAGGAGGTTCATCAGGGTGGATTTGCCCACGTTGGTGTAGCCGACGAGTGCCACACGGATGAGCCGTCCACGGTTCTTTCGCTGGGTGTTCTTCTGCTGCTCAATTTCGACGAGCCGCTGTTTGAGGAGGGAGATGCGGTGGCGGATGATGCGTTGGTCCATCTCCAACTGGGTCTCGCCCGGGCCTCGAAGTCCGACGCTGCCGCCTCGCTGACGTTCGAGGTGTGTCCACAGTCGGGTGAGTCGTGGGAGCATATAGCGGTATTGCGCCAGTTCGACCTGTGTCTTGGCGGCGGCTGTCTGGGCACGCATGGCGAAGATGTCGAGGATGAGGCTGGTGCGGTCGAGTATCTTGACTTGGAGGGCTTTCTCGATGTTGCGGATTTGCTTGGCGGAGAGTTCGTCGTCGAAGATGACCATGCCGACGGGGTCTTCCTCGTCTTCTTTCTGCTTGATGTAGTCGGCTATCTCTTCCAGTTTGCCTGTACCTAAGTAGGTGACGCTGCTGGGGCCGTTCACCCGTTGGGTGTATCGGCGAATGACTTTGGCTCCTGCCGTCTCTGCCAGAAACTCCAGCTCGTTCAGATACTCTTCTGTCTTTTTCTCGTTTTGCTGCGGTGTGATAAGACCCACGATGATGGCTGTCTCCACCTTTGCCTCCGATATTACGAATTCTTTCATTGACATTATTTTTGTGTGCAAAAGTACGTAAAAACGGGGAATGGACAAAAGGAATGGGGGGGAATTTGCGGTGAAGGTGAAGTTTTCGCCGAAAGATTTGGATGTGTCGGGAATTAGACCTACCTTTACAAGACCAAAACCAATAGAATCAATGAATATGAAAAAAGTTTTTCTTGTTGCGCTGCTTGCTCCTGCTGTGCTGACGATGCAAGCGCAGAACGCTCCGCTTCCGCTCGTCTATGCAGCGGAGAACACGGGTAGGCACTTTGCTGCTCCCGTGATGCCTGAACCCGACCAACTGCCTGTCGTCCGTGAATTGCCTGACCCGCTGGAGGGTGTCGCGAGTTTTGCCGACTGGTCGAAACGTCGTAGTGACATCGGCCACCTAATCCAGCATTATGGCATCGGAACGAAGCCAAGTGTGGAGCCGAGTCAGGTGGCGGCGCACATGGAGGGCGACACGGCGCTGGTGGTGGATGTGACGGTGAATGGGCAGACGCTCACGCTGCGTTCGGAAATCCGCTATCCGAAGGTGGGACAGCCGCCTTACGCCTTGATGATTGGCACGAGCATGATTTCGTTGCCTCGGCAGTTGTTCGAAGACCGTCCCATCGCCACGATGACGTTCCACGAGAAGCAGGTGAACGACTATGGGCAGTGGGGTAAGCACCATGAGCGTGGGGAGCATCCGTTTGACCGTCTGTACCCAGACTTGACGGCGAATGGTGCTTACAGCGAATGGGCATGGGGATTGAGCCGACTGATTGACGGTTTGCAGCTGTTGGGGCCGGAGGTGACGAAGATTGACACGGAGCACATCGGTGTGACGGGGTGCTCGTATGCTGGGAAGATGGCGCTCTATTGTGGAGCTTTTGACGAGCGTGTGGCTTTGACGGTTGCCCAGGAGCCTGGCGGTGGCGGTGCTGCTGCTTGGCGTGCGTCGCACGAGTCGAAGGAGAAGGTGGAGGACATCGACAAGACGGACTATCACTGGTTTTTGGAGAGTCAGCGGGAGCACTTTAGCGGCGATTCGGTGTATCGTCTGCCTTACGACCAGCATGAACTGTGTGCGATGGTGTGCCCACGTGCCTTGTTGCTGTTGGGGAATCCTGACTACGTGTGGCTCTCCGACAGTGCTATGCTGGTGTCGGCCAAAGCGGCCCGCAAGGTGTGGGAACGTTTTGGCATCAGCGACCGCATGGGGTGGAGCATCGTGGGTGGTCATGGTCATTGCCAGTTGCCAGAAAGTCAGTGGCCCGAGGTACAAGCGTTCATCGACCGCTTCCTGCTGGGACGGAAGGCAGAGACGGGGGACTTGAGAATCAGCGTAATAAAGTAAAAGTTCACTTACATTGTTGAAGTTCTTCTTTCAGTTGCCCACGGGGGACGCCGAGCTGTATGGCGCGTTCGAAGTCTTGTTGGGCAAGGTGCTTGTGCCCTTCGTGAAGATGAAGGTAGGCACGAGTGAGAATCAGGTTTTTGTTGTCGGGGGAAAGGGAAATGGCCTTGTCGAGGTCGATTAGGGCAAGCTCGGGCTGATGGGCTTCTGCCTCAATCTCTGCCCGCACAGAATAAATCTCTGCCTTGTCGGGATATTGGTCGATCAAGGTGGAAAGACGTGCGATGGCCTCTTGTGGCTTACCTGCATTCTGGAAAAGGATGGCAACACCAAGGAGGGCAGCGTAGTGGTCGGGTTGGAGGGTGAGTAACCGTTCGTAGTCGGTCTTGGCGGCTTGGTAGTCGCGCCGCTGTTGGTGGATGTAGGCACGTCCCAAGAGGGCATCGATGTTGCGAGAGTCGATGTCGAGTATCTTGGTGTAGCCGAGGATGGCTTTGTTGAGGTTGCCGAGTGAGAGGTAGAGGTCGGCTTGTGCCTTGAGGATGGGGAGGTTCTGGGGTGCAATGCCGAGGGCCATGTCGTAGCTGTCGATGGCTTTGAGGGGTTCGCCTTGGGCTACCTGCATCTTGGCGATGTTGGCGTAGGTGAGGGCATTGCGGATGTCGTTGGGAGAGAGTCGGAGGGCTTGACGGAAGTGGTTGATGGCTTCGTCGTAGTGCTGCTCCTGAGCTGCAGCGAGGCCTTGCTCGATGTAGGACTCGTAGGACTGGGCGCTTGACGGGGAAACCGTCAAGCACGTCACCGCAAGGAGGAGGAGGGCTTTAATATGCAGGGCGATACTTGTCTTCTTTTTCATCTTCGAGCATGGAGAGGTAGGAGTTGTAGCGGCTTTCGGCGATGTCGTGGCGTTCGAGGGCTTCACGCACGGCGCAGTGAGGCTCGTGGGTGTGGGTGCAGTTGTTGAAGCGGCAGTCGGCGGAGAAGCGGAATATCTCTTTGAAGTAATGGCTCACCTCTTCTTTCTTCATGTTGAAGGTGCCGAAGCCCTTAATGCCTGGAGTGTCGATGATGTAGCCACCTTCCACTTCGTACATCTCGGAGAAGGTGGTGGTGTGCTTGCCCGTCTCGTAGGCATCGCTGATTTCGCTGGTGCGAAGGTTGAGGTGGGGGAAGAGGGCGTTGATGAGGGTGGATTTGCCCACACCGCTGTTGCCCGAAAGGAGGGTGATTTTGCCTTGGAGTTCGGAGCGCAAGGCTTCCACGCCTTCACCTGTGGTGGCGGAGATGCATCGACAAGGGTAGCCGACGGTTTCGTAGAGGTTGACCACACCGTCAAGGTAGTCTTTCCACTCGTCGTCAATCAGGTCTATCTTGTTGAAGATGATGGTGGTGGGTACACTGTACGCCTCGGCACTTGCTAAGAAGCGGTCGATGAACTGGAGGGGCGTTTCAGGTTGCTTGATGGTGACGATAAGGAAGCACATATCGACATTGGCAGCGATGATGTGCGACTGCTTCGACAGGTTCGTTGACTTACGGATGATGTAGTTTTTGCGGTCATCAATATCCGTGATGAGGCCAAGAGCAGACCCTCTCCCCAGCCCTCCCCCGTAATGGGGAGGGAGACCATGCGGGATGTTGGGGAACGAGCCGGATGGTCTCCCCATTATGGGGGAGATGTCCGAAGGACAGAGAGGGTCTGCTGGTGGCCGAAACGTCACCTTGTCCCCTATCGCCACGGGATTCGTGGTGCGAATACCACGAATGCGGAAGTTGCCTTTGACTTTACATTCAAAGACATCTCCCGCATCCGACTTAACGGTGTAGCTGTAACCTGTATTGCGTATAACGAGTCCGTGCATCAGACAGTCATAATCTCTTTGTTCTTGGCATCGAGCATGGCATCAATCTTCTTGATGTACTTGTCGTGGGTCTTCTGAACCTTCTCCTCGTAGTCCTTCTCCATGTCCTCGGGAGTGCCGGTCTTGATGGACTTCTTCAGCTTCTCGATGGCATCGCGACGGGCGTTGCGCACACTCACCTTGGCGGTTTCGGTCTCCTTCGCACATTGTTTGGTCAGCTCCTTACGACGTTCCTCGGTCAGGGCTGGGATGCCGAGACGGATAATCTCGCCGTTGTTCTCTGGCATGATGCCTACGGAGGAGTCGATGATGGCTTTCTCGATAACGCGGAGCATCTGCTTCTCCCAAGGCTTGATGGTGATGCTGCGGGCATCGGGCGTGTTGACGGATGCCACATTGCTCAGCGGAACCTTGCTGCCGTAGGATTCCACACGAATTTCGTCGAGGATGTGTACGTTGGCACGTCCTGCACGGATGCGGCTGAGGGCTTCTTCGAGGTGCATGGCTGCAAACTCCATCTTCTCCTCAGCATCTTCCAAATACTTTTTTATGTCTTCCATATCTTATATTATTATATAATGTAAAATGTGTAATGTAAAATGTGTAATAGCCATGCGGCTTGCTTAAAAATCTATGGTCATTTGTGTGTCTTCTTCTACTTTCGTGTGGTCGAAGAAGAAGTGGCCACGCTTCACCGCACCCGTCTTTTTGTCGGTCACATAGCGATAGGGCGAATCGGCTTTCTTGCTTTCTCCTCGGAGAAACCCGTAGATTTCCTTCCAAGCCTCCTCGTAGGGATGCCCTTCGCCGAAGAGCTGAGGCTCCATGTTGCAGATGTTGCGAACGATGTGACTAATGCGTAGGCCGTCCGTTCCCGCTTCCAAAAGCAGTTTCTGTAGATTAGGTTCAAACCATTTCATTTACCATTTACCATGTACAATGTACAATTATCATTCAGTCATTTTTTTCATTTACCATGCGGGGATTGTCCCAATGTCTCAGTGAAAATGGTACATTGTACATGGTAAATGGTACATCAAATGATGGTGCATCCTTCACAAGGTTTCAGTTGCTTGAAGAAGTCGTTGCCCTTGTCATCGACAAGGATGAAGGCTGGGAAGTCTTCCACGTCAATCTTCCAGATGGCTTCCATACCCAGTTCGGGATATTCCACGCACTCGATGCTCTTGATGCTCGACTGTGACAGCACAGCTGCTACACCGCCGATGGTGCCGAGGTAGAATCCGCCATGCTTCTTGCAAGCGTCGGTCACCTGCTGGGTGCGGTTGCCCTTGGCTATCATCACAAGACTGGCTCCGTTGGCTTGGAACTCGTCCACGTATGGATCCATACGGTTGGCTGTCGTGGGTCCCATCGAACCGCAAGGATAGCCTGCAGGGGTCTTGGCTGGACCTGCATAGAGCACAGGGTACTTCTTGAAGTAGTCGGGCATACCCTCGCCGGCATCCAAGCGAGCCTTCAGCTTCGCATGGGCGATGTCGCGAGCCACGATAATCGTGCCACGCAGGTTCACCCTCGTGCTCACAGGGTACTTGGTCAGTTCTGCCCTCACAGCGTCAATGCCTTGGTTCAAGTCAATCTCGATACCCTTGCCACCTTCGCCTGGACGACGCAGTTCTTCTGGAATCAGCTCTGTTGGATTGCTGTCCATCACTTCGAGCCATACACCGTCCTTGTTAATCTTTGCCTTGATGTTGCGGTCGGCAGAGCAGGAAACACCCATGCCGATGGGGCAGCTGGCTCCGTGACGAGGCAGACGAATCACGCGGATGTCGTGTGCCAAGTACTTGCCGCCGAACTGAGCACCGAGGCCAATCTTATAGGCTTCCTTCAACAGCTTCTGCTCCAAGTCGATGTCGCGGAAGGCACGACCCGTCTCGTCGCCCGTCGTGGGTAGAGAATCATAGTACTTGATGCTGGCGAGCTTCACCGTCAGCAGGTTCTTCTCGGCAGATGTGCCACCGATGACGAAGGCGATGTGGTAAGGTGGACAAGCGGCTGTGCCCAGATGCTTCATCTCCTCTACAAGGAAGGGAAGCAATGTGCCCTCGTTCTGGATGGTCGCCTTGGTCATGGGGTAGAAGTAGGTCTTGTTGGCAGAGCCGCCACCCTTGGCCACCATCACGAAGCGGTATTCAGCCCCTTCGGTAGCCTCAATGTCAATCTGTGCTGGGAGGTTGCACTTGGTGTTCACCTCGTCGTACATGTTCAGCGGAGCGTTCTGCGAGTAGCGGAGGTTGTCCTGTGTGTAGGTGTTGAACACACCCTTCGATAGTGCCTCTTCGTCCTCGAAACCTGTCCAAATCTGCTGACCCTTCTCGCCGTGGATGATGGCAGTACCGGTATCTTGGCAGAAGGGGAGGATGCCTTTGGCGGCTGTCTCGGCATTGCGCAGGAACTGCAGAGCCACATACTTATCGTTCTCGCTGGCCTCGGGGTCGCGCAGAATCTTTGCCACTTGCAGGTTGTGCTCACGGCGCAGCATGAACTCCACGTCGTGGAATGCCTGTTGAGCCAGCAGTGTGAGTGCCTCGGGTGACACTTTCACGATTTCTTTTCCTTCGAACTCACCGACAGAGATGCCTTCCTTTGTCAGCAGTCGGTATTCCGTTTCGTCCTTGCCCATCTGGAACATAGGAGCGTACTTAAATTCTGTTGCTTGAGCCATAGTGATGTTAGGGTTTTATTTGTAAGTTAGTAATGTTTCATGCAAAGATACTGCAAATATCCGAAAGGCCAAGCGTTTTTACGTTTTTTTTGTGAAAACTTGCTTCCTTTCTTCCTTTTAGCTCCCTTCTCACTTCCACCATACAAAGCTTGCAAAAGTAGAGTGACCTTTTCTTCTTGTTCTAAAGGTTAATGTGAAGGTGTTGGCGATGCGGGTTCGTTAGGAGTGAGACGACGCTCGCAGGGAAGCCATATCCAGAACGTGGAACCTTTGCCGAGACCTTCGCTGTCCACACCGATTTTCCCTCCCATGCGTTCGGTGAGGGCTTTGCAGATGGTGAGTCCCATGCCTGTACCTTGGATAAATTCGTCGAGCTTGATGAAGCGTTCGAAGATGACCTCCTGCTTGTCTTTGGGCACACCTGTTCCCGTGTCTTCGCAGAAGATGTGAAGCCCGTGATGCTCGTAGCGGTAGCCGAGGCGGATGTGTCCCTGCTGTGTGAACTTGACGGCATTGGCGACGTGTCGTCGTGCTTGTGTTCGGGATGGAACCACTTGTCGTGAATCTTCTCGATTTCCCCACGTTGCTTCATACGCGAATATTTGTCGTCGATGGCCTCGATGAGACTTTGGTCGCGTCCAATGATGTGTATCTCACCTACGGGGATGTTGACCTCGTGCAGTGTGATGTCGTTCTCAAGGTTCAGTTCCTTGATTTTCCATTGTAGCGCAGCTTCGTTCCATACGAAGTACTTATATCGGCCCTTTACGATGCCCGCCAAGGCTTCCTTCGGGGGCTGGTAGTTCAGCGCCTGGTGCTCTGGAATCTCCCGTTTGAAGAAGTGAGCGGCATAGCCACCATGATAGAAGACGACAGCCTCGGGGTTGTCAAGTGTCTTGAGCGGGATGATGTTGGCGGAGTCTTTGGCGGTGGCCACGCTGATGCGGTAGTAGCTGATGATGTTGCTGGTGTGAACATACTCCGAGCTGCTGTATTTACGCACGTTGTCGAAGAAGAGGTCGGCATCGCCTCGCTCGAAGAGGTCGGTGGCTTTGCTTGCCTCCATCATCTGGAACTGGTAGGGGATGTCCAAGTCGTCGAGAATGGTGGTGAGCACATCGACGTAGTAGCCCGCAGGTTCTCCCTTGTCGTTGCGGAACTCGTAGGGTGCCTTGTCCCAGTCGCTCGCAATGACGACTGGACGTTTGCTGCTGTCCTGTTGTGCGTATAGGAATCCGTTCCAGCCAGCCATGAGCGGCAGGAACAGGCAGAGTGTCGCTATCAGTTTCTTCTTCATATCTTTATATCATCTTTTTTCTCTTAATGGTGGTGGCTTGGCAGGGGAGGATAATCCATACGGTAGTGCCCAAACCTTCCTCGGAGTTAATTTCGAGATGCCCGCCCATCTGCGCCAGAAGTTCCTTGCAGATAGGAATGCCGAGTCCGCTGCTGGTGCGGGCGTCGTGGGTAGTCTGCGCATTCAGCAGTTCCAGCTCTTTCTTGGGGATGCCGTCGCCGGTGTCTTCGATGGAAATCATCAATTGGCGACCGATGTAGTCGTAACGAACACGGATGAAACCGTGGTGGGTGTGCTGGATGGCGTTTTCCAACACGCGCTCGATGACGTTGCCCATCTGTTTTGCGTCGATATTGACCACGAGCTGGTCGTAGGGGCTTTCGGTGATGAACGAGACGTTGTCGCTGTTCAGGCGTTCTGCCATGCAGTAAGTGTTGAACGTATCGACAAAGTCGCAGGGCTTCTTCACAATCTCTATCATGCGTGCCTCTAAGCGCGAGAGGTAGAGGATGTTGTCGATAAGATGTAGCAGATAGGTGGAGTTTTCGAGAATGATGTCGTTGGGGGTGGAGTTCTGGTTGGTGTCCGACTGTGTGGAGAGCTGGCTCGCGGCTTCCACGATGCTGCTCATCGGTGTGCGGATT
Source organism: uncultured Bacteroidales bacterium (assembly GCA_902800305.1). GTDB lineage: Bacteria > Bacteroidota > Bacteroidia > Bacteroidales > Bacteroidaceae > Minthosoma. Next base: position 37,067 of record CADCDP010000004.1, read on the forward strand.
TCCTGTACCGTGTTGTTGATGAAGCTGGTCTTCGTGTTCTCCACCTCCTGCACCTTCTTCGCTTCCTCTTGCAGTTTCTGGTCAATGGACTTTTGTTGTGTGATGTCTTGGCAGAGTCCGAAGTATTCGTTCACCTGTCCTTCGTCGTCGTGCAAAGGGATAAAACTGAATCGGAAGTGCAGGGGATAGTTGCCGTGGAGACTGATGCTGGTGCGGATGTCGAAGCGCATCTCTTTGTCGAGGCGTCCGTCCATGTCGTTTAGGATGTGCATCGCCTTGTTCTGCGACGACTCGTCGGTCAGCGTCATGCAGCGCGTCTGCGTCAGCAGGTGTTGTACCTCGTTCATTCTGCGGAAGATGGTCAGCGTGTGCGAGTCGGGCGAGTAGTTGGCTATGCGGATTTGACCGTCTTGCAGAATGGCGTCAAATTTCGTGAAGTAGTTGTTCAGCGTGTCCTTTGCCTTCTGCTCCTTCTCCGAGAGCTGGTTGACTTCATTGATTCTCTCATACTTTTCTGTCATGTCGTTGCAGAGGGCAAACATACCGGCGAGGTTGCCTTCCTCGTCCTTGAACGTCTTCAGTTCGATGTCGCAGATGAGAGGTTTGGTGCGTCGGCAGGATTTCACCTTGCGTTGCGTCGCAGCAAGATTGGCAAAGTCGAAGGTGCGGGTGCAGGTATAGCCGTCGGCCTGCTCGATTTCCACGTCTGGCAGGTCAAGTAAGTCTTTGTAGGTGGGACGTTCGGCCAGCACCTCCTCCCGACGGCAACCGAACATCTCGCATGCCTTTCGGTTGAGGTTGGCAATGAAGCCATCGGGCGTGAAGCGGATGTGCCCTTGCATACAACTTTCGAAGATGGCGGTATGGCGTTCCTTAGCTTCGTCCGACTGGCGTTCGCGCCGATGCCGCTCGGTCACGTCGCGTTTGGTGCCAAGGATGACGGTCGGGCGTCCTGCCTTGTTGCGGTGCAGGACGGAGAGCGCGATGACGAAGTCTTTCTCTTCCGTGTCGCCGTCTTCCATGTCGCGTGCCTTCAGTTCCAGCTTCACATTCTTCTCTTCCTGTCCCTCGGCGGGCGGTTCCGTGTTCGACAACTGTTTCAACGCTTGCATCAGTGCCTCGAAATCTTTGGGGCGATAGCGGTGGGCGAACTCGTCGGCTGTGTAGGTGTAGGCAACCAGTCCGTTCTCGTTACGCCACTCGAACAGCTGGGTCGCCACCTGATACGTCCATACCCTCACACGACTGGTTTCCAGAATGAGTGCCAAACGCTTGTTGCGCTGGCTGTTATATTCGGCAAGCCGACGGGCTTGGGTATTATAGACAAGAACGTAGATGCACAGGATGAGTGCCAGCAAACCGGCCCCGCCGCCAGATACCACACCCACGAGGGAATGCCCGTCTCTTGATGTTCGGGATAGAACCACTTGTTGCGCAAATCGACCAGCTGATCCGACGAATCGAGTGCGCTATACACACTGTCGAGCTTGGCCAGCAACACGGGGTCATTCGACATGAACTTGTATTCGCCGTGGGGCATGTTGATGGGCGTAATTTGCAGATTGTCGATGTGGTATTTATTGATGAGCCACTTCAGCGATAGCGTGTTCCACACTACTGCACCCTCGTTCTCTGTGCTCACCTTCAGCAGGGCAAGTCTTACGGCACTGTAGGGGATAGCATTGTCGCCCCAGCCGTAGTCAATCATCAGGTGGTGGCAGAGACTGCTGTCATTCACAAACACCTGATGGTTGCTCAAATCCTTAAAAGTGCTAATTTCGAGAGGCTTGTCCTTGGGCGATGCCACACTTTGTGTGAACAGCGTTACGGGGTTCTCGCTGTAAAGTCCATAGGCATCGTGGTAACCCGCCGAGAGACCAAGGATGAGGTCACTCTTGCCGTCGCGCAAATCCTCGAACGCATCCTGCTTTTCCTTCAGCTTGATGATGTAGGGAATCTTCAGTTCGCCCATCAGCATGCGTATTAGTTCCACGTTGAAACCGTCTGGCTCGCCATTTTCGTTCAGGAAGGCGTATGGCCACAAGTCCCACATATCTTCATAGACCAGCGGATGCTCTTCGGTATATGCGCGTGTTTGAGGCGTCTTCTTTCGGGGTGAAGCTGTCGAGTCGGCGATGTTCTCCTGTTTTCCGCAGGATTTTGTCATAAAAAAGTCATTTTACTGTAAATAAGATAGTTATATCCATCTAGTGGGTCGTTTTGGGTCACCTCGTTTCGGCATTGAGGCTGTTTTTGGAGGGCATCTGCCAAGAAACCTCACCTCGCTTGGTGGCATTTGGAGAATAAGTGCTACCTTTGTGGCATGTTTGTGGAAAAGAAACTGAACAAATCGGGCAGTACCTCTGTTCGCGTCATGCAGAAAGTGCATGGCAAGCGGAAGTGCGTCAAGGTGATGGGCTGCAGCAGTGACGCAGAAGAGATAGCCATGCTCATCAAGCGCGGGAACAGGTGGATTGAGGAGCATCAGACGGGTGTGCCTCTTTTCGAGTTCGATGATGAGGCCGTAGCTTATGACAAGGTACTGGCAGGCTTACGCCAAAGCCAGCTCAGGCTGGTTGGGCCAGAGCTCGTCTATGGCACATTGTTCGACCGCATAGGCTATAACAAGGTGAAAACCGCTAACAACGCCCTGTTCCGTGCCTTGGTAGCGACACGGCTCTACCACCCTGGGAGCAAGCTCCGGACGGCGGAGTACATGGAGCGCTTCATGCACCAATCCTATTCGCCGGATGCCATCTACCGCTTTCTTGACGAGCTGTGTGCAAGAGGCAAGACGGCAGAGGATATACGTGAGGCCGCTGACGAGAGCATCGGCGTGAAATGGCAGGTGGAGCAGATAGCGTTTGAACACACGAAGGCCGTCATGGGCGGCCGGGTGACAGTGGCGTTCTACGACACGAGCACGCTATATTTCGAGTCTCATGAGGATGATGTGCGTGTCCCCGGCTACTCCAAGGACGGCAAGAGCGAGAATCCACAGGTGGTACTGGGACTGCTTGTCGCAGCGGGCGGTAATCCCATCGGATATGAGCTCCACAAGGGAAACCAGTATGAAGGTACGACGCTGCTTCCGATTATCAAGAAGCTGGAGAAACGCTTCAGCCTGTCCCATCCGATTGTCGTGGCCGACGCAGGATTGCTGAGCAAGAAGAACATCGAGCAGTTGGAGGAAGAAGGCTACGAATACATCATCGGTGCAAGAATCAGGTCACTGTCAAAGGCAGACAAGGAGGCTGTGCTAAAACTCGGCCTGAAAGACGGCTGGCAGAAATCCATGACCATCACGGACAGACGGTATGTAATATCAATGAGCGACAGGCGTGCCATGAAAGATGCCAGAGACAGGGAAAAAGGTGTCAAGAGGCTTGAGAAGCGGTTTGCCAGCGGAAAGATTACAAAGGAGTCCGTAAACAACAGAGGCTACAACAGGTTCCTTACCCTGCAAGGAGAAACAACAGTGGCCATAGATCAGGACAAGATAGCCGAGGATGCACGTCTGGACGGTCTGAAGGGATATGTGACCAACAGCAAGATTCGGAACAAGGATGTTGTCGAGAATTACAGAAATCTATCCTTTATTGAAAGGGCGTTCCGCATGAACAAGACCGACCTCGCCATACGGCCAATCTACCATCGGCTGTTCAACCGCATCGAGGCTCATGTCTGCATCTGCTTCACAGCATACACCATCCTGCTGGAACTGGAACGGACACTGGTGAAAACCGCAGACAAGAAAAACAAAAAGCCCAGCATCACCATCTACCGTGCAAAGTTTCTGGCCGAGAGCCTCTACAATATAGAATATGTGAACCCCTACAACGGAAAGAAGATGTCCGTCATGCTCCGCACAGACTACGATGAGGAGGTCACGAAGCTACTGGATGTTATCGGTGTGAAACACTAAACCCCGATTTGGGTCACCCCGTTGCGGAAAACAGGAGGCGTCTTCTTTTGGGGTGAAGCTGTCGAGTCGGCGATGTTCTGACTGTGGTTAGAGTCAGCTGTAATACCACCTTGGGCGAAAAGTCCTTGGCTGGCGCACACCATCAGCATCGCCATCAGTAAGTGTTGTATGTTTCTCTTTCGAATCATGGTAAAGGAAGAGGTATTAGGCCTCTTTTCGGTACAAAATTACAAAATATTTTTTGATGAACGGTCTGTTTTCGTAGAAAAGTGACGATTAAAGAGGTAGCCGATGCACTCTTTGAGTATTTTAGCACCGAAAAGCCAGAGGATGCCGAGGTAGAGAAGGGCGGCGAGGGGGATGCGCACGATGAGAAGCAGGAGGGGGGTATGGATGCTCTGGGTGACGAAATGGGTGATGACCATCGCGGCAGCGGCGGTGAGAAGGAAGGGGAGCATGTCACGGAGTGCCGAACGGAAGGGGTAGCGGATTTCTTGATAGAGGAAACGGTGCCAGATGCCTGTCCAAAGAATGACGATGAGGACGTAGGTGAGGACCATGAGGGTGATTTTTTGAAATGTGAAATGTAATATGTGAAATGTAATATGGAGGTTTCCTGCTAATCCGTGAATCAGGAGGATGGCACCGAGGATGGTACAGCCTTGGGCGATAACGTTCCACATATAGACATCGGACTTGCCCCGCGAAATGATGAGGTTGAAATAGAGGGTGGCGATGGGTAGGAAGGCTCCGCCGATGCAGAGGATTTGCATAAGATGGGCGGAAGGAAGCCACTTCTCCTTGATGAGTGTCACGATAAATTCGGGGGCAACGAGGGACAACCCGAACATGACGGGAAAGGAGACGAAACAGGTGAAGCGGAGCATCTTCGAGAAGACCCGACGAAGGCGTTCGGGGTCGTCGCCTACTTCGACGAACGCAGGTTGTGCCACGCCTTGCACCATGCCCGTGATGGTGGAGGCTCCCATCGTGTTCCACTTGTTGGCTTGGGTGTAGGTACCCACCTCCACCTTTGTGTAGAGCTTTCCGAGGACGAGGGAGAAGATGTTGTTGTTCACTTGGTTGAAGATGTTGGTAATAAGCATCTTGGAAGAGAAACCGAACATTTCCTTAATGGGCTTCATGCTAAACTGCCAGGAGGGACGGAAGTGGGAAAGCACCCAACTGAGGATGCTGACCATGAGGTTGAAGGTGAGCGTTTGGGTGGCGAGTCCCCAATAGGCCATGCCGTTGTAAGCCATGCCGATACCGACGATGCCAGAGACGAGCAAAGAGGTTGTGCCCATAATGGCCAATTCGCGTTGCTTGATTTGTCGGAAAAGGATGGCGCGTGGCACGATGCTGAAAGAAGCGATGAAGAAGCCGAGAAAATAGTAGCGGGAAAGGGAAGTGAGGATGGGTTCGTCGAAGAAGTCGGCAATGAGTGGGGCACAAAAGAAAAACAGAATGTAGAGAAGGAGGCTGACCCCAATGTTGAACCAGAAGACGGAGTTGTAGTCGTGGTGAGTAGCATCGCGCTTGTTGGTCAAGGCGGTGACGAAGCCACTATCTTGCAAGGAGTTGGCAATAAGGGTGAAGATAGTGAGCATCCCAATCAAGCCATAGTCAGCTTGGCCGAGCTTACGTGCCAAGACGATGCCAAACACTGCGTTCAGCACCTGCATGGCTCCGTTGTTCAAGGCTCCCCATAGGAAGCCTCGTGCTGTCTTCGATTTTAGGTCAGTTGTAGGCATTGACTGTGGTTCCGTCGAAACGGATGCGGTAGCGGTAGAGACCGCGTGGGTTGATGAGGTCGGCATCTTCGGGTTTCTCGTAGATGACGCCGTTATTGTTGAGGTCGTAGGTCACACCACATTTTCCACACTTGGCATAACCGTCTGTGGTGATGGAAAGCCGTCGGTCGGCTCGGTCGCAGATGGGGCAGGCAAGGTCGTAGCAGAGAGGTTCCCCATGGTAGTTTGTGCCCATGATGAGTCCCCCCAACCCAAATCCGAAGTTCTTGCTCAGTGCGTCTAATGTGTAGTCCGTCGTGGTTCCCGTGCTGCTCATAGTCACCTTGGTGACACCGTTTGTCACGTGCTTCCTGATGCTGGCGAACTGTCCTGGATTGCCCATTACGTGAAATAGCTCTGTGTATTGTAATACAGAGAAGTAGCAATACACATATTCGCGCTTGGAGTAGGTGGACGTGCTCTCGTCGGAGCAAGCCGATAGACATACGAGGCATAGCAGGGGGACAATGAGTTTCTTTAGAACCATAGTTGTGGGTCGCTGATGATGGCGTCTATCTTCTTCAATTCTTCCTCGCTGAATGTGAGGTTGTTCAGTGTCTGGAGGTTGTTCTCTAATTGCGCCACCGACGAAGTGCCGATGATGCAGCTGGTTACGCGTTTGTCGGACAAAACCCATGCGAGTGCCATCTGTGCAATACTCTGTCCGCGTTCTTTAGCGATGACGGCGAGTTGCTTCACGGCTTCTATTCGTTCGGGTGTGACTTGGCTTAGCTGGAGGAAACCTGTGCTTCGGGCGGCACGGCTGCCTTCGGGAATGCCGTTGTTGTATTTCCCCGTCAACAAGCCTTGTGCCAAGGGCGAAAAGCAGATGATGCCACTGCCGTAGTCGGCGGCTATCTGGAAGTTTTCTTGCTGGGCTTTTGGGTCGAACATCGAACAGCGATACTGCGAGAGCAGACAGGGCACATGTGCCTCCTTTAGGATGTCGTAGCACTGCTGTTGCAAGGCTGGTGGATACTTCGAGATGCCTACATAGAGTGCCTTTCCTTGTCGAACGAGGTCGATGAGGGCTTGCATGGTCTCTTCGATGGGGGTCACACCATCATATCGGTGGCTATAGAAGATGTCGAAATACTCCAAGCCTGTCCGCTTGAGGCTCTGGTCGCAACTGGCCATCAAGTTCTTGCGGCTGCTGTTATCACCATATACTCCTGGCCACATGTCATGTCCCGCCTTCGACGAGATGAACAGTTCATCGCGATGGCTTGCCAGATGGTTCTTCATGATGCGCCCGAAGTTGGTCTCTGCCGACCCTGGCTCAGGCCCGTAGTTGTTGGCCAAATCGAAGTGGCAAATGCCCGCATCGAACGCCTTCACCACCATTTGTGTGGCGACCGAGAAGTCATCCACGCTGCCGAAATTGTGCCACAAACCGAGTGACAGCACAGGGAGTTGCACCCCCGAATGTCCAGAATACTTGTAAATCATTTATTTATTCGTTTTGTTGGTTAAATCTGTGTCTGTCCATCTTCCATTTGGTAGATAACAATCTGATTCTCGTTCATCTATCCCTTGTGCTTGTTTGCAAATTATTTCACTTGCTTCACCTTATACCCCGCCTCTCGAAGCTTCGCAATGACACCATCCTTCCCAATCAGATGGGCAGCACCGAAAACAAACATGGTCGGAGCTTCACGCATAGCGGTCTTCATCTTGGGAATCCACTTTTCGTTGCGTCCTAATACATCTGCAGGGTTTGTGCCCATAAAAACATCCCAACCTTCCATGCTGGCAAAACCATTGAAGTCACCCTTCATCCAATAGCCAGTCATCTCTGCTACGGATTTCCATACACCAAGAATTTTCTGTCTGTTTTCATCATAGTTGTTGAGGAAACTTACGAGTGAATCCACTTGCGCATCAATCTCCATCGTCAAGCCCAGCATGTCGGGAAGACTATCTATTCTTGTATGGTCGTCAAGATGTCCTATCGTCATACCTCGCTTAATGGCTCTATCGACGCAGGCAGCATCAATGCGTGTGAGGTCAACTTTGCCGCTGCTGCTCAATTCTGGATACATCTTCATCGCTTCAGCTTCGATGGCTTGGTTGAACAACAATACGTAATTGATGGGTTTCAAGTTGTTTCTTGGATTTAGGTTTTTGTTCAACAGCTCCTTTACCTTTACTTTCAGCATGTCGAACTGCTCTTTGGTCAGTAAGTTGACGAGGGTTTGTTTGTCGGGCAGGAACATATTCTGTTGTGGTATATTTGAGACTTTAGCAAGTAGCTGTGGGTCACTTGTGTCCTGTTCCGAATAAAGCTGTCTGCACTTCGCCTCAGCCTCGACGTATTCGGGTATGCTGTCAAGGAGCACCGATCCAGGCAATGTGTGAATCGTGCCAAGTATGTATGACGGTTCTTTTAGTCCCTTGCCGCTGATGCGGAAAAGGAACTGAGCATCGGCGGTAAGGGTGACGATGGCGAGGATAAGGGTGAGGACACCTTTCTTGTTCATGATTTCCGTCTTTTAGCTATTTGCTCTCTTCGTTAGGAGCGGTAAGTGCTATATGTTCTTTTCCTTCTATTGGATGGATGTAGTCGGAGGCACGTTCAGATGACACCACAGAACGACCGAGACGACGTTCCATGGTCTGGCGGGCATCGCGAGCCACGTTGCCACCTTCTTGAGCAATGCGTTTGCTTTCGGTCATGGTCTGTGGATTTGATTGACGTGAATACTCTGTAGTAGCAACCTCGGCGAGCGTATTCAATGCCAATTCAATGTTGGTCATGTTGTCACGCAGATTCTGCTTCGTCAGACCCTTATAGTGCTTATATTCTCCTGTAGTCATGCCGCTCCACGCTTTAGTGAGCACGTTGGTGAGGATGGCGAAGTCCTTGGGTTCGTGGATACCCGAGCGGTGCCACTCGTCGGTCAGTTCCTTACGCATCTCAATGGAACGCATACGTTCGTTAATCCAGCGGTCGCTGTAACCTTGCCGACGATAGTCCTCAACAGCCATCTGAAAGGTCAGCTCAGGGTCAATCATCTGGTCAATGCGCCGTGCTCCCACCTCGGCCAGCCATTTCTTGATAGGCTCTGCTTTCTTTGAGGGAATACTCTGGATGAGACGGAATATTTGTTCCAAGTCGGCCACATCGGTCAAGCGCTGCTTGCCGTCAGTTGCAGGCATCTTCAAAGCGTTACAATTTGTAACGGTTTCATTTCCCTCGTTTCGAAGGCGTTTCTTAAGGACTCTCCAGTAGGTTTGTGGATTGTCGCTTTCTGTCAATACTTGCACTATATCGACTACAGAGAAATAGTACTTCTCCTGTTCCGCATCCCATGCGATGCGTACCTTCTTTCCTTCAAAAAGCTGTATGGCAAAGTTTTCCTCCATAGAGACTTTATTCGTTATTCAGGTTAAGCAGATTTTCCACCGCCTTTTCCATCTTCTCGAACTTGAAGCCACTGACCACGTCGTCCATGAGGGCTTGAATCTTGTCGTTGCAGAGGTTGCCGATGGAGCCTTCGTGGGTGTGGTGGATGTCTTTGTTGGGGGTGAAGTGGCCTGCCTCAATGTCGAGCCCCACTTTCTTGTAGGCATCGCGGAAGGGCATGCCTTCGCGGGCGAGGCGGTTGACCTCTTCGACGGAGAACATAGGGTCGTAGATGGGGTTGTCGAGGATGTGCTCATTCACTTCCATCTTATTGATAATGTATGCTGCCATCTGCAGACAGTCTTTGAGTTCGTCGAAGGCAGGGAGGAATACTTCCTTGATGATTTGCAGGTCGCGGAAGTAGCCGACGGGCAGATTGTTCATAATCATCGTCACGGTGACAGGCAGCGACTGGAGCTTGTTGCACTTAGCACGGGTCAGCTCAAACACGTCGGGGTTTTTCTTGTGAGGCATGATGCTGGAGCCTGTGGTGCAGTCGGCTGGGAGCTTCACGAAACCGAAGTTCTGCGAGTTGAACATACACGCATCGAACGCTAACTTGGCGAGGGTGCCAGCGATGCTTGCCATCGAGAACGCCACGTTCCTTTCCGTCTTGCCACGTCCCATCTGCGCATATACCACGTTATAGTCCATTGAGTCGAAGCCGAGGAGGTCGGTGGTCATCTGACGGTTGAGTGGAAACGAGCTGCCATAGCCTGCTGCCGAACCGAGTGGGTTGCGATTCGTTATCTTCCACGCTGCTTGCAGATACTGCATGTCGTCCACAAGTCCCTCAGCGTATGCTCCAAACCACAATCCGAACGAACTGGGCATGGCTACCTGTAGGTGCGTGTACCCAGGCATCAGCACGTTCTTATAACGTTCCGACTGCGTGATGAGTTCGTCGAAAAGGCTCTTCACTAATCCTGCAATCTCCTTGATTTGGTCGCGGATGAAGAGCTTCAAATCGACCAGCACTTGGTCATTGCGGCTTCTGCCCGAATGTATCTTCTTGCCGATGTCGCCGAGCTTGCGAGTCAGCAGCATCTCTACCTGCGAGTGTACATCTTCCACACCTTCCTCTATCACAAACTCGCCCCGTTCGGTCTGGCGGTAAATCTCCTTCAGTTCCTTCAGGAGCACCTTCAGTTCGTCGGCGGTCAGCAGGTCAATCGACTGCAACATCGTGATGTGTGCCATCGACCCCAGCACATCATATTTAGCCAGATAGAGGTCCATCTCGCGGTCTCTGCCTACGGTGAACTTCTCTATCTCCTTCGTCATCGAGACGTTTTTAGTCCAAAGCTTATCCATTATTCATACGGTATCATCGCCAACATATCGGCAAATTTATCCACGCCTTTCTGCAATTGACTACCGATAACTTGCTTCATGAAGAAATTGAGGTCGGCATCAATAGTCACCTTCATCTTGCTGCTTGCCTCGCCTGTAGGAAGCACTTGAATCCATAGCTTGAAGCTGACGGGCGAGTTGGTGGACGTGAATTTCACACACTTTTCGGGTTCTCTGTCCACAATCTGAACGGAAACGGTGCCGATGGGACCAACGGGGGTGCTGAGGGTGTCGGTCGTAAATTCCATTTGGCTCACGGCACTGCGCACTTCCTCTATTTTGTCAGCAGGGATTTGTGCCTGCACGTTGGGGTCGTCGAACCGTTCCTTTATCACTGCCAGGTTCGTCAAATCTGAGATTTTAGCATACACGGCACTCTGCGCGTAGGGAACCTGCTTTATCTGACTTTCGTACTTTGCCATATTATCCTTTTTTCCACTCGCTTGGGTTAGCTCTCCATTCATTCAATACAGGAATTTGGTCTTCCGTGATATAGCCAATTTTCAGTGCCACATCAAGTACGGCCTCGTAGTTGGTCAGGGTGATGAGCTTCACCTTGGCCTCGTCGAACGCTTTCTTGGCCACGTCGAAACCATACGTGTAGCTTGCCACCATGCCAATCACTTCGCATCCGTTGTTGCGAATCGCTTCCACAGCCTTCAGTGACGAACCGCCCGTAGAGATGAGGTCTTCCACCACCACCACCTTCATATTGGGCTTCAACTCGCCTTCGATGAGGTTCTCCAATCCGTGATCCTTCGGTTTGCTCCTCACATACACAAAAGGCTTGTGCAGTGCATCAGCCACCAATGCCCCTTGTGGGATAGCACCCGTAGCTACACCTGCTACAGCATCCACTTCGGGGAAATTCTCCTCAATGATGCGGCAAATCTCCAACTTCACGAAGTTGCGCAAATCAGGGTAACTCAATGTCTTGCGATTGTCACAATAGAAAGGTGATTTCCATCCGCTCGCCCACGTGAACGGATTTTCAGGTTGCAGTTTAATGGCCTTCACTTCCAGCAGTTTTCCTGCAAAAATCTTCTCCAATGTCTTCATAAGAATAATGATTTTAATTGTTAGTTTGTTGCAAAGGTACGAAAATTAAATGATAAATGATAAATGATGAATGATAAATGAGCACAATACAAAGGGAAAAAGCCTTTTTTCACTTTTCACTCTTCACTTTTCACTTTAATTGCTTACCTTTGTGCCCATGAATACAAAGGAACAAGAAAGATTAGTGCGTCGCTACTACCAATATCTGAAATTGGAAAAAGCCAGCTCTCTTAATACGGTCAAGGCTTACATGCTTGACCTCGATAAGTTTATGCGTTTTTTGAAAGATGAGGGGAAAGACTTCTTGTCCATAGAGTTGGCCGATTTACATAATTTCTCGGCGTTGATGATAGACATCGGCATCCATCCTACTTCCCTGTCCCGTATTCTTTCGGGTGTGAGGAGCTTTTACCATTTTCTGGTGTTGAGTGACATCATGGAAACCAATCCTACCGAATTGTTGGAGTTTCCCAAGAAGCCTCAGCGGTTGCCCGATGTGCTGACGGTGGAAGAGATTGATGCCATTGAGGAGGTTATCGACCTAAGTGAGCCAGAGGGACAGCGAAACAAAGCCATTATAGAGACATTGTTCAGCTGTGGGTTGCGTGTGAGTGAGCTGATTGGAATGAAAATCAGCAATTTGTTTTTCGAAGAGGGATTTATCAAGGTGGAAGGAAAAGGCTCCAAGCAGCGTTTGGTGCCTATTTCGGAGAAAGCTATCCATGAGATTCGCCTCTATTTTACCGACCGTAATCTTTGGGGTGTTCCGGACGAATTTCAGGACTTCGTATTTGTGAGTCGTCGTCGAAAGAAACCCCTCACACGAGTGATGGTCTTTCTGATGATTAAGGATTTGGTGGCGAAGGCTGGCATCAAGAAAACGGTATCGCCTCACACGTTCCGACACTCTTTTGCCACTTCGTTGCTTGAAGGGGGTGCCAATTTGCGTGCCATTCAGGCGATGCTTGGTCACGAGTCGATAGCCACTACCCAGATTTACACACACATCGAGAATACCCGTCTGCGAGAGGAAATCTTGGCGCATCATCCGCGCAATAAGAATTCACTCTTCTTCCAATAACTCCACGTCCTCGAAGTCCATTTTGTTGATGGTCTCCTGAAAATCTTTGTGGGGGTAAAAGCGCACTTTGACGGTGCGGACACTTCCAGCACCCAGTTCTTCTGGGGTGTCGGCACTGGCGGCATTGAAGGTGGGCTTTAAGGTGCCGATGCCTTCAATCTGTACACTGTGGCCTAACTCCAGATAGTGGCGCAAACGGTCGGACATGGCACTTGCGATGCCTTTCACTTGTGCTGCCGACACGCCTTGTGACATCACGCACTCTTGCACGAACGACTCGAATTTAATGGGTGGGTAGTTCACTTGCTGCATCAGCCATGCATCATGCACTTTGTGGTCGGGGCCGATGACTTTTCTCTTTACTTTTCTGTAAGGTATAGACATGGTTCAGTCCGTTTTTAATGTGTTACACTTGTCTTTTTCCGATATTAAATCAATTACGGCGGTAAAGGTAGCAAGTTTTTTCGACACGAACAAGCTTTCTTGCAATTATTTCTGCAGGGGACATAAAAAACGCACCCGTCGGGTACGATGTGCCGTACCCGACGGGTGCGCCGCGTCGAACCCGACGGGTGCGATTGTGGGGCTATTTGTTCTTGTTCCTCAGTCGTTCCTCGTTCTTCTTTTTGATGCTCTTCTCTTTGTCTGGCTTCTGTTTGGTAATCTTTTCTGGTTTCTGCTTCGAGCGAGGACGTGCTGTGGGATTCCAGTCTTGTGTGATTTCCCACTGTGCCTTCAGGGTGAGGGCATTGGGATAGTAGTAAACGGGTTCGGGTTGGAGATGCTGGTCATAGTCACCTGTGTCCCACACACCGTTGCCGTTGAGGTCGTAGAAGAGGCTCAAGTAGTAGGTGCCGGGATGGATGAAATAGAAGTCGGCTTTCCCGTCCTTGGCCTTGACGCTCTTGACCACTTTGTCGCTGCCGTCGAGCAGATGGACAATGGCCGAGGGGTCGGCTCCTTGCAGAACGACGAAGAGGGTGGAGTAGGTGTCGAGCGACTTGAGCTTGATGGAGCGTTTCTGTGCCTCGTTGCGCTTGCCGTAGATGTTGACAAAGGCGGCTGTGTCGATGTCGAGCTGGTAGGTGGAATCGGCTTCCCATTCGGCAAAGAGACGGTAGCTCCTGATTTTTCCAGGCACTTGCCGGAAGAGGAACTTGGCAGGTTGGAAGAGGCTGTCCACCTTCAAGCTGAAGTGAATCTTGGAGAGGTCAACAGAGTCAAGTGGCTCGTTGAACTCGAAGTCGATGTTCTTGTCGGGGTCTAACGACTGTGTACCCTCGATTTTGAACTCCATGAACTCTTCGGGCATGGGGGGAATCTCGATGTCTTCCTCTTCGTCTTTTTTCTTTTTCTTGGAACTTTTCTTGGATTCGGCTTTCGTTTCAGCCTTTTCCTCCTCTCCATCCTTCGGTTTTTCAAGGAGAGAAGTGGGTGCTTTGGCCGTTAAGCTCTTGTCTATCACGACACTATCCTTTTCCTCCTTTGGAAGTGCAGGGCTTTGTGAGTCTTGATTTCCGGCTCTTCGTGCTGCGCGACGTGCCTCTTTTGCTTTTTGTTTGCATTCCTTCACCCATTCCTCGTATTTCTCCTGCTGTTGCTTGGCGATTTTCTCTTTGGTCAGCTTGGAATAGAGGTAGAGGGTGTCTATGGTGAGGGCGAGGTTGCCTGTCGTGTCGGTGGCGAAGAAGTCTATCTGGATATTGAGCGTGTCGATGTTGTAGATGAGCGAATCCTTAATCCAATAGTTAAGGGTGTCGTTGTGCTCGCTGGCATCGATGATGAAAGCATCTTCAGCGTTGAAATTCAGTCCTGTGAGCTTGGGCAGTGTGTCGCTGGGAGCTGTGAAGTAGAGTGTGAATTGCTGAAGGATGGGACGCTCGCTTTTAAGCAGAAAGCGGTCTTGTTGGGCCGATTCGAAGGCAAGCAACACGATGTCGTCAGGGTAATAATGGGTGTAGGGGGACATCACGATAGAATCGTAATGGATGCTATCGTGCCACACGGTGTCGGGACGGAGGTCGGGACGGCTGGAGGTTTCCAGTATGCGGTCGGAGAAGGCAACCATCTCAGCACGTTGGTCGTAGATGTAGTTCTGATTTTGGTCTTTCAAGGCAAAAGCACGGTATTTACCGGGGGAAAGGCCTTTGATGACAAAGTGCCCACGACTGTCGGTGCGCGAAATGCGTTCGAAAGGAGTGGTGCGGAAAATGGAATCGGGTAAAGAATCGGGAATGGAGTCTTGTGAGTCGGAAATGGAATCATTCCCTAATTTATAAAGCCCCACAAGTATCCCTTTGATTGGTTCCAAGTTGCTGGCTTCAAGCACATTGCCAGATACTTGGAAGGTGTCTAATTGCTCTCCCGTGGAGAAGGTAAAGGCATAGTCGCCGTAGGGATTGCCTTCGTTATTATCGACGATAGCATCGGCGAAGTCGATGGTGTAGGTCATGTTGGGCTTGAGCGAGTCGATGAGGGTGACAGTGACTCGCTTGCCTGTGGCCTCGATTTCTGGCTGTTCTATCTGTGGAGGCGAGATGACCACCTTTTCCATGGCGTTGTCAATCTTCACCATCTCGTCGAACTCAATCACGATTTTCTTCACGTTCTTTGCGTTGGTTGCACCAAATTTAGGTGATGTGCGCACCACTTTGGGCGGTGTTTCGTCGTAGGGACCTCCATCAGGGTTGCCTATGCGAGCACACGCAAAGCATAGCAACAAGAATGTAGCTATCAAAGAGATGTGGAGAAAAAAGGATGAAGAGCGTTTCATTTGTTCATCGAAATGAGTTCTTCAATGTATTGTCGGGAATTGGAGAGACGTGGTATCTTATGCTGGCCACCCAGCTTCCCCTTGCTCTTAAGCCATTCGTCGAAAAGGCCGGGTTTGGCGACAATGATTTCCAGCGGTTGCAAGGTGATGTCCTTGTGACGTTTGGCTTCATAGTCGGAGTTGATGCCTTGCAGGGAACGATCGAGAATAATGGCGAATTCGTCTATAGAGCCAGGCATTTTGGCGAAGTCAATCACCCACTGGTGGCGGCATTTGGCGTTGCTGTCCATGAAGATGGGAGCAGCAGTGTAGTCTTTCACCTGTGCTCCTGTTGCCACGCAAGCTTGCAGCAACCCTTTTTCGGCGTTATCTACAATGAGTTCTTCGCCAAAGGCGTTGATGAAGTGTTTGGTGCGGCCCGTGATGGAGAATTTGTAGGGGTCACGCTGAGAGAATTTCACGGTGTCGCCAATAAGGTAACGCCACAATCCGCAACTGGTGCTGATAATCATGGCGTAATTCACGCCTGGCTCCACTTCCCAAAGGGGAACTACCTTGCTGTTATCGATGGGATAACCCTCGTCGCTCAAATTGTCCATAGGGCAGAACTCGTAGAAGATGCCGTAGTCAATCATCAGGAGCATATTGGGGTCGGAGAGGTCGTTCTGCAAGCCGAAGAAGCCTTCACTGGCATTGTAGGTCTCCACGTAGTGCATATTGGGCAAGCCGATGATGTTCTTATACTGTTCTCGATAAGGAGTGAAGGCCACACCACCATGGAAGAAAACTTCGAGGTTTGGCCATACCTCGTCTAAGCGGTCAACTCCTTTCAGTTCCATCACACGGTTCAATACACTAAGCATCCATGAAGGCACACCGCTAATGTTGGTGATGTTCATGTCCATCGCCGCACGGGCAATTTTGTCGCGCTTTTCTTCGAAGTCGCTCAGCAGGGCGATTTTCTTTTTGGGAACACGGATAATTTTAGCTGCCGTAGGAATATTTTCGATAAGAATAGCACTCAAGTCACCCACCAGGCTGTTGGGGGTGTTGAGATTGGGGGAATGGCTACCGCCTAAGATAAGGCTTTTGCCTGAAAAGAATTTGCTGTGTGGGTTGATGTGGAGATAGCTCACAATGCAGTCAGTACCTCCTCTGTAGTGGATGTTCTTGAGTCCCTCTCCACTGACGGGAATGAATTTGCTCTTATCGTTGGTTGTACCCGACGATTTTGCGTACCAATGCACCACACCTGGCCAAAGCACATTTTCCTTGCCTTCACGCATTTTGTGAATATAGCTTTTAAGCTCTTCGTAAGTGTTGACGTTGACATACTGGCGGAATTGCTCGTATGACTCGATTTGGTCGTAATGGTGCATTTCCCCCCATTCCGTTTTCTTTCCTTGGCGGATAAGGTGGCGGAAAATCTTTAACTGCAAATCTTTGGCATGAGAGGCATACTTTTCCAGTTGCTTTTGCCTTTTAGAAAAATATATCTTATTTAAAAATCCTGTGGTATTCATTGTGAGCGCGCATTTTCGCTGCAAAGTTACGGAATAATTATCAAATAAAGGTGAAAATCTGCTATTATTCGTCAATTAAGCTCTTTGTTTGCCTCTTGATGCAACTTATCTTTGTACTTCTTTTTCTGTTCAATGGTAATCGCTATCCCTCTATGGTGTTCGGAATGACGGTTCTTTAGCACCTTCAGAGCTTGTTTTGCGGCATTTTGGTCGCTTTCTTTTTTGCTGTAACCGTCTCCCGTTCCGCACGGTATGCCTTCAATCAGAACACGAGAATGGAACACGGGTGTGTTGTTGTTATGGGTGTCGCGTGATTCTTCTTGCTGGAATTCGAATTTGTATTGATTCTTTTGGCACCATTCGATGAGGACGCTCTTAAAGTTCCTCTCTTGCTGTGCCACATGGTCGATGTTGATGTGACGGCTGAATACTTTCTTCTCCAGGAATCGGTAGCAATAGTCGTAGCCTCTATCCAGATAGATGGCGCCAATGAATGCCTCAAAGGCATTTCCGTTCATAAAGCTGTTGTGCCCAGTCGTGACAGCACCAGCATGCTTAATCAACTTGTCAAGTCCGAGATCTACGGCCAGCTTGTTCAGCGAACTGCGACAAACGATTTTGCTTCGGAGGTTTGTGAGGAATCCTTCCTGCTTGTTGCCATAATGTTTATAGAGTATGTCGGCAACGATGGCACCAAGCACTGCATCTCCCAAAAATTCCAATCGTTCGTTGTTGATGAAGGCGTGTGCTTTGTTTTTCTTTTTCTTCCCTAATAGCCGCCGTTTCTTTTGTTTCTTTTCTTCTTCCTGCCGAGCTTTTTCCTTTTCCATCTCTATATAAGTCATCGACCTGTGCATGAGTGCCGTCTTATAGAATCTGATGTTGTGAGGATAAAAGCCCAAGATTGCTTTAAGCCTTAAAAAAGGCTTCTTTTCAGAAACGAAAAGAAGCCTAATTATATCTAATGTATCCGAAATAACCATATAACTTTAGCAAAGTTCCCAGAGAGCGTTGTCTCGTCGTTATTGGTATTTCTTGAAAATCACGCTTGCATTGTGGCCACCGAAGCCGAAGGTGTTGCTGAGGGCTACACGTACAGGACGCTCCTGGGCTTTGTTGAAGGTGAAATTGAGGTTGTAGTCAATTTCTGGGTCTTCGTCGCCTTCTGCGTGGTTGATGGTTGGTGGTACAATGTCATTCTTGACAGCAAGGATGCTAATCATAGCTTCAACGGCTCCAGCGGCACCGAGAAGGTGACCCGTCATAGACTTGGTGGAACTGATGTTGAGCTTGAAAGCTGCATCGCCAAACACTTCCTTGATGGCCTTAGCCTCAGAGATGTCACCTACGTGAGTGGATGTGCCGTGAACGTTGATGTAGTCAACATCCTCTGGCTTGATACCAGCGTCCTTGAGGGCACGCTCCATCACGAGCTTTGCTCCAAGACCTTCTGGGTGGGTGGCTGTGATGTGGTAAGCATCAGCAGACATACCCGCACCAATCATTTCGGCATAAATTTTGGCACCACGAGCTTTGGCGTGTTCCAGTTCTTCAAGAATCAAAATGCCAGCACCTTCACCCATAACGAAACCGTCGCGACTTGCACTGAATGGACGACTTGCCTTTTCTGGTTCGTCGTTACGAGTGGAGAGAGCCTTCATGGCATTGAAGCCACCCACACCCGAAGGGAAAATGGCAGCTTCTGCACCACCCGTCACGATGGCATTGGCTTTGCCGAGACGAATGAGGTTGAAGGCATCAGCAAGTGCATTTGAAGAAGATGCGCAGGCAGCAGTTGTTGTGTAGTTGGGTCCACGGAATCCGTATTGGATAGAGATATGGCCAGCGGCTATATCGGCAATCATCTTCGGAATGAAGAACGGGTTGTACTTGGGACCGAGCTGAGGGCCATTGATGGCATAGTTGCCAGCCTCTTCCTCGAACGTTTTAATACCTCCGATACCTACACCGAGCACTACTCCGATTTCGTTCTTGTCAACAGCTTCGAGATCCATGCCTGAATCGTCAATGGCCATCTTAGCTGCAGCAACTGCATATTGCGTGTAGAGATCCATCTTGCGGCTTTCCTTACGATCGATGAAAGCTGCCGAATCGAACCCCTTCACTTCGCATGCAAACTGAGTCTTGAACTGTGAAGTGTCGAAATGAGTAATAGGACCAGCACCACTCTTGCCTGCCTTGAGGTTTTCCCAAGACTCCTCAGCGGTGTTGCCGAGGGGAGTGAGGGCACCAATGCCTGTTACAACAACTCTTTTTAATTCCATAATTTACTTAGCGTTAGCCTCGATGTAAGCGATAGCGTCACCTACTGTAGCAATCTTTTCAGCCTGATCATCAGGAATATTGATACCGAAAGCCTTCTCAAACTCCATGATGAGTTCTACAGTGTCGAGTGAGTCTGCGCCAAGGTCGTTGGTAAAACTTGCTTCTGGCTTTACTTCTGCTTCGTCAACGTTGAGCTTCTCAACGATGATAGATTTTACTCTTGATTCAATTTCAGACATAATCTTAATGTTTTAAAATGTTAATGATTATTTTCTCTTTTTTGTTCGTTCTTACACGTTTCGGGTGCAAAGGTAGGAATTATTCTTTAAATTCTTGCAAAAATATTCCCATAAAATGTTTTTTTATGCACAAAAAGAGGGCTTGTTGTGCATAAACGGGGCTAAAAAACTCTCTTTTAGCGTCTCTGTGTTGCAAAAGAGCACCTTTGGCTTACTCTTCCCGGTTAGCTCTCTTCCGCTCCAGATGGTCGAGGATGATTTTGCGGATGCGCATACTTTTCGGGGTTACCTCCACGTATTCGTCGGCCTTGATATACTCCAATGCCTCTTCCAGCGACAGGACAACAGGTGGGATGATGTGCGCCTTCTCGTCTGTTCCGCTCGCGCGTACATTAGTTAGTTGCTTTGCTTTGGTCACATTGATGACCAAATCTATCTCGTGTACATGTTCGCCCACCACTTGGCCAGCATAGACGGTGTCTTGTGGGAAGATGAAGAACTTGCCACGGTCTTGTAGATGGTCGATGGCGTAGGCGAAAGCCGTACCTCCTTCCAACGCAATGAGTGAACCATTGGTGCGACGTGTGATTTCGCCCTTGAAAGGTTGGTAGTTCTTGAAGCGGTGTGCCATGATGGCCTCCCCTTGACTGGCGGTAAGCACATTGGTTCGCAGACCGATAATGCCGCGTGAAGGTATTTCGAACTCGATGTTCACACGGTCGCCCTGTGCTTCCATGCTCACCATTTCGCCCTTGCGACGTGTCGCCATGTCTATCATTTTGCTGGCAAATTCTTCTGGCACATTGATGGTCAGTTCCTCTATCGGTTCGCACTTCACCCCATTGATTTCCTTGTAGATAACCTGTGGCTGTCCCACTTGCAGTTCGTAGCCCTCGCGCCGCATGGTCTCGATGAGCACAGACAGATGGAGCACACCACGTCCACTCACAATCCACTGGTCGGTGCAGCCTTCCTTCGTCTCCACTCTGAGGGCAAGGTTCTTTTCCAGTTCCTTGTAAAGGCGATCACCGATGTGGCGGCTCGTGCAGTACTTGCCTTCCTTGCCGAAGAAGGGGGAGTTGTTGATGGTGAAGAGCATCGACATGGTAGGTTCGTCAATGCTGATGGTGGGCAGTGCCTCTGGCTCTTCGAAGTCGCAGATGGTATCGCCGATTTCAAAGTTGGAGAGGCCAATCACGGCACAAATATCGCCTGAGCTAACCGCTTCTGTAGCACGATGCCCCATTCCTTCAAACGTGTGCAGTTCCTTAATCTTCGTCTTCTCCATGCTGCCATTGCGGTGAGCAATGGTGATGTTCTGTCCTGCTCGGAGCGTGCCACGATGTACACGTCCCACAGCGATGCGTCCCGTGTAGGTAGAGTAATCCAGACTCGTGATGAGCATCTGGGGAGTGCCCTCCAGTTGTTCGGGAGCGGGAATAGTGTTGAGAATCACGTCAAGCAGGTAGGTAATGTCTTGAGTCGGCGTGTTGTAGTCGGGACCCATCCACCCCTGCTTGGCGGAGCCGTACACCACGGGAAAATCCAGCTGGTCTTCTGTGGCGTTGAGCGAGAACATCAGGTCGAACACCATTTCGTACACCTCTTCTGGGCGACAATTCGGCTTATCGACCTTGTTCACCACCACCACAGGCTTCAGCCCAATTTCCAGTGCCTTCTGTAGCACAAAGCGTGTCTGTGGCATCGGACCTTCGAACGCATCCACCAACAGAATACATCCGTCCGCCATGTTCAGCACACGCTCCACCTCGCCACCGAAGTCGCTGTGTCCCGGTGTGTCAATGACGTTAATCTTTGTACCTTTATAATTTATAGAGACGTTCTTCGAGAGAATCGTTATTCCCCGTTCACGTTCCAGTTCGTTGTTGTCCAAAATTAAATCGCCCGTCTGCTGATTCTCGCGGAAAAGGTTTCCCGCCAGCAACATCTTGTCAACCAGCGTCGTCTTTCCGTGGTCAACGTGTGCAATAATCGCAATGTTTCTAATGTCCTGCATAAAGTATATGTAAATCGGGTGCAAGCCGAATGCAGAGCTAAGCTTGCTTAAGCTATGCTGAGGCGCAGCCCTGATTATGTAAATCGGGTGCAAAATTACGACTTTCTTTCGACAAGGGCAAAGTTTTCCTTGTCGTTTTTCATATTTCAGTGTTATACAAGTCATTCGGGGCGTGGAGTAACGTTTTTTTACCACATTTCTTCATTTTTTCTTCCCAAAGTTCTTCGTCTCTCTCCAAAACTCTTGCAAATTAACCCGTCAGCAGCTTCTAGTCGTAAGTTAGGAAAGTGATAACCAAGATTAGCGAATCACAAAACACTTCCAATGAGTCTTCGACGTTGAGTCTCGAGGGGCAACGACGTAGAGTCACGAGACTCAACGACGAAGAGTCATGCGAGGCAACGACGTTGCATATAAGGAAGGTGTTGGCAAAATTGCCCGAATCCTTTATAAGAAACAGCAAGGTAGCGTTCCGCAATCGGAACTTACATTTGGTTATTTCCTACTTCGTATCTTCCCAAGTAAACACGAGCCTCTGAGATAAGTGATGACGGGCTACATAGTCAAGTGATAACGGGCCTGAGAGTAATGTTATAACGGGCGCAGCCTCGCTTTGTCCTCCCTTTTTTCTATTTTATCGAGAGTTTCATGCTCTTTTTAGGGGAAAAAGGGAAAAAGATGGTGCGAAATGATGGCAGTGTGAAATAAAATTGCTACCTTTGCACCCGTTTTCGACGAGTCATCCATCTGGCTGAAAAGATAATGGCGCGTTGGATAACACATTATTAATTATTTATATATAAAACATTATGTACTTAGATTCAGCAAAGAAGGCAGAAATCTTCGCACAGTATGGTGCTTCTGCCACAGACACGGGTTCTTGCGAGAGCCAGATTGCACTTCTCACTTACCGCATCAAGCACCTCACCGAGCACATGAAGGCAAACCATAAGGATTTCGCCACGAACCGTTCGCTCGTGAAGCTTGTCGGTCAGCGTCGTCGTTTCCTCTCTTACTTGAAGCGTAAGGACATCGATCGCTATCGTGCCATCGTGAAGGCTCTTGGTCTCCGTAAGTAAAAATTGCGGCAAGTCAAGGCAAAAGAAAAGGGACAATGTCGGTTTCGGCATTGTCCCTTTCTTGTGGCTTATACAAAAATCCTTACAAACGATGTGGCTTACATTGTCTTTGTCCCGTCCTGTCCTTCCTGCCTTTTCAGCCACTCTTCCTTGGTGCGGCTCCATCGTTTGTGTGTCCACAGCCACATTTCGGGGTGCTGACGGATGTCCTCTTCCAACAGGCGGAAGTAGTGGTCAGTCACCGTGTTTTCGGGCACAGAGGCGGGGTGGTCTTCCATGGGGATGATGTCAAGGTGGTAGTAGCCGCGACGGGGACGGCTCATGCGACCGTACATCGTGAAGGCATCCACCTTGCGGGCGATGTGCTCGGCTCCGATAAAGACAGCGGTGTCGTGGTTGAGGAAGGGGACGAAGTGGTGGATGCTACTCCATTTGGGCTGCTGGTCGCTGATGAAGCCGATGACGTAGTTCTTATTCTCCTTGCGTAGCTGAAGGATACGACGGAAGGTCTCTTTCATCTCGATGTTCACGCCGCCATACTGACCGCGTAGGTCAAGAAAGAGTTGGTTCATCACCTTGTTGTAGATGTGGTGGTAGATTTGTGCCGAAGAACACCATGGCTGAATGTGGTAATTGATGGACGAAATCCATTCCCAATTACCAAAGTGACTCAAATAGAGGAAGTGCAGCCGCTGTCCTGCATCGTGCCGTTTCTTCATCTCGTCAAGTCCGCTGAAGGTCATGCGACGCATTATCTCCTTTTTCGACATGGAGAGCATCTTGATGTCTTCCACGAAGTTGTCGCAAAACTGGTGGTAAAATTTTTTTTCTATCTGTTTTAACTCTTCCACTGACTTTTCGGGGAAGGCGGAAAGGAGGTTCTTGTGCACCACTTTCCGTCGGTAGCATCGACTGACAAACAGACAACAGACGTCTGAAAAGGCATAGAGGACGGGGAAGGGTAATAGACTGATGGTCCACAGCAGTCCCTTGATGAGGCGATATTGTAGCATTTCTCTCTTCTACTTATTCACTATTTTAACATGTTTGTTGCTTTCTGGACGATAGTTTCTGGAGCAATGTCCAAACAACGTATGTCGCCGTACTGGCAGGGTTGGCTTCCGTAGATGGAGCATGGGCGACAAGGAAGGTCGAGTTGCACGATGCTGTCCTCTTTCTGTCCATAGCCGACGAAGCCAGCCTTGGGGTGGGTGGCTCCCCAAATGGAGAGGACAGGGATGGCGAACAGCGAGGCGAGGTGCATATTGGCTGAATCCATCGAAATCATCAAATCGAGTTGCGACATCAGCAGCATCTCGTTCTTCAGACCGTCCAGCTTGCCGCAGGTACAAACGACGTTGGCTTGTTCCCAAGAGTTCAGTATGTCGGTTTCTTCTTTCCCAGCACCGAACAAAAACACTTTCCAGCCCTTTGTGGCCAATAGTTGCACCACTTGCCGCATATTGTCGAGAGGGTAAACCTTTTGTGCGTGTGCGGCAAAGGGTGCCACACCTATCCATCGGTCGCTTCCTTGTTTCTTGCCAGCTAATGCTTGTACTTTCGTGAAGCTTTCACCGTGAAGGTTGAACTTCATGGGTTCAGAAAGATCCATTTTCATCCCCAAAGAGCGGAACACGTCGGCATAACGCTCGGTCATTGGCTTTAGTGGAGAGTGGGTCAGGCCGTTGTTGATAAGGTTGTTCTTCTCTTTCCTCCCTTTGTCCACCACGACCACACGGGTGCCTCCCATGATGAAGCAGGTGCGCAGGTATTGTGTGCGCAAAACGTCGTGTAGGTCGGCAACAGCATCGAAATGACCGCTTTTTAGACGTTTATACACTTTCGTGAGCCCTCTGATGCCGTCGTTTTCCTCGAAGTCGATGCCTCGGGTTTGTACGTTGGCTGGCAGCCACTCGAACATGGGGACGAAGCGTCTTCGGGTCAACATCGTGATGCGCAAGTCGGGGTTTTGTTTGGCCAACGCATGGAGGACGGGTATGGTCATAGCCACATCCCCCATCGCGCTGAAGCGCATAATGAGCAACCGTTTGATGGGGGTGTGGGTGTGGAATCCAAACATGATGAAGTTTTGTTTTTCTTCGTTTCTTTATTTAGTCGTTGTCGATGGCTGCTGTTACAGTGCCACCTTTCTTGGTGTAAGTGCCTCCCACCTTGATGCCTTTCTTGGTGGTAGATCCGTTTTTGGTGACAGTAATAGTGCCACCGTTGACGGTCATATTCCCGTCAACTTTGATGCCCCAGCATTTATGTGGGTCGTCTTTGTCGGCGGCGACGGTACACTTGCCTCCTGTGGCTGCAATGACCATGGTTGTTGTGGCATCATCTTCGCTGATGGTGAGGTCACCATCCGTTTGGATGCCGCGCGAGCCATTGGCATCAGCGTTGATGTTGAAGGAACCACCGCTGATGGTTATATCGCCTTCGGCCTTGATGCCTTTCGCATCCTCGTTATTGTTCATCGTGATGTTGAGTGTACCACCCTTGATGGTTATTCCGCCTGTGTTTTCCTCGTCAGCGATGATGTTTCCGTCGTCATCGGTCTCACGTTCTGCTTGGATGCCATCGTTGGTAGTGGTGCTGGTGATGTTGAGTGTACCACCGTTCATCTGGAAGTATTGCCCCACGTGGATGGCATCGTTGGCAGCCTTCATAATATTGATGGCCTTAACGGTTTTCTTCACTTTCATGTATTCCTTCGCACGGATGGCGTGGTTGCAGTTGCCCGTCACGTAGAGAGTGCCTGCACCAGACAGTTCGATGTGGCCCTTGGTGTTGAGGCAGGCCTTCTGTGTGCCGCTGGCATAATCGGCGAGCGAGTTGATGGTGCCATCTCCCATAATCATGTCGATGCGCTTGCCGCACTGCAGGTCGATGGCTGCTCCCTTTGTAGAGGTGAGCGACACTCCATTCAGATAGACTGTCATCTTGTAGTCGGAAGCGATGGTAAGTGAACCTGCTGAACTGCTGCCACTCACGGCGTAAGCGATTTCGTCGTCTGTATTCGTGTTGGTCAGCACTACATTGGAACTGTTGCCGCTGGAGCATGTCACTTCGTTACTAAGTGAAGCGGGGATGGTCACAGTGGCCGTTGTGCCGCTATACACAATGCTAACTGTGCGCATCATGTCGGGTTTGCTGAAAGTAATGGAGTCGGGCAGGTCGGTGAGGACGAGGCTGTAGCCCTCACTAAGACTCCGAGTGGTGTAGTCGCCGTCTTTGCAGATGTAAACGGTTTGGGCGTTGGAAACGACGCACACTATGCTGATAATCAAAAGTGATAATATCTTTTTCATAGAGTCCTTACTTGATGAGGGTTTTCTTTCCATTTATAATGTAGAGTCCTTTGGGAAGGTTGTCGCGTTCGATGTTGAGGCGGCGTCCCATGAGGTCGTATATTACTTCAGCCGAATCAGTCGGTTCGGGAATGCTCTCTATGGCATTAGCGGTATATTCCTCGTTGTAGAGTTCAATGCTCTGTATCTCGGAGAGGGGCACTGTGGTAGTAGTGACATTGGCTGTAGTGATGACGTTCATCTGCCCGTCTGTAAAAGTGATTTTCTGGAGGGTCGATGCATCCCATGTGAGGGTGTGCTGTACACCGTTGCTATCCACATAGCTCAGACTGAAATCTTCAGCCGAAGCGATTCCTGCACAAAGAAAGAGGAACGTGGTAAGTAAAATGTTTTTTTTCATGATTGTGATGGATGAATGAGTCGATTTAGAACTTTAATTTGTAACCGAGGCCGATGAGGTGGCCATTGGGGTCTTCATCGTCGTTCTCGGTGATGTAGCGGTAGAAGATATCCAGTTTGTGTTGTTTGTTCTTTGTCAGGTTTATGTCGGTGCCGGCGGTAAACTTCCACTTATTGGTGGAATAGTTGAGTCCGCAGCCGTAATCCACAGAGGCGTATGGGTTGGCAGGGCAGTGACGGATGTTGTACTGCACGGTCAGTTTCGAGCGCAACACCGTTCGGTCTTTTGCCTTATATTCCTTGGTCTTTGTCTCATCGAGAAGAGGAGTGTCGTCATCCTCATCGTCGTCAATACGATACTTGTTGATGGTATTGGAACCTTTGCAGAAGTGGGTGTACTGGAAGGTCTCTTTTAAGGAAAGGCTCCAGCGTTTATTGAGTTTGTAGGAGGCTCCGAGACTGATGCTGGTGCGGTGGCGATTACGCCAATAACCCAAGTGCTCGTTGTAGCCGTCTTCGTACTCTATAAGGTTGCCATCCCCGTCCAGCATCGTGCTGTAGTGGGCTTTACAAGTAGCCAGATTGTACATCCACATATATTTCCACCCAGCCGATGCTTTCAGGTTGAAGGTTTTAGAGTCATTCTGCCAAAGGCGCATGTCGAAAGTGCCGCCCACTGTCCAACGTTCTATCTTGCGTGTGTTGTCTTGAGTGCGTGCTTCACTTTCGAGGGAGAAACTCATGCCTGGACGAATCTTCTTCTCTGCTCCCACGCTGAAGTCCAAGCCGAAATCGTCGCTCTGGGCATTTGCGCCAAGCAGCGAAAGTGCCGAAAGCACTAAGAGAGTGATTCGTTTACGCATATTCCTTCGGCATTTTCTGGATGGATTCGTCTTCTTCATCCGTGTTATAATAAATCTTGATAAGTGCCATGTCCTTCAAGAAGTCGATGGAACCGATGGACACGTTTGTGATGTCCAATCCCGTACGCTCCTTGAGGTCTGCAATCAGTTCCTGACGTTTGCTGGGCTTGATGAGGTCTATTTTGTCATACTTCACATACTTCGACGAAAGGCTCTTCACCAGCTTGTTCGCCTCGGCTATCCACACACCCAATACAAACACGCAGTCAGTCAAGATAAGTTCTCCCATGCTCGTCATCAACGGCCCTGCAAATTCGGGATGCTTCGGGCTGATGTCAGCTGCCCATGCCAGACCGTTGATGGCAGCCAGCGAGATGATGAGGAAGAGATAGGTCATTTCGCGGATGGGCACCGACTCCGTTCTGTAACGCATGATGCAGAAGATGGCGAACAGACCCATCGCTATGCCTGTCTTAATTTTAGCGTCACCCATCAAGTGAATCAGCATGAAAATGCAGAAGCCTACCAGTATGTAGGTGAAGAAAAAGTCTCTGCGTCGTGCTTTCGGGAAATAGAAAGCGCGGGCAATCGTGATGGTGAACACGGTGTTGATGATGAGGCGTAGCAAGAGGTCGAGGATGCGACAGGTGTCGCTCGACAGCACAGCCAAAAAGTCGTTTATTGCATCCATATAGTTTTGGTTTTAAGTTTTCTTTTTAGGGTTTATAGAATCTATAGAACCTATAGTATCGGAGGTTATAGTTCGTGGTCAATAAAATTTCGTCCGTTGATTTTCTCCAGATTCCGCAACTTCGGTTTGAAGTTGTTCTGCTTCAGTTCTGGGTCGGTCAATGCCATCCCGATGCAACATTTTGAGAATCCTGTCGGGTGTACGTGGATGTCTCTTAGTAAGTTGCAAATGGGCGAGAACACATTGCCGTCACGTTTTAGTTCGATGATAACCAATTGGTCGGTGCCGTGGTCGTGATTCGTTTCGAAATTGTGGAAACCAATGTTGAAGTCGATGGTCAACCGCTCGGTCTTCCCCTTGTTTACCAGAGTGACACGGTCGAATCGGTTGCGCACCACGGCGTTCAGCCAGTCGAGGTTCAATCCCGTCTTCCGCTGTACCAACTCATGTGCCCCCTCTGTTTCTCGGAATTGTTCTTGCGACGGCACCTCTATCCGCTTCTTCTTCGTCCGTGCATGGTTGTTCTTGTTCTTTACCTCCAAAAACGTCAGGTCGCTCGCCACATACGTCCTCACTCTCACCTTCATGCGTCGTGCCCTTTTGTTGTGGTGCATCATGTACATGAGGTGGTCTTCGGTGTCGTAATAGGTAGTGAGATACGGAATAATGCGTTTCTCCAACGTCTCCTGCACATAGTACTTGTCCTGCACCATTCCGAGCAGCTGCACCAGTTGTGCCTTGCTCGCCACATACTTTGTGTCCAGTCGGTTCATCAGTTTGATGCCCGACATCTGCTCCAGAGTGATAGGAGTCATCGTGTTCAGCAATTGTCCGATAGCGTAGTCCAAATCTTGCATGACAAATAGATGTGAAATCGTTCGTTGGTGATACGGTTTTGGGGGTAGAACGAAAAAACGGTGCAAAAATAGCAATAAAATATGGAAAAATATCGCTTTACCCTCTTAAAATAAGATTTTTTAGCACGAAAAAGGATGGTTGGGGCGTTTAGAAGGGGAAAAAGGCTCTTTTTATTCTTTAAAATATGAAAAAGAGGCGGTTTTGTTTGGCTGGGTCGTAAATTTGTGCTACCTTTGCACCGAAAATGAATGAGGGGACTGATGAGTTCCCTTTTTTGTTTGTGAAAAATAGAGTTATTTATGATTGACAAAAACAAAGTGAAAGAGCTTGCGCTCGAATGGCTTGAAGGCAAGGAGTATTTTCTGGTGGACACGACAGTGGACAAGGAGAACAAGATTACGGTGGAGATAGACCATCGGGATGGCGTGTGGATTGAAGATTGCTGCGAGTTGAGCCGATGGATAGAAGAACATCTTGACCGCGATGTGGAGGACTTTGAACTGGAAGTGGGTTCTGCTGGTATCGGACAACCGCTGAAGGTGTTGCAGCAGTATGTGAACTCCATTGGTTACGATGTGGAGGTGATGACGGCTGAGGGCAAAAGGCTGGAAGGCATGATGAAGAGTGCCGATGCGGATGGCTTTGTGGTGACGGTGATAGAAAAGCAACGTGTGGAAGGCAAAAAGCGTCCGCAGCTGGTGGAGGTAGATAAGGCTTTCGGCTATGGCGACGTGAAGTGGGTGAAGAACATCATTGATTTTAAGTGAATAGTGAAAAGGAAAAAGTGAAAAATAATACTACATCATAATATGGCAAAGAAAAATTCAGATCGTGTCAACTTGATAGATACTTTTAAGGATTTCAAGGAGACAAAGAACATTGACAGGACAACGCTGGTGAGCGTGATTGAGGACAGTTTCCGTAGTGTGTTGCAGAAGACATACGGGTCAGACGAGAATTTCGATGTGATAGTGAACCCCGATAAGGGCGACTTCGAGATTTACCGCAACCGACAGGTGGTGGCAGATGGTGAGGTTAGGAATGAAAATGCGGAAATTAGCCTTTCAGATGCTCAGAAGATAGACTCCGACTATGAGATTGGCGAGGAAGTGAGTGAGAAGGTGGAGTTCTCGAAGTTTGGTCGCCGTGCCATCTTGACATTGCGTCAGACGATGGCAAGCAAAATTCTGGACTTGGAACATGACAATCTTTATAATAAATATGTAGATAAGGTTGGGCAGATTGTAAGTGGCGAGGTGTATCAGGTGTGGAAGCGAGAGATGCTGCTGCTGGACGATGAAGGTAACGAGCTTCTGTTGCCAAAGACTGAGCAGATTCCTGGTGACTTCTTCCGCAAAGGCGAGACAGCTCGTGCAGTAGTGGCACGGGTGGACAACCTGAACAACAACCCCAAAATCATCCTGTCGCGCACATCACCAGAGTTCTTGAAGCGATTGTTAGAGCAGGAAGTGCCCGAAATCAACGATGGACTTATCACCGTGCAGCGTATCGCCCGTATTCCTGGCGAACGAGCTAAGATTGCAGTAGAGAGCTACAATGAGCGCATTGACCCTGTGGGTGCCTGTGTAGGTGTGAAGGGTAGCCGCATCCATGGTATTGTGCGCGAACTGCACAATGAAAATATCGATGTTATCAACTATACGAGCAACATTAAACTCTTCATTCAGCGTGCATTAAGCCCTGCTACAGTTTCTTCCATTACGCTTGACGAAGAGAAGAAGAAAGCAGAGGTGTATCTGCAGCCCGACCAGGTGAGTCTGGCTATCGGAAAGAATGGTGACAATATCAAGTTGGCCTCGATGCTGACGGGTTACACGATAGATGTATTCCGTGAGTTGAACGGCGATGAGCCTGACGAGGAAGACATCTACCTCGATGAGTTCAAGGATGAAATAGAGCCTTGGATTATAGATGCCATCAAGGGCATTGGTCTGGATACCGCTAAGAGTGTGCTCGGTGCACCCCGTGCGATGTTGGTGGAGAAGGCCGACCTTGAGGAGGATACGGTGGACGAGGTACTCCGCATTCTCAAAGCAGAATTTGAAGAATAAAAGAGATATATGGCAGTAAGACTGAACAAAGCATTAAAAGAATTCAATGTGGGAATCAACACGGTGGCTGAATTCCTGCAAAAGAAGGGTATGGCATTGCAGGATGCCACGCCCAATGCGAAAATTACGGATGAACAATACAACCTGCTGGTGAAGGAGTTTGGCGAGGACATGAAGAAGCATGTTGTGACCAAGCAGCAAATCCAAAGCCAAAGGGAGAAGGAACTGCAAGAAAAGAAAGAGCGTCAGCAAGCTTTACGCGAGGAAAAGGAACGTCTTGAAAAGGAAAGGCAGGCGGCAAAAAAGCAGCAATTCAAGATTGTCGGGAATATTAAAGATTTCGGACAGAAGGATCGCGGACAACAGACAGCGGACAGTAGTACACCTGTCGAAAAACCGAAAGAGCCGGAAGTGAAACCTGTAGAAGTGGTGGCTCCTGTGGTGGAAACGCCTGTGGAAGAGCCGAAAGTGGTCGAGACTCCTTCGGTGGAAGAAAAGTTTGAAGAGACAGAAGTGAAGGTGGAAACCCCTCAAGTGGAAGAAGTGGTTGCTGATGCACCTCAGGAAAAGAACCCCGAACCAGCTCCTGCCAAGAAGAAAAAGCAGTCACCTGCAGACCGCTTGGAGCAGAATGAGAATGGTGTTTATCATCTGGCAGCCCCTGCCGATGCGGGTGTGCAGTTCAAGCAGGTGGGTTTCATCGACCTGTCGAGCTTGAACAGCAAGACACGCCCTGACCGTAAGTCGAAGGCTGAACGTCGCAAGGAGCAGAAGCAGAAACAACAAGCCAATGCTCAGGCTCCCGCACAGCAGGGTCAGACTGCGCAGGGTCAGCAAGGCCAAGGCCAGAAGAAGAAGCGTAACCGCATCAATACCAATAAGGTGGACATCGATGCTGCTGCCAAGCAGAATAACAACCAGCAAGGCCAAGGCAAGAAGCAGCAGGGTGGCAAATCCAACAATCAGAATGCTCAGCAGAGTCAGCAGAAGAGCCAACAGGCTCAGCAGGCTACTGGCAAAAAGAAGAACAAGAAGAAGTTGCCACCGAAGCCACAGGAACTCAGCGAAGAAGAAGTGGCCAAGCAGGTGAAGGAGACATTGGCACGTCTCACCGCCAAGCAGGAGAAGAAGGGCGTGAAGTACCGTAAGGACAAGCGTCAAGCCATCCACGAACGTATGGAGGCTGAAGAGAGAGCCGAGAATGCGGAGAGCAAGGTGCTGAAACTGACCGAATTCGTGACAGCCAACGAGTTAGCCACGATGATGGATGTGCCTGTCACGAAAGTAATTGGAACGTGTATGTCCATCGGCATGATGGTGAGCATCAACCAACGTCTCGATGCCGAAACCATCAACATCGTAGCAGAAGAGTTCGGCTATACGACCAGCTATGTGTCCGAAGAAGTGTCTCATGCCATCGAAGAGACAGAGGACAGTGCGGAAGACTTGGTGCGTCGTGCGCCTATCATTACCGTGATGGGTCATGTTGACCATGGTAAGACTTCGTTGCTCGACTATATCCGTAACACCAACGTGATTGCTGGTGAGGCTGGTGGCATCACCCAACACATCGGTGCTTACAACGTGAAGATGCAGGATGGTCGCCGCATTACCTTCCTCGACACGCCTGGTCACGAGGCATTCACTGCCATGCGTGCCCGTGGTGCCAAGGTGACGGACATCGCCATCATCATTGTGGCTGCCGACGACGACGTGATGCCTCAGACGAAAGAGGCCATTGCCCATGCTCAGGCTGCAGGTGTGCCTATGGTGTTTGCTATCAACAAGATAGATAAGCCAGGTGCTAACCCCGACAAGATTAAGGAACAGCTTTCTGCCATGAACCTCCTTGTGGAAGAGTGGGGCGGTAAGTACCAAAGTCAGGACATCAGTGCCAAGAAGGGCATCGGTGTAGAGGAACTGATGGAGAAAGTGTTGCTCGAAGCTGAAATGCTCGACTTGAAGGCTAACCCCAACCGCAAGGCAACGGGTAGCATCATCGAATCGACGCTTGACAAGGGACGTGGCTATGTGGCTACGGTGCTGGTGCAGAATGGTACGCTCCGTCAGGGTGACATCGTGCTGGCCGGTACGCACTATGGCCGCATCAAGGCGATGTTCAATGAGCGTGGACAGCGCATCGAACAGGCTCTTCCTGCCGAGCCCGCCGTAATTCTCGGTCTGAATGGTGCGCCGACTGCTGGCGACACCTTCCACGTGATGGAGACAGAACAAGAGGCTCGCGAAATCTGCAATAAGCGTGAGCAACTGAAGCGTGAGCAAGGTCTGCGTACCCAGACACGTCTGACACTCGACGAGTTAGGTCGTCGTATTGCATTGGGCGACTTCAAGGAGCTGAACCTCATCGTGAAGGGCGACGTGGACGGGTCTATCGAGGCTTTGTCCGACTCGCTCATCAAGCTCTCTACCGAGAAGATTCAGGTCAACGTCATCCACAAGGCTGTCGGTCAAATCAGCGAGAACGATGTGGAGTTGGCGCATGCTTCCGAGAACGTCATCATCATTGGTTTCCAGGTACGTCCGTCGGCTTCCGCCCGTCGTTTGGCCGAACAATACGGTGTGGATATCCGTCTTTACTCCATCATCTACGATGCCATCGAGGAAGTGAAGGATGCCATGGAAGGAATGTTGGCTCCGACTCTCAAGGAGGAAATCACCGCTCAGGTTGATGTGCGTCAGGTTTACCACATCACGAAGGTGGGCACCGTGGCTGGATGCTGGGTGACCGAAGGAAAGGTACACCGCTCCGACAAGGTGCGCGTAGTTCGCGACGGTATCGTTGTGCATACGGGCGAAATCCTTGCTCTGAAGCGTTTCAAGGATGACGTGAAGGAAGTAGGACGCGACTTTGAGTGTGGTATCTCTATCGTCAACTTCAACGACATCCGTGAGGGCGACGTGCTGGAGACGTACACGGAAGTGGAAGTAAAGGCAAAATTGTAATGGAAATACTGATTTATGTAGTACTCTTGGTGGGAGCCGTGCTCGGCTTCCACCGAGGGGCTTTTAAGCAGATAGCCAGTTTCTTGGGCGTAGGTGTCGGTCTGCTCGTAGCCGCCACGCTCTACCATCAGTTTGGTGATTTTTTGGCCGACAAGACGGGAGCGAGTGTGACCTTTGGCCACATGATAGCCTTCGTCTTGATTGTGATTATTGTACCCATTGCATTGGGATGGGTGGCCGCTTTCTTGACGGAGTTTTTCAAGAAGCTGAAACTGAACTTCTTGAATCGGATGATTGGGGCAGTTGTAGGAGTGGTTAGCTACGCCATCCTGCTCAGTGTGGCGTTCAACCTGCTCGACTTTGTGGGTAGCAATGCGGGCTTCAAACCCCACAAACTGGATCAACGTGCCGATTTGTTTTATAAGGTAAAACACGCCACACAGATTGTGATACCCGACATCTTAATTGTCACTGACGACACGGAGGTGGCAAGCGGAATGGAGCCGAAATTCGGTCTGCAACCCATCGTCGAAAAGGCAACCAAGAAGTTAAACCCCTTGGATGACAGCCATGAGTGAGAAGAACGAGACTCCTGAGAACATGAAGGAGAAGACTGAAGGACAAGGGAAGAATGAGTTTGTACGTAGTGTGGCGGAGAAGAAATATGAGTTTGGCTTCACCACTGACGTACAGACAGAAATCATCGAAAAAGGTCTCAACGAAGATGTTATAAGGCTCATTTCGGACAAAAAAGGTGAGCCAGCATGGTTGTTGCAGTTTCGGTTGGATGCCTACCGCTATTGGTTGACCCAAAAGCAACCCACTTGGGGGCATGTCCATCTGCCAGAGATAGATTATCAAGCCATCTCATACTATGCCGACCCTACAGCCAGCAGCAAGAAAGGCCCAAAAAGCGTGGAGGAGATTGACCCCGAATTGATGAAGACCTTCGACAAACTCGGCATCCCCCTCGAAGAGCGACTGGCACTTTCGGGCACAGCGGTCGATGCCGTGATGGATTCTGTGTCCGTGAAAACCACCTTCAAGGAAAAGCTTTCCGAGAAGGGCATTATCTTTTGTTCCATTAGTGAAGCGGTGAAGCAATACCCCGAACTTGTACGACAATATTTAGGGAGCGTCGTACCTCCCAAGGACAATTACTTCGCAGCCCTCAACAGTGCCGTCTTTTCCGATGGCTCCTTTGTTTACATCCCCAAGAACACCCGTTGTCCGATGGAGCTTTCCACCTATTTCCGTATCAATGCTCGCAACACAGGGCAGTTTGAGCGCACCCTTATCGTCTGCGATGAGGGTTCCTACGTCTCTTATCTTGAAGGTTGCACGGCTCCGATGCGTGACGAGAACCAGCTCCATGCCGCCATTGTCGAAATCGTGGTGATGGACAATGCTGAGGTGAAATATTCCACCGTGCAGAACTGGTACCCAGGCGACAGCGAAGGGCGTGGCGGGGTGCTCAACCTTGTCACCAAACGTGGCGACCTTCGGGGTGTGAACAGCAAGCTCTCATGGACACAAGTCGAAACGGGTTCGGCCATCACATGGAAATACCCTTCTTGTGTGCTTCGTGGCGACAATAGCCAAGCCGAGTTCTACAGTGTGGCTGTCACCAACAACCGTCAGGAAGCCGATACGGGCACCAAGATGATTCACCTCGGAAAAAACACCCGTTCCACCATCATCTCGAAAGGCATTTCGGCTGGCAAGTCGCAGAACTCCTATCGAGGACTCGTGAGGGTGGGGAAGAATGCCGACGGTGCTCGCAACTATTCCTCATGCGACTCCCTCCTGTTGGGCAGTGAGTGCGGTGCCCATACCTTCCCCTACATGGACATCCACAACAATACTGCCACCGTGGAGCATGAGGCCACCACTTCTAAAATCAACGAAGACCAGCTCTTCTATTGCAATCAGCGCGGCATCTCCACCGAGGAAGCCGTGGGCTTGATTGTCAACGGCTACGCCAAGGACGTGCTCAACAAGCTTCCTATGGAGTTCGCCGTCGAGGCACAAAAACTTTTATCTGTATCACTTGAAGGAACAGTAGGATAGTATGTTAGAAATCAAGAATCTTCACGCCAAAGTTGGCGATAAGGAAATACTTAAAGGCATCAACCTCACCATCGGCGACGGCGAGATTCATGCCCTCATGGGCACGAATGGTGCTGGCAAATCGACGCTCTCCAACGTCATCGTGGGCAATCCTGCCTACGAGGTGACGGAAGGAAGCATCACCTTCAACGGACAAAACCTTCTGACCATGAACACGGAGGAACGTGCTCATGCGGGCATCTTCATGTCCTTTCAGGCACCGATTGAAATCCCAGGTGTCAGCATGACCAACTTCATGCGAGCCGCCGTGAATGCGCGTCGTCAGGCACAAGGCAAAGAACCACTCAAATCGACTGACTTCCTCAAGTTGATGCGCGAAAAGCGTAAACTTGTCGAGATAGACCAGAAGCTGATGAACCGTTCTGTCAACGAAGGCTTCTCGGGTGGTGAGCGAAAGCGCAACGAAATCTTCCAGATGGCCATGTTGGAACCGACTTTCTGCATCCTCGACGAGACCGATTCGGGTCTTGATGTCGATGCCCTCCGCATTGTGGCAGAAGGTTTCAATAAGCTGCGCACAGCCGAAACCGCTGCCATTGTCATTACCCACTATCAGCGTCTGCTCGATTATATCCAACCAGACTTCGTGCATGTGCTCATGGGCGGAAAGATTGTCAAGACTGGTACGGCAGCACTTGCCCGGCAGATTGAGGAACAAGGATTCGACTGGATTAAAGAAGAATTGGCATGACGAGCGAGCAGCAATACATAGAATTTTATCGCGAAGCTTCCGACCTCATCAAGAATAAGAGTTGCGGCGTGATGAACGCGGTACGCGATGAGGCTTTCGAAACGTTTCAGCAGTTGGGGTTCCCATCGAAGAAAGTGGAACGCTACCGATACACCGACGTAGATGCAGCTTTTGCTCCCAACTATGGCATTTCGTTCGCTCCCCTCACGGTTAAGCCTTCTTTATACATATTTAATATAAAGGACGCACCGATAGACGTGGCTCCCTACTACCACAAGGTGGCTGACCGTCTCGATGCTATCACGGCCCTTAACACCGCTCTGGTGCATGATGCCCTGTTGGTGTATGTGCCCAAGAATACAAAAGTGGCCGACCCTATTGTGGTGGACAACTGGCTTCGCGGAACGGCTGCCACCATGATGAACCGCCGAATTCTTATTGTGATGGAGCAAGGTGCAGATGCCACCATCATTATCAACGACCATGCCGCTGACAAACAGCGGTTTCTCACCACCCAAGTCATTGAAGTGTTCTGCCATGACAATGCCCGTCTCGATCTTTACGAGATAGAGGAAACCACGCCGCTTTGTTCTCGCTTCTCCAATGTTTACATCCACGAGGGGCGCGATTGTTCGGTGAAGCACAACAGCATTACCCTCTTCAACGGACAGACACGTAATCTCTGTGATGTCTATCTCCGAGGTGAAAATTCCGAGGTCACATTGAATGGTTGTGCCATTGGCAGCGGTAGCCAGCGCATCGACAACAACACGCTGATTCGCCACGAAGTGCCCCATTGTACCTCCAGTGAACTTTACAAGTACGTGGTGGATGACAAATCGGTGGGTGCATTTGCAGGCAAGATACTGGTGGAGAAAGATGCACAGAAAACAGAGTCGCAGGAGACCAATGCCAATCTTTGTGCTAGTTCTGAAGCACGGATGTTCACCCAGCCGATGCTTGAAATCTATGCCGACGATGTGAAATGTGCCCACGGTTCTACGGTCGGCGTAATGGACGAGGTGGCTCTCTTCTATATGCGTCAGCGAGGCATTCCAGAAGCTGAGGCGCGTACCCTTCTCAAAAACGCATTCATGGGGCAAGTCATCGACCAAATCAAGAATGAACCCCTCCGACAGCGGCTTTACGTGAAAGTGGAGAAGCGCTTCCGTGGCGAACTCGACAAATGTGACGACTGCCGCTTGTGCAAATAGCCCTCCCTCTTCATCTTTATTAGCGTGTGCCCAAAGCACTACGCTCGACACCTCGGAATCGCACCCGTCGACTCCGACGCATCGCACCCGTCGGGTACGGCAAGCCGTACCCGACGGGTGCGATTTTGTGGTGACGAGGATACGACTTTGGTCGTATCTTCATGCGAGACCTGCGTGTATCTTGTAATGTGGTGGTTCGATGTTGGGGTTACCACTCACCGTCGAACCAGTTGATGTCGCCATCTTCTTGCTCAGAATCGAATGAGCGTTCTTTGGCTAAACCGACCAAGACCTCTTCATCCGATTTGTTCATGGTCTCAGGTGAACCTGGATTTAGCATCGCTTCTTGTTCGACATAAAATATCTCCATGAAGGGGGATCTATATTCTTTCTTCATATTTTATTACTCTTTTTTATTTTACAAGAATCTTTTGTCCATTCACGATATAAACGCCTTTTTTGAGCGGTTGGATGACTTGCTGACCTTGCAGATTAAAGATGGTGGCATCAGATGGAATCAGAGCATCCACGTCGGCAATGCCTGTGGAATCGTCCTCATCGTCGAATCCAATGTATTTGGCTTTATTACCTTCTGATAGTAGATAACCTTTGCCTGTAGAGAGTTCGCCGTTAGCAGACAACTTGTAGAATCCTACAACGTTTTTGCTATTCTTGCTGAGAACGTAGATGTTACCGGCTGCACCTGTGATAGTGGTGCTATTGGCTATTAGGTCGTTTTCCCCTAAAGCAGGAACACTTTCTGGGATGGTGGCCATGTAATAATTTTCTGTGCCAGTGGCGCCTTTCAACATGACGGCATTGCCAGCTGGTATCTGCTTGGTGCCCACCTCGTTTAGGTGTACGCTTTCGCCCTTGTCTATCACGGTGTAAACGGTCAAATCATCCTCGTCCGAAAAGTCCAAATTGTACTGGCTGTTGCTGAAGGTGGCATAACCCACGTTGCTGATTTTCACACCTACCTTAGAGTAAGTCGCGGTTGATGGCTTACAGCCTTCATAGCTGGAGGTCACAGCCAATGTGCCTGGCTCGGTGAAGGTGTAAGACGAGAGGGTGGGAATAGAGTAAATGTTGATGTTGTCGAACTTGCTGTCACCGTTGTATCTGCCATCGAGAATGAATAAACCGTATGCTTCGCAGCTTGTCCCATCAGGAATGTTGAACGTGCCACTTGCTTTAGTTTCATTGTCCTGTTCGATTTTGTAGGTCGCTGTCCGTGAGTTTACATCAACATTGATGGTGTAATGTGCCCAGTTTGCGTTATTCAATGTTACAGTGCTTTCACTATCATTGATTGTATATGTTGGGGTTTGTGCAGGGGCAACCAATCTAAATAGATAGTTTGTACCAGGACTATTGCATTTGTCAGAGTCATAACCATTGCCTGCTCCTTTGTCGGTTGGAATAATGGCACCTTTACTCATGATGGCAAAATCTGTAATGCTTCTGTCTGGATAAGTTCCAACCTTGAGAGATGCATCGAATTCGATAGTATAATTCTTTGTAGAGGACAGGTCTTTGTTGAAAAGTGTATATGCAGAGCGGTTCCCTGTTGCAACAGAATTTGTGGCATGATGTATATAATTCCCGTATGTCGTATTGTCTGCTACCAGTTCAAGTGTGGCTCCACCACCATTCGTCCATGTACTCGCGTTCGTCTCATCCTCGTAGTTTTGGGCATAGAGTGGTGTAGGTGTCTTGTATATATTGATGTTGTCGATACCTGCGCCTCCTGGCTCGTATGCATAACGTCCATTGCGGATATAAATGCCGACGCATTCTGCACTTTCACCACTTTGCAAAGTGTAAGTACCAGAAGCCGTAATGGTAGTACTACCTTTCGGACTAATATTGTAGCCGACCGTTCTTGTATTGACATCCACTTCCAGAGTGAAGTGGTACCACGTGCTATTATTAAGTACGGTGCTGCTGGTTCCTTCATTTATAGTGAAAGTCGTAGAACCTTCTCCGCGCTGCATATATAACAGATAAGGGTTATGGGTGTATGTCGAAGTGGACTGCCAATGGTATCCCCAGTTATAAATTGGTGCGAAATGGCTTGCGCTCATCACAGCAAAGTCGGTCGTTTTTGATGCATTGTTGAAATAAGCGTCAAATTCTATATTGTAGTTGGTTACGTCCGTGTAGTCAGCACCAATAGGAGTATAGTCACCACGATCATTTGAAGATTGGATGCCGATGCATTGTCCTTCACTGTTTGTGTAATTCGGAGAGAATATCATTGAACCTTCGTTACTGTTCTTCCAATAGTCACCTATATTTGTGCTCCCCTCAAAATCTTCGTAGAAGAGTGTGGTTGCCGACAGCTCCGTTTCATTCCCGCCCATGTCAGTGAACGTTGCGCTAAGCGATGGGGTAACGATGTTGCCATCGAGGGTGAACGAATTGGAGGCAATGCTCACCGTTGGGAGGTAGAGGTTGTCTTTGTCGGCATCTGTCATCTCTGTGCGTGTGATGGTGGCCTCGGGTACATCGATACTTTGGCCTGTGCCCACCACAAGCAGAAGTTGACCTTCTGCGTGTTGGAGTTGATAGGTATAGCCAGCAAGTCCTTCCACCACGATGTCGTCCAAATCACCGCTCACGGTTCCCACTGTACCAAGGTTGTAAGTGCCGTTGGGTAGGTTACCATGCTGCACAAACTCGATGACGGGAGTTTGGTACGTCGGGCCATATTCTCCCCAAGACACTGTGTTGATGGTCAGTGTGTTGGCATTCACTTGGTCGGCGGAAATGTCGTTGGCATATACGTCAAGCACCAGTCGTGCGCCATGGTTCAGCGTCAGATTTGTAGTCGTGATGCTGCTCTTCTTGTCTTCGCCTGGGACGAGTCGAGACGCATAGTCCATAGAGATGCTCCCTCCGAAAGTACCGCCATCGGAGATGAGCGTGGTGAAGCGGTTCATCCACACGGGGCTACTCTCCAGTGTACCGTTAAACTTCAGTGTGCCACCCCACACGTCGGTTTCACCCGTGTAGGTCTCTGTCACGTCGGGCAATACCAACACGCCGTCACCCTGCTTCACCAGTCGCATAGAGCCGGTGAAGGCACCACCCGTTAGCGTGTGGGTGTAGGTCGTGGTGGTGATGGCTGGCAGATTGGTCACGCCTATACTTCCGTCACCTCTCACTTTTGTTCCAGTCGTGCCATTTACATCCGTTCCTTGAACCCACGTCGGGGTGTTCACGGTCAGCATGTAGGGGGCTGCACCGTCGGCCACAGTCACGGTCATGTCGCCCGTCTCAGCCATCAGCAGGTGCTTGGCCGTGGTGCTGATAGTGCCGCCATTCGCCACCTCTGTACGATTTTGGTTGGTCAATGGTGGAGGAGCCACCGTGATGCCTTCCATCTCACCAAGGAAGTAGCTTAAATGGGGAGGTTGGTTGTATGCGTGCATTTGCCATACCATCGCTTGGCGATACTGGTGGTCGAACCAAAGGGAGGGGAAACTATAATTTGTATTAAAATTACTTGTGTATACACGAATTGTGTTGTTGTCGATTCGCATAATAACCTCGTCCCTCCAGTCGCCAATAATGTCACCCACAAAACAAGCATTATTCTTTGAACTATTATTGGTTTTTCCATCGAGGGTGCTTAGTCTTGCTCCATTGGATAGTCCTGGTTTAGTAATGGATGCTGCACCGCCTCCTCCTCCTGGGCTATCGAAGATTTCAGAGCAAAGGTCACCATCCCAACGGATGATGAAATTGAGGTGCTGATTCCCAGTGTTGGTGTTGTCTACCGACATCAATGATGTACCGTCAATCGCCTTGTCTGTCACCGAGCTAACCCAATTCCCCATTGCGGATGACTTGCCTTGGCTACCAGGATAGTCATTGAGGAAATTACCCATCAAACAGCGCCCATCGTCGCCTGTTGAAGTGAATTTGTAATACACTTTACTAGTTGTGGCATTGCGATAGTTACTTCCGTAATAGGGGCCATCTTCAAGACATGCATACATTTCCAATCCTTTGCGATAGGGATCGAAATCGCTTATGTGCTGTGCGTCACCATGCTGGTAGCCTGTGGTGGAGAGTCCCTTCCCATTGTCGTCGATGACCATCGAACCATAGACAATCTCGTCCCTGCCGTCTTCATCTACGTCGGCGATAACAAAATTATGGTAGCCATTACCATACCATGGGCTACTGCTGTTGTTGCATGCCCATGTCCAGCGGGTGCTCCACTGATGGTTGTTGAGGTCTAAAGCCATCATCTTATGGCGCGTGTAGATGCCTCGGCCGAGGAACAAACTCGCTTTGCGTCCATTGAGGAACGGTGCACCCATAAAATATTTAGAAGAACGGTGTCCGTAGCCATCGCCCCAAGCAGCATTGAGGTCAGTCTCTCCACTTTCCAATCGCTTCAGGGGGTAATCCATTTGTTGGTAAAGTGTCCCCGTTTGTCCATTCATGTAAATGAGGTATTCTGCTCCTTCGTGCGTGTAGGCTGTGGCAGAAATATTTGTTCCTGCTGCATTTTGCGACATCCAGTTTCCGCGCGTGTTCACTGTCATGTCGCCGATGGTGTAGAGCCGTTTCTGTCCGTCACTACCATAGACAATCATGTTGTCGGCTCCACGTAGAACCACTTCTGCCTTGCCGTCTTCGTCCCAGTCGTAGGCAATGATGTTGATTTCGGTGGAATTAGTGCTCACCATGTTGGGGCCGCAGTCGATGCGCCACATCAGCGTAGCCGCTCCTGTCTGCCAGTTTACGTCGTAGGCATCAAGCACGACAAATTCTGTGGAGTTATTGGGGTAAATGTTGTAGATGTCATTTCCTTTGGCATCTTTTGTCCCTGTATTTACACCTGCTGCATCCACCGTATTTAGCCGTTTGAGGATGATTTCCATCTCGCCATCGCCGTCGAGGTCTGCTACCTCAGCATCGTTTGGCTCGTAGTGGTTGCTTACGTCATTGCCATTGCGGTCATAGACTGTTGCTAAGGTGATGTTAAGGTGGGAATTGTATTTATCATTTCCTAAATCCGTAAATCCCCATTGTCCTTTTGCGGGGCATATTTCTTGCTCCTTTCCATTCACCACAGCTGCTATTTGATAAGTGTTGGATTCAGAGCTGCTGTTGTCTGTATAATTGGTGTTGTTGAGGTTGGTGGCTATTCGGGTTCCATTACGATAGACGTTGTAAGTAACATCGTAATATTCATTTGCAAGTCGCCTCCAACTGAGGTAGTTGCTATTGTAGGTTTTTGACACCACCAGCCCTCTTCCCAATTGGTCGGTGAAGCGTTGTGCAGAGATGGTCAAGCAGAATGCTGCCATCAAGACTATTAGGGTGAATTTTTTCATGTCGATAGGTTAAATAACTGATTTTTTGATTGAAATTCGACTGCAAAGGTAGCTGTTTTTTTCGTGATGGAAGGCTTATTACACTTTATTTGTATGGAAGAGGCGCATTTTTGTCCGTTATCCATCCGTATGTCGGAAAAAAGTGGTTACTTTGCATGGAAAAAAGAACGGAAGACATGTATGATGTAAATAAAATACGGGAGGATTTCCCCATCCTCACTCGGAAAGTATATGGTAAACCTTTGGTCTATTTGGATAATGGAGCTACGACCCAAAAACCGCATTGTGTGGTGGATGCCATGGTGGATGAATATTACAATGTGAACGCCAATGTGCATCGAGGTGTACACTTCTTGTCACAAAAAGCGACTGACCTGCATGAGGCGAGCCGCGAGACGGTGCGTCGTTTCCTGAATGCTCGGAGCACAAACGAAATCTTGTTCACGCGGGGTACGACCGAGAGCATCAACCTTTTGGCTTTCTCTTTTGGCGAGGCTTTCGTGAAGGAGGGTGATGAGCTGGTGGTCAGCGAAATGGAACACCATTCCGACATTGTGCCGTGGCAGATGCTCTGTGAGCGGAAGGGAGCGGTGCTGCGAGTTATTCCGATGACGGATGAAGGACTGTTGAGGCTGGATGCTTTTGCGGACTTGCTGAACGAGAGGACTCGAATCGTTTGTTGTACGCATGTTAGTAATGTGTTGGGTACAGTGAACCCCGTAAAGGACATCATTCGTTTGGCGCATGGGCATGGGGTGCCTGTACTGATAGACGGTGCACAGTCAACGCCGCATTTCTCGGTGGATGTACAAGACCTTGATTGCGATTTCTTTGCTTTTTCGGGACATAAGGTTTACGGCCCTACAGGAGTGGGTGTGTTGTATGGGAAGGAAGAGTGGTTGGACAGGTTGCCGCCTTATCAAGGTGGGGGCGAGATGATCAAGAACGTGAGCTTCAAGAAGACGACTTACAATGAACTTCCCTATAAGTTTGAGGCGGGTACTCCAGATTATATAGCGACTCATGCGCTGGCAAAGGCACTTGACTATGTGTCGAGCATTGGCATGGCGAACATCTATGAGCATGAACAAGACTTGACTCGTTATGCCTTGGCGCGGATGCGAGAAGTGGAGGGAATGCGCATTTTCGGGCCAGAAGAGCAACATGATGCGGTAATCAGTTTCTTGGTGGGCAATATCCATCATCTTGACATGGGCACTTTGCTCGACCGACTGGGGATTGCTGTTCGCACGGGTCATCACTGTGCGGAACCGTTGATGCACCGCCTTGGCATCGAGGGCACTGTCCGTGCTTCCTTCGGGCTATACAATACGCGTGAAGAGGTGGACATCCTTGTGGCTGGCATCCAACGTGTGGCACAGATGTTTTTATAAAGGTTAAAGTTAAAGGTTTAAAGTTTAAAGACCATGCGGCTCGTTTCCAAACACCGCGTCAGCCTTCTTTAAACTTTAAACCATAAACTTTAAACTTTATTTAGTGGGTGGAAAAAGAAGCAAAAAAGGACAAAAGAGGAACAAGGTTGAAAAAAAAGGAGGGAAGAGGTGTTTTTTTTTGTTTTTTTCTTTTTTTTTTGGCTTGACAATACTATCTTTGCAAGCGATTTGTGTAGGTGTATCCGCGAAGGACGGGTTTGCCTATGACATTGAATGGAAAGATTCATGTATAATAT
Organism: uncultured Bacteroidales bacterium; assembly: GCA_902800305.1. Classification (GTDB taxonomy): domain Bacteria; phylum Bacteroidota; class Bacteroidia; order Bacteroidales; family Bacteroidaceae; genus Minthosoma. The sequence goes on from CADCDP010000004.1 coordinate 81,844, forward strand.
GACGAGAATATTAATCATTAAAAACTTAAAGAATATGAAAAAATTGTTACTAATGTTCGCTTTGTTGCTCGGCGTTGTCGGGGCAAAGGCAGAAAATGTGATTCAGGTCATGCCTACAACGATTGTACCAGGATCTGTGCCAGATGACGAAGAGAATTGTTTTGTAGTTAACTTGTACAGTGATGTTCCAATGTCTGCATGCCAATTTGACATTTATCTTCCTAACGGAATTTCTTTTAATATGGCGGGCATGTATGAAGGTGCAATGTGCCCCACATACAAAAAGGGGAAAAATAATTATGCATATCATACTTTTGGGTTTAACTCATTAAATGATGAGGAAACTGCAAAAGAGGGTTACACTCACTACCGTATTACATGTGCGGATTATTCTGGTGATGAAGAAACTAAAGAGGCTCATCTTTTTATTGAAGGAGAGACAGAATTGCTTGTAATTTACTACACAGCTGATGAGACTTTAGCAGAGGGTGTATATCCAGTATATGTTACTAATATTGTGATGGATAACGCTGGAACAGGTGAAGGTAAGATAGCAAAATCTGTTTCGAGTACAACTTCATATTTCACTGTAGGTAATCCTTCTTCTTCTGCTGCCAACCTTCCTTTGGAGGGCTATGTGGCTTCTTTCGTGATGGATGCCCTCGCAGCCGATGAGACGGTGGAAAAACTAGACCTTTCTGCAGTGACAGGCATTGGTGGTACACTTACCTTGAAGGATGGCGTAGAGTTGGTTCCTCCAACGGAAGAAATCACTATTCCAGAAGTGACTTACACTCGTACTACAGGTAATACGTATGGAACTATTTGCTTGCCATACGCTGTGGAGCCAGATGCTACGGTGAAGTACTATGCAGTCGATGGGTTGGCAGATGGCAAACTTTCGCTGACAGAGCTTGCTAAGGTGGAAGCTGGTACTCCTGCTATCTTCGAGAAACAGAGTGGCGACGGTGTTACGGCTACTGCCACAAACGTTTCCATCCCTGTGGTTGACTCTCACGTAGCTGGTGCTGATGTTCAGCTGATAGGTACCTATACAAATATAGAGGTGACAGATCCCGATACTTACTACATTAAGAACGATAAGTTCTGGTCTATCAATGAGAACTTCTTCATTAAAGCGTATCGTGCTTATTTGAAAGCTACTAGTGCTTCGGCTAAGGTGATTGGCATTGGTGAAGAGGCTACTGGTATCGACTCTCTTGACGCGTTGACTTCTGGCGAGTACGATGGCATCTACGCTCCTAATGGTGTTCGTACTGACAAACTCCAGAAGGGTGTGAACCTCATTAAGACTGGCGACAAGGTAAAGAAAGTTTTTGTTAAATAAAAAAGAATAAAAGAGAAATGAACATGAAAAAAGAATATATCGTACCAGCACTGATACTTCATACAATTGAAGCAGAAGCTGAAATGTTGATTATTGTGAGTGGTGGACAAGGCGAGAAGGGTGCCGAGGGTGATGTAAAGCCTATAGCTCCAGAAAACTCAGAAGCCGAATATGGCAATCTTTGGTAAGTAAGAAATCTCTCAGTGAAATAAAGTTTAAAGTTTAGAGTTTAAAGTTTAAAGACCATGCGGCTTGTTTCCTAACATTGCGTCAGCCTCTTTAAACTTTAAACTCTAAACTTTAAACTTTATATAACTTTGCATTCCGAAAACAAAAACTCAAGAACAATGGCACAAAAACCAAGCATTCCAAAGGGTACGCGCGATTTCTCACCCGTAGAGATGGCCAAGCGTAACTACATATTCAACACCATCCGAGAGGTTTACGCACTCTATGGCTTTCAGCAGATAGAGACTCCTGCCATGGAGAACCTTTCGACACTAATGGGAAAGTATGGCGAAGAGGGCGACAAACTGCTCTTCAAGATTCTCAATTCAGGCGACTTCCTGCACGGCATGACTGCTGACGAAGTGGCCAACACCAGCACCTTGAAGCTGGCCAGCAAGTTCTGCGAAAAAGGTCTGCGCTATGACTTGACTGTCCCGTTTGCCCGCTATGTTGTTCAGCATCGCGAGGAATTGGCTTTGCCCTTCAAGCGTTACCAGATTCAGCCCGTTTGGCGTGCAGACCGTCCCCAGAAAGGTCGTTACAGAGAGTTCTACCAGTGTGATGCCGATGTGGTGGGCAGCGAGTCGTTGCTCAACGAGGTGGAGCTGATGCAGATAGTAGATACTGTATTTACACGTTTTGGGGTGCGTGTGTGCATCAAGATTAACAACCGCAAGATTCTTACGGGCATCGCCGAGATGATAGGTCAGGCCGATAAAATAGTGGACATCACTGTGGCTATCGACAAACTGGACAAGATAGGCTTAGAGGCGGTCAATGCTGAACTGGCAGAGGATGGCATCCCTGCTGAGGCCATCGAGCGTTTGCAACCCATCATCCAGCTTTCAGGCACGAATGCAGAAAAACTGGCGACCATGAAGGAGGTGCTGGCTGAAAGCGAAGTAGGTTTGAAAGGCGTGGCAGAAGTGGAGTACATATTGAGCAAGTTGCAGTCGCTCCACAATGCGATAGAACTGGATTTGACGCTGGCTCGTGGCCTAAATTACTACACGGGTGCCATCTTCGAGGTAAAGGCACTTGATGTGCAGATTGGTTCCATTACGGGCGGTGGTCGCTACGACAATCTGACGGGCATCTTCGGAATGCCAGGACTGAGTGGAGTGGGCATTTCGTTCGGTGCTGACCGCATTTTCGACGTTCTCAACCAGCTCGACCTTTATCCCAAGGAAGCGGTCAACGCCACTCAGCTCTTGTTTGTCAACTTTGGCGAGGCAGAGGCCGATTTTTGTCTGCCTGTTTTAGCGAAGGTTCGTGCCGCTGGCATCAGGGCTGAAATCTATCCTGATGCTGCCAAAATGAAGAAGCAGATGAGCTATGCCAATGCGAAGGGCATCCCCTTTGTGGCTATTGTGGGCGAAAGCGAGATGGCTGAGGGCAAGCTGAACTTGAAGAACATGACCACGGGTGAGCAGAACATGGTGACACCCGACCAACTTCTTGAGTACATCAAGTGATGCAAGCTCTCCTCCCAAGATAACTTGCCGACACGAAAAAGGGGATGCATTGGTCTTTCCAGTGCATCCCCTTGCTTTTGCTTTTTCAGGTTTCTTCTTATGCCTTTAATTGTCTTCTGGCTTCTTGCAGGTTGATTTGTGTAGTCACACTCCTGAGAAGCTTTTCCATGATGATGGGCTTGTTGATGAAGTCGTTGGCACCCAGTTGGAAGCCCTTCGAGATGTCCTGCTCCGAGTTGAGGGCAGAGAGGATGATGATGGGCAGGTCTTTGGTGTCGTCGGAAGCTCTGAGGCGTCTGATTACCTCAAACCCGTCAATTCCTGGCATCATAAGGTCAAGCAGGATTAAGTCTGGCTTCTTCTGTGCGATAGCATCCAGCGCTGCTTGGCCACCGTTGGCTGTACGAATCTCAAATGTGTATTGAGAAAGCATCTTCTTAATAAGAAGGATGTTGAGTGGAACGTCGTCTACTATTAAGACGGAAAGGCTATCAACATCAATACCTGGTGTGATGTAGTTGTTCATATTAGTATGTTTTTGTTTTTTTTACTTGCTGAAATTTTTACTTATACGTTATGCGCTCTTGGAAGTTCTGGTTTCTGGCCGACCATCGCAGGATTGTAGGCCACCGTGTCATCTGGGCTGCTTGACACATAGTCCATCTCCTTGATGAAGTCGTCGATGGTGGACTGGTTTCCTTGCAGCTTCATGTAGGTGGTGCAAATCTTTTCGCCCGGATTGAGGATAGGCAGTGTGGCGCGTATCGTTTCCGAGAGCATGACTTGGAAGTTGATGATGCCCTCTTCCGTGTCGCCCGTGTAGTTGCGGATGATGGAGCTGACGTAGGTGATGTTGTTGGCAGCAGACACTTTATTGCTGGGGAAGTACAAGCAGGCCAACTCGATACCCTCTGGTCGTATAGGCATGGTCTCCTCGTTCTCGTTGAGAATCCATATTTTGCCCACCAGCAAGTCGCCCTTGATATTGCCGCTGAATTTCTGTTCGGCCAACAGGCGAATACGGTTGACAAAGCGGTTATATTCCACGTAGTTGTCATAGAACTCCGTGTAGATGGTGAACCCGATGTTGGGCGAGATGATGGACTGCTTCCCTTCCGATGTGATTTCGTAGATGTTGAAGTCTTGTGGAATCAGTTCGTCGGCATCGCTTGTCTGGTGGTGGCAGCTTGTGCATATCGTCTTTATCTTAGGCTCAATGAAGGTGTTGCCGCAAGTGTTGCAAGTGTGCACCGTGGCTGGACGGTCGAAGTCCACACCGATGTGTCGCAGAATCTTGTGGCACTTAGGGCAACGGAGCTGTCCGCCGAAGTTGTAGGTATGCTCTGGCGATACGTTGGCACAACGGAAGTGGTGGATGACCTCTTCTATCTTGATGGACGACTGACCGCACTTCGGACAGCTGTGGATGTAGAGCATGTGCGAATGCAGACACTTCGGACAGAGGTACACCTTGTTGACAAACTTGGAGGTGCGGAACAAACCTTTCTCTGTCATCGACTGCATAAATACGAAATACTCGCTCAATTCGTAATGTCCCAGACGATAGAACAGGTCGAACACAGGGATGACATATCCCGTCGATGCCGACACGTCCAATTTCGGCTCAAGTATCGTTTTCCTGCGTGAAATCAAGAATCGTGTGAGCCTGATGAAGAACTGGTTAGACGACAGAATCGGGTCTTCCTGTGCATTGAGACCCAACTGTGTGTTATAAGCAATGATGTTCTCAATCTGCGTCATCACCTCCATGTCGTTCCAGTCGTCTGCATAGCCGTCGATAATCTCGCCATAGTTTCCCATCTTTCCTTTCAGGGAACTCGATACGAAAAGAGGCTTGTAGCAACACTTGGTCGATGTCACAGGGTTGATGCTGTTGAGAATAGTCTTAGCCTCTTCGGCCGATTCATTGGCAATGAACACGACATCGAAGAGATACTCTGGGAAGTCGGGACTCTCGTCGAGCGCAAAAGGGCTGTCGAGCAAAAGCACCCGTCTGTCTCCATCGTTGTTTTGAATGGTTATCATATATAGTAGATATATAAAAGATTACTGCTTCTTGGTGAACAAACCATACACGGATTTGCACACTCGATTGCAAATTTATGATAATTTTTTCTAAATAGAAACCTTCTTTGGATTTTTTTTAGCTAAAAGTGCTTTTTTCGTCGTTTTATGTAGCTATATGCTCTTTTTTTAGTCAAGATAGCCTGTTTTTTTCAGTTCTTTAGCCACCAAGTCACACTCGTCCCACCACGCTTGTCCGAACCGCCGGATGAGGGGTTCTTTCAGAAATTGGTAAACGGGCAACTGGAGCTTTTTCCCCAACTCCCGCGCTGGTTCACAGATGCTCCATTTATGCACATTCACGGCTGTCACACCTCCTATGTTGGAAAGACGTACGGGGTAGAGCGCACAGGAGATGGGTTTCTGCCACTTCAGTTTCCCCTCCCGATAAGCCGAGTCGATGGCACAAAGGGCGCACTCCCCACTATGCTTCACAAACACGCAGTCTTTCCCCTCTATAATTTGGGTGACCAGTTCGCCGTCCTTGTCGGGATAAACTACCCCCTCCTGGTCAATCAGCCGTTGTGCTTGGGGCGAAAGGTCGTCCCACACCACGTCGAGAGCATCCTCCAGCTCTCCCACCTCTTCCATATTGACAGGTGCGCCTGCATCCCCTTCCACACAACACATACCTTGGCACTGCTCGATGTCGCAGCAGAAAAAGACTTTAAAGAGGTCCAATGAAACGAGTGTATTCAGAATTTCTATCATTCGAGTAACTTTTTAATTTGTTTATCTGTAGCTTCGGGCAAAATCTCCTTAAAGTGCGTCCAGAGGCGGGCATACGATTCTTCGGGCGAACGGTCAGTTCTGCAAGAATCAAGTCCCAACAGCTGTTCGGGTGTGGTGAGCAGCGACCAGCCCCATCCGTATTCATGATTATGTTTATCAATCGGATAAACGAAATCCTCCGTCACGATGTAGCACCCCATTTGCAGACGAGTGATGTAGCCGTCGAACTTGCTGCGCATCTTCGTTCCCATAAATCCACAAGCGGCACGAAGTTCCCGTGTGATGAGGCTGCCATGCGCTTGCAATGTAATGAGAATCGCCTCTTCGATGCTTCCCTCCTTGGGCACGGGGTGGATGCTGCGGCGGTAGTTGAAGAAGTCTGGCCACCACTCACGACTGATGAATCCTGCCTTCTTGTCGAAAAACTTCCCATACACACAACTGCCATCCGTCACGATAGGCCCTTTCCACTTCCACAGCGGCCAATCCCATCCACCATCGGGGAACACCACATAGCGGCAGTCCTCATCCACCACTTCTTCCGCCGAAAATCCCTCCACACCACTGCTCAGCAGGGGCAGGAAGCCTGTTTTTCTAATATATTCCGCCAGTTGAGCGGCATTGTAAATACCCTTGTCCATGTAGTTTCGTTTTTAAGTCTCTATTCCATGACTAATCCATGCTCGACACGCCGCTTCGTCCTCTTCCAGTTGCTGCCTTAACGCATCAAGCGAACCAAACTCCTGTTCTCCTCGTAAGCGACGAATCAGTCGGATTCGGAGCGTCTGTCCATACAGGTCGTCCTCAAAGTCGAAGAGATGCACCTCGATACTGCGCCTCTTTCCGTTGTGCAGGGTAGGGCGAGTACCGATGTTCAACATACCGTATGTACGATGAACGATGTACGATGTACATTCCACTAAGTATGCTCCATTCTCTGGAATCAGTTTCCATTCATCCACTTGTAAGTTCGCCGTTGGATAGCCCAGTCGTCGTCCGTTCTGGAAGCCCTCCACCACCTCGCCTTGCAGGAAGTAGTGGTAACCGAGGATGCCGTTTGCCTCTTCCACCTCCCCTTGCAACAAAGCCTTGCGAACCGCTGTGGAGGACACTGGCACACCTCCATCAGTGGGCATCGGTGGAGCGGCTACCACCTCTATCCCCAGTTCCCGTCCATATTCCGCATATTCCTTGAAACTCGTCTGTCCGTGACCGAAATGGTTGTCATAACCCATCACCAGCACTTCCACCTTCAGTTGCTCCTTCAGGATGTGCTGCATGAACTTCCGTGCCGACATCCGAGCCAGTTCCTGTGTGAACTCCAGCAGAACCACCTTGTCGATGCCCGCCTCCTGCAACAACTCTACCTTCTCCTCCGCCAGCGTCAGCATCTGAGGCCGAAATCCCTCCCTCAACACCTGCAAAGGATGATTCCGAAACGTCACAACCAAAGCGTCAAGCCCTCTTTCGCGAGCCTGACCTACCACCTGCTCCATCACAAACCGATGCCCCCGATGCACACCATCGAAGGAACCAATCGTCGCCACACAGGGGCACACCGTCGTATCTTTACCTACAATCGTCATATCCCTCATTATTTTACGGCAATTCTCTTTCTGCCGCCTTGCTCATGTCCTCTTCCTCCGTAGGGTACATATACACCTTCTTGGAAGAAGGAACGTCTTTGTCTTCTCCAAAATATCCATTGGTGATGCTGGCAAAACGATGGAAGAAAGCCATCAACTTCTCCAGCACCGTTTCCTTCTTCTTCTCTCGTGCAGAGCCTCCTGTGCCACCAAAGAGGGGCATCGGAGGCAACACCTTCGTGATGGCAACACCCGTTGTCGTCACATACCCGTCAGCAAACGCCTGTTCCATAAACTTCTTCGTCTCTTCCGGACGCAGCTTCTCCTCCTCGATGATGGCATTCAGTTCTCGCTCGCTTTCCTGCTTCACATACGCAGCCCATTCGTCGCTGATGTCCTCCTGCTCCTCCAGCACTTCGCCAGGTTGTGGTGTCATGCGCTCAATAAATTGCATGATGAGTTCCTTCTTGTCTCTCAGGTCAGGGCTGGAATCGACGGCTTTCTGAATCTGCACCACGATGGTCTTGTCCTCGCCATGCTTGTCATGATACTGCTGAATGAGTTGCAGGATATACGGAATGTCTATCTGAATCTGCTTCACCAGTTCCGTCTCGAAAATCAAGTCATCCACAATGTCATCCTTCGTTCCCCCTCCATCCTTCGGGTGCAGTTCTTCGCGCAGGTCAATATACCAAGAGAGATAATCCTGAGTGTCAAAGTCGGAGATGCCTCGCTTCTCTTCCGTAAACTCGTCAAACACAGACAGCAAGTTCTGCATCTTCAGGAAAGCGCTGAACAATCTCACAAACCCCTTCTTCTCCTCCAAAGAGAACATTAGCGGATTGAGCGGTAGCTGGTACAGCCCCAACAACGCCTCCACAATTTCCACATATCCTTGATGACGCTTGCCCTTCTCGTCCACATAGCCCTCGTAATAGTCCTTGAAAGGTCGCATGATGGCCACCCCCTTTGCCCCTGTGTCGCCAAAGAGTGCTAACGACGCATTCGTTTCCTCCTCCAAGTTGCGGAAGCACACGATATTGCCGCAATCCTTGATGCTGTTCAGGATGCGGTTCGTGCGGCTATACGCTTGCAAGAGTCCGTGCATCCGCAGGTTCTTGTCCACCCACAGCGTGTTCAGCGTCTTGGCATCAAAGCCCGTCAGGAACATACTCACCACAATCAGCAAGTCCACTTCCCTGTTCTTCATTCTCAGCGACAAGTCCTTGTAGTAGTTCTGGAACTTCTCGCTGTCGGTCGAGTATTTTGTGCCGAAGATGCTGTTATAGTCGGCGATGGCACGCTCCAGGAAGTCCCTCGATGTGGCATCCAAGCCCTCCGTTGCAGCTGGGTCTTCATCCTCCATCAGCCCCATCTCGTCCTCTGCTTCGTTGGCAGAGAATGTGAAGATGGTGGCGATGCGCAGTTTTTCCGCCCTTTCCGCTTGCTGACGTTGGAACTCCCTGTAATACTGTATCGCCATCGGAATGCTCTCCACACACAGAATCGAGTTGAAGCCACCCAGTTGGTTCTTTCGCTTCTCCTCCTGTGTCTTGTTGTTCTTCGCCACATCTGCCACATTCGTGATGACGCTGTAGGTGTATCTTTGCCGTTGCTTCGTCTTTTGGGCATAGTGCTCCAGGATGTAGCGCACATTGTTCGCGATGCGCTCAGCGTTCATCAACGCCTCCTTCGTCTCGATGCCCCACACCTGCTTGTCCTCCACACCTTCCTTCATCTTCATCGTCTGGATATAATCCACCTTGAACTTCAGCACGTTCTTGTCTCTGATGGCATCGATGATGGTGTAGGTGTGCAGGGGTTTCGTGGGGTTCCCCTTCTCGTCTGGCTCACCTCCAAAAGCCTGTGCCGTTGTGCGCAGGTTGGCATACTTGCCTGTGGCGATGTTCTTGCTGCTGATGGGTGTGCCTGTGAAGCCAAAGATGTAATACTTCTTGAACGCCTTGGTGATCATCACGTGCATGTCGCCAAACTGGCTTCTGTGACATTCGTCAAAAATCATCACCACGTTCTTGTCTGCACACGCGATGTCCTTCTTCTTCTTCAACAGCGACGTCAGTTTCTGGATGGTCGTGATAATGATTTTCTTCGAGTCGTTCGGGTTGTTCAGTTGCTTTTGCAGAATGTTCGAACTGGTGTTCGAGTTGGCGCAACCCTTCTCGAAGTTGTCATACTCCTTCATCGTCTGGTAGTCGAGGTCTTTTCTATCCACCACAAAGAGCACCTTATCTACGTAGGGCAACGTGCTGGCCAGTTGTGCCGTCTTGAACGAGGTGAGCGTCTTGCCGCTACCCGTCGTGTGCCAGATATATCCTCCCGCCTTGATGGTTCCCTGCCACTTGTTCATCGTCGCCTGTTTGATGCGTAGCAGAATGCGCTCAGTGGCAGAAATCTGGTAAGGACGCATCACCATCAGGTTCTTATCGACGGTGAACACACAATACTTCGTCAGCACATTCAGCAACGTCGCCTTCGCCAGGAATGTCCTTGTGAAGTCGCGCAAATCGACGATGGGGTTGTTCTCCGCATCCGACCAGTACGATGTGAACTCAAACGACTGCGATTGTGTCTTCACCTTTTGCTTCTGTTGGGTCATTGCCGCTACATGGGTAAACCGCGTCGTGTTCGAATAGTATTTCGTTTGTGTGCCGTTCGAGATGAGGAAGATTTGCACATAGTCATACAAGCCGCATCCTGCCCAGAACGAATCCCTTTCGTAGCGATCGATTTGGTCGAAAGCCTGCTTCAAGGGCACACCCCTCTTCTTCAACTCACAATGCACCAGTGGCAAACCATTCACCAAGATGGTCACATCATAGCGGTTCTGATACTTCCCACCCTCTGGCACATACTGGTTCAGCACCTGCACGTGGTTGTTGTGGATGTCCTTCTTGTCAATCAGCTTCACGTTCTGCGTGTCGCCATTATCTCGTTTGATGTTCACGATTTCCGACCGCTGAATCCGCTCCGTCTTATCCTCAATCGTCATCTGAGGCGAAGCGATATGCTGCTCCAAGAGTTGCTTCCACTCCTTGTCCGAGAGCGTCAATCCATTCAATCGGTTCATCTGCAGACGCAAGTTCGCCAACAGCTGCGCCTCGCTGGTCACATTCACGCGCTCATACCCTTGCCCCACCAACTGCTTGATGAAAGCCTCCTCCAGTTCCGCCTCACTCTGATAGCCCTTATCCTCCCGTGGCAGCGCCTCATAATGCGCCATTACCGTCGTCTGCTCCTGCTCAATGATGATTTTATAGTCGTCCATATTAGTCAAACGTCAATAGTTGATTTCTATAATACTCGTATTGCTTCTCTCGCAAAGCCAGCTGCCCCTCCAAGTTCCTGATGGATGCCTCAAAGGTGTCAAGGATGGAAACGATGTGGGATTGGGTGGAAAGGGAAGGAACGGGAATGGTCAATAATCTTAAATCTTTGATGTTTATTTGCTTTAAAGCCGCTCCGTTCGTTTTGTCTGCGATTGTTCTTTGAAGTTTGTGTGATTTTAATTGATAATATACAAACATCTTTGTTATATCATTATCAAATGAAATTGGTACAATCCCTCTTGTAACATTACATCCTTTTAATTCTTTTGTTGCTAAGCTCATTACACCAGTAGTTCCACGCACACAGAATAACACTTCGTTTCCTTGTAAAATGGTTCTTTTGTAAGAATCAGAAATTTCTTTTGTTGTTTTCTTTAATCCCTTTTTATTTACAAAAGTTCCTGTCAAATCAACAGGGCGAATAACAGGTATACCTTCTGTCACATCATCTCCAGGTTGAACAATGCCATATGAAAGTGAACAGTTGGGTGATGCTACTTCCCCCAACTTCTCCATCTCCACTCCTTCTTTCCCTTCCAAGTCCAGTAACCTGTCTCTCTCATACTCATATTGTTTTTTTCTCTCCTCTATTTGCTGTTTCAGATTGGAAATGGAAGAGGTGAAGGTATCAAGAATGGAAACAATACGTTGTTGTTCGGAAAGGGAGGGGATGGGGATGAGAAGGTCTTTAGCAATTGACCAATGTCTGCTATATCCTCTATTGGGCACTTCTACATTATCGAATGCGTAAAAAAAGTAGCGAGGCATGATGGGTTCATTTGCTTTCAGAATTTTTAAGCCATCAGCACCTTGAGCGAATCGTCCATCGTGGTATTTCACGAACCTAGTGTGGTCACCAAAAAGAACATATTCCCCATAAGGCAAGAGAGCCGTCAAATCATCTGTAAAACCAACAATTTCTTTCTGACCTTGGTCAATAATTGGATATACACCAACATCGCTATAGTGTTCTTTTCCCAGTTTCTTTGGAGGAGAGATTGTCTTACAAACTTCTCCCAATTTCTTCCATTCCACCATACCTATTCCTCCTAATTATTTTGATTGATTAAATTAACCACCACTTTCACCATCACGTCCTTCTCTTCCGTGCGGCTCTCGGCAATCATCAGGGTCAAGGCAACGAGGGTGTTGTCAGCTATGCGCTTGCTACCATCGGGGCGATAGAGGATGCGGTTGTTGTTGAGAAACCAAAGGAACAGGGTGGCGGCGATGCGCTTGTTGCCGTCACTAAAAGAGTGGTTTTTCGTGACCAGATAGAGCAGCATGGCTGCTTTCTCCTCCACGCTGGGATAAAGTTCCTCACCACCAAAGGTCTGATAGATTTGTCCGATACTACTCTTGAAGGAATCATCCTTTTCATTTCCAAACAATGCCGAGCCTCCAAACTTCTTACGCAGACGCTCAATCTCTTCCATCGCATTCTCGTATGTGGCGTGAAAGACCTCTTCTTGGGTGGTTTGAGTAATGGTCAGACGCTCGTAGTCGTAATTATCGAGGGTGTCGAGGGCATACGTGTAATCAGTCACAACCTCAAACAAAGCCCTGTTCTCCTCTGCGGAGAGCGATTGACTTTGGAGGGTGCGCCCCAACATGCCCACCAGTTGACGAAGTTCTCCAATCTGTTCGTGGCGAATTTGCTCATTGACGGCATAACCTTTGACCAAGTACTCTTTCAGAACCTTTCGTGCCCAGATACGAAAGGCTGTGCCACGTTTGCTCTTTACACGATAGCCAACAGAAATGATGACATCAAGATTGTAAAATGGCACAGACTTTTTAACTCCATTAACGTGTAAAAAATGCACGTTATTATCTTTCTCCAACTCCCCCTCTTTAAAAACATTAATGATGTGGCGACGGATGTTTGAGTCTTCCCTTTCAAAAAGAATAGCCATCTGGTTAGTGTTCAACCACACCGTCTCGTTCTCCAGACGGACATCAATCTGGGTTTGTCCATCTTCTGTCTGATATATAATAATTTTATTCTCTTCCATGATTATTCTCCCAACTCCTTTACAATTACTCCTTTCCTTTATTTATTACCCACAACCCGTTCTTGCGGCTACCTTCTCTGTGAATGATGCCTAAGTCCTTGAATTTCTTCATCTGCTTTTCCACTGCACGCTGGCTAATGCCAATTCGTTGCGCTATTTCTGCGGCAGTGGAAGACGGGTCGGAATGAAGTGCCAACAGGATTTGCTTATCACTTATTCCGAACCTTATTCCGAACTTTACACCGAACTTTACACCGAACTTTGCACCGAACTCTTCATCATTTATATTATTTTTGACTTCTTTTGCAATTTCTTCCGACTTATATTCTTTCCACTCTTCCATACTCATCCCTCCAACCCCTTTACTATTTCATCTATCTTCCTGTTCAACTCTTCTCCCTCTGCTATCAGCTCCTTTAACTTGGCGTTGACTGCTTGGATGTCTATCACCTCACGGGTGTCTTCCTGCTCCACATAGGAGGAAACGCTGAGGTTGGCATCATTCGCCAAAATATCGCTGTTGGGCACCAAGCAGGAGAAGTATTGCTCTTCCTTGCGCTGGGCAAACACCTGGAAGATGTGGTCTTGGTTGTCCTGGGTCAGACGGTTCTTGTTGCCATTCTTCACAAACTCGCGCGAGGCGTCGATGAAAAGCACCTTGTTGTCGGGGCGCATCCCCTTACGCAACACGATGATGCAGGTGGCGATGCCCACACCAAAGAAAAGATTCTGGGGCAACTGGATGATGGTATCGACGTAGTTGTTCTCGATGAGCCACTGACGGATGGCTTTTTCCTTGCCACCTCGATAGAGCACCCCGGGGAACTCGACGATGGCGGCTGTACCACTCTCGGAGAGGGAGTGCAGCATGTGGAGAGTGAAGGCAAGGTCGGCTGTGCTGTCGGGTGCCAACACACCAGGGCCTGAAAAGCGGTCGTCGTTGATGAGCAACGGATTTTTCGACCCTTCCCACGCGATGCTGTAAGGGGGATTGGAGACGATGGCATCGAAAGGCTCTTCCGAGCGATGCAGGGGATTGACCAGCGTGTCGCCCAGACGGATGTCGAACTTATCGTAGTTGATATTGTGCAGGAACATATTGATGCGGCACAAGTTGTAGGTGGTGGGGTTGATTTCCTGCCCGAAGTACATCAGGTTGGGGTTGTCCTTGCCGATGGTCTTGGAGAACTTCAGCAGCAACGAACCCGACCCACAGGCAGGGTCATACACGCTGCGAACCTCATGCCCATCGGCCACCGCCAGACGTGCCAAAAGTTCGCTCACCTCTTGGGGCGTGAAGAACTCTCCACCCGACTTGCCCGCACCACTGGCATACATGGTCATCAGAAACTCGTAGGCATCACCAAAGGCATCTATCTTGTTCTGTTGGAAGTCATCGCCCAAATCCATATCGCGAATGCCTAAGAGCACCTTCACCATGTTCTTGTTGCGGGTCTTCACATCGTTTCCCAAGAAGATGCTATCCACATTGAAGTCGCTGAACAAGCCCCTCATGTCATCCTCCGACGCTGTGCCGATAGCAGAACCCTCAATCTCCTTGAACACCTTGGCAAGGGTCATGTTCAGATTCTCGTCTCGTTCACATCGCTTGCACACATTCTGGAAAAGTTGGGAAGGCAGAATGAAGAATCCCCTCTCTGCCACCATCTGCTGACGTGCCACCTCTGCCTCTTCATCGCTCATGTCGGCATAGTCGAACCCTTCCACACCCGCCTCCGCTTGGAGACGGTTGATGTAGTCGGTCAAGTTCTCGGAGATGAATCGGTAGAAGAGGGTGCCCAGCACGTATGCCTTAAACTCCCATCCTCCTGCCTGACCTCTCAGATCGTCCGCCATCTTCCAAATGGTCTTGTGCAGTTCCTCACGTTGTTGTATGTTAGCCATATACTCTGGTTTTAGTTTTCATTTACAAATTAAACACTTTTCCCCTTTTCAGCCAAACTTTTCTCCACTTTTTTCAAGAAAATGCCCATCTTCTTCACCTCAGAGCTTCGTTTTGGGTGATGGACGAAGGGCAGAACAAGCATTCACTGGAATGAAATGTCGTACACGACTTCATGGAAAAGCCGCACACTACTTTCGAACACAGCCTGAGTTTGTACAGACTTAGGCTGTGTTTGTATAATCTTGGTCTGAGTTTGTACAGACACAGCCTGTGTCTAAAGGATTTTTTTGGCGGTCTCAAGAAAAAGATGTACCTTTGTGGCCAAAGTGGAGAATAGCATTTAATCTAAATAAATGACAGTTTATGGAGTACACGTTTCAAGAGATGCCCGACATGGACAAGACGGGCGAACGCAAGGTTTATCCGAAGGCGATTCATTGTTCGCGAATACAGAACGATTTCTTTATGGGTGGATTGTCGCACCGCACCACCTACGGGGTGGGCACCATCGAGGGTGTGGTGAACGAGTTGACGGAGGAACTGGATGCCTATCTGACTAATGGGCACTCGGTGAAGGTGGACGGCTTAGGTACATTCAACATTGCCTTGGGCATGAAGGATGGGCGTGAGGCTGAGACACTGAAGGAAGCGGGTGATAGGTATGACACAAACGGTGTCTATATCAAGACCATCAACTTCATCCCCGACCAAAGGTGGCTCTATCGTCTCCGCCGTAGGACAGAACTGCACAAGGTGGGCGAGGTGAAGGCCCTCCATCCCCACCGGAACACGCTGGAGGAACGGCGACAGATGGTGCTGGAATATCTGGATCATCATCCCTACATCACGGTGCGTGTCTATATGCACCTCGCCTACGTGCCTCACACCCGTGCGTGCAAGGAACTGAAGCAGTTTGCGACAGAACCCGATGGCTGCATCCGTAGCAGTGGGTCGGGGTGCCACAAGGTGTATGTGAAGTGTCCGCCGAAGGCGTATAACCTTCCGAAAGTAGAGTAATTTGTTCGTGAAATTTAGTTTTTTTATGAAGTTGAACTTGTAAATCAATATTTTTCCGTACCTTTGCAGCGCAATTGGTTCTCCCCCACCTTCCAGACGGGAGGGTGGCGACGGAGCTAAGATGGGAATGGGGTGGAAGTCCCCAACATTACCCGATGCTGTGTGTCCTTTTTAACAGGTTGCCAACAGTGTCACTGGAGTCAAAGATGTGTCTCAGCAGAGGCAGCTTTGAACATACCGGGAAGACCGCGCACTTTGTAGGACGAGTCAGAAGACCTGCCTTTTGCCATTAGAGAAGCGTGTCTGCGGGAGTACGGACATTGTCTTATACTTATATACATATTTATAATAAAGAATGAAAAGACCATGCGTCAGTCATGCTGTGCTGGGAGACATACTGTGTGGATGCCTCTCAGGGGATGCTGTGTGGTAACGTTACTGGAAGAAAGCTTCATAAAATATCATTATGATTAAGTTGTTGTAAATGCCAAGTGCCCCAGCAGTGATGCTCGGGCACTTTATTAAGACTGTTCAATTGATTATGATAAGGAAAATATTAGTAGCAAATCGTGGAGAGATAGCCATCCGTGTGATGCGTAGCTGCTATGAGATGGGTATCCGTTCGGTGGCTGTCTATAGCACCGCCGACCGCCTCTCGCGCCATGTGCTCTTCGCTAACGAAGCAGAGTGCATCGGTGGGGCAGCCAGCAGCGACAGCTATCTGAACATCGACCACATTATTGAGGCAGCGCATAAGCACAAGGTGGATGCCATCCACCCCGGCTATGGCTTCCTCTCGGAGAATGCAGAGTTTGCCCGTCGCTGTGAGCAGGAGGGCTTCATCTTCATTGGTCCCCGTCCGGAGACGATGGAGGAGATGGGCGACAAGATTAGTGCGCGTCGCAAGATGATTGAGGCTGGCGTGCCTGTAGTGCCAGGTACCGAAGAACCGCTGAAGTCGGCTGAAGAGGCTGTCGAGGTGGCCAAGAAGATTGGCTTCCCCGTCATGCTGAAGGCTTCGATGGGCGGTGGTGGAAAGGGTATGCGTCTCATCCAACGCGAAGAAGACGTGGTGGAGATGTACAACGCCGCCCGAAGTGAAGCTATGTCGGGCTTTGGCGACGACACCGTCTATATCGAGAAGTTTGTGGAAGAACCCCACCACATCGAGTTCCAAATCTTGGGTGACAAGCATGGCAACGTTGTCCACCTCTTCGACCGCGAGTGCTCTGTGCAGCGTCGCCACCAGAAGATTGTGGAGGAAAGTCCAAGCCCGTTCATCGACTATAACCTCCGCATGGAGATGGGAGCCAAAGCTGTGGCTGCAGCCCGTGCAGTGGGTTATGAAGGAGCTGGAACCATCGAGTTCCTCGTCGATAAGTACCACAAGTTCTACTTCTTGGAAATGAACACACGCTTGCAGGTGGAGCACCCCATCACGGAGGAAGTGGTGGGCATCGACCTCGTAAAGGAGCAGATACTCGTGGCCGATGGTCAGCAACTGCGTTACCGTCAGGAGGACATCCGTCAGCGGGGTCATGCCATCGAGTGCCGTATCTGCGCCGAGGACACGGAACATAACTTCATGCCTTCTCCTGGTGTCATCAAGCAACTCACAGAGCCGCATGGCATCGGCACACGTATCGACTCGTATGTGTATGAGGGCTACGAGATTCCCGTGCATTACGACCCCATGATTGGCAAGCTCATCGTGTGGGCGACCACCCGTGAGTACGCCATCGAACGTATGCGCCGTGTGCTCTATGAATACAAGATTACGGGTTTGACCACCAACATCCGCTACCTGCGCCGCATCATCGATGTGCCCGATTTCAAGCAGGGCAACTACAACACCTACTTCATCGAGCGCAACCAAGACAGGCTTCGTCCCCGTCCTGGCTTCAAGAACGATTCGGAGCCGATGGCGGTCATTGCGGCTTACATCGACTATCTGATGAACCTCGAAGAGAACAAGCCCACTACGCCTACAGCGGAGAACACAGCAATCAGCCGCTGGAGGGCATTCGGATTGCAGAAAGGAGTACTGAGAGTATAATGGAAATACAAGTTGGAAATAAGACCTTGGAAGTGACCCTGCTGAGCAAGGAGGGCAACCAAGTGAAGATAGACATTGATGGAAAAGTCTATGACGTGGATGTGGCTATGCTCCAAAACGGCACCTGCTCCCTCATCTACGACGGCAATTCGTACAACGCCGAACTCATCCGTGAGAGTGGCGAGAAGCATTACCGCGTGAACCTCAACTACTCGACCTACCAGATTGATATGCTCGACTCACAGGCGAAGTACATGAAGATGCGTCGTGGTGGTTCTTCCGACTCTGTGCAGGCGGATGTCATCACGGCACCCATGCCTTGCAAGATTGTCAACATCTACGTGAAGCCTGGCGACGAGCTGCACGAGGGCGACACGGTGCTCACGATGGAGGCCATGAAGATGCAGTCGAACTATAAGGTGAGTGCCGACTGCACCGTGAAGGATGTGTTAGTCAGTGTGGGCGACAGCGTCCGTGTGGAACAGCCGCTCATCAAGTTGGACATTAAAAAAGAAGAAAAATGACAAAACTTACAGCAAGAGAACGTATAGAGACGCTGCTCGACCGTGGTACTTTCGTCGAGTTGGACAAGCATGTGGTGCATCGTTGTACCGATTTCGGTATGGAGAACAAGCGCATTGAAGGCGACGGCGTTATCTCGGGTTATGGCAAGATAGACGGACGCATCGTCTTCGTCTATGCCTTCGACTTCGCCGTGCTGGGCGGTTCACTCTCTGCCGCCAATGCACAGAAGATAGCCAAGGTGCAAGACCTCGCACTCAAGAATGGTGCCCCCATCATCGGTCTGAACGACTCAGGTGGTGCCCGTATTCAGGAAGGTGTGGAATCCCTCACCGGTTTCGCCCACATCTTCAAGCGCAACGTGATGGCATCGGGCGTGATTCCACAAATTAGTGCCATCCTTGGCCCCTGTGCCGGCGGTTCATGCTACTCGCCAGCATTGACCGACTTCATCCTGATGGTGAAGGAACAGAGCCAGATGTTTGTCACGGGACCTAATGTGGTGAAGGCTGTGACCAACGAGGATGTGGATAAGGAAACCCTTGGTGGTGCCATGACCCACAACAGCGTGAGCGGTGTGAGCCACTTCATCTGCAACAGCGACGAAGAGACCCTCATGACCATCCGTGAACTCATCGGCTTCATCCCGTCGAACAACATGGAAGATGCACCCGTGCATCCAGTCACCGACGAAGTGACACGCATCTGCCACGAACTCGACAACGTGGTGCCGACCGACCCCAATGTGCCCTACGACATCCGCAACATCATCGAACCCGTCTGCGACCAGCAGTACTTCTTCGAGATACAGCCAGAGTTTGCCAAGAACATCGTCATCGGTTTTGGGCGTATGGCAGGACGCACCGTTGGCTTCGTGGCGAACCAACCCAACTTCTTGGCTGGTGCGCTCGACATCGATGCTTCCGACAAAGCCGCACGCTTCATCCGCTTCTGCGACTGCTTCAACATCCCTCTCATCGCTGTGGAAGATGTACCAGGCTTCTTGCCAGGTGTGCAGCAGGAGCACAACGGCATCATCCGGCATGGGGCCAAGGTGGTCTATGCCTTTGCCGAGGCGACCGTGCCGAAAATCACCCTCATCACCCGCAAGGCATACGGTGGAGCCTACATTGTGATGAACTCGAAGTGCATCGGAGCTGACGTGAACCTTGCCTACCCGACAGCCGAAATCGCTGTGATGGGTGCTGAAGGAGCGTGCAACATCCTCTATCGCAAAGCCACTCCCGAAGAGCGTGCCGCGAAGATTGAGGAGTACCGACAGAAGTTCGCCAACCCCATGCCAGCCGCCCAGCTTGGCTACATCGACGAGATTATCTCCCCCTGCGACACCCGCATCCGCCTCATTCAGGCACTGGAGATGTCGCGCAACAAGAATCAGAGCAACCCGCCGAAGAAGCACGGGAATATGCCGCTGTAAGCCAAAAATTTGTTTTCTCCCTTAAAATGTTGTATCTTTGCACCCGTTTTAGCAATGAAGACCGTATTGACCATCGTATGTGTCGGTATGCAGATGCTGTCAGCGTCGGCACAGACAGACACGACATCTCTTCGCCTCCGTGAGGTGCAGGTGGTGGAAAGTCAGAAGCATCACACGATGACTTCGACTGCCCCCTTGTACGTGATGGATCATGGCGAGATGTTGCGCCTGGGTGTGACCGATATGGCTGATGCGCTGTACCGTCTGCCTGGCATCACCCTACGCGACTATGGTGGGGCTGGGGGCATGAAGACCGTGTCTGTACGTGGGTTGGGCACGAAGCATACGGGTGTCAGCTACGACGGTGTGATGCTCAGCGAGTGTCAGGGAGGCGAGATAGACCTGTCCCGTTATTCGTTGGACAACGTAGGGAGTCTTTCGTTGGTCATTGGCGACAATGACGACATCTTCATCCCTGCCCGACAAGTCACCACGCCCGCCACTGTCCATATCCAGACGATGCGGCTGCCTTCCGACGATGTCCGTCCCCATCTGAATGCGCAGTTGAAGGTGGGTTCTTTCGGTTATGTGTCGCCTTTCCTTAAATACGAGCAGAATCTGGGCGACCGTTTCGCTTTCTCTGCTGTGGGCGAATACACCTACGCTGAGAATGATTACCCCTACACCATCAAGAACGTGACGGAAACCATCCACGACCATCGCAAGAACAGCCGCATGAACTCTGGGCATGGCGAACTGAACTTTGTGTGGCACATCCGTCCCTCCGACCGCTTGACAGGCAAGGTCTATTACTACGACAACGACCGCCAGTTGCCTGGACAAGTAAAATACTACTCCAACACCAGCCGCGAGACCTTGCGCGACCGCAACTTCTTCGGGCAACTCATGTATCAGGGAAGGCTCACCAAGACGCTTTCCCTGAAACTGCATGGCAAGTTCAATTGGGCGGCCTCCTTCTACGATGATGGGGTGACGGCAAGCATGTTGCAGGATGCCGACTATTGGCAACGGGAATACTACACCTCTGCCTCTCTGCTCTACATGCCTACCCAGACATGGGCTTTCGACTACTCCGCCGATTATGCCTACAACAACCTGAACAGCACACTCCCCACCGATGCACGTCCCTATCGCAACACCATCCTGCAGTCAGCTACGGCAAAGTACCGTTCGAAGCGTCTCACGATGATGGGGCGACTCCTCCATTCGCTCTATCTGAACGATGCCAAGGAGGGTGATGCGGCAGACGATATGCGCCGACTCTCGCCCTCCCTCAGCGTGTCCTACCTCCTGTTGTCCCATTGGTATGTACGTGCTTCCTACAAGGAAATCTTCCGTGCCCCCACGTTCAACGAGAACTACTTCTGGCATTATGGTTCCAAGGACTTGCATCCAGAATGCACCGAGCAGTTGAACGTCGGCACCACGTGGCAGGGCGACTTCGGAAAGACCCACGTGCAAACCACCCTTGATGGCTACTACAACTGGGTGAAGGACATGATTGTGGCAGTGCCTTACAATATGTTCGTGTGGAACTGCGTCAATGTGGGCAAGGTGCGAGTGTATGGAGCTGATGTAACGCTGAATGTCTCCCACCAGCTGAACGAGCGTCAACAGCTGACAGCATCGGGCAACTACAGTTACCAGCGGGCACAGAACCGCTCCAACCCCTCTTCGCCTTACTACAACAACCAAATCGCCTACATGCCTGAGCATCAGGGTTCTTTCGCTTTGGCGTGGGAGAACCCTTGGGTGAGTTGTTCCACCCATCTGACGGCTGTGAGTGAGCGTTGGAGCAACAATGCCCATCTGGACGGCACCCGTGTGGATGGCTACTACGAACTCGGTGCTTCAGCCTACCGTCGTTTCCACATCGGCTACGGAGTCATGGAGGTGCGTTTTGACGTAAAGAACTTGACGGACAAGCAATACGAGATTGTGGGAGCCTATCCCATGCCAGGCCGAAGCTTTCAAGTCTCTCTGAATTATAAGTTATAACAAGTAATTACCCATATTAACGTTTAACAATTAAAACTAAACAAATGAAAAAAAGTCTTTTAAGTTTTGCGGTACTGATGATGGGCGCAGCCCTCTTTACTGCTTGTAGTAGCGACGACGATGCCCCCGAGGTGAAGAAGGTGGACGTATCTAATGGTGTGTTTGTGTTGGGTTCTGGCAACCAGCGGTCTAATATCGACGGTAACCTCAGCTACATCGACTACACTTCTGGCACGGTCACAGCCAACGCTTTCCAGAAAGCCAACGGAAAGTCTCTCGGTAAGACAGCCAACTACATTGCGGATTATGGTTCCAAGCTCTACATCGTGGTGGATGCCGAGGCTACTATCTGGGTATGCGACAAAGCCACTTTGCGTGTGATTCAGCAGATAAAGACCACCGACCTCTTGGGCGAGAAGGACGGAGCCAGCCCACGTGCTGCCGTAGGTATGGACGGCAAGCTCTACTTCACCTGCTATGGTGACAGCTACAATGGTGGCAACGGCATCTTGGCGGTGGTGGACACCGTGAACTTCGCTAAGCAGACCACATACGAGGTAGGATCCTATCCTGATGGACTTACCGTAGCCAATGGCTGCATCTACGTGGCCAACTCCGACTACGGCATGGGTGTGAAGCCTTCCATCTCCAAGGTGAATCCTCAGACCCTCAAGGTGGAGGAAATCAAGGACGACCTGATTACCAACCCGATGCAGATGGTCACCATCGGCTCTGATGTCTATAGCCTCGACTATGGCACCTACGATGAAATGTGGAATCAGGTGGGTGCAGGTGTTCGCAAGATTACGGCATCTGGCAACGTGACGAAGGTCGTTGACGGTACGGCTATGGGTACCGACGGCAAGAAAATCTATACAGCGTATGCTCCTTGGGGTGCTGCTGAGATTACTTATCTTATCTACGACCCTGCCACTGGCGCAACGACTTCATGGTCTCCAGAGGGCATCTTCAGTCCTGGTGTCATTGCCGTTGACCCTGTATCAGGCAACATCTTCATCGTATCTTACCAGCAAAACCCAGATACGGGTTATGCAGACTATGCACTGCCATCCTACACCAACCAGTACGATGCTCAGGGCAAGTTCGTGAAGAAGTTCGAGAACACAGCCACAGGGCCTATCTCTGTTGTGTTCAACACGGGCGTAAAGTATGTTCAGGAATAAAACAGATAACCGACAGCTTCTGTTGTCGATACTTGTTGCCTCCGCACTCCTCTTTTCGTGCGGGGGCAACACCACTTCTCCCCTACAGGGGCAGGGTGACACCATCCCCATGCGCTATGCCAAGAACATCACCATGGTGCGCTATGGTGAAAGTGTGGTGGAGGTGAAGCTCAAGAACCCTTGGGGCGAGGGGCTGTTGGGCACCTACATCCTGACCAGCGACCCCGAAGCCATCCCTCCCTACGAAGGTGGTACCCCCGTCATCACGATACCCCTGCAGAACGCCCTCGTCTTCACCGCTGTCCATTGTGGCCTTATCTGCGAGTTGGGCATGGAAGAGAGCATCGGAGGCGTGTGTGAGAAGCAGTACATCCACTGCCTGACGAAATCTGTGGTGGATTGTGGCAATGGTATGTCGCCCAATCAGGAACTCATCATCCAGCTGCATCCCGATGCCATGCTGGTGTCTCCCTTCGAAAGCAACACTGGGCACGACAAGTTGGGGCAATTAGGCATCCCCATCATCGAGTGTGCCGAATACATGGAGCCGACTTCCCTCGGAAGAGCCGAATGGATGAAGTTCTACGGGCTTCTCTTCGGCAAGGAAAAGGAGGCGAACGAGTTGTTCGATGCCCTTGTGGCTCGCTACGACAGTTTGAAGAACCTTGTCAAGGCAGCCCCTTCCCGTCCTCGCATCCTGTCCGAACAGCTCTATGGCAATGTCTGGTACCAGCCTGGTGTCTGCAGCACCGTCGGCCAGCTCTATGCCGATGCCAAAGCCCAAACCGCCTTCCCCGATTGTCGGCAAAGCGGTTCTGCGCCTCTTTCGGTCGAACAAGTCTATGCCTCTGCCCACGATGCCGACATCTGGCTTATCCGCTACGATGCCGACACACCCAAGACCCTCGCCCAACTGGCTTCCGAGGCCGACATCTACCGCCGTTTCGAGGCTTTCAAACGTGGCCAAGTGTGGGGATGCAACACGCGCACTTCCTACTTCTATGAGCGGTCGCCCTTCCATCCCGACCGTTTCCTCTCGGATGTCATCCAAATCACTCACCCCGAAGTGCAGCTCCAAGAGCCGATGCACTTCTATCAACGTTTGCAATGAAACTTCGCCTCTTCTTTTTGATAGTGAGTGTGATAGCACTCTTCGTCCTCAACATCTTCTTCGGTTCCGTCCACATCGATGCCACCGAAGTGCTCCACACCCTTTTCCCCTTCCTTCCAGATGACTTCCTCTCCAACATCCCGCATGGTCTCCCTCCCCATGATGGGGGAGAGTTGGGGAGAGGGTCTGCCGTCTCCTACATCATCCTCGGTTCCCGTCTGCCCACCGCTTTCACCGCCATGCTCGCCGGTGCAGGACTCGCCACGGCTGGACTCCTTCTTCAGACCGCCTTCCACAATCCCCTTGCTGGTCCTTCCATCCTCGGTATCTCTTCGGGAGCCAACCTCGGTGTGGCCATCGTCATGCTCGCTTTCGGAGGCACCATCACTGCTGGGCTTTACACGTGGAGCGGCTACCTCGCTGTCGTGGGTGCTGCCCTCTTAGGTTCCCTCCTCATCATGGCATTGCTACTGTTTTTCTCTTCCCTCCTGAAGAACAACCTAATGCTGCTCATTACGGGCATCATGGTGGGCTACGTCACTTCCTCCGCCATCTCCCTGCTCAATTTCCTTGCCTCCGTCGAGAACATCCAGAGCTTCCTCATTTGGGGCATGGGCAACTTCAACAGCGTCTCCCTGCAGCAGATGCCCCTCTTCGCCACCCTCTGCATCGTGGGTCTCGTGATGGCTTTCCTGCTCATCAAACCCCTCAATGCCATCCTGTTAGGGGAGAACTACGCTATCAACTTGGGCATCAACATCCAGCGCACACGCCACCTCCTTCTCCTTGCCACAGGCATCCTCACTGCGGTCATCACCGCCTATTGTGGTCCCGTCGCTTTTCTCGGACTTGCCACCCCTCACGTAGCCTTCCTCCTCCTTGGCACGTCCAACCACCGCATTCTCCTTCCCACCACCATGCTCACAGGTTCCCTCCTTGCCCTCCTCTGCAACCTCCTCTGTACCCTTCCTTCCACCACCGTCATTCCCCTTAATGCCATTACCCCCATCCTCGGTGCCCCCGTCATTCTGTACATCATCCTGCGGCGTAAGGCATAACCCCAAGACACACACAATACTCTACTTCCGACAGTAGAGTGGTTCCATTTGATGCGATAGCTAAATGCGACTTGAAACACAAGCCGTAAACTGCTTCATGCACTATCCGTAAACCGGTAAATGACCTGCCCTTCTTCATGTTCCGTTGCACTAAGATATTTGGTTAGGCTGCATGGGGGGCTATCCACGGACATTTCCCCCTGCGCCGCAATATGCTCTACAGGCCCAGCGACGACGTGACCATCAACGCCTTCCGTGCCTACTTCCACGTGGACCTCGATGCTGGTGAGGCTGGCGGCGGTGAAGTCCGTGCCTTCGTCCTCAACTTCGGCGACGACTCCGAGGAAACGGGCATCAGCGACACTCCGCGTCTAAATGATAAAGGACAAATGATAAATGATGCGTGGTACGACCTTAGCGGTCGCAAGTTGAGCGGCAAGCCGACGGTGAAGGGCCTGTATATATATAAAGGTAAGAAGGTCGCTGTACAGTAAGTGTAAAGTAAAAGGGAAAAATTAAAAGGGAAAAATTTGCTACCGCAGCTGTCGTCAATAGGTGACGAACAATTGCGGTAGCAAATTTTTCCCTTTTAATTTTTCCCTTTTCCCTTCTACCTTATCCGAAGAAGAAATATGCGACGGCGATGGCGGCAAGGATGCCAGCGAGGTCGGCAAGGAGTCCGCAAGTGACGGCATGGCGTGTGTGACGGATGCCGACAGAACCGAAATAGACGGCAAGGATGTAGAAGGTGGTGTCGGTGGAGCCTTGGAAGATGCAAGCGAGACGACCTGCGAAGGAGTCGGCTCCGTAGGTGGTCATGGTATCGACCATCATGCCTCGTGCTCCAGAACCTGAGAGGGGCTTCATCAGGGCAGTGGGTAGGGAGGCGACGAAGTCGGTGTTGCCACCACAAAGCCCGACGAGTGAGTTGATGCTGTCGATGAGGATGTCCATGCCACCGCTGGCACGGAACACGCCGATGGCGACGAGGATGGCCACGAGGTAGGGGATGACGCGCACTGCCGTGGTGAAGCCCTCCTTGGCTCCCTCGATGAAAGCTTCATAGACATTCACCCGTTTGGCCATGCCAGCGAGGATGAACGCGAGGATGATGCCAAAGAGGATGATGTTGGCAGAGAGGGTGCTCACGGTGTCCATCGTCTCCTTGTCCATACGGCTGAAGCCCCAGATGATGGCTGCCACGAGGGCGCAGAGTCCGCCGAGGGTGGCGAGGAGCACGGGCTGGAGGAGGTTGATGCGCTGGTAGAGGCTGGTCACGATGATGCCAGCGAGTGTGGCGGCGAAGGTGGCTAAGAGGATGGGCACGAACACGTCGGTGGGTTGTGCGGCTCCGAGTTGGGCACGATACACCATGATGGAGACAGGGATGAGGGTAAGTCCCGACGTGTTGAGCACGAGGAACATAATCATCGGGTTCGTCGCCGTGTCCTTGGTCTTGTTCAGTTCCTGCATACTCTCCATCGCTTTCAGTCCCAGCGGCGTAGCGGCATTGTCGAGGCCGAGCATATTGGCGGCGATATTCATAAAGATGTGTCCCGTGGCAGGGTGTCCCTTGGGAATGTCGGGAAAGAGTCGGGTGAAGATGGGGCTGAGCGCCTTGGAAAGGAGGTTGACCATGCCACCCTTCTCTCCGATTTTCATCACGCCCATCCAGAGGGAGAGGACACCCGTGAGTCCGAGAGAAATCTCGAACGCAGTCTTGGCGTTGTCGAAGGTAGAGTTGATGATGTCGGCAAACACACCCGTGTTGCCTGTGAAGCATTGGATGATGGCGCACACGGCAGCCAAGAGGAAGAATGCTATCCAAATGTAGTTGAGAACCATAAAAGACCCCTGTTTTAGTTGTTTGGTTGTTTAGTTAGGTGACCACCCTCCCCTTTAAGGGGGAGTGAGGAGGGGGTCTGTGCAAAGATATTTGCCAGAATCGTGCCGCTGATGCTGTGCCATGCACATGAGATGGCACAAGGAACGACGGCCATGGGGTTGGTGGCGACGAAGAAGGTCATGGCGAGGTTGGTGCCGAGACCTGCGTTCTGCATTCCCACTTCGATGGAGAGGGTGCGCTTCTTCGCCACGGAGAAGTGGCAGAGTCGCCCCACGGAATAGCCCAGCACGTAGCCGATAGTGTTGTGGCAGAAGACCATGCCGAAGGTGAGCAGGAAGAGGACGAGACCGTTCTCCACTAAGGGGTCATGCACGGTGGTCACCACACCGCCCACGATACAAGCGAGGCTGGCCACCGAAACACCCGGCATACAACCTTGGATTTTCCTGAACACCTCCTTATGCCCTAACCAGACATTGAGGAAGAAGCCAATGGCGATGGGGATGATGGTGACGATGAGGATTTGCTGGAACATACCCCACGCATCGACATCGACCCTTTCTCCTGCCAGCCAGAGGACGAGCAGGGGGGTGAGCATGGGAGCCAGCAGGGTGGAGGCGCAGGTCATGCCTACGGAATAGGCCACGTCGCCCTTGCAGAGGAACGACATGATGTTGCTCGACACGCCGCCAGGACAGCACCCTACCAGTATGATGCCGATGGCCATAGCGGTGCTGTAGGGCGCAAAAGCTGGCACTTGACTGAACAGCCACGACAGCGAGAACGCCACCAATGGCATGATGGTGAATTGGGCGGCAGCACCGATGAGGATGTCCAACGGACGTTTCGCCAGCAACTTGAAGTCTTCGGGGGTGAGGGTGAGTCCCATCGTCAACATGATGATGCCGAGGATGACGGTCTGTGTGTTGCCTTTCACCCATTCGAAGAGCACAGGAAAGAAGAAAGTGACCACAGCGGTGAGGATGACGAAGAGGCTTGCCTTCCCACTCAGCGTGTCACTAATAGCTTTTAGAATCTTGTACATTATTATATATAGTAAAAATCGGGTGCAAAGGTACGGAAATTAAGTGAAAAGTGAAAAATGAAAAGTGAAAAATTTGCTACCGCAATTGTTTGTCAACCGTTGGCGACTTTTGCGGTAGCAAATTTTTCACTTTTAATTTTTCACTTTTCCTTAAAAACTTCTACTTCACAAGCACTTTCGAAACCGTGCCGTTAGACATCTTCACGATGTTGATGCCCTTCTGTGGAGCGGCGAGACGTACACCGTTCAGGTTGTAGAAGGCGACGGTAGCCTTTCCGTTGTTCTCCACGGAGTCGATGCCAGTAGCTTCGCCTGTAGTGCCTGCACCTGCTGGCACATCCAGAGAGTCGTAGGTGAGCGTCCAGTTGTCAAGCTTGAACCAACCGAGTGAAGCCTGTTCGGAGAGTTGACCATCTACGGCACTGATGCGGCTCGAACGGAAACCGAAGGTGATGTCGCCCTTCTCAGCTAAACCGAAGGTGAGCGAAGTGGTGTAGGGCGCACTCGATGCTCCATAGCTCTCGCTGACATAGTTGCCGGCATAGTTCAGGTGCTTGAACTCCACGTCGCCGTTGATGGCATCGATTTCGGCAGCGATGCGCACGTCAGCAGGGAAGGTGTTGTACAGCTCTTCGTCAGCATTCTGGATGTAGTCGTACTCCGACCCGTACATCGTCACGTACTCGTTGGCGAAGAGACGCTGCATACCCAGATTCATGCCTGCCCAGTCGTTCTGCACCACGGCATCCACCGTCACGGTATATTGTCCAGCGGGCAGACCTTGGATGGTCTGAGAAATCTCGATGACAGGCACAGCACTTGCCCAGATGCCCCAGAGGTGAGTGCCGTCGGTATATTGATGTGTCACCTCTTCACCGTCGGTGTTATACACATCAGTCAGGTTGTCACCCTCGTTGATGGCACACCAGTTCACCACACCAGCAGCATTCAGTTCGGCAGCCGTCTTGCAAAGCGCACCTTCCACATAGACGTTCCATCCCACAGGAGCGTTAGCCACACCGCCAGAGCTGTTACCGTTCTGACTCGAAAGGTCTTCATACGATGGGTTCTGGATGTATTCCGTCAAGTCCATGCCTTCCTCGATGTCGTCCGACTGGATGCACGCCTGTAACGCCTCATTCAAACCATTGATGATGGAATCCACAGCCACCACGTCGGCAGCCGTCCCGTCATTATAGGCATCCTCAGCCTCGTAGATGACATCTGAGTATTCACCTGCACCAGCTTTGTTCTGATACTGGTCGAGATAGTCAAAGTGCTGGTCGATGGCCTCACGGAGCTTCTCGTAAGCCTTCACCGAAGCATCCACCACCACGAGCAGGTCTTTCGCACCCAAGATGCCAGCGATGATTTCCTCCTGCGTATTGGCCGTGGTCACACCCTCCTGCTTGTTGTTCTTCAGCAAGTCGCTCACATCGGCAGCCATGTGTTCGCCGTCGTACTCATCCAGCAAACCTGCATAGTGGTCGTAGATTTCCACAGCATCCTCAGCCGAATAACCCAGTTTCTTGATGGTGAAGTTGTCCGTCTTAAACCATCCGTCGCCACCGGCACTGTTCGAAGCCGTACGGTTCGCCGCAGCGATATTGCCATCCGTGCGGACACCGAACGTCAGCGTACCGTCATACACGAAAGCCCTCACCGTCACAGGACGCATTTCGCGGTCAGTCGTGATGATTTCGTTTCCTGCAAAAGCAAACACCTCCGTCTTGTCGAGGGCATCGAGGTCGTATTCGTCCGCACTGGCATAATAAGTAGCGTTCAGGTTACCGAAGATACGTTGTGTAGTCAGACGCGACCCATTGCCATTGCTTCCAGCCATCAGACCTGCCGTCACCTCGTAGGTGCCATTCTCCAGTTCCGTGATGGTTTGCGAAATCTCGTAAGTAGGCACAGAACCGTTCCAGATGCCGAATGCCATGCTACCGTCCATGATTTCACCCTCGGCATCGTTATTCGCACCGTGCCAAGCACCAATGCCAGCACTTCTCACCTCGTCGGCAGTCACAGCTTGAGTGCCATTGATGAAGACATTCCAACCTGTAGGAGCACCTGCCACACTCGACGATTGCGCACCGTCCTGTGCAGAAAGGTCTTCGAACGACATGTTCGTACCCAGTGCCGTGATGTCGCCACTACCCATCGAGTAGTTCGTTTCAGCTTGTTTCAGGGTAGCCGTGGCGTTGTTCACCTCCGCTGTGGCAGTCTTTGTGTCGAAAGCACTCTTGGCGGCAGCGATGGCAGCCGTCAGCACAGCGTCGTCGTTCTCGTTCAGTGCGATAGCTGCCTCAATCTCGTTGTAGAGAGCCACTTTTGCGTTCATCATGTCAGTCAAACCTGCCTCGAAAAGCGCATCTTCGTCGGCAGCCTCGTTATAGATTTTTGCCACAGCCTCATAGGTAGCCATGAAGCCCGTTTCATAGTCCTCAATGTCACAATATTGAGCGTAGAACTTGTTGATAGCGCCCGAATACTGCATGTCGGTGTAGTAGGCAGGCACTTTCTCCACAGGCACGAAGCCCCAGAAGAAGGACAGCGAGTCGTTGGCTGCAAAAAGCAGATCACCCGTTGCTTCGTTCTCCGTCTCGGCGATGCCACCCAGACAGTCGGGATACCAAGGGCCACCTGCGTAAGTCACACAGAAAAACTGGCTACCAGCGTTCAGGTGCATACGGATGTCCTTTGTCGGCGTAAATTCAGCTTGTGCCAGTGCGGCAGGGTTGTTGCCCTCGCCAAGGATGAGGTTGTAGAAGCCATTCTCCTTCGGGTCGAGTATCCACTTCACGGGGTCTGCCGAATTGACGTTCACGTTGGCAGAACCAGCAGGGAGCACCATGTATTCCATGCCAGGGAGCACCTCCGTGATGGGGTTGCCCTCCAGGTCATACTCACCTGTTTCCACCGTCTGTTCCGTAGGCAACGAAAACGACCATGAGCCATCCTCGTTGCTCACAGCTGTCAGCGCATAGTTCGCATACTTCGAGTCGGCCTCGCCCAAGAAATAGAGCGCACCGTCCCACGAAGTGCGGGTCATGTACTGCGATGCCGTTTGTGCCTTGTTCACCAGCACATACTGCTTGCCATCGACAGGAGCCTCTGGCTGCACCTTTGGAGTCACCTGTGCATGGGCTACAAAAGCCGATGCCAACAGGCAGGACAAAAGTAACTGTTTTTTCATACAAAAGATGTTTTGATTAGTTAATAAAAAATATAATAGATAAAAAACACAAGAATCACCTCTAAATCGCACCCGTCGGGTTCGACGTGCCGTACCCGTCGGGTACGATGAGCCGCACCCGACGGGTGCGATGATGTGGTGCCCTCTGTGCCGTTTCAAGGTTTACGGGCATCCTCATTTGGGCATTTCCCTTGTTGTGTTTCTGGCATGAAGGTTTCATACTGCAAAAGTAGTGCATTTTAACGGGAGAGAAAACAAAAGTTTGTCTCAAAAAATGTAATAAATGTAACACTTTTTCTTCGATAGGCTTGGATGTTTTATATTTTATCTCTACCTTTGTGGCATTAAATATTTCATATTCAGTAAAATTAAAGAATAAACACCCATGAAAAATCTTGTCTTCAGATTCGCTCATTTTGTTACATTTATGTTAGTATATCAGGCGTGTTTGTCACAAGAAATGGTGGTGAAGAGGCTTCCGACCGAGCGTTTCCTGCCTTCTGCCAATCTGCATCATGTGGCTCGTGACAGTGAGGGTTATATGTGGTATGCTACGGAAGATGGCGTATGCCGCGACAACGGTTATCAAGTCGATGTGTTCCGTCGAGATTACCTTCACCCTGATTTCTGGCGTTCTAACTACATGGTGGAGTTTGACATCGGGCTTGACGACAAGATTTGGGTGGCCACACTGGACGGTCTTTACTACATCGATAAGAAAGATTATCGTGCCCGAGAAGTCGTGCACGACAGTATTCAATCCCACTTGTTGCACAACGTGTGTGTGAGTGGCGATAGTTCTGTTTGGGTCATATCGGGTCGGCATGTGGTTCGTCTTTCAGCCGATGGACAGGTGCGTAACACCTATCGTCTCAACAACCGGAGCGACGGTGTCCACTATGCCAGTACCATTCACGAAGACAGCTGGCATCGTCTGTGGCTTTACGAATGTCATGGGGGCGTTCGACGCTATGATGCGAAGGCCGATTCGTTTGTACGCTGTGCTTGGAACTGTCCCAACGAACCTCATGGCGGCTTTTTCGAGGACAGAAAGAATCATTGTTTTTGGATTGGTACATGGGGGAGTGGCATCATCAAGTATGTGTTGGGAAAAACGGATGAAGACCATCAGGTGGTCATGCAGCCATGCACCTACGAAGGTCGCACGTTGAGTGAGAGTAAGGGGAAAGTCATCGACTTTACCTGCGACGGAAAGACCATCTGGTGTGCGGCTATGGATGGTTTCTACGCCTACGACATCACCGATGAAGGAACTTTGGTACCACGTCCCATCGACCATCTGCTACCTTCTGGCAAGAAGGTGTTTGCCGCCCCTTATACGGATGCTCAAAAGAACATTTGGGTGGCAAGTTATTCGCCTCGCACGTTCATCTTATCTCCCCAAGAGGAAGGTTGGAAACGGTTTGCCATTCCTTCCGTACAACGTGAGACAGGCGTGGAAATGATGGTGGAGAATACCTTGTGGGATGCTGACGATGCGGTTTGGTTGTGGCACTTGCGTTTCGGCCTTGTGCTATGGAATACCATCACCGACGAAACCAATATTGTGCTCGACCGTCAGCTTCAGTCGATGGGTTCGTCTTTGCTGGAGCGACGTGGTGTGGGTAGCGTGTGGAGTGCGGAGGGAAACAAAGTGGTGATGTTGTGGCATGAAGGAATGCACGTCCAGCGTCAAGAAGTGGTGGATGTGGGGCATCCCATCCGTTGCTTGTCGGATGCAGGAAACAAGAAATTGTGGATAGGCACAGATGCGGGGCTTTTCTCTTACGACCTTGCCACCTCAGCTTTGCATCCTTGTGGAGAAGGGATGGGGAGTGTGACCCGTCTCTGCCAGTCGAAGGACGGAACGTCTCTTTACTTCATCTCTTCGGAGAAAGGACCTGGTAGGGTGGATGCCCGAAATGGTGCCATCCGTTGGTTGCCTCAATCCTCGAAGGAGGGATTTACGGCTTTAGCGGTTTCACCCTCCAACGACCTGTGGATGGGCACGAACATGGGGAGTGTCTATCGTTATGATGCGTCATCGGATTCCTTGTTGCGCGACCCCGATGCGAGTCTTTCTGATGGCAGCGACATCATACAGTTGGCTGTGGATGCCAAAGGGCATCTGTGGGTGTTGGCCAGTCAATGTTTGAAGGAGTATAGCCCTCATCACAAGACGTTCAGAACGATTAAGGCGGATGACGATGGGGTGGATTTGGATTATTTCTTATGTATGGGCGTGAACGCTAATATCTGGGAAGAGGGCGTTTACGTGGGCGGAGCTGGTGGCTTGTGTCTGTTTGCACCCACAGCGGCACTTGACGAACGGAAACCGATGCCTGTGCCTGTGTTCACTTCCGTGGTGGTGGGTGGAGAAAAGCACATTCTTTGTCGAGGCGAACGTGAAGTGACGCTCTCGCCCGACGATGTGAGCCTGTATGTGAACTTCAGCACGCTCGACCATCTGAATGTTGACCACATCACCTACGCCTACCAGTTGCGTCGCAAGGGAGACGCTGAAGGGGAATGGGTCGTGCTGCCTACAGGACAAAACACCGCCAATTTCACGGCGTTGCCCAAAGGAGAGTACGAATTGCTGGTGAAGGCAACCGACCGTTACGGCAACTGGGGGGACGAGGTGGCTCAACTGTCGATTGTCAGGTTGCCAGCATGGGGGGAAACATGGTGGAGTTACACATTCTATATTATAATCAGTGTGCTGATTGTGACGAGCATCCTTTATTTCTATTTCCGAAGTCGGATGCAGCGTATGGAGATAGAGCGGTTGGTGGCATTGGCACAAGAGATGCGGAAGGGGACGATGTGGCACGATGCCGAGAAGACGGGAGAAAATGTGGGGACTCCCCTTTCCGAAGAGTCCCCACAAAGAGTAGTTGGGCATGATGTGGCGAGCGAGACAAAGGCTGCTCCTGCACCCGTCTTGTCGAAAGAAGACTTGAAACTCCTGCAACGTGCCAAGGAGAAAGTGGAGAGTCATTTGGCCGATTCCGACTACACCACCGAGCAGTTTGCCAGCGATATGTGCATGAGCCGCATGAGCCTCTATCGGAAGTTGCAGCGCATCACAGGGCAATCACCCACCGAGTTTGTGCGCATGGTGCGTCTGCATGTTGCTGCCGAGATGCTCCGCACCGACGGAATGCCCGTTTCCGAAGTGGCTTCTCGCTCTGGTTTCGCCTCCCCCTCCTACTTCACGAAGTGCTTCAAAGAAGCCTTCGGCGTGTTGCCAGGGGAGTATCGGCGGTGACAGCTACTTCACCGTCACAGCTTTTCCATTATAAGTCACAGTTTTTTCTGTGCCTCCGATGACTTTCACGTGGAAGGTGCGAGTGGCTCGCATTCCTGAGAAGGAGCCAGTGCGCTTGCCGATGGTGAGGGTTTGGGTGCGGTCGTTCCATGTGAGGGGGATGGTGGTGTATTGCCCTTTTTCGTAGTTGTAGTTGTCGCCTTCGTCTTCGTAGAGGGTAAAGGTGGCGTTGGCTCCTGGATAGACAACGAGGTCGATGTTGTCGAACTGGTTCTCATTGGCGTACTGTACATCGGGACTCAGCGGAAGGATGGAACCTGCCTTGATGTAGAGCGGTGAGTGACTGAGGGGTGCGGAGGCAGTGAGGGTTTGACCGCCTTCGAGACGGCGGTTCGTCCAGTAGTCGTACCATGCGGCTCCTGCTGGCAGATAGACGTTGTAGGTCTTGGCGGCTGCCCAGTCAACAGGGGTGTAGGTTTCACGCTTCAGGTCTTGCTTGTCCCATCCCGACATGGGGTCGGTGCGGACAATCTTCTCCTGCGTGTAGAGTGGGTCAACCACAGGGCAGACGAGGATGTTGTGACCGAACATATACTCGCGGTTGTTGTTCCATGTCTGCTTGTCGGCCTTGAAGTCCATGAAGAGGGCTCGCATGAAGGAGTCGTTGTGCTTGCTCACTTGCCACGACTGGCTATAGATGTAGGGCAGGAATCGGTAGCGGAGTTTGACGGCATCGACCAAAGCATCGTAAACGGGTTCGCCCTGCTTGCCGAAGTAGTAGAGTTCGCGGTAGATGTCGGCTCCGTGGCTGCGCATCATGGGGGTGAAGGCTCCGAACTGCATCCAGCGGACGTAGAGTTCCTGATACTGGGGATTGCGTGTGGCGGAGTTGTGACCCTGTGTGCTGTAGGAGCCAGCGAAGAAGCCACCTATGTCGGCGTTCACGTTGGGGTTGGCGGTGAGGGTGTAGTTCAGACAGATGGGCACTTGCTTTCGGAAGCTGTCCCAAGAGGAACCGATGTCGCCGCTCCAGGTGTTGGCTCCGTAGTGCTGCTGACCTGCGAAGTAGGAACGGGTGAGGATGAACACACGCTTGCTCTCATCGACAGCTCGCTGGTTGGCATACACGCCGCTCACGGTCATCAGGGGGAAGGCGTTGCGCACACTGCGGTAGCTGCCCAGGGCGGTGGGTTGGTCGCGCTGCTCTTCGGTCAAATCCATCTGGTCGGGGTCGGTGGAATCCATCCACCAAGCGTCGATGCCCATCTTGTGGAGGCGTGAGAGGTTCTTCCAGTAGATGTCGCGAGCTTCCTTGCTATAGACATCGTAGCAGCGCACTCCGCTGGGGTAGTCCTTGCGTGGAGGCCACTGGGGAAGTCCGCTTTGTGGCCATGTGTCGAAGTCGAGCATGAGTCCTTTCGACTTCATTTCCTTGAAGGCTTTGGTTTCGGGGCCGAAGGATGCCCAGATGGAGATGCTGATGTGAGCGTTCTGCTTGTGTACTTCGTTAATCATGTCTTGTGCGCGGTCGAAGTCGGGGTTGAGGAACTCCATCGCGTTCCAGTTGTAGTTGCTGCCCCAGTACTGCCAATCCTGAATGATGCCGTCGAAGGGAATCTTGAGGTCGCGATACTTATGCACCACTTCGAGGAGTTCCTGCTGCGACTTGTAGCGTTCGCGCGACTGATGGAATCCGTATGTCCAGAGGGGCATCATGGGCACATCGCCTGAGAGGTGGCGCATCTCGGCAATCACGCCGTCGGCATCGCCTCCGTAGAGGAAGTAGTAGTCAACCAGCTTGCCCACTTCCGACTCCAGTTCGACGGCTCCCGACTGACCCTCGGCAGGGGTGACCAGACGGGTGGGGGAGTAGTTGTCCCAGTAGATGCCGTAGCCCTTGATGGTTTGGTAGAAATGTGCATAGTCTTCGAGGTTGCTCTGCTCCATGCGGCGGTTTTCGCCTCGCTGACTCATCTTTCCGTTCTGGAGAAGTCCCACGCCGTAGATGCCTTCGTCGGCTTCGACGCTGAAGGTCTGCTTCACTTTGTAAGCTCCTGTGTCGGGTCCCTTGGTGATGGGTGTGAAGGCGCAGTCGCCCTCTTGGGTGAGGAGGTTGCCCTTGCTGTCGGCGAATGACACCTTGCCGCCCTTCACGGTGACGGTGAGTGCCGACGACTTGTAGATGGTGGCATCGCCCTGTTGGGTCTTGCTGACCTTCACGTTTTGGGGTGTAGCGATAACCACGAGTGATTTTTTCTCGACGCTCTGTCCGTTGTTTTTTACGATACGGACGGTGTTGGGAGTGTAGAACTCCACTTTCTGTGCCCAACTCATGGAGAAACAGAGTGCGGCAAGAGGTAAAAGAAAGGCTTTTTTCATATTATTGGGTTGTTTGGTGGTTTAGTTGTTTAGTAATTGTAAAAAATAGCTTGGTACGTTTCATGCCCCTGCGGGGCGTGTAAAGAAAAAATAAAAAAAATAAGCAAAAATATAAAAAAAATTTTTTTACATGTTTTTATTTGTTTTTCTTTATTTTTCTTTTTAATGCCGCAAAGCGGCAAATCATACGAAGTTGTTTTTTTATAGTTGTTTGGTATTTTGATGGTGCAAAGTTACGGTGTTTTCGTGGATGGGAGAGAATGTTTCCGTTGATTCAACGTGGCAAATTCGTTGATTTGGGGGAGTAATCACGTTGATTCAACAGAGCACTACGGTTGATTCTCCCGATATTCAGCAGGTTTCTTGCCGAGGTCTTCCTGAAAGCATTTGGCCATGTAGGAGGCAGAACTGAAGCCCGATTGTTCAGCCACTTCGGTCATGGTGAGGGACGTGTCGTGGATGAGACGGACGGCATTCTCCACTCGGATGCTTCGGATGAAGGCGGTGGGAGTTTTTCCTAGCATGGCGACCATCTTCTTGTAGAGTCCTGTGCGCTCCATGCAGAGGTCTTGTGCCAGTCGCTCGACGGTATAGTTGGGGGTGGTGAGGTTGTTTTCCACGAAAGCTGTGGCACGTTGGATAAGTTCTTCATCGATAGGAACTTGTACATTGCTTTCCGTCTTTTCTGGATTATCCTCCCGCATCCCTTTGAGGACGGTTTTTCGTATTTTCTTTTTCCAGAGCCATACCAGCAAACAGCCGATTCCCACGCTCGCTATCAGCAGCAGCGATGCGCAGAACCACCACCAAGGCGTTAGGGTGAAGGCATGAGTGGCATCTTTTATCGTTCCTCTCAGCAATCCGTGGTCGTAGGAGCCTATCCAGACGTTTCCCTCGTTGTCGGTGTAGATGGTGTTGAGCCGACTGGAAGAGATGTAGGAGCCGTCGGCCAAAACCACTTGGTTGATGTGCTCCACATGGCGTGAACGGAGGTCAATCTTCCAGATGCCGTCGCGACTGACGATGTAGGCGGTGTTGGCATCCGTCTGGGAGATGGTGTGCAGTTTCTGCGAACGGAATATTTCTGTCCATTCACGTGTCTGTGTGTCGAACTCCAAGCAGAGTTTTTGGTCAATCAGCTGGTAGAACTTCTTGCGCCCCTTGTCGGTGATGACCAGCGAGGTGACAGCCGTCGAGTCGAGCGGAGCTTTTGCCGAATATAGCTCCTTCCCGTTGTCGAAGCATCGGACAGTTCCGCTGGCATAGAAACGGTATTGCTTCCCATCCAGCGCCTTCAGGTCAAGCAGGATGTCGGTCGTGTCTTGGTGGATGAAGAACACCTCTCCCTCATCGTCCACAAACACATCGTCGGCACTGTCGGGCAGACAATCCTGCTGGAGCGTGAGGTTGGCATCGTAGCACCAAAGTTTCTTGAAGTCCTTGACCCATAGGCGATTATCCTTGTCGGTATAGACGTGGTAAGCTCCCTTGTAGCCAGTCAGGGGAGTAGCCGTTTGCCTCTCCTTCCTGATGTGCTGGAAGGCAGTTCCGTCCCACAGGTCGATGCTGTTTCGGGTCGTAGCAGCCATCCTTCCGTCGTGCAGTTGGATGACATGCAGCACAAAATTGTCGCTCAACCCGTCGTTGGTGTTGATGGATGTAAACACAGGTTGCTGTGCATGAAGCCACATCACGCACAGCCACCCGAGTATATATACTGCCATCTTTTTCATAGATGGTACAAAGATAAGACAAAATCGTGAAAAGACCATCAAAGTTGTGTGTTTTTTCAGAAAAATTGTCTTTTTTTCTTGTGTACATTCAGTGGAGAGCCTTTTGGAGAACTGTAGCACTGTAGCGGTGCAACGCTCCTTTCATTTTCACTTCTTCTTCTTGCCCACCCTTAGCGGAGTGCTTTTCGGAAAGGCGATGGCGTAAGCCTTGTCGAGGGCTTTCAGGTCAACCTTCTTGTAGTAACTGATGCCGAGACGGGTGGCTGTGATAGCTCGCAAGAGTTCACGATGTGAACGCGGATAGAGTCGAGGTGATGGCAGTTCGTCCCAACCTGCTTGTTCGCACAGTGTACACACCTCCCAGATGAAGTCGTCGGTGGCATTTGTGCCAAACCATGCTTGCAGGATGCGTCGGATGCAGAAACGCTTGTGCTGCGCCTTGAAGAGTCGCCTTGTGCGCTCCAGCCGAAGCCAGAGCTGCACAAAGCATTCTTGATTGTTTTGGATGTCCATCATACTTGATCTCCAAATTTCCGTTTATACTTTTCCGTCTTGCAGTAGTTGCCTGTCGCCTCATCGTGGGCGATGTAGCCACGGCTTGCCCAAGTACGCAGGGTGGAGTCGCCATCCCCTGTGCGTCCCTGACTGTGTCGCATCAGGCGGTACTGTTCGCGTGTGAACTCGTTGGGCAGGAGGTCAAGCAAGTTCTGAGGTCCCGATTGACGCTGTATCTCCACTTCCTCGCGCAGTTCCCTTTCCAACTGATGGCCGAAATAGAGCATCTTGCACCAGAGGTTGTACTGCTCTGTCCAGCGAACGAAGTCGGCAATCGTTTTGTCCCACTTATAGCCGTGTGCCACATAAAGCACCATGCCTTTGAGCCATGCGATGACGTTGGCGCGATAGGAGAGTATCTTGTAAGCCTCTGAGTCATATAGCTTTGCCCTGTCTTGGTTTTCTTGCCTCATGTCGAGTGCAAGTTTCTTGGCAGCTGCACATTCTATCAAGCCGCTGGCTGCATCGAGTCGGTCGATGTAGGGCTTCAGTTCGGTGGCAAACGTGTGGTCGTAGATGCCCAAGACGGGTGCTGTGTCATCGTCGTCATCCGAGCGGATGATGGTGCTGATGTCAAGTCGGCTCACGGTGCCGTCATTCACCATCTTCGAGAAGAATTTGCGGGCATTGGGTGGCGTGGTTGAGGCGTTGAAGTTCCAGCGGAGTGGGGCGATGCCACTCACAGAATCAGCACCCACACGTTCCTGACCCGCTAAGGAATTGTCGAAAGCCTTGCGGATGAGCAACCCCACTTCATCAACTGTGCCGCGCGAGGTCACCTTTTTGAGGGCTTCAATTTCATCCACGATGGTGTAGATGTAGCGTTCGCCGTTGTTGTTGGCATCCACGATGCGCTGATTGAACACGGCATCGGTCAGGTTGTCGATGAGCATCTGGATGCAGATGTCCGTAGGTCGTGGGTCTTTCTTCTGTCTGGCAGAGGGATTCTTCTGCTTCCACTCCGCTTCACGCTGACGATTCGGGATGTCACGCTGTCGGATGTCCTCCATGATGAACTCAATGGGCTTCTTGATGCTACCTTTACCGATGCTCTGACGACCGATGAGCACATTCATGAAAGTCGCCTCATGCTCCACATTGTCCCAGTAGCGGAACTTCACCCCATGCAGATGTGTACCCAAGGCTGGGAACACAGCACTTGCCACAGCTGGCTTGTAGAACGAAGGCACGTTACGTGTGAGAAGCTTGATGAGTGGTGGCAGACGTTTGGGCATGGGTGGGGGAGA
Organism: uncultured Bacteroidales bacterium; assembly: GCA_902800305.1. Taxonomy (GTDB): domain Bacteria; phylum Bacteroidota; class Bacteroidia; order Bacteroidales; family Bacteroidaceae; genus Minthosoma. The sequence goes on from CADCDP010000004.1 coordinate 122,246, forward strand.
GGTCAAAGTACCTCCGCAAGCTTTCACACCAGCCACCGATTTCAATGCCTGCAGCACCTGCTTCAATCGGTAAGGCATCCCTTTACGCGGCTCCTTCAGCGCATTCTCAATCGTCTTGCGCCATTCGTCTGCCCCCTCCGTCTTGTGCCAGTAGTTGGGAATTACGGCGAGCATCTTCTCCAAAGAGTAGTCGCAAATGCTACGCAGGGTCATCGCCAACTCGTAGGTCTTCACGTTGCGGTCGCCCTCCACAGGAGTCTTCCCATCGTTGAACAGTTCCCAGTACTTTGCGATGATTTCGGAGAAGGGAATGCCGTTGTAAGAGACCCTCTCCCCCTGCCCCTCCCCCGTAATGGGGAGGAGGGAACCTTTCGGCTTGTTTGTCAATAGGGAACTGACCGCATGGTCTCCCTCCCCATTATGGGGAAAGGATGGGGAGAGGGTCTCAGTTTGGTCAAACACCTCATCGTCCAAATACAGCAGCTCGTTCTCATCAGCCGTTGTGGTGAAGAACACCCGTGTGATGTCCTTCGCACCCTCGTCGAACTTCACGCCCAGCAAGTCGCTTGCCCATCGCAAGTTCTCCTCTTGTGAGAGGTCTTCGTGGCGACGGAACACGAGGTGATAACCCTTCGATGCCGAACGCTCCAGCATGAGCAATCCCAACGCTTCACGCTTCGCCATCACCAATTCGGGAACACGTCCCATCTGTTCCTCCATCCACTTCTGCTGTGCCTCTGCCGACAATCCTTCGGGAGCCACAAAGTCGATGTCCATACCCACCGAACGCGATGCTGTCTTGCATCCCTTCAGGGCACCATCCTCACCAGGCACACACGAGTAGTTCATCTGCACCAACCGATGCTTCAACTTCGTGTCACCCTCACGCACAGCCTTCAAGATAGCCTTCTGTTTTTCACTTCCACGCAGACGCAGATACTCGTCTCGTGAGAGGACAGGGCGCATCACCTTCGCCCCATCCTGATTATATGTAATAACATGTACGCTCATAATATCATTTATTTTTCACTTTTTCGTTTCAAATGCGGTAGCAAATTTTTCACTTTTCATTTTTCACTTTTCCCTTTCATTCACCATTGTGTTTCTGTTCTCCGCGTCTTAATCCACGCCTGTTGTTCTTCCGTTTCTTCCCGATGCAACGCCTCGATGAGTGCCCTGCCCAGTTTCTTCGGGAATCGCAGCTCGAAGATGACGCTCTCCTGCGTCTCCTTCACCTGCCCGTGTGCCGTTGTGAACAGCGTGTGGTAGCGGCTGCCGCTGTCCTTCGCATACGGGTGGAAGTGGCTCGTGCCCGACTCGTCCGTCACCATGCGTCCCTTCTGGTTGGCATTGCCGCCGCCCACTACGATGTGCTGACCCAACTCGAACGAGCATGGATAGATGTTGATACTGCCATTCTGACAGAAAACTGTCTGTGTTTCCATTTGGAGGTTGTTAATGAATACGTTTTGCATAGTTTTTGAGTTTTAGTGAGCAAGGAGTGTCAAGATTTGGTACCATTTTCACTCGCGAACCTCTCTTCACTCACGTCCGCTCAGGGTTCTGTGTCACTATTGACGATGCAAAGGCAATAAAAAAAACGCACCTACTACGTGGTAGGTACGCGTAGTAGGTACGGTTATATCTATGTAACTGATTATCAGTTTAAGATTTTTTTGAGCTTTCTTGAAAATCCAGCGATTTCTTTTGTTCAAGGGCTTTGTTGAAATACGAGCGCAACGTATCAGGCTTTTCATTCCATAACTTCCCAAACACCTTCTGGCTTGCTCGTACCGTTGCACCGCTACAGTGCTACAGTTCGAAAACAAGTAGTGGAAAAGTCAAAGGAGAATTTTATATTTATATATATATAATATATATATTATATATATATAAATATAAGCCTATTTTGAGGGTTGGAAATAGGGTTTAGAGAACTGTAGCGGTGTAGCGGTGTAGCTGTGTGTGAGGGGTGTGAAAAAAATGAGAGAAATAATGAAAAAAAGTGGGAAATTATTCGTACACCGCAATGGAAATTTCGTAACTTTGCAGCGTCAAAAAAAATGAGGGGCGCGGCTGGCTCGGCAGGGTGTTTACGATGGGAGGTACGAGGTAAATACGATGGGGGATGCAGGGTAAATGCGATGAAAAAACGAATGTCTAAAACTTAAAAAACGAATGTCAAAATGGTTATCAAGTTGCACAGATATTATGGGGACGAGCTTATCACGAAGTCGGTGATGGAGGTGTTCTTGGATGGCGAAGAGGTGCCGAGGATGGTGTGTGAGGCACGGGAGGCGGCGTACAGGGATTATGCGGAAACGTTCGCTGGGGCATCGAGGTATTGTCTGCCTGTGGGGAGGTGGCAGATGAAGGTGGGAAGGTCGCCGTACTCGCCGATGGGGTTACGGGTGGCGAAGTGCCCCGGGCACAGGCAGGTGTATATCGGGCACAGGTGGAGCAAGCAATGTGTGGAGGGTGAGGTGCTGATTGGAGAGCCAGTGTTCCACTACTACACGGACGAGGACGGGAACCAAGTGGAGTACCCGAAGAAACGGAGAATTGAGAACGGGGAAGAGGTGTTTGAGAAGCTCAATGCGCTGGTGTATGAAGCGTTCAGACGTGAAGAGGAGTTCTACATCGAGATTGACAATGAAGAAATTATATCAATGGCCAACGATATATTGAGTGAGTGTTAAA